>JBBQFM010000048.1:0-37698 GCA_038321975.1 Fimbriimonadales bacterium | reverse complement strand
GACAAGATCAAAGCCGATCCGCGCGGCTACATCGGCCAGCCCCTCATCCAGCTTTCTCGCGCTCCCTGCTTCTTCGAAGATCGCTTCGAGGGTCGCCACGTCGACCTTCGGCCGTACATTTTGTGCGGCAAAGATGGCGTGACGATCACCCCTGGCGGGCTAACACGGGTGGCGTTGCGCAAGGGAAGCTATGTCGTCAACTCCTCTCAAGGCGGAGGAAGCAAGGACACGTGGGTGCTCTCGCAAGGTCAGACCCAGTCGCCGGTCATGGGCGCGATGGCCCAGTCTCAGATGCAAACCGCTCCGCCGGTTTCGATGGGTGGGATCGGGGAGAGCGCGGGTTGCTAAGCCGCCACGCCTCGAGCGCCTACTGGATCGGCCGCTACATCGAGCGTGCCGAGGCGACCGCTCGCATGATCGACGTGCACTACCACTTCGGGCTCGAAAGTCCGTTGGTGGGCGATGCCCTCCGTTGGTCGAGCATCTTGGCCATCTCGGGCCAGAACGACATGTTTCAGAAGCGTTACTCCTCCGAGGACGAACGGTCGATCCTGCATTTTTTCGCCTTCGACCCGGAGAACGATGGCAGCATCTATTCGTGCATTCGCTATGCCCGCGAAAACGCGCGATCCATTCGCGACCAGATTTCCAGTGAGATGTGGGAGTGCGTGAACCGCTACTACCTGGACTTCCAAGCCTGGGACGTAGACAAGGTTCTCGCCGGCAGCCCCTTCTCGTTCTTCCAGAAGGTGAAGGACGGCTCGCACCTCTTCCAAGGAGTCACAAACCGCACCCTGATGATGGGCGAGACTCGTGACTTTCACGACGCCGGCCGTTTCCTCGAGAGGGCCGACCAGACCGCGCGAATCCTCGACGTAAAGTATCACGACCTGCTTCCCCGATTCGCCGAATCGGCGATCCGGGAGACGGTCCCGTCCTCAGTTCATCTGCAAGACCCGGTTTCGGTGGGTGGAGCGGTGGACGTTCACGGCTGGATTGCGGTTTTGAAGTCGGTTGGTGCCTACGAGGCGTTTACGAAGACCTTTCGCCAAGGCGTAACTCCCGCGAGGGTCGCCCAGTTCTTGGTCCTGAATCCGGAATTCCCAGCCTCGGTACGTCACTCGATCGGGCGAGTGGAGGGGTGCATGCGCCGCATCAGCGGCAACCGCGACCTAGCCCCGAAGAACGACGCCGAGAGGGCGATCGGGCGGTTGTACGGCGACCTGAACTACGCCCGAGCCGAGGACATCATCGCCAATGGTCTGCACGAGTTCTTGCAAGACGTGCAGGTCCGATGCAACGTCATTGGCCAATCGATCTTCGACACGTATTTGGCCTTTTAGCCTTCCGAGATGGTCTACTGGCTCCCCTCAGACTACGAGGAAGGGACGAAGCAAGCCGGAAGGTGTTCGACCCCTGCCGGGGTCGGGGCTTGGAACGACCACCTGAGGTCTTCGACCCCAGGCCAAGAGTATGTGACCGCTCCGCGGTCGGCGAAGGAACGCGACCCAATCAATACTGAGCAACCCGAGTTTCGGAATCCGATAGTCGCGTCGTTTGAGCTTTCTGTAGGCAACAGGCGGGGAGCGGTGGGCAATCGTGTCCCAGTCGATCGATCCCATATCCCGACCGCGGAGCGGTCACATACCCTTGGCCTGGGGTCGAAGACCCCAGGTAACCGTTCCAGTCCCCGACCCTGGCAAGGGTCGCATAGCTTCCGGCTTGTTTCGTCCCTTCCATAAATGTAGGTGGCTGGTTTGTGGTGCGCCTCCTTCACAATCCTACGCTCGGGCGAAAGGGCCTGGCCCATCCAGAACCCATTCCCGATTGCATCGGAGAAATATGGAAGACCGTAGTTATCCGCGGCGGACATACTCCAAGTGTGAACCCTGCCGAAACCGCGCTGTTGTTCTCACACGAGGACCGTGAATCGATCTGGCAGGCAACCCAAGACGCC
This sequence comes from Fimbriimonadales bacterium, assembly GCA_038321975.1. GTDB lineage: Bacteria > Armatimonadota > Fimbriimonadia > Fimbriimonadales > Fimbriimonadaceae > Fimbriimonas. Next base: position 35,741 of record JBBQFM010000048.1, on the reverse strand, counting down.
ATCGAGAATTTCCTGACGACGGTGCCTAGCCTCCGCGTAACCCCCGAGTCGATTAATCCCACGCCGATTCGGCGGGCAGTTGCCGACTTTGATCTGACCCGTAGAAATGACCCTGAAAGTGCCATCCAATTCGCCACTGACGGCCTCACCAAGTGGCAAGTCCACACGCCGCACCCCGGCTACTTCGGCCTTTTCAATCCGGCAACGACCACGATGGGAATCGCCGCGGATGCGCTGGTGGCGGCTTTTAATCCACAGATCGCCGCCTGGAGTCACAGCCCATTTGCCGCCGAAATTGAGCAACACCTTTTGCGTCAGTTTGGAGCCAAGCTCGGGATGCAAGAGGTGGAAGGAACCTTCTGCTCTGGCGGGGCGGAGGCGAACCACACGGCCATGCTCCTTGCTCTCAACGAGCGATTTCCCGAGTTCAAATCTGGCGGAGCCCGAGCCTTGTCGGGCCAGCCGACCCTTTACGTATCGGAGCAGGGTCACCACTCGATGCAGAAGGCGGCCGCGGCGTGCGGCCTCGGCGCGAGCGCCGTACGCGTCGTCCCCATCGACGAGGACCTTCGCATCATCCCATCCGCACTATCTGAGCTCCTAGCGAAGGACCGAACCGAAGGCAAGCTCCCCTTTCTCCTCGTCGCGACCGCCGGAGGCACCAGCGCCGGGAGCATCGATCCCTTGCCCGAACTCTCTTCGCTTTCGGCGAGGGAAGGGCTTTGGTTCCACGTCGACGCCGCCTGGGGTGGCGCTGCCGCGCTTGTTCCGGAACTCCGACCGCTTCTGAACGGCATCGAGCAAGCCGACTCGGTCACCTTCGATGCCCACAAATTCCTGTCCGTGCCCATGGGCTGCGGAATGCTGATGACCCAGCGCCCGGGAGCCTTGGGTCGCACGTTCGGGGTGACCACCGCCTACATGCCCAAGGAAGCCGGCGACTTCCAAGACCCCTTCACCCATTCGATGCAGTGGTCGCGCCGTTTCATGGGCCTCAAACTGTTTCTGTCGATTGCGGTGGCGGGCTGGGATGGCTACACGGAGGCGATCCGCTGGCAAACCGCGATGGGTCGCCGCTTGCGAGAGGGTCTGGAGGCAGACGGTTGGACGATCCTCAATCGCACCCCACTGCCCGTTGTTTGCTTCACCGACGGAAGCTCTGCTGAGGACCTCCAAAGGATCGCTGATCGCATCGTTTCGGGCGGAGAGTTTTGGATCTCGACGACGCGCCTGGATCAGGGCACACCCGCGTTGCGGGCTTGCGTGACGAACTTTCGGACGAACGAAAAGGACGTGGATGGGCTTATTAGAGCGCTCCACCCGGGAACCTCTCGTCCCTCCGGGGGTGAGGGGCGAGAGCCGACAAACCCATGTGGGACTGCGCGGGCCTGACCGCGCCTTTCACGACCGCGGAGCGGTCTCCCGAAACCCAATTCAGAGGATCCACCAGCAATCGACACCCCACCCCTGCCCCTCTCCAGAGGGAGGGGTTACCGGACCCGGAGTCTCAGACCCCGCTCAGAAACGCCACCACCTTCACTCGACTGCGCTCGCGCGCGACATCAACCGCCAACTTGCCAGCCGCATCCCGCAAAGTAGGATCGGCCCCGGCAGCCAGCAGTAAATCCGCGTTTTCCACGCACTCGTTCGGCTGACTCGCCATCATGTGCAGCGGCGTGAACCCCTCGAATTCCCCTCGCATCAGGTTCCGAGAGTTCGGATTCGCGCCTCGCTCCAAGAGCAAAGCCACACACGCGGGCGCATGCTCGGAAGCCCAATGAAGTGGCTTCCCTCCGTAGAGCCCAACTTCGTCCACTTCGATCGGCGTTCCGCTATCGAGCAGCAGACGAACGATCTCGACATGCCCGTTGTGGGCGGGCCAGTGGAGGGCTGACTCGCCGATGCAGCCTCGCCGGTAGACGGCGAGAGGGTCACGGTCGACGTGCATCTGCACTCGATCCAGCATTCCTAGGCGGGTCGCCAATACCAGGTCAATCCCGCAGCCATAAGTCGGCGGAATGCCGTTGTCTCGAGCGGTCGACGCGTCCAGAAGGAGGTCCACCATCTCTTGGTTTCGGGCGTAGAACGCGGAGAACACCGGCGGGTAGTCGCCTTGATTCACCGAGTAGATCTCGGCCCCGGCGTCGATCAAGGCACGGGCGACCTGGAACAATGTCTTGTCGGCACAGACATGCAGCGGCGTCGCCCATCCGTACTCGGTGCGCCGGGACGCACCTGCCAGCTCGGGGTGGGTGGTCAGCATCTCCACTGCCTCCTCTTCCTCTTTGCGGTCCAAGTGACCGAAGAACTGAGTGGAAAGCGATGGCCCGCGCTCCTCCGAGGGCGCCAGGCGATGTTGTAGGAGCGCCCAACTCTCGTAACCATGCTCACGGGCGAGCACGAGTTGGGCGCTGACAAGGGTGAACTCCGGTGCGGACCGGAAGTAGGGCAGCACGCGCTCTAGCGCGGCCGGATCGGCTGCACGCACTGCGCGCAGTAGTTCTTTTGCTTGGATCTTTAGTTGCCTAAGATCGGGTCTCATATTCGAACCTCCGTGGACAATGAGCCTGCGATCCGCGCCCAGGCGCCATCAAAGGTTCCGATATGTGGAATGTTCGACAAGGTGGACACTGTCCTTTCCGCGGATCCGGGTGCGCCCTGACTGCGCCAAGAAAGTGTAACACCGAGACGCGTAAACTCCAAGGCATGTGGACGGATGCCGAATACACCGAGCGATCTTGGGAGGGTGAGCATCTTGAAGAGATTGAAATGCGCGGATGCCGCTTCATCCGATGCTCGTTCAAGGGTGCCCGGATGGCGGAGACGAAGACTCAGAACTGCGAATTCGACGATTGCCAATTCGTCGGCGCTCAGATGAACGCCACCGTCCATACCAACTCTGCGTTCCTCAACTGCGACCTCACCAATGCCGACCTCTTCAATGCCTCGTTCCTGAGATGTCGGATGATCGGCTCAATCTTCGAGGGCGCGGACCTGCGCACCACGACGATCAGCGGCGGCGACTGGTCGTTTGCGACCTTGCGGTTCCAGAAGATGGACGGCCTCAACCTCCAAGACATCTCGCTGAAAGGAGCCGACCTTACCGGCGCTTCGCTCAACAAGACTGATCTGCGAAACGCCAACCTCGATGGAGCCCACCTCACGAATGCGAAGCTCCGGGAAGCCGATCTACGCGGCGCCTCAATGGACAAGCTCGACTTGCTCGGCGTGGACTTCAAGAAGGCGAAAATGAGCATCGAGCAGGCGATCCACTTCGCCCAGTGTCATGGCATTCTCGTAGAGTAGCGAGGATAACCGCACACTTACCAGGGTCATTTCGGGGCTCGCATCCGTCTAAACTTTGCCAAGCCGCTCATGATTCTTGAGGCCACCCACCGAACGCGCTACACCTACCCCTCGCCCGTGCGAGGGAGCCACAACGAGTTGCGCCTGAAGGCGATGACCGACGAGTCGCAAACCTGCTTCCTCTTCGACCTGAAGGTCCGTCCTTTCACCCAGGTTTTCAGCTACGAATCGATTGGCGGCACCGTGCATTACTTCGCCCAGCACGAGAATCACAATTCACTTGAGATCGTGGCAACCTCGCGCGTCGAGACCCTCCGAAGCGACCCGACGAGCCAACTCGACTTCATCAATAGCGATTGGGGCTTTTACCAAAGCGACTCCTGCAAACAAGGATTCGCCGAGTTCCTCGTTGAGAGCCCTTACGTTGAGAGCCTAGTCGAGGGCCACGAGATCGCGAGCCAAGTGAATCAGGACGGTCTCGCCCAGTTCCTGCTGGAACTCAATCACCGAGTGAATCGATCGCTGACTTACCAGGCTGACGCGACCCATGTCCACACCACCGTCCGCGAGGCACTCGCGGGTGGCGCTGGCGTTTGCCAAGACTACGCCCATATCATGCTCGCCTGTCTCCGCGCAATGCAGATTCCCGCCCGCTATGTCAGCGGCTATCTCTACGGCGGCGAAGGGTACCGAGGTGAGGCAGCCACCCACGCTTGGGTTGACTGTCTGCTGCCTTCCGGGAATTGGCTCGCGCTCGATCCGACCAACAATCTCCTCGCCAACGATCACCACGTGCGGATTCATACCGGACGAGACTACGGCGACGTCGCGCCGACGAAAGGTGTGTACATGGGCCCACCTGCTTTGAGCCTGGACGTCTCGGTGACAGTTGCCCAAGTCTCGCCTACCTTCGCCTAGCGAGGGCCGCGTGACCCATGGGCACCGGTTAGCATGTCCCCGATTGTTACTACAGATTGTTAACAGTTTTGTTGCAAAAACTCAACAATTGTTGAATCATATATTCGCTATTCATGCGGCTGTTGGAACATGTTAGAATCAGTCTCCGACTTCAATAGAGAAGCTGACTGAATTCGACACCCGTCGGGTCCAACGAGCCGAGGAGCAGGAAAATGATACGAAGTTTTTTCAAGGTCTCGCTGGCCTTGGCCTCGCTTACCATCAGCGCGGTATTGGTTCAGGCGGACGACCTGGTGCCGCCACCTTGGTTGAGAGGCGGGCCCAACACTACGAGTCAGGAGTTCACGTTTGACTCTCCGACCGACATCTTTGGCCATCCGGTTCAGACCCCGGCCGGGACTTTCGGGAATCCGTACGGCCAGCCAAAGGTGACCAATCCGGGTGACGCCTTTTGGTTTCCGGACGATTCCTCGTTCAATGTGCCGCCGACCTCGCGGACTGGGATCGTTGGGGTTCCCTCTGGCGGGACCCTAAAGTTCCTCATCCCGAATCTAGAAAACGACGCCAATCAGAAAAACATTTGGGCACAGGTCACGTGGTGGGCCGATCCGGGCAGCAACGTGGTGATCAGCCCGATCGCTGCAGACCCAAATCGAGGCGTCATCATCGGAACGCTTCCCCTTGGCGGAGGATGGAACCACACCACGGCCAGCTTCGTTTTGGACCGTCAGCCACCGTTTGAGGAATTCTGGGTCCAGAACCACACCAATTCGTTCCTCTACCTAGACCAGGTGGTGATTGACACCCAATGCGTTCCAGAGCCGGCATCCATGGTCGCATTCGCGGTCGGCGGTATTGGGCTAGCCTTGCGTCGCCGACGAAGCAAGAAGTAGCTCTGGGCAAAGGAGACGGGTAGCAGTCGTGCGACCCGTCCTCTGACCCCAAATGCTCTTTACCTCTCTCACCTTCCCAAACCGGAACTTCACCGCTACAATCAACCCTGATGATAAAAGGCGGAGCAACGATCGTTTACGTTACCGACATGGACCGCGCTGTCGATTTCTACAGCAACGCCCTCGGCCTTAAGGTCACGTACCGTGCAGGCAATGACTACTGCGCGCTGGACGCAGGAGACGGGATGTCGGTCGGTCTGCATCCATCCGGACCGCACAGCCCCAAGCCGGGCACGAACGGGTCTACAAGTCTCGGGTTCGGGGTGACGGCGCCAATGGAAGAAGTGGTCGCCGCCCTGTCTGCGAGGGGTGTTACTTTTAAAGGTGGAATTACCGAGGATGCCGATGGCGGTATCCGGCTAGCCTATCTGCTCGATCCCGATGGAAACGAGCTCTACCTGTGCGAATCGAGGCACTGATGGCTATGATACACAAGCTGATAAACAAGCATTGAAAGTGCCGGGATTGCACCGTATTCTTGCTTGTTTATCAAATGTTTATCAACTAATTGACCGAAGCTAAGACACACTGAGTCGTTCGCAGAAGACGTCGGAGGAGACCGAAATGCGGATGAATTAGTGAAGTCTTATGAATAAAATGTCTCTCATAATCCTGGCGACGGCGACAGTTGCAATTAGCAACGCGGCATCGTTCACCATCAATTTCTCAAACGCCAATATCATCACGGGCAGCACGCCGATTAACGGCCCTTCCGGGCTCGTTGGCCGAGCTATTTTCACCGACACAGTGGCGAACACGGTTAGCTTGACTGTACTAAACCTCTCCCCCACCGCCGGTGCGGGCAGCACCCAGTTCTTTGGCGAGCTGGATCTAAACGTCAATCCCTTCCCGGCTTCGCCAGGCGGAAGCGAAAGCGACCCCCATATCCAGGGCTTCAGCTGGAGCAACAACGGCATCAACGGGGTTTCCGGTGCGAAGTACGATCTCGCGATCAACTTCGAACCGTCGGCTGGATCGCGAATCCTGCCCGGTCAGTCTTCGACGATGACTTTGACGGGCACTGGCCTTACCGCCAACGCCTTCAATGCACTCGATTCCAAAGGTGTTACGTTAGCCCTTCTTCACGTTCAGGCTTTGGCCGACGGAAGCTCGACCAAGCTTGGTGGTGCAGGCGCAGTTCCGGAACCCGCCCCGTTCATGGTGATGGGCCTTGGCGTGCTCGGCTTGCTCCGCCGACGCCGCAACCCCTAAGCCTAAAAGCGGGAGGAATTGCATAGCCGGCTCCGTGGGACGAGCCGGCACTTTTCATTTGCGAGGTAGGCCGACCAGCACACCTCTGCCGTTCGTGCCGAGATAGACTCGCCCGAAGACTTTCGGGTCGCCTTCGATGTGGTCCATCGTGCCGAAGCCGGTCGCCGCATCGTTGATGCGCACCCAAGAGGTCCCGTCGTCGATTGAGCGAAAGACCCCGAACACACCTTGCAGGGTGCCGATGACATAGAGCGCCGATGACGACTTGCCAGGAGCGGCTCGGCCAACCCCGATCTGCTCGACTTTGTCGATGCCGGTCACTCTTACAAAACTAACGCCCGCATCTCCCGAGCGATACAGACCCTGGTCGGTAGGCAGCCAAAGTTCGTGCGCAGAGTTGAAGACGGGAACCATCTTTCCCTGATTCGCAGGCAATCCGGTTGCCCCCGCGGCAAACGTGATCCCGCCGTCATGGCTTACCCAAACCGAACCTCGTCCTTGAATGTAGAAGACCTTCGGATCGACCTTGTCCGACAAGATTCGCCCTCGCTCTGCGCCTTCGCACTTGGTCCATGTCCGCCCGAGATCGCGGGTGACATAGGCTCCCGAAGACCCCTGAGGCGCCCAGACGATGCTCGATCCATCCGCGGAAATCGCGGCGGAACCACTGCCGCGGGCATCGGGAGGGTCGGTGGCTAAGGGCTGCCAGGTTCGGGCGTTGTCGGTCGAGTAGGCGCCGTGCTGGGTTGCGCTGCCGCGGCCAACCCGAATGTAGAGATCGGGGTTGAGGCCAGCGAAATCCAAGTCGTCCACGTTGCCCAGGTACGGATTCGTCCAAACTCCGGTCGAGGATGGTTTGTCCATGTCCTCGTGGCGGAAGCCGCCGATGTCGCCCAACCCGCTCACGATGGCCGCTCCCTTGGTCGGGCTGCTGAGATCTATCACTGCGTTCTCTTCAACTCCCGTCGCGCCAATCGCCCAGTGGGTCGGTTTGCCGGAATCGATGGCGGTGAAGTCAGCCGTCGTCCAAATCGTCGCTCCTGTCCCATACCAAACTTGATCCGGATTGAAGGGATCGATTTCCACGTCGTTGATCCAGTGTCCGAAGTCGACCGCATTGTGGTCGTACTTCACGAACGGCGAGATAGAGGCGTCGAGGACCGCCGTTGGAGCGATTGAAACCCAAGACGTGCCGCCATCTCGCGTACGCCAAAGTGTGTCCTTGCCCCACCGGTCGAGCGTGGAAACCACAAGGGTTCCCGGATGCCGAGGATCGAACGAGAGGCCGGCATAGCCGAACTTGTCGGTGTCGGATGGATGCAGTGGCGTCACATCGGTCCACGCCCCGGTCGATGACATACGCCAGACCGCTCCGTCCGTAACCCCGTTAGGACCGACGCCATTGCCGAACGTCACATACAGATTTCCGCCAGTATCCACGCCGCCGTGGTGTGGAATGAACTTTGCGGGTTGACCAGGGATAGCCTGCCAGGTCGCTCCATGGTCGAGACTTCGGAAAAGGCTTTCTCCCGTCTGTGCAACCCCCACATAAATCGCTCCGGGACCAAACGAGACCCAGCCAACGCCCACATTGTTGGTTCGAGATTTGATGGGAAACGCCGCGTCTTGAGCCCATGTCACTCCGGAATCGGTGCTCTTCCAGAGCCCGTCATTTCGGGTGCCGAAATAGATCAGCCGGCTGTCGCGCGGATCGACCATCAGGCGCTCACCAATCCCACGGCCGTCCTGATTTCCCCCATTACGAAATGGCAAATCGGTGCGCAGCCACGTCTTGCCCTTGTCCCTCGAACGTAGGATCGCCCCGTTCGGAATGCCATTGCCGGTGTAGGTCCCCGCGGCGATGTACACTCGGTTCGGATCGGATGGATCGGTCGCGAGACTCTCAACTCCGTACAGGTTCCAATCTGGCCGGGTCAGCCAATCCAGCAAAGGAATCCACTTGCGAGACTTGGGATCCAGTCGATAGGCACCGCCGATGTCGGTGCGGCAGTACACCATGTCCTTCGCCTTTGGGTTCGTGATGATGCCGCTAACAAATCCGCCGCCCACAATCTGGACGTTGCGCCAAGAGTACGGCTCCGATGGAATGGTCAAGGTCAGGGCCAAGGCAAAAAATAGGGGCATGAGCATTCGTAACGATAATGTAGCGGTTCGACACGAAAAGGGAGATGTCCTTGTAACAGTTCCCCTGCCACCATGACTCCTGTTGTTTCGGCATTTTGCCACAAAGGAGAGATCATGTTTTTGAGCGAGAAAGGATGGGCCTCAAGGGCCCTGACGACATTTAGAAAGGCGTTTCAGCGCCTGCGCAACTGGAGCGTCTCGAGTTTCGAGATGGATCGGCCCGACGAATTCGCGATCGTGTATCGGAAGTTCGCGACGAGGGACTAACCATGCAACTTGGCAAGATTTTCGCGGTCGCGTGCATAGGTGCTCAAGCAAGCACCCTGTTCGGGCAGTTCACCCTAGATCCAAGTAGAACCCAAGACCTGTACCAGGGGCTGACGAACTCGGTGCTGGGCCGAGAAGTTCAATCAGCTCGGCTCCACGCCAACGCATGGAACGAAATGCTCACCCTCGTCTTCCACTACGATGATGGCCAACCCGTTTCGATCGAACGCTGGTTTGGTGAGTCGAACGGCAACTGTGGATGGCAACTTTGGGACTTCAAGTCGAGCATCGATCCCAATCGCAGGCTCGTCGGAATCGAACTCCTAGCCGCATAAAAAGAGACGCCTCTCCCGGTGGGAGAGGCGTCTTCATGGGGACTTACTTGCGCCGGCGTCGGGCCAGACCAAGCATGCCTAGGCCGAGGACGGCCATGGTTGCTGGCTCGGGAACTGCCGCAGCACCCTCAACGCGAACGTCGAGCGCGCCTGAGTTGTCGCTGAAGATGTCGTCATTAAATCCAAGCTGCAGCTGAGTAGCGCCTGCAGGAATCACGACGTCCAAGGGACCGTTGTTGACCGCAAACGGAGTGCCCACAACCTCACCCGAAGCGTCGGCGAAGGTGCCGACCAAAGCTTGCAGATAAATCGGGTACGGATTCATGTACAGGCTGGGGAAGAACTGACCAGAAGATCCGCTCGCATCATCCGCCTCGTAGTTGGTGTCGCCAATGCCATCGGCATACGGATCGGTGCCGCCGTAGGCGCTCGTGAGGCCATCGAGATAAGTGATCGTCAGCGTGTCGCCAGTAGCGAACTGCAGGCCGTCCGCCGCCGACCAGGTCGTCGGTCCCAGGCCGTCGTTAATGCCATAGGCGTGAGCTGTGTTGAGTGTTCCGTCGGAGATCCACGGCATGTCTCGGCCGTCCACCGACTTGTCGTAAACGTCTGCTGATGCCGCGGCGGCAATGCCGAGGGCTGCTCCCATCAAAAGAATCTTATAGTTCATAAAAAGTAATCCTAACCTGTCGATATTATCTCAGAGCCGCCCCTGAAACAAGGCGGAGCCACGATTTCTAGTATTCGTTAACAGGGGTTTTCAGAGCTTCCGGGCGAAGCCAAAAAGGTTTGCCCGAACGAATTTGGGGGCGAATCGCTGATGCATCACCCCTAGCCAAAATGCGATAGGGTGGAAGCTCATATACATCGGCTCACTTTCGTGGTAGATCACGACCCCCTCAAGCCCGTGCCTCTTGAACGTTTTCTTCAGCGCGCCGCCCGTGTTGCAGCGGTAGACCGTTTCAAAGACATCCTCTTCTTTTCGGTCCGCCTGGGCATGACCCACGAGCTTGGCATGGAACTTATTCGGCACCAGCCGCGAGATCACCGAAACGTAGTAAAGTTTGTTGGGCGTCCGAAGGCAAATTACGCCGCCCTTGTCGAGTATTCGGCTTACTTCTGAAAAGAAGCCATCCACATCCGGGATGTGTTCGATGACGTAGTCGCACACAATGAGGTCGATTGAGCCGTCTTCCACTGGCCACCTCGGTCCCTCGATTTTCCTGAACTCATCAAGCGAAGCGTTCTCCAATCCCGCCTCCGTCATATCGATGCCAAGCACCCTCTGGCACCGACCTTTGAAGTTGCGCATGGAGTTACCGAGCTCTTCTAAGTTGTCCTGCCATTCTCCTCTGCCACAGCCGAGGTCCAGCACACGAGAGTCGGGCTTCAGAAGCGCGTTCACGCGCTGGTAGAACGGGATCGTTCCGTTGACGGTCGTATATCCGCCGAAATCGATCTCTGGGTAGTACTTACGGAGGAGCCGCTGCAACCGGATCTCTTTCTCGGTTTGAGGTGCATCGCCAGCTGCCATTGCTTCCCGAGATGCTACCCGTAGCCGACTATCCTCGGAACCTAACTCGGTGGCGATACGTAGCCGACGTCAACCTTGCTTGCACCCTTTGTCTTTCTTGCCATCCAGCCTAGGGCCCTTCCCGTGCCAACCGGTCGTTCTGCGATTGGCACCGTAACAAAGCTCTACACTGACCCGAGCCGCCGAGACGCCCTCGATCCTACGAAGTCAAGGAGCGTGCTTGTCCAGTTCTGGTACCCGTCGAATATGAGGGTTCGCGGCAAGACGGAGCCCTACATGTCGCGGGCCACTCTTGGTGCGATTCGGGCCGATCAGTACCTGAATGTGGACGTCTCCCTGCTCGACGGTTGGGACCGAATCGCGACTCACTCCTACCCGGGAACTGCGGGAGTGAACCGAAAGTGTCCTCTCCTGTTGTTCTCACCCGGAGTCGGGATGTCTCGCGCAAGCTACACGACGATTGCCGAGGAATTAGCGAGCCGTGGCATCATCGTCGGAATCGCCGATCACCCCTACTGTGGGCTCAGCATCTATCCTGATGGGAACCTGCGATCGTACATGGCGGCTCGGTCGAAGCCGGAAGCCAAGGTCATAGATATCTCGCGGGACCAGTCGTTCATCTTGACCTCGCTACAGAAGAGCAGCTTCGCGCGGATCGACTGAAAGCACGTGTCGGTTGGGGGTCACTCCATTGGCGGCGCCGCAGCACTCCAAACGGGGCGCACCGACAAGCGGATTCAAAACGCCATCGACCTTGATGGAGATGTATGGGGTGACGTGGAGAAGTCAGGAACGAGAAAGCCATTCCTCGTACTCCTGAACCGACCCGGTTCCGAGGTCAAAATCCCAAAAAAGATGGGCGATGAGCGTCTCGACGAATGGAGGGGCGTGCTGGCCAAGTCATCCGTCGGCGGAACCGTTCTCACCCTCGGTCCTGCTTACCACTTTACGTTTAGCGATATTCCGTTCCTATTGCCGCCCGACATTCTCAAAGCATCGGGGGCGACCCTGGTGCCGATGCAGGGACGAAACGCGATTGCAAATGCGATGGAGGCTTGGATTAAGGATGGTCAGATACGACGATCCCTCGGCTTACAGTTCTTGATGTCCAATAGCGCCCCGAAACCGAACCGTGGCAAACTAACGTCGCGATGATCGCGCAAGCCCATTCGGCGACCCTCATAGGTATCGAAGCCCTGCCGATCGTCGTGGAAACCGACCTTACCGGCCCAATCCAGGGCGACGCTGAACGACTTTTCATCCTGGTTGGCTTGCCAGACAACGCGGTGAAAGAGAGTCGCGAGCGGGTGCGGGTCGCGATGCGTAATAGCGGCCTGGACTTCCCGAGCAAGAAGATCATGTGCAATCTTGCGCCGGGGGACATCCGTAAGGAGGGACCCTGGCTTGACCTTCCGATGGCATTGTCTTTGGCCGCACTCACCGGGCAGGTTCCGCGCGAGGAACTTGCGGAGACAATGATCCTCGGCGAACTCGGGCTTGACGGTGTGTTGAGACCCATCAACGGTGCGGTCAGCGTCGCACTCATGGCTCTCGAACGGGCTTTCAAACGCCTGATCGTCCCCTTTGACAACGCCGCAGAGGCATCGGTCGCGGTGGGCTTGGATGTTTATGGGGTGAGGACCCTGCTCGAAGCGGTTGAAATACTGAACGGCTCCGACCTTATTCAGCCTCAGCGATTCGAAGATTCCCCCGCGGCACGCACACCCGTATATAACGTTGACTACTCCGACGTCAAAGGCCAACGGCATGCGATTCGCGCGTTGGAAGTTGCCGCCGCCGGCGGTCACAACGTCCTCATGACCGGTCCCCCTGGCTCCGGCAAGACGATGCTCTCTCGGCGATTGCCGACCATCCTTCCGCCGCTTTCGCTCGAAGAATCGATCGCAGTAACTCGCATTTACTCGGCGGCGGGTGCAAAAGGGGAGCGGAACGGTCTCATCTGGGAGCGCCCCTTCCGAAGCCCCCACCACAGCGCGTCTCACGCCGCCATCGTTGGCGGGGGCAAGAACCCCAAGCCAGGCGAAATCTCGCTGGCCCACTTCGGAATACTTTTCTTAGACGAAATGGCAGAGTTCTTGAGGCCGGTTTTGGAGGCTTTGAGACAGCCGCTTGAGGATGGAGTCATCACCGTCGCCCGCGTGAGCAACACCCTCACATTCCCCGCCGAGTGCATATTAATTGGTGCCATGAATCCTTGTCCGTGCGGATTCAAGGGCCTGCCCGAACAGAAGTGCGTCAGCAGCCCTTCGACTTGTTCGCGCTACACCGGAAAGATCAGCGGCCCCCTCATGGATCGCATCGACCTCCACATCGAGGTCCCTCGCCTGAAAACTGAGGAGGTCCTCACCATGCAGCCGGGCGAACCGTCGGAGGCGATCCGCGAGCGGGTAGTCGCTGCACGCGAGCGACAACATGTTCGGTTGGGTAATCACCGTGTCAACGCCAAAATGAGCCCCCGCGAGATCCGAGAGACAATCATCTTGGACAAAGAAAGCGAAGACTTCATGCGCGTCGTCATGGCTCGGATGAATCTGTCCGCTCGCGTCTTCGACCGGATTCTCAAGGTCGGGCGGACGATCGCCGACCTGCAAGGTGCCGACTCAGTCGCGAAACCCCATTTGGCTGAGGCAGTTCAGTATCGTGATCGGACGGAGGCCTAGGAGAAGCCTCCCATTGCCGAGGATGGTTCGTGCCTCGGGAGGGGGAGGGCAGGGTGGGGGTTCCGATCCGGAATTCCTAGGTCACATCCCGGCAGGCTTCCAGCCACCCATCCCTACACGAGATCACGTCTTCGCAAAAGAGAACACGAAGTGCGGCATCGGTTCTACATCCGCGGGCCGCTTCCAGTAAATCCCCTTAAACTCCATCTCGCCGATGAGTTTCCCGTTTTTCAAATGACCCACGTGGGCGAGTACGCCTCGGGGGAACATGCCGTTCATGAAGCCGAACTCGAGGCCGTTGGGGATCACGCGGAGGTAGGTGATGGGGGTCGTGTGATCGCCCATCCCCTCCTCGTGCTCAACCAGCACCCCACTCGCCTGACCATCCTTGAATGCAAGCGTGATCTTCGCGTCGTGACCCGGCTCGCCGAGGATGCCCATGGTGCCCTTCCAAACCCCGATGAACGGCTTGATCTGCTCCTCAGTCGGTTTCGAAGCGAGAAGGGTGGCGATAGACTCGCGGCCCTTCATCACCCCGCCGCCTCATCGATATTCTTCTCCAAGTCGGCGCGATTCTTGGGCGCCCCGTAGTTGTCAGCGAGTAGGTTAAGCGCTCGGTGAGCGGCGGGACCGTCGCCCGTGATTGTCAACTCGTCCACCGCTTGATTCAGAGTGTTTAGAGGAGGCTCGACGGGAGCGCCGTAGGCAGCGGTTAGCCCTTCGTATTTGGTAAACGCCTCGCCCGCGGAGAGCTTGCGATAGTTGACGAACGAGTAGTCGGAGAACACGTCTTTGAGGCCAAGGTAGAAGCCGGTGAACACCATCGTCTCGTGGTCCTCATTCTCCAACTTACGTCGGTTCAGCATCCAATCCTCCGGAGCTGCCTTCTGGAGCGCCAGCCAATCCGCGTCGAGCCAGCCAAACTTCGACTCGACAGAGATGAGCCGAAGCCGGCCGCCTTCGGCGATCGAGTTCGTAAGGGATGTCTCAAGGAACTTATTGTCCAAGTTCACGGGGGCGTCGAGGGAGACGATGAACGGGACTTCCTTTCTCCACTTGGCGGCCGCCAAGTGAGCGAGAATGCCGCCGTGCGAATGCCCGATGTAGACGGTAGGGTTCGTGCCCCGGAACCGCTTCACGATCTCCGGTCGGAGCTCGTTCACCATGAACTGAAGGAACTTTTCCGCCCTCGGCTGGCCCTCTTCGAGCGCCAACATTTTCATCTTCGCAGGCGTCATATCCAGTCGCCGCTCGGGGTTTTCGATCGCGACAACGATCGACTCGGGCATGTAGCCCGAAAGGGTCAGCTCTCGGGTTGCCACGACCGCTTTTTCGAAGTAGTACTCGCCGTCCGTGAAGAAGAGGATCGGATACTTGTGCTTGGTCGAGTCGAAGTCCTTCGGCACGAATATCGAAAGGCTTCGCGTTGTTCCCAGCGCGGTCGAGTGCATCTTGGCGCTGTAGCCCGAACCCCAGCGAGCCGGGAGCAGGGTGGTTGGCGTGAGAACAAGGTTCTCCGCTTGGGCTCCGACAGAGACCGCAAGACAGACAATGCAAAGGGGAAAGCGCATGGAGCTCTCAAAGGTATCGTTGAGTTAGCGCGAATAGTTCCGGCTATTTTTCAACATCTTCTCTATATCCAGAGGGTGCCATGATCCCCGCGAACATGACCGGCTCGCCGGTCGGGTCGTGCGTCGCCATCGCCCGCTTAAGCAACTCCTCGTGCTCCTTTTTGAACTTAGCCAGATTCTCCTTGGAGAGTCGGCCACTGAAGAAACTGCACCGCAGCGCCGCTCCCAAATCGGGCTCATTCTCTATTCGGGAAAGCGCATCCTCATAGTGCCGCTGGACGAGTCGGACAACGTTCTTCGACGACCGAAAGAGGCTCTGCTGGTACTCGAAAGAGTTGCCCTCGTGCCGCATGTAAAAAACGTCCGAGGTCAGTTCGTAGAGGGTCTCCGGCCGCGTTTCGGCCGGCCGAGTCTTGGCGACCTGGACAAGTCCAACCTTCGCCAGCTTTCGCAAATGGTAGTAAAGCGAGTCGGGCCGCCCGCCGGTCACCCGCGAGAGCTCCTTCACCGAAGATTGCCCGAGCGCCCGCAGCGCGGCAACGATGGAGGCCTTCGTCGGAGATTCCAAGCATGCCAACTGTTCTTTGTTCAGGTCCATGGCGGGCCTGAAGAGTTTATATCAAGTTCCGAACACTACTCACCAGGGCACCCAAATTGTTTGGCCTGTTTCAAAAGTGCCTCCTTTTGCTCACCCTCCGCCAGCGCGATCGCAGACTTCATCAGCCGATTCGTTTCGGATGGGTGGTGCAAAAGATAGTGCACGCTTGCAAGCGTCGCAAGCATCCCGGCATCTCGTTGGCCACCATTCTTGATCGCCTTCTCTGCGCACAGCTTGGCGAGCTTCAGGTCGCGCTTTGAAGGTCCGTTTGGACCCAAATCGGTGATTCCCGCCGCGATGAGCCAAAGGGTCCGGATGTCTGCGCCGCCCCGATAGCACCGCCAACCGACCGCGTACGCCCGGTCGTATTTCTTCGCCTTCGTGAGATCGAAGAACTCCGTCAAATTCCGCTCTGTGCGCTTCGTCTTCAGGTAGCTTTTCGAAGCTGCGGCTAGGTCAAAGCGGCGCGAAATGAGCCGGTCGAGAGTCGCGTCGACAAGGGTTGGCAGCCCGATGTAGGCGATCCGGCCATTCTGATCGATGAGAAACGTGCAAGGAATTGCCTGGACTTGGGCTTTGCCCAAGTAGGCGCACTCAGTCTTGCCGTTGAAAACGCCCTGATAAGCCTTCGGCGCGACCGAGTCGATCGCGATGGGATAGTCCATCTTGGCGCCCATCTTCCCAATCATTGCCAGGATGCTATCCCTGGTGCCGCCCCACCGGTCGAGTTGGGTGATGCCGACGACGGTGAACTCGCGGTCTCCGTACTTGCGTTGCAGTTCCGCGATGTGGGGGGCCGAGCTGATACACGGGCTGCACCAGGTGGCCCAGAACTCCACAAGGTAAACGTGTCCCTTCTTGAACCCGGCCACCGGATTCCCGTGAACCCACTCCGCAGGCATCAGTTCAGGAGCCTTTGAACCGACGACGAGGCTTGGCGGTGTGAACGGGACAAGTGCAAATATCGATCTAGGTTACGGCCCGCATGAGCCCTTTTCACCTGTCCAAACTCGACAAGATTGGAACAGGATGCTCGCCGCGCCGCGTTACCGTTGGCATGAGTCCGGAGTGTAGGAGGGATCAGGCCCGCGCGGTGTTCGAGGTTTTCGAACGCGCAATGACAGATCCCTCCTCCGATGCGAGCACGCAATCCGGGTACGTCGGCGACCACCTCAATCGACTGCTCCGAGCCACCTTGGGCGAGACGGTCAAGCAGTTGACCCTCCGGCTTCGCCTCGAGCGGGCGGCCCATCGGCTGCTGAAGGAAGATCTTTCCGTGGCTGAAACGGCGGACGAGGCCGGCTATGCGGATGTCGAGGCCTTCATCAAGGCGTTTCGAATCCGTTACGGTTACTCGCCAGGTCGATTTCGCAACGAGGGCACGACTTGGCACCTGAGCGACCGTGCGGTTCACTGGAACCCGACCGGTGATCTCGCCCTTCCCTTGGCTGATGGCCTAGAGCTGCGCCGCCGAAAGGCGATCCAAATCGTAGCAATCCCGGTCATCGGCGACTACTCCAATATCCCGTCCAAGTGGCGAGAGTTGGCGAGGGACCTGCCCAGTCAACTCTTGGAGGAGTCGCCGATCACCGTCTTCCACGACGACGGGCTAAGAACTTACGGTCGACAAGGGATGCGATCTCACATCGGATTCAAGATTGGCGCTCAAGCAGCGCCAAAAGGATTTGAAATCCTCACGATTCCCGAAGGGCTATTCGTCGTCGCCTCACAAACTCGGTCGGGCGTCGAGCACCGAGACCGCTGGAACAACCTAAACTCCACGTGGGTGACCAAAAGGCCAAACAAACGGCCCCAGCCCGGCTTCGACACCTACGACTCGCTTCCTACGGATTGGTATCAGGTTAAGGCAAACATTTCGCTGGGAATCTAGATCAAGCCGCCAGTTACCGCCCCGAAATAGGCATCCAGGTCCGGTCCTCCGGGGCGAGCGATGACGTGGTCGATCCAAGCCTGGCGCTCAAAGGCCTGCACGTACAATTCCCATACGCACACCGAGTTGTGATCGCGCGGAGGGAGCGAGAAGCTGAGCGGATCCGATGGCGGCGAAACGTAGATTTCGTGCATCAGCTCATTGCTGTTGACCCAGCGATCGATGCAGATCTGGTTCTCGCCGACCCCTTCATGCAGAATCGCGAAGCCCACGCCGCAGTGCTCGTGCCGGGTCGGGTTCTTGCTGAGATGCTGGGCAATTTGTGCATGGCCCGCGTCAACGAAGTCTGCGGTCGGCCGAAGATCCTTGTAGGAGATTCCGTAGGCCTTCACTCGGTACTCGCCGATAGGCCAGACACCTAGAAAGCAAATGTTCCTCGGCGTGTAGGGGTTCACTAAAACCTTTTACCTTTTTGGGCTGCTGTGTTCCAAGTAGAAATACCTGGCTCGTGTCCTAGAAAATGACCAGGAACTCACCAATTCGAACCTAAGTCTGGTCATTTGTATAGGGAGAGACACACCATGACAGACAATCTTGACAAGCTATTCAAAGACACCATCAAAGACGTTTATAATGCCGAAAAGCAGTTTTTCAAAGGCATGGGCAAGTTCGCAAAAGCCGCCCAAGATCCGGGGCTAAAGCAGAGCATCGATAGTCATCGGAAGGAGACCGAGGGTCACATCGAGCGGCTGGAAAGGGTCGCCGCGATGATCGGAATAAAGCCCACCGGCAAAGTCTGCAAAGCGGCGCAGGGCCTCATCGAGGAAGGAGACGAGCATCTCGAGGAAGTCGAGTCGGGTCCGGTTCTCGACGCAGCAATCATCCTCTGTGCCCAGAAGAACGAGCACTACGAGATTTGCAGCTACGGGACGCTTATTGCCTGGGCCAAGCAACTCGGCCTCAAGAACGTGGTCCCCATCCTCGAGTCCACCCTGGAGGAAGAGAAGGGCGCCAACGAGAAGCTCAGCCAAGCCGCCGAATCGAAAGTGAACCAGGAAGCGATGGCCTCCAAAGTCTCGGTCAAGTAGCTTCACCTAACATCGGGAGCGGGCGTAAATCCTGCTCCCCACGCTGAGTTGCTGCTAGACTTCGGAGGCTAATGGCTGACCTCCCCGAACCGTTTTCGCCCGCCGGAATCCAAATCGCGTTGGGGATATTGGGCAAGATGGGGGTCGGCGTTCTGTTAGGCGGAGTCATCGGCTGGGAGCGAGAGACCCACGGGCGACCGGCCGGGGTTCGAACCCACATGCTGGTTGTCCTGGGCGTGGTTTTGCTGTCGGAAGTCAGCCGGCAATTCGGCGGAGGTGACCCAGGGCGCATTGCCGCTCAGATCGTCACGGGCATCGGATTCCTAGGCGCCGGAACCATATTGCGCATGGGTCCTGAGATTCGCGGCCTCACGAGCGCCGCGAGCATTTGGGCTTCGGCGGGAATCGGGATGGCAATCTCGGTTGGTGGCCCCTTCCTTGTCGTGGCCGTGATCTCCACGCTGCTCGTGTTGCTAACCCTTTCCTACGTCGACCATCTGGAGCGTAGGCTTCACGCCAAGGCCCACCCGAAAGAGCTGTTCGTGGTCCTCGATGGTCGCGATCGCTTGCCTGCCCTCATCGAGTGCTTCACCCACCAGGGTCTTGCCGTGCAAGCCGCGCGGTTTGTTGCCTCGGTCGAGGAGGCCGAAGTGGGCCTCGTCGTCCAAGGAAACCAAGACAAGGCCCTAGCCGCCGCCACCGCAATGCCCGGAGTTCGGTCGACCCGCTGGTCCGATTGAAAGGAGGTGTTCGGCGTTAGGCCGGACCGGATTGGTGGAAAAGGCAATTGCCCTCCTAATCCGAACACCTAACACCCAACACCGAACACCTCCCCTCCCTCATCGGACGTTGACGGTCTTCGAAACCTCGGTCCGAAGGCTCTCGCCTTCCTTGATGTTCACCTTCTTGCCTGCGATAAAGTAGCCGCCCGCAAGACCGATCGGCCCGAGCACAAGCGCACCTGCGCCGGAGGCGATCGCCGCCTTGTCCGTCTTGCTGCCCTGAAAAGGCTTGCCCTTATCCCGCGGCTCAAGCGTGATGTTCTTGCCATGTACCCTCACTGGGTTCAGCACGAGCCGAATGCGCGCGTTCTTGCCAAACCGCCCTCGCTTATCCACCGACTCAATCACGCCCCAAACCTTGGTTCCGCCCTTGATGACCGTCTTGCCGCCCGCCATCACGTCGTCCGAAACATGAAAGGCGACCTTGTCTCCCGCCTTTGCGTGATCTGACGTGACCGCTTGGTCGAAGGTCAGTTTCACCTCAGTCCCCGCCGGAACCGTCGTCGCGAGGGCCACCGAGCAAGCCGCCAGAAGGCTTGCGCTCAAGAATGCGTTCTGAAGTCTCATTTGTCTCTCCCGTTGAGGGAACATGTCCCCAACATCAAGGACCGGACATTGCATTATCAGGTTCCTAAGGGTGGTGCCGGCTTGCCAGCCGGCATCTCGGCAAAGTGGGAGCCGCCGTCACACTCGGGCGAGCTCGGGCGGACAACTTATCTCAGCTTGGTGGCTGTGATGAGATGCCAGCTGAGAAGCCCGGCACCACCTAGCCCTGCAGATTCAAGCGCAACGTCTCTTCTTCAGAGGCGGGAGCAGTCATGGTGGGCAGAGCGGTCGACAAATCCAAACCCTCGAGATGCCTAGCCACCACATCCAGGCAAGCCTCGTGCTTCGAACGGCTGTGTCGATCGGCATACCGCGCGCCAAACACAAGAGCAGCAACGAAAGCGGCGGCAATCACAACGAGGGTGGGGGCGATCTCGGGGAAGGCGTAGTGGGCCTTCGACATAAACTTGCCCGTCATTGCCATCGCCATGACCGTGAACACGGAACCGATGACCCAAAAGGCGATGTGCGATTGGCTCGTGTCGTTCAGCAAGCGGAGGTCGATCTGTCCACCTTTGCTCGTCGCCGAAACGGTGAGTTTGCCGCCATCGTCCTTGGTAATCGTCCAGTCGTAGCGATTGGCCGTCTTCTTGATCTTGCCCTTGCGACCGAACATGCTGCGGAGGTCATTCACGATCTCCTCCCATACTTCCTCGGTGAGTTGGCCAGGCACCGTGCGGCGCATCTCTTCCATCGCGCCCTTGGCAACTGCGGTCGCGACGGCCGGGCGGTTCGCTTCTTTGGCCGCATTGAGGACGTGCTGAGGGTCAATGCCAGCTTCTTCGGCGATTTTGGTGAGATCTCCAAGACTCAGACCGTCAGTGCCGGAATGAGCTTGACCTTGCATTTCGGCGGCGCGCCGTAGGATCTCAGCCGACTCGTCCTCGTTGAACTTTCGCCCTTCACTCATGGTTGCCCACCCCTAGGATACAAGCCTTTCACCCGCGCCTTGGTCCCTTTGGACGCTTGAACGCGTAGACTTAGCAGTCCATGGCGTATCGCGATTTCCAGCAGTTCCTAGATGTCCTATCGAGCAAAGGGGAGCTG
The DNA here is from genome assembly GCA_038321975.1 of Fimbriimonadales bacterium. Lineage (GTDB taxonomy): Bacteria > Armatimonadota > Fimbriimonadia > Fimbriimonadales > Fimbriimonadaceae > Fimbriimonas. Next base: position 14,807 of record JBBQFM010000048.1, on the reverse strand, counting down.
AAGCGCATTTCGGTGCCGGTCAGCCCCATTCTGGAAATCACCGAGATCGCTGACCGGGTGATGAAAGCGGGCGGTCCCGCGCTGCTTTTCGAGAACCCGGTCGGTGCCCCTCATCGCCTCGGAACGCCCGACCCGGATAGTGCGGTGATCGGACACCCGTCCATAAGAAACCCCAATACCCCCGTAGGCGCAACGATGAAGTACGACTTCCCCGTTGCGATCAACACGATGGGATCGCGGCGGCGGATGAGCCTCGCCCTGAGTTGCGAGGACTTCGAAGAGCACGCCGAGCGAATCGATGCCCTGCTCAAACCCGAACTCCCGAAGGGACCGATTGAGGCGATGAAGAAACTCGCCGCCGTATTTGGCGAAGTAAAGGGCGCGCCACCCAAAGAAGTCGGTAGCGGATCGGCTCAGCAGATCGTGATGCAAGGCGACGAAGTGGACCTCACCAAGCTCCCGATCCTCACCTGCTGGCCTGAGGATGGCGGCCCATTCATCACCCTCCCCCTCGTCTTCACTCACGACCCAAACACCGGCAAGCGAAACGTGGGGATGTACCGCATCCAGCTTTACGACAAGAACACCTGCGGCATGCATTGGCAGATGCACAAGACCGGCATGCGACAGATGGAAGACGCCGGCGAGAAAGGGAAGAAGCTCGAGGTCTGCGTCGTCCTCGGGGGCGACCCCGCCATCACGTTCAGCGCCATTGCGCCACTGCCTCCGGGCATCGATGAGATGCTGTTCGCCGGTTTCATCCGAAAAGAGCGGGTGCCGCTCGTGAAGGCAAAGACGGTCGATGTGATGGTCCCCGCCGATGCTGAGATGGTGATCGAAGGCTATGTCGACCCTTCCGAAAGAAGGCTAGAGGGTCCCTTCGGAGACCACACCGGCTACTACTCGCTCGCCGACCAGTTCCCCGTGCTCCACGTCACCGCAGTCACGATGCGGCAGAAGGCGGTGTATCCCGCGACCATTGTCGGCGTTCCGCCGATGGAAGACGGTTGGATGGGCAAGGCAGTCGAGCGGATCTTCCTCCCCCTCGTCCGAACTTCGGTGCCCGAGATCGTCGATATGAATTTGCCGGTCGAGGCAACCTTCCATAATGTTTGCTTCGTGTCGATTAAGAAGAAGTATCCGGGCCACGCCTACAAGATCATGAATGCGATCTGGGGCCTCGGCGGCCTCGCGTTCACCAAGATGGTGTTCGTCTTCGATGAAGACTGCAACGTGCAGGACCTCCAAGAGGTCCTCTTCCGGATCGGTGCCAACTGCGACCCTGGTCGCGACACCCTGATGAGTAAAGGCCCCGTCGACCAGCTTGATCATGCCAGCCAAGAGATGGGGTTTGGTGGCAAGATCGGCTTCGATTGCACCCACAAGCTGATGGGCGAGAACGGGTTCAACCGACCCTATCCGAAGCTCATCAAGATGGATGAGGACATCAAGACGAAGATCGATCTTCTGTGGCCGCAGCTTGGCCTGTAGGCCGCTCGAGCATTTCCCGGATCTCGGGTGGGATCGAGATCGCCTTTCGCGCTGAGCCCATCAGCACGTGCCACGAGTAGCCTTCGGTGGTCACTTTGCCCGTCGATTCGTTGGTGATCACGTAGTCAAACCGCATCGAAGATCGCTTGATCTCGGTGACTTCGACCTGAACGCGAATCCAGTCGTCGTACTTCACCTCACCCTTGTATCGAGCCTGGACCTCGACCACCGGCAGCATGTAGCCCATCGCTTCGAGCTGCTTGTAAGTGAAGCCCCGATCCCGACACCAAGCTCCACGCGCCTGCTCAAACCAGTAGAGGTAGTTCGCATAGTAAGCGTGCCCCATTTGGTCGGTTTCGCCGTAGCGGACGCGAATGCGTTCGTGGGTCATCTCTGATTATGGGAGTGCGCGAAGCTCTTGGCGCCTCGGTATACCGAGCAGCATCGCTAAAGGGTTAGCGCAGACAAACCGCGAAGAGCTTCGCGCACTCCAAATTAGTGGGCGGCTTCCCAGGTCTTGAAGTTGCCGGACATTACGACTTCCTTCGACTCATAAACTCCGCACGGGCCGCTTGGCTCGCTCTCGGCGATGCCCGAGTCCACGGTCGTGCCATCCATGCGGAAAACCGGGAAGTAGTACTTCGCGACCTGCTTCGCATCGGCGACGATGTAGTGGCCGATCATCGTCCTTCGAAACCCGTTGCTCTTGTTCATGTACGACCCGTGAATCACGTTGCCGTTGAAGAACAGAACATCGCCCCGCTTCATCAGCGCAGGAATCGGCTCGACTCCCGGCGGAATCGGGGTCATCGTGTTGTTCCACTGTTCCTTGTCCAGGCCCGCCTTCTCGATTTGGCAGATCAGGGGCAAATCGGGGTTGTTCGGAACCAAAACCATGCACCCGTTCTCTTCAGTGCAATCGTCCAGCGCCAGCCAAGCGGCCATGCAAGTGCCCGGCTCGACGAGCAGGTACATGTTGTCCTGGTGCAGGTTCTGACCCCGGCCACCGGGCGGCTTGAAGTAGACCATCGTCTGAACCGCATACGGCTCGCCCTCGCCATAGGCGGTCAGGTGGCTATTAACCCGCGGGTCAATCATGAAGTTGAAGGCGACCTCGTCGCCACGATGGGGCTGAAGGAGGCGCGGATATCGCTTCAAAGGATCTGCGTTGTTCGGATCGACCTCGCTCTCCGCCCAGCCGTCGCCTCCCCGCTCCACCATTGAGGTGAAGTACCCGGAGAATTTGTCTACCTCGTCTTGCGAGAAGAGCCCACGGGCGATCGTGAACCCATCTTTGGCGAACTCGTCGAGATTGGCTTGGCTTGGTCCGTTCATCGTCTTATCTTCTATATTAGACGCGAGAAATGAAGATCCGCGTGAAGATCGAAGGAACCGGTAAGAGTGCCGCCGGAATGCGCATCCCCGACGAGGTCGTCGCCGCCTTGAGCGCCAGTCGCAAACCGGCGGTCAAAGCGACCATCAACGGCTACACCTACCGCAGCAGTATCGCCAGCATGGGCGGCGAGTTTTGGTTAGGAGCTAGCAACGATGTCCGCGCCAAAGCGGGGGTTGCCGCAGGCGACGAAGTCGATCTCGAATTGGAGATCGACACTGAGCCTCGCGTACTGGAATTACCAGAAGATCTCGCGGCCGCTCTCGCCGCAAATCTCAAGGCCAAAGAAGCTTACGAGAAGCTGTCGTATAGCAACCAGCGTCGGCATGTGGAACCCATCATGGCAATCAAGTCTGCGGAGACCCGGGCCCGTCGCATCAAGAAGTTCGTCCAGGAACTCGCCAATTGATCTACTTCATCTCTGGCCCACCCGCGGCCGGCAAGTCGACCCTCTGCGCTGCCTTGCTCGCCCGTTTCGAGTTTGGTATCCACATCCCGGTTGACGATCTGCGGCTATGGGTGACGTCGGGCCTCTCCGAATCGGTGCCATGGACGGATGAGACGGAGCGCCAATTCCAAATTGCGGAGGCCGCGGTATGCGGGGTGGCCCGACCATATCATGAAGCCGGATTCGCGGTTGTGGTGGACCACTGTCGAAACATGAGCCGCCTGGAGGCGGTGATCCAAACCCACCTCTCCGACCTCCCCGTAGCCAAGATCTGCCTTATGCCAGAGTTGGAGACTAACCTCCACCGAAGCCACACCAGAACCAACAAAACCTTCGACCCGCACATGTTGGACGTCACCATTCACTTCACGAACTCACGCTATCGGTTAGAAGAGATCCCGGGTTGGCAAGTGATCGACAACACGAAGATGTCGGTGGAAGAGACGGTGGATTTGGTTCTGGGCACGTAGCGACGGACCTCGGGAGATGGTGCCCCTCGTCTGCGAGGGGAACGGTGCGGGAGGGGAGGCGGCAACCTGACTGCGAAGTTGGCGCACTCCTTGCGGGAACCCATATCCGGGCCGGTTCCGCTTACTTTCCCCAGCTAAGGTCCGAACTGTGACATATCGAACCTCGCCCCCCGCAGTCGGTAAAAGGCGACGTCCTTGAACTTAGCGTTCCCGCCTTCGACGGAGAATTCAATGTTCAGCGAGGGCTTCCGCGTGTCCACTAGAGAGCTGAACGTGACCTCGCCATCATTGACGTAAACATCTAAGACCGCATGGTCAAGAAAGCCATGAATTCTCAAGCTCGGCGATGGTTTGAGCACAATCGATCCGCGCTGCGGAATCGTCAGCAAATGCGAAGATGAATCATAGGTGAGTTGTCCGCCCGGAAAGGCAACCTTGATGAGCCCGGGACCTTGCGATTCGATATTCACCGTGAACTCCAACGCGCCGCCGGAAATGCTGTATGGCTCCTTGGCCAATTCCATTCCGTTCCAGTCAGAGATTTTGTTGATCCGCAGGTTGCTCAGCGCTGCAATCGGCTTCCGAAAGAGCACCCCATCCTTTGACAAAGACAGTTCGCTCGGCAGGGTCATGACGCCGTTCCATCCAACATGGTTGCCGGTGTTGATCCATGCGAGGTGGATTGGCTTGCCGGTCTTGTCCTTTAGGATTTGGCTGGCATAAGAGCCGTCCGCAAGGATTCCGGTCTTCTCAGACACGAACTTGTGGTCAGCCAGACTGCCCGAGAACCACTCGACATGGCCAAAGACGGAAACTAGCAGCACCCACTTGTTGCCGATCTTCACAAAGTTCGGGCACTCGACGTCGTTGGCGGTTGGGTGGTGGAAGAGGATGCCGACGTACTTCCAGTCCATCAACTCCTTGTCGCTCGCCTTGTACAGCGCGACCGTTCCTTTGCCCCCAATGTTGCCGCCCGTCACCATATAGGTCGCGCCGTCATTGTCGAAGATGAATGGATCGCGCCACTCGTCGATCTTGGTGTCGCCGTGCGCCTTAAGGGTCAGCACCGGATCGTTGGCAGGTTGAACCCATTTGATGAGCTCGTCATCCAAGGGCGTCGCCACCCACTGCTCGGGCGGGCGCTTGTCGCTGATGCTCGTGTAGAAAATGACCGGCTTGCCGTAGCCGTTCAGGTGGGTTGAACCCGAGTAGACGTGGTCCTCACCGCGATCTTTGGCGGGAGCGACAGCTGGCCGGAGCTGCTCCCAATCCACCATGTCGCGACTCCGAGCATGTCCCCAATGCATGTGCCCCCACTGGTCGCCATAGGGGTTGTGCTGATAGAACAGGTGGTACCAGCCCCGGTAGTAAATCGGCCCGTTCGGGTCGTTCATCCACTGTGCGGGCGGATGGAAGTGAAAGGTCGGCCGATCCCCATCCTTTTCGGCAATCGGAATCGCCGCCGTGATCGCAGCAACCGGGTCTTGAGGAGCTTGAGAGGTGAGCATGGCAGCGAGGAAGGCAAGGGCAACCGTCACATCCGCAGCATACAGCTTAAATCAGGGTCCGGAGATGTCCCAAGGAGGAACCGTGGGGGAGAGGGTTGGGCTCACCGAAACCCTCCCCAAAGAGAGGCGATGCCTACGACCGAACTTCGATAGTCGTGATGCTCAAGCCCGGCGCACTCACCTCAAGACCGGTTCGGACTAACCGAGCTGACCCCGAATCCGGCGAGTCATAAACCCCATCACGGACAACAAAGCTCCTCACCGACCGACCCGGAAACCCCTTTGTAGCGATCGAAAGCGAAGTGGGCTGCGAAGTCTTGTTGATCACCACCAAAGTCAGTCGCGAAGAATCCGAAGAATCCAACGAAGCGTAGACCGAGTTCTCCGCGGGACTCTCGCCTGAAACCGCCAACCCAAGATCCCCAAACCGGGACCCGTGACGATCGAAGTTCACGAACGAAAGGCAACCCGCAAACGCCGCCTTTTGGGTGTGATTCAGCCCCCAGTGACAGGCCGCAAACAGCCCATACCGACCAAACACCCCAAGCGCATCCGCCTGCGCCAACGCGCCACTAATTGAGGCGCGACCACCAAAGTCGTACTCGGTGATCGCCATCTTGGTGCCCAAATAGTGCTTCGCGATTCGCTCGGACATGTCGGGCAGAAGCCGGATCGGCTTGCCTCCGAGGCTTTGGGTAATCCAACTCGTTTCGACAAATGTAGGATCCCAAAGGGATCGAGGAGCCTGGATCCGCGCCGCCGCCGTCCCCGCCTTCTCCGGCCCTGAACCGTATATAATTCGCGCTCCATCCCCCATCGCTTCCGGATACCAGTGGAAGTCGAACACGTCGAGTAGCCGCCCCTTCTTCCCAGCTTCCCGCATTGAAGAGAGATAAGTGTCGACGAAGTCGCGACCCTTGCCATCCACCGCATTCTGAAACGTGCGGAACCCCTGCCAGCCATAGTTCGCGGGACCAAACACAAGTGAGGCGCGTGCGACCGACTTGATCATCGATGCGTACTCTATGTTGTTCGCGATGATCTCCGCGAAGGTGCCCGGCGTGGGATGGATGCGCGAATGGGTGTGGGACCAGAAATCGGGCTCGTTGTCGAGTGAAAACCAGACCGGGGACTTGGGTGACTTCACTGATTCGACCCAAGACACGAATTCGTTCTGATACACCGCGCGGTCGGTGGTGTCGGGCGGAAAGGACACTTTGCCTGGCTTGGTGGCGTAAGACCGCAGGAAGCGCCTTTTCAGGAAGTCGGGAGTCTTCACCACGTCCTTGTCGCCGAACATGTTGGTGTCTTTGTCCGCCGAGACGTACCCCAGAGTGGGCACGGTTAGAAGAGCGGCCGCCCCAGTGGGCTGGACGAACTGCAGGAACTTGCGCACCGTCCACCCCGGCTCATTGCTCATCGCGAGGTAGTCGTCGTTCTCGTTGTGATAGTCTTGTCCCGCGTTGCTCGCGTTGGTTTCCCAGTTGTAAGCACTGAAGCGGTTCCCGCCCTCCCGAGCAAGAGTGAAGCCTTGGTGGTATCCGTCCCACTCCTTCAGCCAATCGTAAATCCAGTTGTCGGGATAGTTGATCCCGTAGATGTAGGGCGAGATCGGCGTCTGCTTCCCGGTGTCGACCGTGATCTGGGTCGGCGTTTGCAGAATCAAGCTGAGTAGAAGGACGATCATAGGGTCTCGGCTCCTGTATTGAGGCGTAGCAACTCACGAAGTTCGGCCAAAGGTCGAGCGCTTTCAGCCAGCCAGAGGATGCTCGTGACGCCTCGTGGGTAGTACCGACTGCCCACTGCGCGACCTTCGAGCATCTGGTCGCTCCACGCGTAATACACGTTGTCCTCGTGCATCAGCCAGTCGAGATGGGCACGATCGGCGGGCGCGTCAGGGGCGACTCCCAAAAGTCGCTCGGCCACGTATTGGCACAGATAGATCTTGCTGAGCCAGGAGTTGCGGCTGGTGGAGCTTAGCCTCCAACCGCCGTCCGCGAATCGGCATATGCCCGTATCCATCACCGCCTGAAAGTGTCGGGCCAAAACGCCCTTCAGCGAGGCGAACCGCGCGGTGTCGATCCCGATGACGAACGGGTAGACAAGTGCCTCAATAGCGGGAATGATGCGAGCCTCGACCCCCTCGCCGATCACTGCGGGAAGCATCCCGTCGGCGTCCGCCGCCCTGACGATTGTCTCGGCGGCAAGGGCTGCCTGTCGGGCCGCCGAGGCTGCCGCTTCGTGCTCCCCCAGGCGGGTCAGCGTCTGTTCCAGCACCAAGTAGGTCGCCCAGCCTTTCACTGCCAGGTAAAGGTTGTTTCTTGCCTGCCCAAGCGAAGCGTCCAGGCTATCGTAAGTCGTGATTTCGGCACCGCCTCGGCAGCGGTCTCCGTCCAACCCCATTACTCCGTTGCGTTTCGCGGGATCGGGGTGATCCCGATTCTCTAAGCTTCGAAGGCTGGCCACCAGCGTCTTGCGATGCCCTTCGAGCCAGGGTTGATCGCCCGTTTGAGCGTGGTAGAGACCAGCGGTGAGCACCCAGTTCATCAGCTCTTCAGCACTCATGTAAGAAAAGCAGCCGGTAAGTCCCGCCTGCTCGTAGCCCGACCTTCCCGGGACCGAAAAGGCGTTGGCAACTCCCATATCATGGGTGAACGCGAGGCCCCCAGGGTGGGCGGTCGGGTCGCCCGGGAAACGGGCGCCGTCCTCGTAAGAGTAGCGCTCGACAAATAGGTCGAGCACGTTTCGCACCGTCCATGGATTCAGCGCGAGCTCGAAGAACGCCTGATCGACCGTCAGGTCGAACGTGTTCATCATCCGGTACTCGCCCTCGTGAACCACCCAAAGCGGTCGACCATCCTCTCGCTCCAAGAGCTGGGTTGAGCCGAAGTAGGATCGAATCGCATGAGCCGCCATGAGCGCCCGATCGGGGGAGAGACGGCCGTGAAGAAGGGCGTCGAAGGTATGGGCTCGCTCGATGGTCGCATCCGAATGTCGAAGCCCATATTTCAAGACCTCTTCGACTCGGTTGAACCAGTGGCGATAAAGGTAGCGGGTGGTGATGCCCGTGGTAGCGACCCCGTCCTTGAAGAACCCCACCGCGAAACGGAACGTGCGCACCTCCCCAGGAAGCACGATTCCCACCAAGAGGCCGATGTTGCCAAGCATGAAGTTGAGGTTCTCCGCGAGTGCGTGGGAGAGAATCGCCTCGGGTTGCCAGGCGAGTCCAGCGTAAGCATCCACGTCTTCGGTGGCAATCGCAATGGAAGTCCCTTGGGCCACGCCGACCAGCCCCGGCTCATCGAGAATGCGCATCCCAACCGATCGATCTGAACCGCCGTAGCCGAAGAAGGCTCGCCGAGGGCCGGTGCCCGTCCGGTTGTCAACCTGCATCTCCACGATCACCGAGGGGCATAGAGCCGACATCGCGGCCTCCGATTGAGGGTCGGGAACGGCGCGGGGAGGGGAATAGATCGTGAAAGTGAGATCGCCCGCCCGCCATTCGTCGACTCCCGCACCCATTCTTCGCGAGATCTCCTCATCCTTGAACGGGATGAGTGCTTGGAGAAGGTTCAGCTCGGTGAGGCCCTCGACGTCGTAATCCGCCGCCCGCGTTTCCGAGCCCCCGTAGAAGGGAAGCGTGCTGTACTGGCCCGAGCCGGATGCGTCTTCGAGCCCAATATAGACGCCTTCGTTGGCGGGACCGGCGAGCTCAATTCCAAAGCCACCGCGCGGCCCCTTACAGCCTAGAGTGAAGGTCGAAAAGGCGCCGACCGGCGAGTGATGAGCGTTGAAGAACACCTGGGATTTCATGAGAGGGGAAGGGGCAATTTAACCGTAAATTGCTTTTCCACTATACGATATCCGCGGCTCACTTGCCCAGATATCGGCCCGCGAATGCGAGAAACGTGGGCCAATTCGGCCCGTTCGTGTGGCCGCCGTGGTGCTGGCTAAATGCCAGATCTCCATTGATGAGCGGCGTGCCCTCGGGCGGCATTTCGGTCGTATTCAACCCCTTCGCACCAAGCAACCTATAGACCGGCGACGCGAGCGAGGCTGCCATAAACGTCCCGCGCGAGTCGATCCAGATGCCTTCGACGTTCGGCGAGCCGACGCCGACAAACACCGGACGTGGCGCACAAAGCGCCACCAATTCGTTTGCGTCTACCGGCATATCGCCGGGCGTCTTCGGGCCCGCGTATTTGACGTAGTTGCCCGCCATCCAGTGGTATTCGCCCGACGATGCCACGTTTTCCACTTGCTCGCCCGAATTGCGTCGCCAAATCTTTACCCCGCCTTGGCCGGACGAACCGACGAAGGCGATCGCAAATCGGGGCTCATACGCCATCGTCACGACCGCCGCCTTGCCATATCGTGAGATTCCTTCGATGCCAACCTGCTTTGCATTGACCGCCGGGTCAGTCTCGAAATAGTCGAGCACGCGTCCGGCTCCCCAAGCCCACGCCTTCAACGCCCCCCAGTCTTCAGGCTTTCGAGGCTGGCCTTTGTTTACGAGGCCAATGATTCCCTGAGTAAGTTCGCCTCCGTTGTCGGCTTGAACGCTGTTCGGATCCATGATCGCGCATCCCCAGCCTTTGGCAATGACCAGGTCTTGCCAGGTCGGACCAGCTGGCCTTGGAGGGCCGCCCGGCCGCGGCGGTCCGCCGAAGTTCGGGAAGCCGAATTCGAGCATGACGGGCACCTTGCCCTTTGCATCTTTGGGAGTGGTAAGCGTCGCTCGGATATCGACCTTGATTTCGGGATCGCCGGAATCGTCGACGTGCCCGATCAAGCGCTTAATCACGACCGCAACCTCGCCGACTTTTCCGTCTTCCGCGCTCTGCACTTCCCATTTCACTTTCGGCAGCTTCTTGGGAGTGCGGCCGTAGATCTCTCGATCGAGCAGCTCGATGATCTCGCCACGTCGCCTCTGCCAATCGCGACGCGATTTAACCCGCTCGCCGTTGTTAAAGATTAGGGCATCCGGGATGTTGGTGTACGGGTTCGCCTTGGCCTCGTCGATGTTCGCGAAGTTCGGATCCTTCGGATTCATCCCGTTCACCCCCGAGCGGAGCGAGGTGATGCCCAACTCTTGGAGGAGGCGGCCGTGGTCCTGTTCGGCGGTGAGTTTCACATTTGCCTGAGTGAGCGCGGCGATGAGCAAAATGGGCAACATTTAACCGTATATTATCAGTCAATTGGCGATGGGGTAACGTTTTCAGCGATTTAGACTCTGGAGATGGTTCCCCTTTCCGAAGGGGGAAACGTGGGGGAGGGGGTTGCGCTCACCGAGAAGCTCTGAACACGGCGGTCAGGCCCCTGACCCGATATCGAGCACCAAAAGAAACGCCAAGCCCACAAGTGGGTAAGTTCGTCAGCAACCGAGAAGCCAATGAAGACTATCCAAAGAACCCTCCTTGCCCTGCTCGCCGTTGTCCCCGTCGCCCTCGTGGCGGCAAACGGCCGGCAAAGCGGACCGATCCCAACGTTCGTGCCTGACCACGCCAACGGTATCTACAGGGTCGGCGAGAAGGTGGTTTGGACATTTGAGGCTCCTGATGGTCTCAGCGAGTCATCGAAGTTCAACTACGTCATCAAGAAGAACAACCAGGTGCAAATCCAGGATGGGCAGATCGACACCGCCGCGGGCAAGGTAACGATCGAGGTCACGGTGACTGAACCCGCGATGCTCACGCTCACCGTTTCGCGCCCGGATCAGAACCGAAACGCGAGAAAGATGTTCGGGGTCGCCGTCGCCCCGACCGACCTGAAACCGGTGCTCCCAAAACCGAAAGACTTCGACGCGTTCTGGAAAGCCAAAATCGACGGCCTCCACAAGATCCCCGAGAACGCCGTCGAAACGCCAGGCACCAGCTACAAACCAGAAGTACAGTTCTCGACGGTGAAGATGGACCACGTGAACGGGACCCATGTGTACGGCCAATTCGCAAAGCCCGCGAAGCCAGGCAAATACCCGGCCATCCTCAAGCTGCAGTGGGCCAGCCCTCCCTATCCACTCGATCCAAGCTGGGTCATCGAAGATGCGGCCAAGGGGTTCATCGTGCTCGACATAGAGCCACACGACGTGCCCGTCCACGAGTCGCCCGCTTACTATCAAGGCCTGCCTCAGGCGCTGAAAAACTACAACTTGATCAACTGGGACGACCGAGACAAGAGCTACTTCGTCGAGATGTATCTGCGCGACTATCGCGGCGTCGACTACCTCACCAAGCGCCCCGATTGGGATGGCAAGACCCTTATCGTGATGGGTACCAGCATGGGTGGGCAGCAGAGCCTTTGCGTCGCTGGCCTGCACCCGAAGATCACCCACCTTATTGTCAACGAGCCGGCCGGATGTGACCTGAGCGCCGGTCTCTACGGACGCCAGTCAGGCTATCCCAGCTTCCCAACCAACAATCCGAAGGTCATGGAGGCGGCTCCCTACGTCGACGCGATCAACTTCGCATTTAAGATCAAAGCCACTTCACTGGTCGGAATGGGCTTCGTCGACGACGTGGCACCGCCCGCGGGAATTTGGACCGCTTTCAACCTAATTCGAGGTCAAAAGGAGGCGGCGCCTATGGTCGACTCGCCTCACAACAACATGGCGACTCCCGCCCAGCAAATGCCAATCAACAGCCGAACGAACGATTGGCTGACCGCACTGGCGAAGGGAGATCGGATTATTACTAGACGCTGAGAGGAGGCAGACTATAGAATTGGCGCATGCGTCGGTCAATAGCAATTGCCGCTTTGTTAGCCTTAGCCGCGTTCGGGAACGCCGAGAGTTTCCTCACGTTCCCGGACATCCGAGGGAACCAGGTCGCCTTTACGGCGGAGGGTGACGTATGGCTCTACGACATCGGCAGCGGCGAAGCGCACCGGGTGACCTCGGATTCGGGCCTCGAATTCGAGGCCCACTTCTCGCCTGACGGAACCCACCTCGCCTACGCGGCTAACTACGATGGCGGGCAAGAACTCTATGTAATGCCCCTTTCGGGCGGCGTGCCGAAACGCGTGACTTACGATTACATCGGCGCCGACCTCATGTGCTGGACGCCTGATGGTAAGGGCCTCGTCTTCCGGTCAAGCTCAAAAATGTACGCGCTCGGCGCCGAATCTAGCTTCATGCACGAACTGTTCACAGTGCCCTTGGCAGGCGGAATGCCCACCAAGATCGCGGTTCCCCGTGGGTCGTTTGCATCCATCAGCGCGGACGGACGGCTCGCCTACGTCCCGGGTACCAACGAGTGGATGAACTGGTTCCGATACCAAGCCGGGCAGGCCGACAGCATCTGGCTCACCGACATGAGCGGCAAGTCCTTCGAGAAGTTAACCAACACCAACTCGGTCGACACTCAACCCGTCTGGTGCGGCAAAACCATTTACTTCGTGTCCGAGCGAACCGGCATTCGCAACCTCTGGAGCCTCGACCCCAAGACAAAAGCCACCAAGCAGATCACTTTCTCCACAAAGGACCCCGTCCGCTATCCCTCATCCGACGGCAAGCGAGTGATCTTCCAACTTGGTCCGAAGCTCGCGGTCTACGATCCCGCCAAGAGCGCAACCCAGGTTCTGGACATCAAACTCCAATCCGATCACATTCACGCGCGTCCATTCCAATTTCCCGTGGCCGGCGGAGTCCCCTCGGACATCAGTCCAACCGGAAAGCGCATCGCGATGGTCTCCCGAGGCCACCTAGTCACACTTCCCGTGGGCGAAGGCGCGATGCACCCAATCATCGACGACTCCAACCAGCGAGTTCAAGGCGGTGCTTGGTCCCCCGACGGTAAATCGCTTGCCTACGTCACCGACCTTAGCGGCGAAGAGCAGATTTGGCTCGCGGATCCAAATGGCGTCACCGCCCCGAAACAACTCACCAAAGACCTAAAGGGTGAGCACTCCACCCCGATCTGGTCGCCCGATTCGAAGTACTTGCTAGTCGGCGATCGCGAGAGCAACGTAACCCTCGTCGATGCCACGACCGGTGCAACGAAAACCGTCTCACACAGCGACAATTGGGGTTCGTACGACTCGCTCATGTCCGACTTCGCCTTCAGCCCGGACAGCAAATGGGTCGCCTACGCCGAAAACGGCGCTCGAGGCATCAGCCGGGCATTTCTCTACAACATTGCCGACGGCAAGGCAACCCCGATCACCGAGCCCACCATCGACTCGGGCTCCGTGGCTTTCTCGCCTGATGGCCTCTATCTCTACATGCTTCAAGCGCGAAATCCTTCGATGGTGCGAGAGCCGTTGGCGGCAGGAGTGTTCCTTCAACTCGACGTCAAGCTCACTGTCGTCCTTCTCTCAAAATCGACGCCCTCGCCGTTCCTCGCGAAGAACGACGAAGAAGGCGCCCCCGCCCCCAAGACCGACCCCGCCGATCCGAAGAAGATGAAAGTCGATCTGGAGAACATTTCGGATCGGGTAGTCGACATGAAGCTCGCCGCCGGGGGTTTCCGAAAAGTGGTGCCTGCAGGAAATCGCATCCTCCTTGTCGGCGCTCAGGGACTTGCCGCATACGATCCGGCGTCCAAGGCACTGACCGTCCTCTCGCCCGGAGTTCGAGGTATCGATCTATCCGCCGACGGCAAGAAACTCCTCGTCGCCGGCGTCGCCGGATACCAAGTGGTGGACTCGGGAACCGGTCCGTTTCCCCCAAGCCAGGGTCTCGTGAAAACCGCCGGAAACACAATCACGATAGACCCCGCCGCCGAATGGAAGCAGATTTTCTATGAGTCGTGGCGAGTCTGCCGAGACTTCTTCTACGACCCCAACATGCACGGCGTGAATTGGGCCGAAGTGAAAGCCAAGTACGAGGTGCAATTGCCGCAAGTTGGGGATCGCGGCGACCTGACGCGCTTGCTGTCAAACATGGTTTCGGAGCTGAACACGGGCCATTGTTATGTGGCTGCTCCCTCGCCATTCAACAACCGACCCCCACGCACCGGCAGCCTTGGCGTCGACTTGGAGTTCGACAAGGCGGCAGGCGCCTACCGCATCGCGCACATCCTCCACGGAGGAAAGTGGAGTCTTAGCCGAACCCCGCTGGACGAGCCCGGTGCAAAGGCTCAGGAAGGCGAATACCTACTCAAGATCGGAGGAGTCGCTCTCCGACCGGATCAAAACCCAGAAGCTCTGCTCGCAGGTACCGAGGGGCAAAACATCACCGTTACCGTGGGTCCAAAGCCAACCCTTGAAGGCTCCCGAACGCTCGTAGTCGTTCCCCTCGACACGGATATTGGATTCCGCTCGCGAGAGTTCATCGAGAGCCGCCGCGCTTACGTCAGTAAGGCCTCCGGCGGGCAAGTCGGCTACGTTTACGTCCCCGACATGCAGGAAGAGGGTTGGCTCGAATTCGCCCGCTCCTACTACCCTCAGGTCGACATGGCGGGACTCATTATCGACGTCCGGGGTAACGGTGGCGGCTTCGTTTCAGGCAACCTTCTAAGCCGCCTCAACACCAAGATCACCGGCTACTTCGCCTTCCGCAG
>JBBQFM010000047.1:0-46152 GCA_038321975.1 Fimbriimonadales bacterium | reverse complement strand
CCTAGACTTCGCCCGTGAGCGAATCCTCGATATTCAGGGACGCCTTGTTTGAGCGCAGCGAGTTTGGCGTCCCATCGAGGGTTCTCGAAACGGAATCATGCGAAGGCTGAGACCGAAGATGGAATGGCCTCAGCGGAGCGTCCCGCGGCGAAAGCCGCGTCCCCGCGAGAAGCGCCCCGTGGCGAAGCGGCGCAAAGTCAAATATGAAGGACCATGTGGTCGAAGTCGAAGTACTGACCGTCGAACTTCAGCAGCTTCGATTCGAAGTAGGAAGTTTCGAATCCAACCGACTCGTAAAGCGCCTTCGCCCCTGGCGACACGGTTACCACGTCAAGGTGGACCTGCTCGAGGCCTTCGATCTTTCGGACTCGGGTGACCAGTTCCTCCATGATCCCACGACCCGCGCCCATGCGGCGCGCACGGGGAGAAACGTACATGGCGTAGACACTGCCGCGATGCCGTAGCTTCACGTGAGTCTCGCGGCGGAACATCGCCAAGCCGACGGGACCGTCGGCATCGAAGGCGCCGATGGTGAAGGACTCGGGCGAGGAGGCGTAGCGCTCGGCGATGACCTCGTCGGTCATGTTCACTTCTTGCTCGTAAGAGGAGCCAAACGCTTCGGGATTGCCCTTAAGCCCTTCGAGGCGCAGGGCGAACATTGCTTTGGCTTCGGAAGGGCGGGGTTCTCGGATTTCCATGGATCAGCTCTTGCTGACGAGCCGAACAGTGGGGCCGCCAGGGAACGAGATGATATCACCGGGATGCAGCTTTCTGCCCCTTCGCGAGTCGAGTTCACCGTTCACTAGGACCTTTGTGCGGGCGAGGAAATCCTTTATCTCGCCGCCCGACCCGATGAGGTCGACAAGTTTCACGAGCTGACCAAGGGTGATCAGGTCACCGCGAATGGGCACAATGCGCTCGTTGTTTGCCATGGCTTAACCCATTGAACCTCATGCGTTAGAACGGAGTACCGCCATAATTAGTAGACAAATGGTGGGAAATATAATCGAGGTCAAGGACCTCAAAAAGACGTATCCCGGGGGCACTGAGGCCGTTCGAGGAGTGAGTTTCGAAGTTAAGGAAGGCGAATTCTTCGGCTTTCTAGGCCCGAATGGCGCGGGCAAGACGACGACGATCAACATGCTCGTCAACCTCGTGAAGCGGACGAGTGGCTCGATCATGATCGACGGGCTCGACCTCCACAAGACCCCCAACGAGGTCTACAAGCGGGTTGGCTTTGCGATGCAGGAGATCGGGCTGGACGAAACGGCCACGGCTCGGGAGATGCTCGAGCTCCACGGCCACCTCTATCACCTTTCGGCCGACAAGATTAAGTCTCAGATCGAGACTCTTCTCAAGCTGGTCGAGCTCGAGAAGGTAGCCGACAAGTTCACGTCGACCTACTCAGGCGGGATGCGGCGGCGGTTCGACTTAGCCCTCTCTCTGATGCACGAGCCGCGAGTGCTCTTCCTCGATGAGCCGACGCAGGGCCTCGACCCGCACGCCCGACAGCTCATTTGGAATCACCTACGAGAGCTGAACAAGGGGGGCATGACGATCTTCCTCACCACTCACTTCATGGAAGAGGCGGAAGAACTTTGCGAGCGAATCGCGATCATGGACAAGGGTCAGATCGTAGACGAAGGCACGGTGGAGGAACTGGTCAAGAAGCACGACGCGAAGAACCTGGAGGATGTGTTCCTGAAGATCACGGGAAGCAACATTGGCGACGAGGAAGTGAACCTCAACGCCACCGACCCTTACGCAAGGTCGAGGATGTGATCTGAGATGAATACTTTCTTCTCCGATTGGTATTGGCTCTCGATCCGGAACATCCGGCAAATCTGGCGTCCGCTGTTGGCGCTAATTCCGTCCCTGTTCATCCCCGTCTTCTTCTTCGTCGTCAACTCGCAGTCGCTCGACTCAGTTGCAAAGGTTCCCGGCTTCCCCCCTGGCGTGTCGTACCTCGACTTCATTTCGCCAGTGGCCCTCTTTACCGCCATCTTCTTCTCCTCTGGTAACGCAGGAATCGAGTTGGTACAAGACATCTCGAACGGCTACTTCAAGAAGCTGACGATCATGCCGATCAACCGTTTGGTGATCGTGTTGGCGCGCCTTTCCGAGGTCGCCGTCCAGGCGATCATGCAGGGTGGCATCGTTTTGGTATTGCTTCTTTGCGTGGGCGTTCGGTTCCAGACGGGAATCCTCGGAGTCTTCGCGATCTTCGTGATCCTAATCATCTTCGCAATGGGATGGAGTTGCGTGGGGATGATCTTCGCGTTGCGCACCCAGAATGCACGGCTCGTTCAGTCGCTGTTCGTCCTGGTCTTCCCGTTCCTGTACCTGACCACGTCCCAGATGCCGTTAGAGCTTCTGCCGAAGACTTTCCGGGCGATTGCGGTTGTGAACCCGGTCACCTACGTCATCGAGGCGATTCGCTCACTGGTCCTGTACTCGTGGAGCGACGCGTCGATCTGGAAAGGTTTCGTCGTGGCGACATTGTTCTTCGTGGTTTTGGTGTCGTTGACGGTTGGTTCCTTGCGTAAGGCTCTGCGATGAGTCCCTCCGGGGAAGGGTTTCCTTCCCCGAATCGGACCCAAAACTCTCGGTGTGATAGGGGCTCATCCCTCGTGTAGAGAGCCACTCACCAATCCGATCCGCTGTCCCAACGCGCTGGTCAACAAATTCTCCGGATCGCACTCCGCCTTCAAACGACGAAACGTCGCCAACGACTCCTCCCCGATGTACGTCGCAAAATCTGAAGGACGCAACGTGCTGTCCTTAGCCAGATAAAACCGGCCGTTTGCATCCAAGACCACGTCGTTCATCGCGTGCGCCAAGGCGAAAAGCTTCGCCCGGTTGTAGTCTCCGACCTTGAAGTCCATCGCCAACGAATAGCCATCAACGGCATGACTGAACAGAAACTCGTCACGGCGATGCCGCTTCATCACGGCAAGAAACGCTTCGAGCTTGGCTTCTTGCTGCATCTCCACCAGGCGGGAGAACACTTCGGGGGCGCGCTCTTTGGGGACGAAGCATTGGTACTGAATGAAGCCGCCGGGCAGATAGGCTTTGCGGAAGTTTGGGACGTAGTCGAGAAGGAATGAAAAGGCGACGAGGCTCTGGTGGTAGGGCATCGCGCCGACGTACTTGCCGGAGACGTACTTGGCCCAATTGAGGAACCGCATGTCCTCGCGGGTGTTCAGCATCTTGAGGAACCGCCAGACGATCGACTTCGGGACCAAGCCCATAATCGCGTCGGGCAAGTCTTGATGGGTGGGCAGCAGCGACGAAGGGCGGTCTTCCGGCTCGTTCGTGTAGAAGCCGGCGTGGACGATGCCGCGCCCGAACGAGGTCCCGCGCGCGAAGCAGTCGATCCAACTGACCAAGTAGTCCGCCTCGTGCTGGAACTTATGAAACGTATCGAACTGCTCGTCCCAGTTGGCGACGCTGATTGGCACCACGCGCAGATCTCCGGAATGGATGCGCTTCATCTTCAAGCGCACTCGAACGATGATCCCGAGCAATCCCGCGCTACTGATGACCGCCTTAAACATGTCGGATCCGGGTCGGTGGGTCTTCACCTCACCGTTGGTTTGCAACACATCAAGCTCCAATACGTGCTCGCCCAGGGGGCCAGCGTTGAAGTTGTTCTTCCCGTGGATGTTCATCGCGAGAGCACCCGCGATCGTGGGGAACATGGTGCCGCTCACGACCGGCGGCCAATAGCCGTCCTCTAAGCAGTGACGCCAGATGTCCTCAAGGGTCACTCCACCCTCGACCTCGATCACCCCCGCTTCGGCATCCCAAGAGAGAACGCGGTTTAGGCGGCTGATGTCGAGGATGATCGCCTCGTCGGCGATTGCGGCATCGCCGTAGCTATTCCCGGCCCCCCGAAGCACGACCTGCCGTCCGCTCTTTCTCGCAATCTCCAAGACCGCGCCGATTTCCTCGACGGTGGCGGGGCGATAGAGATACCCGTCGGCCGAAGCGGACAAACCGAAGCCGCTGACCGATGCTATTCGCTCAGGCGGGAGGATGGTCATAGGCTCATTCGCCGAAAGATCGGCGATGGGATGTTGCGAATGATCCAGAAGACCACGGCGTGCACCGGGTTCAAGTAGTGCTCGCCCGTCCTCTCGATCCGCTCAAGAATCTTGGTCGTCGCCACCTCGACGGGCATGGCATTCTTGAGGTGCAGGTGCGAAGTCATCTCGGTTTGCACCGGGCCGGGCTTGATCGTCACCACGTGCACTCCGAGCCGGGCTAAACGGTTTCGCAGGGCCTCCATGTAGGTCGCGAGGGCCGCCTTGCTCGCGTTGTAGGCGGGCTGGCCCGACCGACCGCGGTCGCCCGCCACGCTGCCCAGCGCCACGATGCTCCCGTGCTTGGTGTTCTCAAACCGTATCGCCGCCTGATCGAGCCAGGCCATCGCGCCAATCACATTCACTTCTACGATCTTTTGGTCTTTCTCAAAGCTGTACTCGTGTGCTCCGACCTCCGGCATGAGGCCCGCCGAGTAGACGATGAGATCCAGACCGCCCAGCTGTTTGGTGATCTCTTGGAACAGTTCGGGGACTTCTTGGTAGTTGGTCACGTCGTGCCGGAACAGAAGGAGGTCACCGTTGAGGGCCTGCAGGCGATCCATTCGCCGAGCGATCGCTGCGACTTTCCAGCCTTCCTTCGCCAAGCGCTCGGCCAAACATGCACCAATGCCGGAGGATGCGCCCACGATGATCGCCTTCTTCACTTACCCATGCCCTCGATGAACGGAATGTTGAGTCCGCCCATGGCGGCAAGAACGGTTATCACAAAGCATACGACGCTGACCACGAGATGGGGGTCGCGAAACATCAGGTTCTCCGGCTCCCCGCCTTCATCGTTGGCGAGCAACAGGAAGAGGTAGCGGTAGACACCATAAAACACCCAAAGCGAGCTGAGAATAAGCGCCGGGTGCTGCTGCGCAGTTGGGCTTTGGATCGAGTAAATCCCGTAGCTCATCGCCGCGCTGCCCGCCGCGGTGAGGATCATTCCATCGAGCGCGGGGCGCGTATAGTGCGCCAGACTCTCCCGGCTCGACTCCCGAGCCTCACCCTGGAGGATGAATTCGTGACGCCGTTTTCCGAAGCCCAATAGCAAGGCGAGTGCCCCGGTGCAGAAGAGAAGCCAGCCCGAAACCGCCACATTGATCGCCGCCGCACCAAGCGACGCACGAAGCACGAAGCCTGTGCTGATGCAAAACACGTCGGCCACTGGCTGATGCTTCAGCCCGAGATTGTAGAGCGCCTGGAGGACAAGGTAGCCGATCAAGACCGCTATCGATGCCGGCCCGAGCAAGTAGCCAATGGCCAATCCCCCGAGACCGCAGATCGCGATCAACAGCAAAGCAACCGGCTTCGAGACTGCCCCAGAAGCTAAGGGCCGGTTCTTTTTCACCGGATGTTGGCGATCTCGATCTACGTCGAGCAGGTCGTTAAGAACGTACACCGCCGAGCTCACGAGGGACATCGCGGCGAACGCCTCAAGCGAGAGGATGACCTTGGCACCATCCGTATATCCGCGCGTGAAAAGGAGGGCGGCAAAGACCAAAAGCCCCTTCAGCCAGTGCTTGGGTCGCACCAGCCTCACCACGTCCTTAACCTGCATGTCACGGCTATTATGGGTCGTCGCGCCAGGCGGCAAAGTGTCGTTCAGTGGAATCTCCCGGTGACTCAGAGTCATTCCATGCAAGCAATTGTCGTTGGCGAAGGTTCCTGAAGGGTCCAGAAACGAGCGCATATACCAACAATTCCCAGCATGACGTGGCCGAATTATCGGACCTTGGCGGTTATCGCCGCCACCTACCTCGCGGCAATCGCGTGTGCGCAGGTGGATTACTCGGTTTCCTCGGTGCAAACTGTGGACCCGAAAGGGCGGCCATACACCCCGATGGTTCTCGACGGCACATACTTCTTGAAGGCCAATATCGCGGTCACCGGCACATCGCCAGACCCTTGTAAAGTGCGCTTCAAAATTGCCGACCGAGTCGTCGAGGTCACTTCCAGCGTTCCCGCTGCCGGAGTGGCGACCGCAATCGCAGGAATCCCGTGTCCGCTCGATGGCGCCATTCCCTACGCCGTCACCCTTGACCCGTACAACGTCACTGGCGATACAAACACCGCCAACAACAAACTACTCGGCAACTTCACCCCCGGTCTTCCGCTCACCACCATCCAGTATTGGGGTCGCCGCCGGTTGAACGCATCCCAAAGCTTAACTGTGAAGTGGACGGGCGGCACCGTGGATCACCTCGTAATGTGGTTCGGCCAACCTCAGTCCGGCACGAGCCAAACTGTCCGCTCGATTACCGCCCCGACTGGCTCGACCGTTGTTTCGAGCACCCCCAACGGCTACCCCTTGAATCGGGTCGAAGCCTTCACGGTGCCGATCGCGGGCAAGACGATTCAGCAAAGCATGGTCGTAGATGCGAGCAATTTGGTCGTAAACTCGACTGTCCTGAAGGGCGCAAGCTGGAGCCCTCCCCCAAACCTTCAGCAGTATCTCACCGCCGAACGCACCGTCCAATCGGACAGCGACGCGGTCGGGACGTTCGTCAGCACGAACTTGCCCGCAAACTATCAGACCAACATGAACCCGTTCGATGCAGCCAAGATGCTGTATCAAGCGGTCGTCCGCAAGCTCAACTACTCCGAGACAGGTGCGGGAGATGCGGTTGGCGCATTGAATGGTTCGACGGGTGACGACACCGGGTTTGCCCGCCTCCTGGTGGCCAGTCTGCGGCGAGCGGGCATTCCTGCTCGTACGGTTACCGGATGGCAAGAGAACGATATCGAAGGCCTCGCGCCCCGATGGCGCACCTGGGTCGAGATCTGCTTCTATCCGTACGGCTGGGTTGCTTGCGATCCGAGCGAGTGCGACCGTCTTTCTCCCAACGGGGACTACGCCTACTACTTCGGCATCATCCCGAACGGCAATAAGCGAGTCTCGGTGAGCTACGGAAACTCTTTCACATACGACGCGCTGGACGTTGATCAGCTGCAGGGCGGCTTCGCTTGGTACTGGGGCAACGCCACTGGAGCAACCCTCACTGCGTCATGCACGGTCGCCGAACTTCCCAACGCCTATCTGCCCGGCTTCTTGGGCCAAACCAACGGCAGCATCGGCATCTGGAAGATGAAGAACAACGCGGTCTACTCCTGGAAGAACCTCGGCAATCCGGGTGCGAACGCCCAGATCGTGACCGTTGGCGACTTCAACGGAGACGGCATGACCGACATGCTCGGCCAGTATCCCAACGGCGACATCGCCACATGGCTGATGAACGGCTCATCGACGATCCAGTGGACACTGCTCGGCAGCCCGGGAACCGGCGTGCGCTTCTGCGGTGCCGCTGACTTCAATGGTGACGGCAAAGAGGATCTCCTCGGCCAGTATCCCAACGGCGATGTCGCCGTCTGGTACATGAACGGCGCGAGAACGAGCGGCTGGGTCCCCATCGGTAACCCGGGCGCCCACGTGATTGGGGTGGGTGACTTCAATGGAGACGGCAAGCCCGACTTTCTTGCTCAGTATCCTAGTGGTTCGCTCGCCATTTGGTGCCTCGCGAATGCCAAGGTGATCAGTTGGAAGGAACTCGGCAACCCCGGCCCAGTCTCGATTGTCGCAGTCGCCGACTTCAATAACGACGGTCACGCGGACTTCATCGGGTGGATCAACGGCACCCATTACCTGCAGATCTGGTACACGAACGGCCAATACGTCACCCAAGCCAAACT
This sequence comes from Fimbriimonadales bacterium, assembly GCA_038321975.1. GTDB lineage: Bacteria > Armatimonadota > Fimbriimonadia > Fimbriimonadales > Fimbriimonadaceae > Fimbriimonas. Next base: position 38,377 of record JBBQFM010000047.1, on the reverse strand, counting down.
CCTCGGAGATCCCGGTGCAGGCGTCGTGATCAACACCGCGGGCATCTTCACGCAGTAAGAACCCTCCGGAGATGGTTCCCCTTTTCCCAAGGGGGAACCGTTGGGGGAGAGTTGTTGCGCTTACGGACAGCTATTCGGCTCTCCGGATCGTCGGCGGGGACGCCAACGCTACTACCAGACCCGAACCTCTCGCACTCCCGCAGGTATTTCGAGTCGTATTCCGTCAATGGGCAAATTGGAATGTACCGGCGACTCGAACTCCACCCACTCCGCGGATTTCCCGCCCCGAAACCATACGCTATCTCCGTCCCGGCGAACGATCTCCGCTGACGATTGCCGCACCCTGACACCGCCAAAAGACACGCCGACCGGCAAGAGCTTCGCCTTCCGCCCCTCCAAGAACACGGGCTGCGAAAAACCGGTGATCCGTAGCGTCTTGTCCTCGGCATCCAGGTTGATGAGACTGATGAACCGCTCCCCCGCTCTATTACTTAATCGGTTCAGCAACACCCCTCCCAGTTCGCAGTCGTGGCGAACCGCGGGCGAAGCGCCCAGGCGGTCGAACAGGGAACGCCAGAGGTTTCTTCTCATCGAGATCTCTGCGGTAAGCACAAACGCTTCGCCGCCGCCAAGCCGGTATGACGCGCCGACGACATCGTCGGACTGAACGACCCGCATGAAGACCTCCCCACGACCGGGATCAAAGGGCTGAATCTGCCACTCGGCGAGCTCCGGTTCGTGCCGTGCCCAACCCACCCCCTGGATCGCCAGGGCCCGCTTGTCCGCCTGCACGATCGGCTTTACTTTGAGCCCCAGCGCATCCGCAAAAACCGTACACGCCTCACCTTCGAAGTCAAGAACGGGCAATCGTCCGTAGAAGAGCAGATTTCCACCACGCTTCACAAAGTCGACCAGGCGCATCTGCTCCGTCTTTCCGAGACAGAGGGAAGATGCAAATGCGATGGCCTTCACCGAGCGTGCGATCTCAGCTTGCAGGTTCACCGCCGGGAAACTTAGACCGGCGTCGAGCATGTATCGCACCAACCCTTCCAGCGGTCCGCGAGCGTCTTCCAGCTTGGAGACGACATCCTGAATCGCGCCTGGATGCTTCACATCAGTCGCGTAGTAGTCGGGCACGAAGCCGAGCGCGATGTTGTCGTGCTCCTCATCCATATCCGCCAGCTTGTCGGCAACCGCCAGCAGCGTCTGATTGGTCTCCTTCAACGCCAGGTATAGCGGATCGAGCTGGCCCTCGGGGCCGATGGGGGCGGCGAAGCCGTGCCGTTCGCCGGTCGTCGCGGCCCGATCGTTTCCGTCGTGTCGCGGGACTTCCAGCTTTGGGTTGTGCCCTCCTGCGAGCAGGTAGTGATTGAGGAGCCGGTTGCCCTGGACAACCGAGAGTCGAGACTTGAAGTCAGCCGCCGCCCCCGTGTAGCGGGAGGCGCCGTTGTCGCCATAGTCACCGGTTCCCGCCTCGAACTCCATCGAGCTGAGGGGCTGCTCGGGGCGATTCACCGCCGCCATGAACGCGTTGAGGAAGTATAAGTCGCCCGCGTTCTGCCGTGTGAGCTCGCCAAGGTAGTGATCCGACGCGCCCCAGAAGCCTTCGCCCTGAGTGTAGGCAGCAAACGTTTGGCTGATCCCGATCGGGAAGGTAGTCGCACGACCGCCGCCACTTCCGTGGATGTTGATCACGAATGGCACGTCCTTCACCCCGAACTCCTCCGCATACGATCTAAGTGTTGAGGCGTATTGGGCGAAGTGACGGCGAAGGAATTCGTTGTAGTCGGTGCGGAGGTGGCTCGCCCAGGCGTCCGCGGGGCTCCAAACTGCTTTGGCTCGTGCAATCGGGTCGTTCAAGTCGAACGGATATCGGGCCCTTAACTCGGCATCTGAGTAGTGCATGTGCAGCCAGGCGGCGAGGTCACAAAGCACGTCCTCGCTCATGTCCGTCTCGCCAGTCCAGCACTGCAGCATTCCAATTTCGTTGTCGAGCTGAACCCCAATCACGGAGCCGCCCTGGCCCTGCAGGCGCGATGAAAGCACGGGCATGATCTGCGAATACCAGCGCTTCACAAATCGCAAGTAGTCGGGGTGCAAATAGCTGAGGTTTTTGCTCGAGCCCTTCTTGCCTTCCCATGTTGTCGGAATCGCATCGGGGCACTTCTCGTAAACCCAGAACGGAATCCCCTCGTTCTTCATCTCCCCCATCACAAAGGGCCCGGGACGGGCGATGAACCAGAGGCCGGCTGCGTGGCACATGTCAATGAACTCGCCGACGTTATGCTCGGGCCGCTTTCGTCCGCTTAGATCAAAGTCGCCCTCGACCTCCTCGTGAATGATCCAAGGAATGTAGGAGGCGAGGGCGTTGCAGCCCGCTTCCTTTGTTTTCTTGATCCGGTCTGCCCAGTCGGAGCGGGAAAGCCGGAAGTAATGCACCTCACCGGCCAGCACGATGACCGGCCGCTCATCGATAAGCAGGCGACGATTTGAGAGGCGAACCATGGGGCACTTCATTGTAGTTCGCGCGAACGGGTGTAAGCTCGTCCGCGATGTCCAACGCACCGGCGGTACGACGACGTGCCTACAACTGCCCCCATATCGGCGCCGACTTCGAGCTGAACGGCAAACTCGACAACCCCGCCTGGGCCAAGGGGGCGTGGACCGATGAGTTTGTGGATATCCAGGGCGACCACATGCCCCACCCGAGGTTTCGCACCCGGGCGAAGATGCTTTGGAGCGATAAGTGCCTTTACATCGGTGCGGAACTCGACGAGCCGCATGTCTGGGGCACCCTCACTGAGCGCGACTCGGTGATCTTTCACGACAACGACTTCGAAGTCTTCGTTGACCCCGATCGCGACAATCACCTTTATGCCGAGCTCGAGATCAATGCCCTAAACACCGTCTGGGACCTGATCCTCGTGAAGCCGTACCGCGATGGCGGACCGGCGGTGAACGGCTGGGACATCAAGGGTTTGCGCACCGCCGTCCACATCGATGGCACCTTGAACGACGCGGGCGACGTCGACCACGGCTGGTCGGTCGAGATTGCGATCCCCTTCGCCGCCCTCGGCGAAATCGCCCGCACCTCCTGTCCGCCCCACGAGGGCGACCTGTGGCACATCAACTTCTCTCGCGTCGAGTGGCTGCATACGGTGGTCGCGGGTAAGTACGTGAAAGTCCCGAACAAGCCCGAAGACAACTGGGTTTGGTCCCCCCAAGGCGTCATCGACATGCACCGCCCTCAGCGCTGGGGCCTCCTCCAGTTCGTCCACTCCGAGCAACCGTTGCCAACCGAAGAGCCCAAGCGAGATATCCTCTGGGACCTCTCCGAAGCGCAGAAGGAGTTTCGCGGCAAGCACGGCCGTTGGGCTACGAGTCTGGGCGAGTTGGGTGGCCAGTTTGCGGGTGTCTTGTTGGAGGCCACCACGCACCAGTTCGAGGCGAGTTTGGGCGGTTGGCGAATCAACCACGAAGCTCGGATCTGGAAGGGTTAATGGCTCCGGCGGGTGTTGCCCTTTCCCATTTCGTAGCCGTGTAGTTCGCGATTTCTGGTTGCGAAAGGCTTGAAACGATAAGTTCTCGGTGAGAGAGGAGATCCATCAGCCTATAAACTTTCCAATTGGAGGCCTGACCTTCAAACCGAGTCCTCTGGCCAAAGACCCATCTCCGGATGCCGAGACATCGGCGCTACACTGGAGGTCCATGATCTTCGCCGCGTACATCTTCGCCTTGGTCGCAAGACCGCAGGGCATGCTCACCGCATCGGTGAAGGTGCTCCCGAAGCGGGTGGCGGTGAGTCCGCAGCTCTTCGGTGCCTTCTTCGAAGAGGTCAACCACGCCGGGGAGGGTGGGCTGCATGCGGAGCTGGTTCAAAACCGCACGTTTGCGGACGTGGACGAAAGTGGCCTGCCTCGGTTCTGGAAGCAGAGCAGCCCCGCCAAGGTCAAGAAGCAGGAGATCGCGAACCATACCTACGCGACCCTCGAAATCCCCGCCCACGGATACATCGAAAACTCGGGCTATTGGGGGATTCCCGCTTACAAGAAAACTAGGCTGAATGTCGCGATGAGCGCGAACTGCGAGGACTCTCTCAAGATCAGCCTTCGCAAGCCGAATGGCGAGTCGATCGGAGGGGCAACCCTTACGCCGGGGACGGACTGGCAACTGGGTGGCGTTCCATTCTCGGCTAAAGAAGAAGTCCCTAACGCTTCCGTACGAATCGAGAATCTCTCGGACAAGCCAGCCGAGATTCGCTACTTCTCGCTCACCCCCGCCGACGCAGCCGAAGACACCTTCCGCGGAGACCTCTTTTCTCTCGTGCACGAGATGCGGCCCGGCTTCATCCGCTTTCCCGGCGGTTGCTACGTCGAGGGCAATAACATCGTGAACGCCTTTCGATGGAAGACCGCGCTCTACGCGGGAATGGAGCGAGAAGGGCACGTCAACGACAACTGGGGTTACTGGAGCACCGATGGGCTTGGGCTCTACGAGTACCTCGTCCTCTGCGAGAGGACGGGCGCGAAGCCAATGTTCGTTACCAACTGCGGCATCTCACACCACCAGGTCGTTCCCATGGACGAACTCCAGCCTTGGGTAGACGACGCCTTGGATGCGCTCGAGTTCGCCAACGGCAGTGAGAACACCCAATGGGGAGCGGTGCGAGCGGGGATGGGGCACCCGGCTCCGTTCCATATGAACCTCATCGAGATCGGAAACGAGAACGGATTATGGGATGGCTTCGGCGGGACCAACCCGCAGTACACCGAGCGCTATCATGTCTTTTATGACGCGATCAAGGCGAAGTATCCCGACGTTGTCTGCATCGCCAACGCGAAGGTGGACCGCGACACCGACGTCATCGACGAGCACTACTACAATGCCCCGTCGTTCTTCTGGACCAACCAGAATCGGTACGACTCGTATCCTCGCACCGGCCCGAAGATCTACGTCGGCGAATACGCGGTAACCCAGGATTGCGGAACTGGCAACCTGAAGGCGGCGCTCGCCGAAGCCGCGTTCATGACGGGGATGGAACGAAACGGTGACATCGTGCGAATGTCCTCCTACGCCCCCCTATTCGTGCGCGTCGAGGATCGGCATTGGAACCCCGACGCGATCGTTTTCAACGGTTCGCAGAGCTACGGCACACCCTCCTATTACGTCCAGAAGCTCTTCGCAAACAACCGAGTGGACGAGGCCTACTCGGCAAAAGTCGAGGCCGCACCCGACCCGAATCCGGTGGGTGCAGGGGTGGGCGTCGGGACCTGGAAGACCCAGGCCGAATACGAGCACCTGTCGCTGAGGACCAACAACCAGAACATCTTGCTCAAAGACGGAGCCCGAACCGGCGCATGGAAGGTTGAGGGCGATGCCCTCGCCCAATCCGACACCCAAGAGAATCGAACGGCGCTCTACCTCTCCACAAAGCCCGCCGGAGATTCGACCATTCGTGTTCGAGCCCGCAAAACGGGGGGCGACGAGGGGTTCCTTCTCCTCTTCCGAGTCAAAGACTCAAAGAACTTCATGTGGTGGAACGTGGGCGGCTGGGGCAATCATCAAAACGCCCTGGAGAAGACGGTCAACGGCTCCAAATTTGAGGTGGGACAGCAAGTTCCCTACTCGGTAGAGAACAACCGCTGGTACGACCTGCGAGTTGAGACGAAGGGCAACCATATCTCGTGCTACATCGACAACAAGCTAGTTCAGGAAGGCGATGACACGTCGCCAACCTCCTTTGCGGCGAACATCGGACGGGTTAAGAAATCGGGTGACGTCATCGTGAAGCTCGTCAACGGATCCGAATCGGCGCGCAAGGTGACCCTCGATTTACGCGGGATGAAGGTTGGCCCCACCGCCACTTTCACGATCCTCACCAGCGCCGGTTTGGAGGACGAGAACAGCTTCGCCCAGCCCAAACGAATCGCTCCCGGTACTTCCAAGCGGTCGGGCGTGTCGGCCTACTTCGACCAGATCTGCCCTCCCCGCTCGTTGGTCATCCTGCGGATCAAGGGCAAGTAACCGGATGCCCCTCCTCGAATGCATCGATGTGTCCTGTGGCTATCTCGGAATAGCCGTGCTCCAGCACATCAGCTTCGAGATTGGGAGCGGGGAGAGCGTGGCCTTGCTCGGACCGAACGGCAGCGGCAAGTCGACTCTATTGAAGACGATCACCAAAACTCTTACGCCGATAAGTGGTGAGATCCGGGTCGAAGGGAAGCGGGTCGACAAGATGAGCTTCGCAGATGCGGCCACCAAGATCGCCTTCGTGCCCCAGGAAGAAACTCCCGCCTATGCGTTTTCGGTTCGCGAGGTGGTGACGCTTGGGAGAATCGCTCGCTCCCAATCACTTTGGGATTCGCCCGAAGATCGACAAGCGGCGACCGATGCGATGCGGCGCGCTGACTGCCTGCACCTGGAATCCCGATCGGTTACCGAGCTCAGCGGAGGCGAGAAACAGCGGGCGCTCATCGCCCGAGCGCTTACCCAAGACACTCAACTCCTTCTGTTGGACGAGCCGACTTCGCACCTGGACGTGGGGCATCAACTCGCCGTTTCGGAGTTGATTAAAGGGTTGGCTACGGATGGTCGAACGGTGATTACCGCCGTTCACGATCTGAATCTCGCCGCCAAAATGGCTGATCGGGCGATCTTGCTTGCGGATGGCGTCGTCGTCTTAGACGCGCCAGTCGAGCAAGTCTTAGAAAGCGACTTGCTCGACCAGGTCTATGGGGTTTGCTTCGAACGTATTCCCGGCTCGGATGGACGGGTTAGGGTCTTCGGGTCTCTCTAGTCTCCGCCGGTGGCGCCAACCTTTGCGTGTTCCGTGGACCACCACTGACCCTGAACGGACGACTCATTCGGCTTCGGCTTTGCCTGCGCCGAGCTCATCACGGAAACCAACGGTCCACCCGGAACGCCCTTCGGTCCCATCGGGACCGTGCCCGCTTGCTTTATTGGGGTGGGACCGCCTGGTGTACCGGTTGCTGCGGCTCCTTGCTGAACATTGATTGCAAGGGCTTCCTTGCTGTCAGTGGCTCTCGGAGCTCCCGTTTCCTTAGGAGCGGCCGTCTGGACAAGAACTTCCTTGCCATCCTTCGTGCCCTGAGCGACGACGTTGACGACCGCTCCGACTACGAGGAGAACAACGAGAACCGTGATTAAGGCGATTGGTGATTTACGTTTTTGCATGGGCCGAACCTCCCAAAGGGAATAATTGCTTTACCTATTGTGATCGATATAAGACTGAATGCACGAATTGGGCCACTCGGACGGCTTGCTTGAGCGAACCCGTGGTCGCAATCGATGCCCGTCTGGTTGGGGGAACCAACACTGGCGACAGCACTTACTGGACTGGTCTTCTCTATGGGCTAAGCCGAATCGAGCTAAACGCCCGGTTACTACTCTTCTCCAACGCAGAACGGCCCCCAGGCATTCCCTGGCACCCAAACTTTGAGTGGATTTGTCTTCCCTCGCGCAGTTCTCGATGGTGGAGCCTCGTTCAGTTCCCTTTAGCGGCCCGCAAATACGGCGCAAATTGTGTTCACGTCCAGTACTCGCTAAGCCCGCTCGCAAAAAACGGGATAACGACCGTCCATGACGTGTCTTTCCTGATTGGACCCGAATGGTTTCAACCCCGAGATCGAGCGCTGCTTTCTGCATTGGTCCCTAGTTCGTGCCGCCGAGCGGCCAAAGTGATCACCGTTTCTCAGACTTCGAGGGGTGAAATCGAAAAGCTGATCCCCGCTTCGAAGGGAAAGGTTGAAGTCACCTACAACGCTTGCCCACCGTGGATCCAGCCTGCGCCGGGTTTTTCTGTTCGGGCCAAATTGGGGATTGAGGGACCGTTCATGCTCACGGTGGGGACGCGATGGCCGCGGAAGAATATGGCGCTCGCTCTCGATGCATGCGAGCTTCTCCCCCCCGATATCCCTCACAAGCTTGTCGTCACCGGAAAACCGGGCTGGGGCGAGGAGCGACTTGGATCGCGAGGCATTGCGGTGGGTTACGTTTCCAGCGAGGAGCTCTCGGAGCTCTACTCGGCGGCTGATCTGTATCTGGCCCCCAGCCGTCACGAGGGCTTCGGCGTGCCCGTTCTAGAGGCAATGCGGTGCGGCTGCCCCGTTCTCGCAAGCAGTGGCGGCGCACTTCCTGAAGTGGTAGGAGATGCGGGGATTATCGAGCGATCTTGGGAGCCGGCAGCGTGGAGCCAAACCATTCAGAAGGCGCTCGGAGATTCGAGTAAGCTGAACGAACTGCGCCAGCGGGGGCGAGCGCGCGAGGCCGAGTTCTCTTGGGAGGACACTGCCCGCAAAACGCTGGACGTCTATCGAGGAGTCATGGGTTGATCGATCCTGCGTTGTTGGCCATTCTAGCCTGTCCGGTTTGCGACGACCGGCCGCCATTGCGAGAGCAAGGCGACTATCTCATTTGCACGGTGAAAGGGCACGGCTTCCCCGTCGTGGATAACATCCCGCACCTACTTCCCGAAAACATGATCCCCGCCGAAAAGATCGAGGAGCTTGCCAAATGAGCACGACCAATCCGCTTAAGGTGCTCGTGCTTCACGGGCCGAACCTGAACCTCACCGGCTTTCGAGAGCCAGACGTCTATGGCAAGAAGCCCCTGGACGAAATCGATGCCGACATCAAAACCGCGGCAAACGAAATGGCGATCGAGATCCGTATCCTTCAATCGAACTCGGAAGGGATCCTGATCGACACGATCCAAGAGCACCGCCGGTGGGCCGACGCCATCGTCATCAACCCCGGCGCGCTTACCCACTACTCGATCGGGCTGCGCGACGCATTGGTGAGCGTTCGCCTTCCCGTAGTGGAGGTCCATTTGAGCAATGTTCACTCTCGCGAGGAATTTCGGCGTAATTCGGTAATCGCTCCTATCACCATCGGTCAAGTCGTCGGATTCGGCGGTTTCGGATACGTGATGGCTCTCCAGGCACTTCTCAATTTGGAAAAGGAGGTCGTCTGATGTCGAACCTCGACTTGCTGCGAGGCAAGATGCACTCGTCGGGAGTCAGCGCATTGCTGGTGTCCCACAACGACAGCATCGGCTGGCTCACCGGCTTCACCGGTTCGTTTGCGCGAGTAGTCGTCACCCCCGACCGCGCCCTCTTCGTCACCGACAGCCGCTATACGATTCAAGCGCAAGAGCAGGTGGCGGGGATACCGGTGGTGTCGTTCGCGTCGCCCATCGATGGCGATGAGTTCGTTGGCGAACAGGTCCTGGAGCTGGGTATCCATCGTATCGGCTTCGAGTCCGCCAACGCTACCTACTCGACTTGGGAGCGTTGGACTCACAAGTTCGCCGCCGTCGAACTCTTCCCAGTTGCCGACTTGTTCGGTGCCTTGCGCATGATTAAAACGCCTGAAGAGGTCGAAAAGATCAGGGCCGCGTGCGCGATCACCGACGCCGCCTTCGAGCATGTCTGCCGCTTGATTCGACCAGGAATGAGCGAATTCGACCTCGGCCTTGAGCTGGAATTCTTCATTCGCCGACAGGGTGCCGACATCGCCTTCGACCCGATCGTGGTGAGCGGAAACCGTAGCGCGCGGCCTCATGGCAGAGCGAGCGAGAAGCTCCTCGAAGTGGGCGACTTTCTCACCCTCGACTTTGGCGCGAAATTCAACGGTTACAACTCGGACATCACTCGGACCGTCATCATCGGTCAAGCCTCGGATCGCCACCGAGAAATCTATGAGCAGGTGCTGAAAGCCGAAACTTCTTCGATGGCTGCGATGAAGCCGGGCGTCCGAGCCTCCGCGGTGGACAAGCTCTCCCGAGACATCCTGAACGAGAAGGATCTCGCCCAGTATTTCGGGCACGGACTCGGGCACGGCCTAGGGAAGCTCGTCCACGATTCGGGTCGAATGAACCCAACCAGCGAGGACGTGCTTGCGGTCGGGCAAGTTTGGACAGTGGAGCCGGGTGTCTATATCGAAGGGTTCGGCGGCTGCCGAATCGAAGACGATGTCGTCGTCACCGAGACCGGCGTCCACGTTCTGACCCGCGCCACCAAAGAAATGCTCGTGTTGCCAAGGGCATGAGCGAAATCCTCGGCCTTGAGCATCTTGCGATCCTGCCCACCGGCCCGACCCTGATGCTCACCATCGCGGCCGGCCAATCGCTCGCCATCGTCGGCCCTGCGGGGGCTGGCAAGTCTCGGCTGATGCGCACGATCATGGGCATCGAGCGGTGCGCCCAGGGCTCCGTCCGCACCAAAGGCGAGGTCGTGTTCTGTGGGGAGGAGGGGATCAACCGCCGCTCTAAGCCCCAAACCCTCGCCCGCCGAAGCGGCTTCTCCGGCCAGGCCGCCAAGGCCACCGAGATCCTCATGGTCACCCGGCTCTGGGATGTCCGCCACGAAGCCGTCGCCGACCTCTCTCCCGCCCAAGTCGCAGCCTGCGAACTCATCGAGCCACTGTCCAGCGACGCGGATTTGATTCTCCTCGACGGACAACTCGACCGCCTCGACCCCTGGGCATTGCAAAGTGTGCTGGAGAGAATGAAGCAACTTCAACAGAAAGGTGCCGTCTTTGTGGTGTCTACGAATCGGCCAGAGCTTCTCAACTGGTTTGACGCGGTGGTTGTGCTGAAGGAAAAACAGGTTCGTTTCGCGGGCACGGTCACCGATCTCCTTCGCTCCGGTCCTCCTCACACCCTGCAAGTGGCTACCGACAACCAGCCCGGAGTGCGGTCGTTGGTCAGTCCGTTCGAGGTGAGCGTCCAGACAACACCAGATGGTCTGAGACTCGAGGCAGGCGAGGGGCAGGGTTTGGCGGCGCGGCTGTTGCTGGAAGGGTACGGGGACGTAAAGTTCGTCGTCCTCAAGCCGCCTACGATCGAAGAAGCATTGCTGTCTCTGCTGTAAGGGCTCCAGTGGATTTGCATTGCAGCCACAATGGGTAAGGTAGGTAAAAATGCTGTGTCGAGCCCTGTTCTCAGCCTTGGCGGTGGTCATGTGCCTTTCGGCGCAGGCTCAATTTACGCCTGAAGAGCGGACGGCGGTCCAAGACTATTGGAAAAAGCCGGGCCGATACAAGGTTGCCTCTCTCAAATTGCCAACCGGCTCCTGGCAGGTTCGACTCACGGTCACGGGTTCGCGTTGGCTGTGGAACTATAACAAGGTCCGCGGGCTCAGCAAGGGAAATCCGAGCGCGATTCCAGCTCCTCAGACCGCCGATCAGGTCGAGTGGGAGAAGTGGATTAACGCGAAGGTCGCGTTCGACCGCTTTACCGCCGGTGAGCAGGCTCGAACCGCAAACCAGGAGTTCTCTGGGCAGCCGTCGATGAACAGCGAACCGGACGCCGACGATCCGGGACCCGCACCAAAGGGCTTGGTCGATCTTGCCGGAGAGCCACCCGCCTTTGCCGGGATGGTGACGCCGACCACCTATACCGTCAACTTCGACGACAGACAGTACACCTACATCGATCAGGTGGCGATGCGGCCGCGATACGCCTACTTCCGATTCTCTCAGGGGGTCATGGTGGCGGGCAAGCCGGTAAAACAGATTCCGCAGGACGAGTTGAACGGACTTCTGAAGGACGCCGGGATTCAGGCCAGCGAGGGGAATGTTATGCGAGCGGTCTCAATGCTCGAGGGTGGTTTCGAGTCGATTAACACCTATGACACTGGTTACTTGTCGGTGGGCCTTATTCAGTTTGCAACCCTTTCCGGGGGCGCGGGATCCCTTGGCTCGGTGCTGCTGAAGATGAAGCACGACAGTCCGGACGACTTTCGGGCTGACTTTCGGCAGTTCGGAGTGGACGTTACGGAGACGGGGATTTTGGACGTCGTCGATCCGGAAACGGGAGACGAGTTGCTTGGCCCGAACGCGGTGCAGAGGGTGATCGACGATAAGCGTCTCACCGCCCCCTTCCAGCGCGCAGGCGAGCGGCGGCCGTTCCAGATTGCCCAAATCAAGGTTGCCAAGGTGAACTACTATCCGGCGAACGATGCGATCACGTTGAACCTCGATGGCGGTCCCATCTCGGGCAAGATTTGCGACTGCATCAAGTCGGAGGCGGGAGTTGCGACCCTGATGGATCGCAAAGTGAATACAGGCGGTTTGGGTGCGGTCATCGAAATCCTGACCCAGGCAGCCACCGAGCTTGGAGCCCACTCGCTGAGCGAATTGGCTCCCTATGAGAAGGACATCGTTGCCGCGCTGAAGTACCGCAAAGACTATCTGGCCGATGCGTCACTCAGTCAACCAGCCGAATCGCCGGTTCACCGTGCCTTCAATCACACGAGCCGTGCCGGAACTCGTGGCAAGCGTGGCGGCGGTTAGACATAACGGTTCAGAGGGTGGTTGATCTTGTCCTCTGTCTCCAGCTTCAACTTGCGGTCCCTCAGGTTGAGCGCGATACTCAAAACGAGAGCAACTACGAAGACCACACCTGAAACGGTTTTGGTCAGCCCGAGTGGCGGCTCAATCCCCGTAAGGGTTCTCACCAGGAACTGAACGTACGTGCGATCCACCAGTTCGTAGCCGAGGGCTTGGCGAACTTGCCAATGCCAATCCGTGCAGATGCAATAGCCCACTCCGTACCACAGCCCCATCACAAACCAAGAGATGGCGGTGATGGCAAGGCACCAGAGATTCCATCGCCGCCATTTGCGAACCGCCCACCCGAACACGTTGAAAAGCACCAGCACCGTGTGGAACACGATGAAGAACCAGTCAAGAAAGACGAGGGCCGCGTGGGGCATGATTTATCTTGCGCTTTCGTTATGATGAGACGCGGTCCCGGTTTCGTAGTCCCTTGGGTACGCTCGGCAAGGCCATGACCCCCTATTTGAAAATAAGTATCGATTTCGGCCCGACGATTTTGGAGCGATTGGTCGCACTTATTCCGCCTTCGCGATACGACGAATCGCTCGGTGAAGACCGTTTTACCGTGCGCGAGGTTATCGCCCATCTCGCGGACTGGGAGCCGATCTTTCGAAGCCGCATTGAGCAGGCGATTCAGGAGCCGGGGACGTGGATTCGCACATTCGATGAAGGGCAGCGATCCATCGATCTCAACTATGCGGCCACCGACATTCATGTGTCACTCGCGACTTTGAAGCGCGAGCGAGCGGAAACTTCCAAGCTCATTCGAGCGCTACCTAAAGAAGAGTTCGCGAAGACGCTGGAGCATCCCGAGCAGGGAACCATCTCCCTAGACGACATCGCAAACATGCAGATGGGTCACGACCTATATCACATCGAACAGTTAACAGAGTATCTGGCCGAGAAAGTCGCGGGTACTTGGTGACAATCCCTTGTAGCGTCGGCGCCCCCACCGATGTAGTTGCGCGACCGAGCAGGTCGTAAACTAGTCGCCATGCTTGAGAAACGCCAGGGGTCCCGACTTCCTCACTGGCGGCTATCGGGCGGCGTCTACTTCTTGACTTTTCGGCTGGGAGACAGTATCCCAAGCTCTGTGATTCAAAGTCTTCAGGAAGAGTTCGAGTTTGAAGTTGCAATAAAGGAAGGGGCTCTCGGGCGAAGATTAACCGCCTTGGAGCTGTCGAGGGCCAAGCGTAGATGGCTTGGGAAGGTCGACGCGCACTTAGACCAAGGAATCGGAAGCTGCGTCTTGGCACGACCTGAATGCGCGCAGGTGATTAAGAAGACAATCCTCCATCCTTCGCCTCATCGGCTGCTCGCTTGGGCCGTAATGCCGAATCACGTTCACTTGGTAGTGCAGCCCCACGCCGAAACGGATCTATCGGATCTGCTACAGGAGTGGAAGTCGTTGACTGCTCGGCGTATCAACCGACTGCTCAGTCGCAGAGGATCGCTCTGGCAGAAGGAGTCGTTCGAGCATCTGATTCGCCACTCAGAATCCTTAGACAAGTTCATTCGGTACACCCTGGACAACCCAAGCAAGGCGGGTATCCACTCTTGGCCATACCTTGGGTCTGTGTCCTTTCCAGTCAACGAGATTGAGTGGCCGCAGTTTGGCTAACTAAGCCGCGATCTGCTAGATCGTGCAGCTACATCGGCGGGGGCGCCGACGCTACAGGGAGTTGGCCAGCTTTCCGAAAGCGCTCTTGCCCGCGTAGACGGCGCTGTCGCCTAGCATCTCTTCGATCCTTAGAAGCTGGTTGTACTTCGCGACTCGATCCGTTCGGTTTGGCGCGCCTGTTTTGATCTGGCCGCAGTTCGTCGCCACCGCGAGGTCAGCGATCGTCACGTCTTCCGTCTCACCCGAGCGGTGGCTCATGACTGACGTGTATCCGGCTCGCTTCGCCATCTCAACCGCCGCGAGCGTCTCAGACAAGGAGCCAATCTGATTGACCTTCACCAAGATTGAGTTGGCCGTTCCCGTCTTGATGCCACGCGAAAGTCGCTCGACGTTGGTGACGAACAGGTCGTCACCGACGAGCTGAGTCTTTGTGCCGATGGCGTCGGTGAGCGCCTTCCAGCTATCCCAATCCTCTTCCGAGCAGCCATCTTCGATAGAGAGGAGCGGGTACTTCTCGGTTAGGCCAACAAGATATTCGACCTGCTTGGGGCCGGAGCGCTCGCGGACGTCGCCTGCCTTGTAGTTGTAATTCTTGCCATCGTAAAACTCGGTGGCGGCGGCGTCGATGCCGAGGAAGATGTCCTTGCCCGGGGTGTAGCCAGCCTTCTGGATCGCGTCGATGATGTAGTCGAACGCGAGCTCCTGGGATTCGAGGTTGGGGGCGAAGCCGCCTTCGTCGCCGACCGCGGTGTTCAAGCCCTTGGCTTTCAAAACTGCTTTAAGGGTGTGGAAGATTTCGGCGCCCATTCGCAAAGCCTCACTGAACGAGGTGGCACCAACTGGCAGGATCATGAACTCTTGGAAGTCGACGTTGGAGTCCGCGTGGGCTCCGCCGTTGAGGATGTTCATCATCGGGACGGGGAGGGTGCAAGCGGTTACGCCACCCACATAGCGGTAGAGCGGGAGGTGTACGTGATTCGCGGCTGCTTTGGCGGTGGCGAGGGACACGCCGAGGATCGCGTTGGCTCCGAGTCGGCCCTTGTTGTCGGTGCCGTCGAGTTCGATGAGGGCAGCGTCGATCGCGGTCTGGTCGGTACCGTCTTTATCGAGAAGGGCTGGGGCGATGATTTCGTTAACGTTCTCTACCGCATTCAGAACGCCCTTTCCTCCGTATCGCTTCTTATCTCCGTCGCGCAACTCGACTGCCTCGAACTGGCCCGTGCTCGCTCCGCTGGGAACGGCGGCTCGGCCGACGCTGCCACTTTCGAGCAAGACATCGACTTCAAGCGTGGGGTTTCCTCGGCTGTCAAGGATTTCTCGGGCGGTGATATCGGCGATAAAGGGCATAGGTTTTCTCGATTCGTTGGTGCTGGCGCGTCAGCCTCGACGCCCGTTGTTAGATTCGAGATTACCCGCCTTACGGTAATCTCCAATTGAGTCCATGGCAGTTGCCCTCTCCAAAGAAAACTACGTTCTGCACAAGCTTCAGTCCCTGACTGGCATCATTCCAGCCGGAGCGTACATGCTCCAGCACCTGACCCTCAACTCATTTTCGATAGCCGGACCCGACAAGTTCGATGGGGTCATTGGGTTCTTTGAGAGCGTTCCGTTCCACTTGCTGCTCGTCCTCGAGATATTTCTGATTTGGCTTCCGATCGCGTTCCACGCGGTCTACGGGCTCTTCATCGCGTTCCGCGCCGCGCCTAACGCGGTTGGCACCAAGTACGGTTGGTCACAGAACCGGATGTTCCTTCTTCAGAGGATTTCCGGAGTGGTTCTGTTCTTCTTTTTGATCTATCACGTGGTGACCACGACAGGCGCGAAGTATGCGAACCACAGTGCCGATGGCATCTACTTTCAGGCCTGGCACGAAAAGCTTGTTGCGAATGGATACCTCCTGCTCCTCGTTTATTTCGTGGGCGTGCTGTGCGCTAGCTACCACCTAGCCTACGGGGTTTGGAATTTCTGCATTCGGTGGGGCATTACGATTTCGGAAAACGCTCAGATTCGCGTGCAGAAGTTTGCCTTCGGGATGTTCGTCGTGGTGACTCTCCTCGGCTGGGGCGCCCTCGTGGGATTCGTGGTCCCCCACAGCTAGTAAAACACCAGCAATTTTACTAGTATTTGGCTAGTCGTTCCATGAACTGCCCGCCGCCGAATCCTTCATCGATCCTTAACCTCGTGGGTTCCCGCGGGGCACCTATTCGGTTACCCGAGCATTTTCAGCTCGCCCGCGCAAGTTCAGTCAGATTGCTCCGGGCGTCAATCACCGCGCGACCTTAAAGCGCATAACTGCTTTTATTCATGTAACAAACGTGCTGTATGATGGGCGTGCGTAGGCACACTCAGTAGCGTCGATGCGCTTTGTCCTTCGTTGAAAAACCCGGTTGGCAAATGTAGGTTTTCGCTGAAAAGTTGCTTTAACGGCAAATATTTCAAACAATAGGGGACAAATTGCGCAAAGGCTCGCAACACGCAAACCATGGGTGTTTCATAGCCCTAAGTTTTGCTGGGTTTTAGGCAATGATTTGCATTGGGAATTTGTGTTGTTTCCAACACACTCATTGCGTTAGGGATTGGTTCCTTTAGGACGAGGGCCAAATGTGAATAAGGGATATGCGTCAACTGTGTAATCTGCTGCCACGAAGACCTGTTGGGGGCCTTCGTTTTTTAATTGCCGCGCTCGGTCTTACACTCGGAGCTTTGTCATTCGGAACGGACTACTACGTTTCCGTGAATGGCTCCGATACAAATGCCGGCACGTTCGTATCGCCGTTCAAAACGATCCAAAAGGCCGCGTTGCTCGCGGGCCAAGGAGACCAAGTAATTATACGGGGTGGGACCTATAGGGAAACCGTTACCCCTGCCAAGTCTGGGATTGCCACATCACCAGTCACCTACAAGCCGTTCGGCACCGAGACCGTTATCGTCAGTGGGGCCGATCCTATCGGCGGCTGGACGAAGGTCGGATCCGACTGGCAAGCGCCGAACACGACCCCGCTGACTCCTGGTCAGAACCAGCTTTTTGTCGACGGCGCAGGTTGTACCGATGCTCGATGGCCCAATGCGCCCTGGAGCGCATCTCGGCCCAACTGGTCTAAGTTCGCGTCCGTGGCGTCCGTCCCTTTTGGTAACGGGGCCCTCATCACGATCACCGATCCCGCGCTAACTCAAGCGACCGGGTATTGGATCGGAGCGAGGATCAACTTCCTCAGCGGAATTATCGGCTACGCAGTGCAGACGGGAACGGTCACCCTATCTAGCCCTGGCACTTTGACCTTCCAAACCACGAGAAATATTTACACGCCGATACTCGGCAATTCCTACTATCTCGTCGGTTCCATGGCTCAGGACGCCCCGAACGAATGGTATCAGGGCACCAATGTGGCGGTCCTTCGCCCACCGTTCAACGACGACGTGGTCAACCACAACATTGAGATCAAGCGCCGCAAGTACGGCTTCGATTTAAGTGGCCGTCAGAGCGTCAACATCCAAGGGATTCAGCTCTTCGCAACCGCGATCAAGTCCGATGCCAGCACCAGCGGGTGCGACATCAACAACGTTCGCGCGAAGTACGTGTCTCACAGCATGTTCCTGTTCGACACCTGGAACGACGGCGGCCAGGGGATTGAGCTGAGCGGCAACAACAACGTTTTTCGAAACAGCGTGATCGAGTACAGCTCAGGTAACGGCGTTCGACTGCAGGGTTCGTCGAACGTGGTCAGCAATTGTCTGATCCACGACGTGAACTACGCAGGAGGCGACGAAGCAGGGGTGTATCTCACCGGATCGTCGCACCGAGTGACGAACAACACGATCTATAACTTTGGCCGAAGCGGAGTTCATCACAGTGTTTGCCTCAACGCGAAGATCCTGAACAACGACATCTATTACGGTTCGCTTCAGAGCAACGACTGCGGTGGCACCTACTGCTGGGTCACCGATGGTGGCGGCACCGAGATCGCCTACAACATTGTTCATGAGATGATCACGGGCGGGAACGGCGGCAATGGCATCTTCATCGACGACGACTCGTCGAACTTTTTAATCCACCACAACCTAACCTATAACGTCGACTACGGGTATCACCAGAACCCGTTCGGCCAGAACACGAGCGTGTTCAACAACACATGGATTGGAAGTCGCGCCAGCGTCTACTTTGACAATCGGGGCAGCCTATTCAGCAACGTTAGCTTCTTCAATAACATCCTCACTTTCGACCTCTGGCAGCCACCGGTAGGAAGCGGTATCACCCTTTCCAATAACACGCTGCAAACCGGCGATCCGAAGTTTGTGGCTCCCGATCTGGGCAACTACCAGTTGCAGGCGGGCTCACCGGCCATCGACACGGGCAAGGTTTTCTCGCCCTACACCGATGGCTATACGGGCTCTGCGCCCGACCAGGGAGCTTACGAATATGGGAAGGCTCCGTGGGTCGCTGGCGCAAGCCTCTCGATCGCCCCGCCACCCGCGCCGACCGGTCTGACCGGAACGCCCGGCCTCGGGCGCGTCTTCTTGACCTGGAAGGGTCGAGCCGAGGCCACGACTTACAATCTCTACCGATCGACCCAGTCGGGCGGCCCCTACCTCCTGGTAGCGCCGAACCTTTCGGGAACTTCGGGATACGACACGACGGCGACTCCAAACACGAACTACTACTACGTTCTCTCCTCGCTAAACGCAAACGGAGAGAGCTCGACGGGTTCGGAGGTCAAGAGCTTTGCCTACGCATCCATTCAGCTCAACGGTTTGGTCGGCACCTACTTCCAGGGCGTCAAGCTTTACGACAACAACAACGGCATCATTTATAGCGCGCCGCTCCTTCAGAGGCTTGATGGCAACATCGACTTCAACTGGGGCTATGGCTCGCCCGATCCGGTCGTTCCGGTCGACAACTTCTCGGCTATTTGGAACGGCTACTTGACCGCTCCCGTGGACGGCACCTACACCTTCACGGTGAAAACCGATAACGGGTGCATGCTCATCATTGACGACAAGGTGGTCATTAGCCAACTTTCGAACGTGATCGGAACCTTCACCGGAACCATCGACCTCAAGGCGGCCATTAAGCACCGAATCCGAATCGAGTACTTCGAGTTCGACACGACGGCTCAGCTCCACCTGTCCTGGGCCTATCCTGGCCAGACGGTCACCGTCGTTCCGACCACCGCGCTTACGCCTCCGGCGGGCATCGGGGTGGAAGGGAACTACTACAACGACACGCCGACCACGTTTGGCGCCTTCGGCACCTACGTCGGAACGCGAACGGATGGAGAGCTCAACTGTTGGGCCCTCGGTTCTCTGTATCCAGGCGGAAACGCTACTTACTACTCGGTGAAGTGGAAGGGCACGCTCATGGCTCCTGTCGATGGCGCCTATACACTCAACGTCACCAGCGACGATGGCCAGCGGCTCATCGTGGATGGAGTGAAGGTCATCGACAACCTCGTCCCGAATGGTCGACAGATCAACAATGCCTACTTCAACTGGACCGCAGGCTCGATGCACACCGTTGAGGTGCAGATGGCCAACGGCCTGTCTTGGGGCGGTGCAACCCTCGCCTGGGCATTCCCCGGACAGGCGCTGCAGAACATTCCTCAGAAGTATCTGTACGGTCCGCTGATGTCCGATGTAAACGGCCTCTTCGGAATTTACTACAGTGACTTCTCGGGAACCGCGCCGAGCTTCACGTACCAGCAGTCGACCCGCGTCGATGACAACGTCAACTTCGGTTGGACGGGTATCTCACCTGGCATTAACATGCCGACGGACTACTACTCGGTTCGATGGGACGGGCAGATTCTGCCGCCGACCACCGCTACCTATAAGTTCACGCTGAAGTACGACGGTGGCGTCCGGCTCTGGGTCAACGGAAAGCTCGTAATCGACTCCTTCACTCAGATGGGTGGAGCGACCGCGATCTCGAATCCGATGACTCTGTACTCCGGTCAGAAGTACAACATCCGGATCGAGTATCAGCACCGAACGGGCCCGGCCAACATCCAGCTCCTCTGGCAGAACGACTCGCCTAGCGGCGGTATCGCGATTGTGCCAAAGAGCGCGCTCACCAAGACCTCCGACCTGGGAGGCTAGGAAGACAAAAAAGCCCCGCTCGCCAAAGGCGAGCGGGGCTTTTTTGTGGGTTCAGGGTCGGAAATGAAGAGGAATTCGGAGCGGCTGCACATGGAGTGTCCCACCCTGAACCCGAAGGTCCCTCCTACTCCATCGTGACGTTGATCGCGGTCACGACCTGATCGACATCGGGTAGGGCGGCGTATTCGTAGATGGGGTTGTAGCCGATGTGGACGTCTTCTCTGGCCACCAGTTGGGGAGGGGAGAGGAAGAGATTCCAGCGCTCGGGGACGCGGGTCATTTCGGCGATGACGGTTTGGCCGAAGCTGGCCGTCCAGTTGTCTTCGAGCAGAACGACCAAGCGTCCCGTTTTCTCGAGAGACTTGGTGATCGTGTCGTAGTCACAGGGGACGATGGAGCGG
This sequence comes from Fimbriimonadales bacterium, assembly GCA_038321975.1. GTDB lineage: Bacteria > Armatimonadota > Fimbriimonadia > Fimbriimonadales > Fimbriimonadaceae > Fimbriimonas. The sequence continues at coordinate 17,903 of JBBQFM010000047.1, read as the reverse complement.
AGGTCGATGATCTCGACATCGGCGTCCACATGCTTGATCGCTTCTTCAGCGAGCTCGATGCAGTTGCCCCAAGTCACGAGCGTTACATCGGCGCCTTCCTTGACGATGCGGGCCTTGCCAAACGGCACAGGTGCGACCTTCGCCACATCTCGCTGCATGCGGAAGATGTGCTTAGGAATGAGGATGAAGCACGGATCGTCCGACTGAGCCGCGGTCCAGAAGAGACCGGCTGCGTCTTCGGGGGTCGAGGGAATCGCAACTCGGATTCCTGGGTTGTGGGCGAGGAACGCCTCGTTGCTTTGGCTGTGCCAAAGCGAGCCGCCGGGGAGGTAGGCGCCGTAGGGCGCGTAGATCACCATCGGGCACTTCCAATGGCCGAATGAGCGCCATCGGAGGGTGCTCATATTGGTGGTGATCTGGTTCCAGCCGGGCGCCATGAAGTCGACAAACTGAAGCTCGAAGATCGGCTTCCAGCCGTAGGACGCCATACCCACCGCGACGCCCATGATGGTCGCCTCGGCGAGCGGGGAGTTGAAAACTTGCTTGGGGAAGCTTTCGCTGAGGCCCTTGGTGAGCCCAAACACACCGCCCTTGGGGTCCTCGATGTCCTCGCCGAAGAAGATCACCTTCGGGTCGTTCTCGAGCGCCTTTCGGAAAGTGGAGTTGATGGCCGAAACCATCGTCATGCGGCCGGGCTGAATCGGCGGTTGCTCCGCGGTCGGCTCGGGACCGAAGTTGTGCAGCAGCACTTCCTCTGCCTTCGGGTCTTCCTGTTTCTCGGCCTTTAGATAGTCCTGATCGACGAGGTTGACTGCTTCGTCTTGAAGCTTCTGCCAGGTGGCATCGTCTAGTTCGCCGCTCGCGATAAGTTGCTCGGCGAGCAAGCGAATCGGGTCGCGGTGGGTCATTTCCTCGATGTCTTCCAGCTTTCGGTAGACCCGGTGGTCATCGCTGGAGGTGTGCGAGGAAAGCCGGTCGAGGTCGCACCAGAGAATGCTGGGGCCTTCCCCGCCGCGCGCTTTCTCGACTGCGGCGAGGCCTGCCTCGTAAACTTTGTCGGGATAGCGGGCATCGACCTTGGTGACGATGTCCTCATCGAGGATTCCCAAATGGAACGGAAGGAACTTGCCGGTGGGGGTCGAGATTCCGTACTTGTTGTCCTCGACGATAAAGATGACCGGGAGCTTTTCCTGGGCGGCGAACGCGATCGCCTCAAAGAACTCGCCCTGTCGGCTCGCCGCATCTCCGATGGTGGCGATCGAGACGGCCTCGTTGCCTTCCATCTTCATCGCCCATGCGGCTCCACAGGCGGGGAGGAGTGAGCCGCCGGTCGGAGTGCAAACGCTGAATACGTTGAGCTCTCGGTCGGAATAGTGGCCCGGCATCTGGCGTCCGCCAGACGAGCTCTCGCGCTTGGCGAAGTAGGCCAGCGCCATGTCGTAGTTGCTCATCCCGCGGGCGAGCATCAGCGCTCGGTCGCGGTAATAAGGGAAGAGATAGTCTTCGGGTCGCAGGGTGAAAGCCAGGGCACCAAGCGCCTCATGGCCCATGCCGCTGACTTGGAACCAGCCTTTGCTCTGTCTGAGCAGGATGCCTTCTCGACGGTCTCCTTCGCGGCTTAACAGCATCAAACGAAGGTAGTCGAGCTTTGAAAACGCCTTGTGCGCGGAGATAGCTGACATAGTTGTAACTCGGGTCTTTCGTCATTGAAAGGCCGCGGCGTTGCCGCCGGCCGGGATGCCACCAGTATATCTCCTAGGGGATAAGCTGGGGAGTGTGGACAACGTTCCGACCGCCGTCGTTAAAGCGACCGCGCCCATACGTGTATGCGACCTCGGCGGATGGACCGACACCTGGTTTGCCGAGCACGGGTGCGTGTGCAACATCGCGGTCGCTCCCCACGTCGAGGCCCTGATCCGCCTGTTCCCTCGTCGGGCCGACCTTCCCCATATCGCCGTTCATGCTGAGAACTTCCGCGAGCGCTTTGACCTGACGGCGGGCAATGAAGTGAGGGTCCGCTACCCTCTCATCGAGGCGGCGATTCAGCACATCGGGGTCCCCGACGACATGCAGGTCGAAATCTCGGTGTACTCAGATGTGCCGCCGGGTGCGAGCACGGGGACCTCGGCAGCCGTCTTGGTGGCCCTAGTTGGTGCGCTGGACTGCCTTTCTCCAGGTCGGCTTTCGCTGCACGAAGTCGCGGCGATCGCCCACCGGATCGAGGTGGAAACATTGGGACGACAGTCCGGCGTGCAGGATCAACTCACCTCCGCCTACGGCGGGTTCAACTTCATCGAGATCCTCCAATACCCTCACGCCGCCGCGTCACCCATCGCGGTGCGATCCGATGTGGCATGGGAGATCGAGAGCCGGTTGATCCTTCTCTTTCTGGGTATGTCCCACAACTCGTCGGAGATCCACGAGACCGTCATCCGTGACCTAACGCGCCCCGATCATGATCCGCGAGCCCTGGAAGACTTGCGGCAGGCCGCCCGAGACGGCCGAGATGCTTTGTATGCGGGCAATCTCGACGCGTTTGGACGGGCGATGGTTGAAAACACGGAGGCTCAGCAGCGCCTTCATCCGGAGCTGGTATCGAAGGAGGCGGCTCTCGCGATCGAGATCGCCAAGGCGCATGGGGCGACAGGCTATAAAGTGAATGGAGCCGGCGGGGACGGTGGGTCGCTTACCGTCCTGTCAGGGCCCGATCACGTGGTTCGGCGAGATTTGATCCGGGACCTGGAGGCGGCGAATGCGCTGTTTCGCTGCATTCCGATTCGCTTGAGCGATGAAGGGCTGAGACGGTGGACGTATCCGTTTGATGCTACGACGGCATAGCCGCTCCGGAGATCCGGGGGCCAGTACTCTTCGGCGATGGTCATGGCCCTGCTCGTCGTCTGCTTGGCGCAACCCGATCTGCCCACTCCGGCCTTCAGCCAATGGAAGCCAACCGGCGATGCCTTCCGAAAGGGCCCTGCGCACGGATCACTCCTCCCCCAACTCGAGATCGAGAACGCCAAAGACGACGCCGTATTCAGCTGCGAAATCGAGGGTGACCACCCGATTCGAAATACTTCTCGAACGGGGGTCAGTGGAGAAGTTCATCAACCACGGTGAGATCTCTTCGACCCGGTTCGTTCTCCCGAAGGAAGAAGGTTTGTCGCTGAAGACGGAGGGTGGAATCGTGAAGATCCATTCCACGGCGGTCTATCGTCTGAACTCAACCTGTAGAAAAGGTGGTGCCGGCTTCCCAGGCGGCATCTCATCACAGCTGCAATCACCACCCTGGTTGCATAGTGGGGACGACTACGGCTGTGTTGAAATGCCGCACCACTCCTATAGGATTCTGCGACTGGCGTCGACGTTGTTCACCAAACTGCTGAGCCGCATCTCAACCATCACACCGTCGATGTGAATTTCCTTTGTCGGTAACTCGGGAGCCTCGTAGAGAATCTCCTCGAGGAGGCGCTCCATCATCGTGTGCAGTCGCCGCGCCCCGATGTTCTCCGTCTTCTCATTCACCGCCGCCGCCAAGTTGGCGATCGCATCGAACGCATCGGGCGAGAAAGTGATCTTGATGCCTTCCGTCTCCAATAGCCGCACATACTGCTTCGAGAGCGCGTTCTTCGGCTCGTGAAGGATGCGGCGGAAGTCTTGCTCTGTCAGACTCTCAAGTTCCACTCGAATCGGGAGACGACCCTGAAGTTCGGGAATGAGGTCGCTTGGCTTGGACATGTGAAACGCCCCCGCCGCGATGAACAAGATGTGGTCGGTCCGAACGGGGCCGAACTTGGTGGCGACCGTAGAGCCCTCGATGATCGGGAGCAGGTCGCGCTGAACGCCCTCGCGAGACACATCCGGACCAGAGCCGCCCGACTTGCTGGCCACCTTGTCGATCTCGTCAAGGAAGATGATCCCCGTCTGCTCGGCCCTATTGATCGCCTCGGCGGTGACACCTGTCTTGTCAATCAGGTGCTTCGTTTCTTCCGCGATCAAGATCTCTTTGGCCGACGAAATGGTGACTTCGCGGGTGTGTCGCTTGCTGGGGAAATGGCCGCCCATCTGGTTGGTGTCGATGCCCATCTCCTCCATTCCCTGCGGACTGAAGACCTGCACAAACGGGTTTTGCGCCTCCTCGATCTCGACGGCAACGATTCGCTGATCGTGCTTGCCCGATCGCACTTCCTTCAACAACCGCTTTCGCCGCTGGGCCGCCGCCTTCTCTTCTTCTTCCGTCGGAGCTTGGTAGCTAAAACCGAAAACGTTAACCGGTGCCATTTCCGCATCTTCCGAGGGCTCGACCGCTACCTTTCGGCGGCGAACCGGCAAGTCCGAATCGAGCATCGACGCAAGCCGCTCAAATGCCCGTTCCTCTGCCTCTTCTCGTACGTCTTCCGCTTTTTCGCGCTCGACCAATCGAACGGCCGCCGCCGTGAGATCCCGGATCATTGACTCGACATCACGGCCGACATAACCGACTTCCGTAAACTTCGTCGCCTCCACCTTGATGAACGGGGCACGCGCCAGCTGAGCAAGGCGACGGGCGATTTCCGTCTTCCCCACGCCAGTCGGACCGATCATGAGGATGTTCTTCGGCATGATGTCCTCGCGCTCGTCAGCGGGGAGCTGCTGTCGCCGGTAGCGGTTGCGGAGGGCAACCGCGACTGCCTTCTTGGCAGCGTTTTGGCCAACGATGTAGCGGTCCAATTCCGCCACAATCTGCCTCGGGGTTAGATCCTCGATGGGAAGACTCATTAAGTGGAAGGTACCTTTTCCGGGTGCTGGGCACGGAGCACGGGATGCTCTCCCATCGACAGTCCTGCGACCGAAGATCGCTTGACTTCTGCGGGTCAACCTATCGGTGTCCCAGAATCGAGGCCGCCGCCTCGGATACTCGTTGCGCGGCGTCCGCCGCTTCGGCGATAGTCGTGCTTCGACCAAACGTGAACCGGAGACCTTCCTTCGCCGACTCCTCGGAATAGCCACATGCCATCAGCACATGGCTGGGCTCGATGCTGCCCGAGGAGCATGCCGCCCCACTGCTCGCACTGATTCCCACTCGGTCGAGCTTGATAAGCATCGTCTCCGCCTCAATCCCCGGGATTCGCATGTGAGCATGGCCAGGCAAGACCGCGCTTTTTAAGACAGTGGGTGCCAATCCGGGGATCGATAATCCGCCCAAGAACTCATCCCGAGCCGCGCGCTGGTTGTCTTGAAGCAGAACCGAGACCTCTTGCACCGCCGCCCCAAACCCTGCGATGGCGGCCACATTCTCGGTGCCACCTCGAATCTCTCGCTCCTGTCCACCGCCACCTACCAACGGCTTCAGCTTCAGACCCGCACGAATATAGATCGCGCCGACGCCCTTCGGACCGTTCACCTTGTGCGCCGAGATGGTGATCAAATCAGCCCTCAAGTCGTCGACTTCCCACGAAGGCAACGGTTCGGCTTCCGAGAGAAAGGTCTGAACTGCATCGCAGTGGAAGAGGGCGCCTCTGCGGTGGGCGAGATTGGCGACCTCCCGTACCGGGTTGATCGTCCCGAGTTCGTTATTCGCGTGCATCACGCTCACGAGGAGGACGTCTTCGCTAAGCATATCGTCGAGTCGGTCAAGGTCGATCTGCGCCTCTGAATCTACGGGTATGTACTCGACTCGATAACCCAGGGACTTGAGAATGCCATCCGTGTGAAGGACGCAATGATGCTCCGCCGCCCCCAACAGAACCCGCCGCCGAGCCCCATCCGTATTGGCCAGAGCCGTTCCGACGATAGCCAGATTCGCGGCCTCGGTTCCGCCCGATGTGAAGAGAACCTCCGCGAAGAGGCACCCGAGCGCCTCGCTCAGAATCTCGCGCGCCTCGTCGATCGCATCCTTCGCTCGCCGACCCTCTTCATGCAGGCTCGACGGATTGCCCCAACCATCGGTCAGCCAAGGAAGCATCGCCTCGCGCACCTCGGGCAAGAGGGGGGTCGTGGCCGCGTGGTCCAGGTAGATGCGGTTCATAGGAGTTTTCGGAAAGTGGCCCGTGGCAAGTAGGTGGCGACAAAGCGCGCATAGCTCTTCCACCGGCCAGGATCCAGTCTCATACTCTCTCGATACGCCTTTCGACCCCCTGACGCATCACCGTTGAGTGTCCTCACGGTGCCGAGCGCGGCCTGATTGAACGCCTTCGCCCGCTTCAGTTCTGCCGCATTGAAGCGATCGCCAACCGATTCCAAGCGGGTAGCGATCCACTCGCGAAGCATCTGATCGTCCTTCCAAATCTTCTCAAGCTTGTGGCTCGCGTTCGCGCCATGCACCCGGTACATCGTCAGCGGCGCGTCCACAAACCCGACTTCGTACGCCTCCGCGATCCGAAACCACATCTCCCAATCGCCCGACCCGAAATACGCCTCGTTGAAGGTGCCGACCTTCTCGAAGCACTCTCTCCGAGCAAGCGCCGCGCTCGCGATGATCTTGTTCTCGTAAACGAGCCCAAGAAGGATGTCGCCCGTCTCAAAGGTCGGAAACCGAAACCCCAGCGGATTCCCCTCGGTGCGGTTCCCCTCCCCGTCGATGAAGTACCCACCCGTGTGTACCAGACCCACCTTGGGGTTACTCTCGAGCAGTTCCAACTGCTTGGCTAGCTTCTCCGGCTCCCAAAGGTCGTCATCGTTGAGAACCGCAATGTAGTCGCCCTTCGCCTCCCGCAGCCCCACGTTGAGGGTCGCGTAGGTCCCGAGGTTGTTTTCGTTGAAAATGCAGCGAATGTCCTTCTGCTCGGCGAGCCACTCCCGAGTCCCATCCTTGGATCCGTCGTCTATCGCAATGATTTCAAAGTCCCGAAACGTCTGCGCTCGCACACCCTCGAGGCACGGCTCAATGTACTTAATGTGGTTGTAGCAGGTCAGAATAATCGAAACCGTCGGCATGATGTTCGATTCATTTTGCCCCACCCTACGGGGTCCTGACTTCCACCGACCAATCGACAAGGTCCAAATCCGGGTCCACGCAATCGATGCTGGCTGGCGTATCGCTCGGGGCTCCGGGAACGACGGGTCCCGACGCTGAGCGGAGCCTTCGCGCAACCCAGTGTGTGGAGGACGCAAGCGAGGACAAACCCCTCATGCTACGGCGTCGTGACTTCCACCGAGAAGTCGGTCAGGTCCAGATCTGGGTCGAGACAATCGATGCTCGATGGAGCGTCGCTCGGGGGTTCGAGCAAGTTGAAGAATTGGTTATCGTAAATTCGGCTCGAGTTCAGAGGGATTTTGATGAACTGGTTGATGCCGTTGACCGTTCGGTTGTCACCCAAAGAATCGATGATCCTGCCCGTTCCTGTTCCCGTGGAAACTCGGTTCATGGTCAAGATGTTCACCTGCAAAGTTCGAAGGAGGAGCGCTGCGGCATGGTTATCGGCAATCTGGTCCAGGGTGATCTCGAACGTCAGTTCCCGAGTTCCCGCACCAACATCGCCGTAGTTGATCGGGACGCCGACATCGGTCCATTTGGTGAGATCTACCGGATTTCCGGGATCAGTGGTGGGCAAGAACCTTCGGATAATGAAAGGCCGCGCCAGAGTCGGATCGTAAAGGATGAAATGGGTGGGCTGCCCGGCCACAAATCCGTTGGCGTTCGGATAGGTGATGACCGGAATCGGGCCGTTAATCGTGTCTGGGTTTAGGTCGGTCGACGTCCGGATCGCCACGATATAGACGTAGTCGGGCCGAATCTGGCCAGCGACTCGGAAACGGAAGGTGACGTGACGAGCGTCGGTTGTCCCGTTCACGGGAAACTTGGCGCAGCCTGCGCAGACAACGCCCGCCAGGCAGGCAATCAACGGCTTGTAAAACTTCATCATCCTCTCCCAGTTCAGACGCCTGATCTAGATGACGCCTTCGCTGAAGTACAAGATTCGATGACACTCTTCACAAGTCATCATTCGATCCTCCTTCAAGCCTTGCAGCGTTCGTTCCGGGAGCAGGGTGCCGCATCCACCGCAGCTTCGACCTCTCACCACTTCCGACATGCCCGTACCGGCATGCTTGGACCGAATCGAGTCGTACCGGGCGAGGAGCGCTGGTGAAATGCCCTTCGCCGCCTCCGGGCGAGCCGCATTCAGCCGCGCATACTCTGCCTCGAGTTCAGCCTTGCTCGCCTTGGCGGTGCTGACCTTCACCGCCAACTTCTCCTTTGCCACCTTGATCTTCGCGTCCAGCTTCTCGGAAGCTTCCTTCGCGGGGGGTAGGAGGTCCCAGAGGGCCAAGATTCTCTCGTCGTTCACTCCACGATGCTTCTTGTGGATCGACGCGTCCTTCTCGTACGCTTCAACCTCTCGTGGGTTGACGACTTTGCCACCGTAAAGGGTCGCATCGATCTTCTTCAGTTTGTCTTCGATGCCCTTATTCGCAAGCTCCAAGTCGGTCAGTTCGGACTGTAGGACCCTCGCCTTTCCCCCGACCTCCACGTCCTCTTTCTGCAGGACCTCAAGCTCCTTCGATTCCTTCACACCCGCGTCCAAAACCGCCGCCCGCGCCCTCACGTCCAGCAGACTCGCGTCGATTCGATGAAGTTTCCAGAGTCGTGCGAGTTCTAGCGAAGCCATGCGGCAAGCGTACCTGCCGGTAAACTTCGGCCAATGAAGATCTTGGTTGCGGATAAGTTTGAAAAGAGTGGACTCGACGGCCTGGCCGCCCTTGGCGCCGAAGTCCTCTGCGAACCGGATCTCAAAGACGAGCCCCTGGCCCAACGATTGAAAGAGTCGGCCGCCGACGTCCTCGTTGTGCGCTCCACCAAAGTCACCGATGCGATGCTGGAGGGCAGCAGCCTCAGCCTTATCATCCGTGCGGGTGCCGGCTACAACACGATCGACGTCGACGGCGCGAGCCGCCGAGGCATCCTTGTCACCAACTGCCCCGGCAAGAACTCTCTCGCCGTGGCCGAACTCGCGTTCGGCCTCATCCTCGCCTGCGACCGCCATATCCCGGATAACGTCATCGACCTCCGGAACGGCAAGTGGAACAAGAAGGAGTACAGCAAGGCGAAGGGCGTCTACGGACGCACCCTCGGCCTCATCGGCATGGGCAACATCTCGCAGGAGATGATTCCTCGGGCCAAGGCGTTCGGCATGAACGTCGTCGCCTTCTCCCGCTGGATGACCCCTGAAACCGCCGCTGCCCTCGGCATCGGCCGGGCGGAGACGATTGACGACATCGCGCGGATGTCCGACTTCGTCTCCGTCCACGTCGCCCTCACTCCCGAAACCAAGGCGATGCTTTCGACCAAGTTCTTCGGCGCTATGAAGGCGGGCTCCGTCTTCGTCAACACCAGCCGATGCGAGGTCGTCGACCAGGCGGCGCTTTTGAAAGCAGTTGCCGAGCACGGTCTTATTGCTGGTCTGGACGTCTTCGAAGGTGAGCCTTCGGGGGCTGAGGGCACCTACGATGGTGAGCTCAAGGCCGCCAAGAACGTGTATTGCACTCACCACATTGGGGCGAGCACCGACCAGGCTCAGGAAGCGGTTGCGGCGGAGGTTGTCCGCATCGTCCGTGAGCAGATGCAGACCGGCCAGGTACCGAACGTCATCAACATCAAGAAAGCCGAAGTCGCCACCCACCTCCTGGTTGTCCGCCACCTCGACAAAGTCGGCGTCCTCGCCCACGTCTTCAGCGTGCTGAAGGACGAAGGAGTCAGCGTTCAGGAGATGGAGAACATCATCCTTCGCGGCGCAAAAGCAGCGATCGCCCAGATCGCGCTGGACAAGGAGCCATCTCCGGGTTCGCTGGGGAAGATCAAGTTGAACGACAACATCTTCGACGCAAGCGTGTTCCCGATTCAGAAATAGGCGCAACGGCCTGGTTTTTGGAAAACGTCGAACTAGAATAGAATCATGGAGTCGATCTCTATCCCTAACGGACTGTTCGCGAAGGTCAAGCGGGAGGCAAAAGCAAGCGGCTTGACCGTCAGCGAGTTTGTCTCCCGGATCATCGCGTTAGAATTGAAAGGAGACGAAGAGAACTTCGATCATTTGTTTACTCCCGAAGTCGTCGCCGAACTCAAGCAAATCTCCGATGAGATCGATGCGGGTGCAAGCACCCTGTCCATGAAGGAGTCGCGGTTGGTTTTGGCCGAGTCGAGAGCGGAGTGGCTGAAGAAAAACGCCGGTTAGAGGTCCGACTCAGTGCAAGGGCCCACCGGGGTATTTACGAAATTTGGGAGTGGAACGCCAAATTCCATAGTCCATTGTGGGCGGATAACTATTTGCGGCAGCTTGATGAGTTCACCGAACGCATTGCTGAAGATCCGATGGACGGTCGGCCAGTGCCAACATGGCCCGAGTTTCGGTACAAAGTTATGAAGAAAGCTCGCAGAAGCCATGGGCACATTGTCGTCTACCAAGTCTTTCCCCAGCATGTCCTCGTTCTGTCCTACTACCACACGGCGCAGAATTGGCGACAACTGATTGGGGCAGACGACGCTGGATGAGTTGCTGAAAAGTCACCAAACTTTTGCCAGCCGATTTCGACCAAGCATGATAGGCTATTCACGCCAGGAGATATCCGTCATTCATGCTACAAATACGTCTTCGTAGGCGGCTGCAACCAGTCGTCGCCATCCTCTTCGTTTCTTGCCTCATCCCCCTAAGCATCGCCGACAATAAGGCGAACTGGAAGCTTGCCGACCGCTTCAGTCCAGAAGCGGTCCGCCCCTTCCTCTACAGCACGAACCTCACCCCTGGTTGGATCAACAAGACCGATGTGTTTTGGTATTCGTGGAAAGATGGCGGCGGCGTCAAGTTCTGGAAAGTCGACTCCAAAGCAAAGAGGAAGACCCCTCTTTTCGACAGCGCCCATATGGCGGCGCTCCTTTCCGAACTGATCAAGAAGCCGTACGACACCACCAACCTTCCGATCACCACCGTTACGTTCGATGAGAAGAACGACAAGCTCATGCGGTTCGTGATCGATGGGAATCAGTACGAATACGACCTCGAGAAAGACACCCTCAAGAGCCTCGGCCGCGCACCTGCGGGAGCCGCAGCAGGTGCCGGTGGCGCTGGCCAAGGTGGAGGCGGCGGACGAGGGCAGGGACGACTAGGTGCCGGAGGCGCTAACCCGAACGACTTCCACAACTATTCGCCCGATAAGAAATCGTTCGTCTACGCTCAGGATTACAATCTCTACTATGTTGAGGTCGTTGATGGCAAAGACCAGCCTCCGATCCAGCTCTCTAAAGACGGCGAAAAAGACTTCAGCTTCGGCAGCCGCCAAGAGCGAGACCAACAACGACAGGATCAGCTCCTTCAACAGCAGCAGCAGGGCGGAGTCCAACAGCAAACGCAGACCCAAGAGGCTCCTCCCGCGACCGAAAAGCGAGTGCGGACAGGCGTCACCTGGTCCAAGGACTCGAAGCGATTTTACGTAAACCGCCGAGACGTGCGAAAGGTCCACGATCTCTACCTTGTCAACTCCCTCTCGGAGCCGCGGCCGACCCTGTCTGCCTACAAGTACACGATGCCCGGCGAGACGGACATCGAGATCGACGACTTCGAAGTCTTCGATCCAACCAAGAAGGAGCTCAAAAAGGTCGTCGCCGACAAGTGGAAGGATCAGGACCTGATGAACATCCACTGGCAGGACACGACCTCGGATTCTCTTCGATTCGTCCGCCGAGACCGCCTTCAGCGCAACCTCGACTTCTGCGAGTACGACCTAAAAACCGACAAGGTAAAGATCCTACTGACCGAGTCAGTTGAGAACGCCAACCTCGAAGTCCAAGGCGTTCGATACGTCAAGCCGGGCGGGGACATGATCTGGTGGTCGGAGAAGAGTGGGTGGGGTCACTACTATCTCTATTCGAATGACGGCAAGTTCAAACATGCCCTCACCTCAGGCCCATACCGGGCGAACTCGATTGTCGAAGTCGATGGCGACAAGGGCTTGTTCTGGTTCAGCGCAGTTGGCAAAGAGCCAGGCGAGAACCCCTACTACCGCCACACCTATCGGGTCAACCTGGATGGCAATGGCCTGACTCTCCTCGATCCGGGCGATGCGGATCACGCTTCGACTCTGTCCGACGACCATAAATTTGCAGTCGACGTTTGCTCGCGAACCGACAAGGAACCTTCCGCCTGCCTACGAGACGAGACGGGCAGAAAGGTCCTCGATCTCGAGCACACCGACCTCGCCAAGCTGGTCGAGCAGGGCTGGAAGATGCCCGAGACCTTCCAGGTCAAGGCGGCCGATGGTGTCACCGACATCTACGGCAATATGTGGAAGCCCTTCGACTTCGACCCGAAGAAGAAGTACCCCATCATCGCCAACGTCTATCCCGGTCCTCAAACCGAGAGCGTGTCGACCACGTTTAGCGCCGCCGCCTCCAATCAGCGATTGGCCCAGCTCGGCTTCATCGTCATCCAGATCGGCAACCGAGGCGGCAATCCGCTTCGGTCCAACGCCTATCAGAGCTACGGTTACTACAACATGCGCGACTACGGCCTCGCCGATAAGAAGGCAGGCATCGAGCAACTCGCGGCCAAGTACTCGTGGATCGATATCGACAAGGTCGGCATCTTCGGCCACTCCGGCGGAGGATTCATGACCGCCGCCGCGTTGATGCTGCCTCCCTTCAACAGCTTCTTCAAGGTCGGCGTTTCGAGCTCGGGTAACCACGACAACAACGTGTACAACCAGAACTGGAGCGAACAGTATCACGGACTTCGCGAAGTGCCGGTTACGGCGACGACGGGAACCACGACCGCCACAGGAACGGGAACCGGCGGCGGTCGACGATTCCGAGGGGGAGGAGGAGACCCCGAGGTTGAGGACGATGCCTACGACATTGGATTCCCCGACGAAGATCCGCAAGCTGCCCAAAGCACCACTCAGACGACCAAGACGAAGTTCGACATCCACGTCCCAACCAACGCGGAGTTGGCCGCCAATCTCAAGGGCAATCTCCTCCTCGCACACGGCGACATGGACAACAACGTCCACTACGCAGGCACCGTGCGGCTCATGAACGCCCTGATGCGGGCCGGCAAACGGTACGACTTCATCCTCGTCCCCGGCAAGCCCCACGGCTATGGAGACCTGCAGCCCTACTTCAACAACCGATTGATGGAGTACTTCGCCGAGCACCTGCTCGGAGACCGGTACGACAACATCGCCGACATGGTCGAGCACAAGTAAGCAAAGAGCGATGCCGGCCTCCCGGCCGGCATCGCAACACACTTCCACCAACTGACGCGGAGAAGGGCCCCAGCGCCCGGACCATAATCAGCCCATGTGGATCGCAGGACTGGCACTTGGCTTCATCCTTAACACGGCACCCCCCGAAACCGGCCAGAATCAGGTTCGGCCATCCATGAAGTCCCACGCTCCCATCAACCCAAAAGCGACTCCCGAAGCTAAGGAGCTTCTCGCGTTCTTGTACTCTTCGTACCATAAGGTCACCCTCACTGGACAGCACAACCAGATGTTCCACATGTCCGACCCCTCGGAGAGCGTGGAGAAGATCACCGGGAAGTACCCCCTCATCTGGGGTGGAGAGTGGGGCTTTTCTGACGAGCGGCACGACACCGACAACATCAAATATCGCCCTCGACTTCTCGACCAGATTCGAGAGCAGCACAAGAAGGGCAGAATCATTTGCCTGACCTGGCACGAGACAAGTCCCACCATCGGAGAACCGTGCGACTTCTCCACCGGCGTTCAGGCGAAGATCACCGAAAAGGAATACGAGGACATCCTTAACCCGGGAACGCCCCTTCACCGCGTGTGGCAACAAGAGTCGGACAAGCTCGCGCAGGCGCTACTTGAACTTCAGAAGGAGCACATCCCGATCATCTTCCGGCCCTATCACGAAATGAACGGCGACTGGTTTTGGTGGGGAGGGCGCCCCGATTACTTCAAGCGCCTGTGGTCGATGATCTACGATCGGTACGTCAACCACTACCACCTTAACAATCTCCTCTGGGCTTGGAACCCCGACAAACCTTACGCGGGAGTTGAGAACTTCTGCCCCGGCCCGGACAAGATGGACCTGGTCGGAACCGACATCTATCCCGCCAAAGACCGCCCCGAAACCTACCCCCAAGAGTGGTACGACCGGATGCACAAGCTCGCCGGAGACAAGCCTCTCGCTCTCTCCGAGATGTCGGAGCTCCCAACCCTCAAAGAGTGGGACAAGCAACCCTGGGCTTGGTTCATGTTCTGGGACAACCTGGGCCTCCACGCTAACAAGCCAGACATGATGAAAGCGTACTTCGACGACCCTCGCGTATCCTCAACCAAACATGGATAAGATCCTTCTCGGCAACACTGGCTTCCTTGTTTCGAGAATGGGACTCGGATGCGGCGGTCACAGCCGCCTCGGCCTCAGCCAAGGCAAATCGGAAGACGAAGCCGCCCACCTCGTCCGTGAGGCGCTGGACCTTGGCATCAACTTCATCGACACCGCCGAGTCGTACCGGACCGAGTCGGCTGTCGGCAAAGGAATCAAGGGCGTCCCCCGGGACCAGGTCTACATCTCCACCAAAGTGGGATCGAGGGACGAAGTCGGCGACGTCACGCCCGAAGACATGCGAGCCCGCTTTCACGCGTGCCTCGAGCGCCTGCAAACCGACTACATCGATGTCTTCAACTTGCACGGCGTGAACCCCGACGAATACACACATGCTCGCGACACCCTCCTGCCCGCACTGCAAGACCTAAAGCAGCAAGGCAAGATCCGAGCGATCGGCATCACAGAGCAGTTCATCTACGACACCGACCACCGCATGCTCATACCCGCCGTGCGGGACGATCCGTGGGAGGTCGTCATGGTCGGCTTCAGCATCCTCAACCAGTCCGCCCGCGAGACGGTGCTCCCGGTGACCCAAGAGAAGAAGATCGGCACCCAGTGCATGTTCGCCGTCCGACGAGCCCTCAGCCGTCCGGACGCCCTGACCGAGCTCATTGGAGGCCTCGCGACCGACGGTCTCGTGGATCCCGCCAACTTCGACATGGCCAATCCCCTCAGCCTTTTGGTGAAGGAAGGAGTTGCGGCAAGCATCGAAGAAGCCGCCTACCGCTTCTGCCTCCACGAACCCGGCATGGATATCATCCTCTCGGGCACCGGGAACGTTGACCACCTGAAAGCGAATGCCCATTCCCTGTCTCTGCCTCCGCTACCGCCCGAGATCGTGAGTCAACTAGGAAAGATGTTTGCCGGAGTCGACACGGTCTCGGGGAACTAAGAATCTCCCAAATCACCCACAAACGATCAGTCAGTCCCGCCGAAGGCGTGTAACCGACGATTGCATCGGCGCGAGGAACTCTTCAACCAGCGGAAAGAAAGTCGATGACTGGGGAAATGCTTCGCAGACTCAGCACGATTTTCGCCGAAGTCCTTACTTCCCAAAACTCAACGGCTCCGCCACCGTCTGCTTCACCATCGCGGTCACCCGGTAAGGCCCGCCGGGCAGCGGCAGGTTCTTCGCCGTTATCTCGACCTTAACCATCACGCGAGGGGCCGCCAAGAAGGTGATCGTTCCGTCGGCGTGGACCTTCTCGTCCGGGTCGTCGTAGGTGAACTTGGCCATGCGGCGACCATCGGAAACCGGCTGAAAAGAAAACTTCGCTTTCCACTTCTCGGTTGCAGAAGAACCCTGGTTCAGTCTCAATAGAATCAGATCCACGGGATCCTTGGGCGGCTCGCTCAGGTCGTCCCCACTCGAAGAAAACAAAGCTTTCTGCTTATCCGGCGTTGTCCCCTTCGGGGGCGGAATGTGGTTCTCGCCGATTCGAGTCTCCACCAATACCTTGGAAAACTCGACGCTAAGATTCGACGCAGATGGCCCGAGCACCGTCCACTCGAGCTTTTCGACATCGGTCATGTCGATCTCTTCCACGGTGTTTACATAACGAGTGACCCGCTCGGCAACCCAATGGTCGCCCTTCGCAAGGGTCGTGTGAGGCACCAAAACCAAGGCGGCAAGAAGGGAGATCATTTCGAGGCGGGAACTTCGCCCGGTCCGTAGTAGCCTGCTCCGCGGGCCTGCTCTTCTTGGCCGAGGCTGCTCTTCTTTTTCGACTCTTCCTTCAGCAGTTCTTCCTTTTTCGCCTCCGATTCCCGCATCTCGGCCATGCTCTTATTCGCCTGAGTTTGCTGCTTTCGGTACATCTGCCAAGGCTTCACGCTCAGACCTAGCCCGACCACGACTGCCAGCAAGATAACGATAAGTGTCGTTCCTTTCTTCTTACGCATTTCAGCTCACAACCTGGGTCAAGATCATATTGGTATTGCCAGGGACGCCTGCGGGCACCCCTGCCGTGATGATGATGCGATCTCCGCAATTCAGGCGCTTCTTTCGGAGGAAAGCATCGACCGCGTTCTGGATGCTCTCTTCGGTATTCGTCTGGTCCTCGATCCTCATCGCCTCAACTCCCCAAACCACCGCCATCTGATTCTGCACTCGGTCGCTCCATGCCGCGCAGAGGATCGGAGCCTTCGGCCGGAATTTGCTCACCAATCTTGGCGTTTGGCCACTGGTCGTGGTCGTCACAATCGCTTGCGGCTTAAGCATCTGAGCGAGCATCGCGACGCCGTGAGAAATTGCATCGGTGTGGCTAACCCCGCTTCGAGCCTTCTCCTGGAAGTTGTGCTCAATCTTCGTCCGGTCGTACTGGGTCTCCGCCTTCTCCGCGATGCGGGCCATCGTCTTCACGCACTCGATGGGATATTGGCCCGACGCGGTTTCGCCGCTCAGCATCAGGGCGTCGGTTCCATCTAGCACTGCGTTGCAAACATCGGTCGCCTCGGCTCGGGTCGGTCGAGGGTTGCTGATCATGCTCTCAAGCATCTGGGTCGCGGTAATCACCGGTCGACCCGCCCACGTACACGCGTCGATGATCCTCTTTTGCATGAGGGGCACGTCTTCGATGTCCATCTGGAGGCCCATGTCGCCCCTTGCCACCATGACGATGTCAACGACTTTGAGGATGTTGTCGAGGTCCTTGATCGCCTCTCGAGTCTCAATCTTCGCGCACAAACATATCGAGGAGTCAAGCCGATCCACGACCCGCCGCAGCTCTCGAATGTCGCTGGCCGATTTCACGTAGCTTAGGGCGAGGAAGTCGACCTTCGCATTTGCGGCTTGCTGAACGTCTTCGATGTCCTTGGGGGTCAGCGAGGGCGTTTCGAAAACCTTGTTGACCAAGGTGATCCCCTTGCGGCTCTTCAACAATCCGCCGGTGATGACCTTCGCCTCGAACTTTGCCCCCGTCTGCCCGGTGATCTTCAGCTCGATCTCGCCGTCACCCATCAGCAAACGACCGCCCGCGTGCATCGCCTTCAGGATCTCTGGCTGGTCGACAGGAATCTGAACCGTATCGCCCGGCCCAAGGGTCACCGACTGCCCTGGCGCTAGTTCAAGCGCACCGCCAAGCAAATCACCGCACCGAAACTTCGGTCCCTGGAGGTCAACGAGAATGGCGACCGGAGCGATATCTCCGCTAAGCTCGCGAACCCACTCCACCCACCGGTGCTTCTGTTCCCAATCGCCGTGGCTGCAATTGAGCCGAGCAACGTTCATGCCCGCGTCGATTAGCTGCCGGACCTTGTCCTTGCTATCCACCGCCGGCCCCAGCGTGCAAACAATCTTAGTCCTACGTTTCATTCGGCCTCCGTGCCTACGTACATCTTACAGTAGGCGGGCTCCGCCCTTGCCGCATTTGTCGCTTCGCGCGGGGGTGGGCGCTTTCGCTACAGGCGCTTCGCGCTGGGATGGGCGCTTCGCGCCCTGTACGCTCCGCTGAGGCCATTCCATCTTCGGTCTCAGCCTTCGCATGATTCCGTTCGAGAACCCTCGATGGGACGCCAAACTCGCTACGCTCAAACAAGGCGTCCCTGAGTATCGAGGATTCGCTCACGGGCGAAGTCT
>JBBQFM010000046.1:0-47088 GCA_038321975.1 Fimbriimonadales bacterium | reverse complement strand
GAAGTGGCCAAGCCGATGAGCTACGCCAGCCTCAACTTCGCGACCGACAGCAGCGACCCCAAGATCGGCGCGTTCATGCAGAAACAGCAGGAAAAAGGCACCGAGCTGAGCGTCAAAACGATGTTCTTCGAGCTCGAACTCCAAGCTGCCGATGAAGAGATCGTCGAGAAGCTCCTGAAGGACGACAAGCTCGCAAACTTCCGCCACTACATCAACACCGCCCGGGCTTTCAGCCCCTACCGCCTCAGCGAAGACGAGGAGATCATCCTCGAAGAGACCGCTAACACGGGCTCGCGCGCTTGGGCTCGTCTGTTCGATGAGCTCACCGCCAACCACGTCTACAAGTACAAGGCCCCTTCGAATGGCGAAGTTCAGGAAGCGACTGAGCAAGAGGTTCTGACCCGCCTGCGCGATGCCAACCGGGATGTGCGCCAAGCCGCTGCCGACTCTCTCACCGCTGGCCTCAAAGAGTTGGAGCGTGTCCTCGTCTTCAACTACAACAATCTCCTTCAAGACCGCGCGGTCGAAGACAGACTTCGCGGCCTCGAGTACCCCGAGCGATCGCGACACCTCGCCAACGAACTCGACAAGGACACCGTCGACCTCGTCATGCGGCTGTGCCGGGCCAACTATGGCTTGGTCAACCGCTTTTACAAGGTGAAGCGTGAGATTCTCGGCCTCAGCGAACTCACCCACATCGACCGCTACGCGCCGCTTTTCGAGAGCGAAGAGCAAGTGAGCTGGGATCGCGCGCGCCAGATCATTCTCGAATCGTTTGGCTCGTTCAGCTCCACGATGGAGAGCAAGGCGGCCGAGTTCTTCGACGAGAACTGGATCGACGCCGAGCCGCGCAAGGGCAAGGGCGGCGGCGCCTTCTGCTCCTACATCACCCCCGACACCCATCCCGTCGTCTTCCAGAGCTACCAGAACAAGATGGACGACGTGATGACGCTCGCCCACGAGCTTGGGCACGGCGTCCACGCCTCCCTGAGCCGCGCGCAGACCTACTTCAACTTCCACGGCACCCTACCGCTTGCCGAACTCGCCAGCACCTTCGGTGAGATGCTCGTCTTCGAGAAGCTGGTCGCCGACGCTTCCCTGAAGGACAAGATCGCACTGTACGCCGACAAGGTCGAAGGAGTCTTCGCCACTGTTTTCCGACAGGCCGCGATGTTCACCTTCGAGCAGCGATGCCATACCAAGCGCCGCGCCGACGGCGAGCTGACCCCCGAAGAGTTCGGCGACCTCTGGCAAGAAGAGATCCAAGCGATGTTCGGCGACAGCGTCAAAATCGGCGAGCAGCACCGCATGTGGTGGAGCTACGTCGGCCACTTCATCTCGGTCCCCTTCTACGTCTACGCATACTCGTTCGGCGAGCTATTGGTGCTGTCGCTGTATCAGATGGCGAAGGCGGAGGGACCGTCTTTCGAGGCTAAGTACACCGCCTTGCTCACCCTTGGCGGCTCCCAGACGCCGGCCGAGCTGATGGCCGGAGTCGGCGTCGACCTGAAGTCGCAGGCCTTCTGGCAAGGCGGATTCGACGCGATGGAGAAGTTGGTCGCCGAGTTCGAGAAGCTTTGGGCGGAATATAAGTCCTAGTTCGTAGGGAGACAGCCTCTGCGCCTGCGCCCTGACAAAGGGTGTAGCATTGCGGCATGCATCCTTTGCTTGCCGCCTTGGCGCTCGCCACAACCGTCCAAGGCCCGCTGACCCGAGCCGAGAAGACTGACTACCGGGAAACCTCCCACTACAGCGACGTCATCTCGTTCATCCAAGAACTCCAAGGCATGGGCGGGCCGATCTCGCTGCAATACACCGGGACGAGCACGGAGGGGAAGGCGATGCCGCTGGTGATCTGTGCGAAGCCAATGGTTGCCTCGGCGGCAGATGCCCGCCGCTCGGGAAAGGCGATTGTTTACATCCAGGCCAACATCCATGCGGGAGAGGTCGAGGGCAAAGAAGCCGCCCTCATCATCCTGCGACGCCTGACGAGCCAGCCCAAGGTGCTGGACCACCTCATCCTCCTCGTCAACCCGATCTACAACAT
The DNA here is from genome assembly GCA_038321975.1 of Fimbriimonadales bacterium. GTDB lineage: Bacteria > Armatimonadota > Fimbriimonadia > Fimbriimonadales > Fimbriimonadaceae > Fimbriimonas. The sequence goes on along the minus strand of JBBQFM010000046.1, from coordinate 45,041 downwards.
CGACGGCAATGAGAAGTTCGGACCCGTCGCCCGAAACCGACCGGAGCAGGATGGCCCCGATGTGGTCGGAGTCCGCCCAAACGGGCAGAATCTCGACCTGAATCGCGACTGCATGAAGGCCGAGTCGCCTGAGATGCGGTCGGTTCTGGAAACGATCTACGGCAAATGGAATCCCGACGTGGTGATGGACCTCCACACGACCGACGGCACCCGCCACGGCTTCGAGCTCACCTACTCCCCGCCCCTCAACCCGAACACCGATTCGGCCGTCATGAAGTTCTCCCGAGACGAACTGCTCCCCGCCATCCGAGGTGAGATGCGCTCGAAGTACGGCAACGAATTCTTCGATTACGGCAATGGCGAACGGCGCAACAACGTCCGAAGCTGGTACACCTTCGGCCAAGAGGGCCGGTACGTGACGAACTACGCGGGCATCCGAAACCGCATCGGTATCCTCTCCGAAGCGACCACCTTCATCCCCTTCAAGGCGCGCATCGAAGCCACCGACCATTTCGTGTGGAGCATGCTCGAATACCTCGACAAGCGCTCCGCCCGTGTCGTGGCGATGACGCGAGAGGCAGACCTCCACGCGGTCGAGGCAGCCACCAAGGCGCCTTCCCTCGGAGTGAGATTCGACTTCGCGGACCGTGGCGACGAAGAGGTTCCCATTGAGAAACTCGCAAAAGGTGAGGCGCCAGGGGAGAAGCGACCTAAGGCAGTTGAGAAGATCAAGATGAGGATCTTCGACCGGTTCAAAGTCACGAAGACGGCCAAGCTCCCCGCCGCATATATCTTCTCAGGCAGTCTTACTTCGGTCGCTGATCTCTTAAGGCGGCACGGCGTGGTGGTCGAGAAACTCGACGCCGAGTTCGACACCAACGCGGACACGTTCGTTCTCTCTGAATTGAACCAGAGCCCATCCGCTTTTCAGGGCCACAAGCTCGTTCGCCTGGAAGGCATGTTCCAAAACGGTCAGCTCAACGCCTCCCCCGGCAGCTACCTCGTCCGCACCGCCCAACCCCTTTCGACCCTCATCTTCCACCTCCTCGAACCGGAAAGTCTGGATGGAGTTGCCGCGTGGGGATTCTTGGAGGGTGGCCTGAGCAAAGAGAGGCCGTTCCCCATCGCGAAGGTATTCGGCTCTGTGAACGCGGTTTCGACTAGGATCCCGTAAGGTAGTGCCGGCTTCCCAGCCGGCATCTCATCACAATCTCAACTAGCCCAATCTCTAGAGAACAGGGCCTAGGCCAAGGTGTGCTGAGATGCCGCCTGGGAAGACGGCACCACCGGTGACCGGTGTAGACTGCCCGAATGCTCCTGAGCTTCCTCGCGGCGAGCCTTCTCGCGCCCAAGCTGAACTTCTACGCGGATGGGCCTTACGATCCTGTCGTCCCGCGCCCAGAGTCGATCCTCGGTTACAACGTGGGAGATCGGCACACCACCTTCCGCGAGCAGGAAATGGTCGATTTCGCGATCATGGACAAGGCCAAAGACCGGGTGAAGATGTTTACCTACGGCAAGTCGGGCGGCGGACGTCCTCTGCGCGTCTATGCGATCTCCAGCCCGAAGAACATCGCCCGCCTCGACCAGATTCGACAGGAGCATCAGGATCTGGCCAATGGGAAGGGTGACCCATCGAAGACACCGGCGATCGTATGGATCAACGAGTGCATCCACGGTAACGAGACCGCATCCTTCGAATCTGGGATGTGGGCTCTCTACAACTTAGCCGCCAGCCGAGGAAGCCTCGCGAAGGCTCTTGAGAACACGGTGGTCATCCTTAACCCGGTCTACAACCCGGATGGGCACGAGCGGTACGTCGTGTACTACAACTCGGTCGCGGTTGGGTCAAGCGATCGCAACGCGTTCGAAATGTACGAGCCCGGGGTTGTATACGGGCGATTGAACCAGTATCGGTTCGACATGAACCGAGACCGGGTGGCGTTTAGCCAAGACGAGACCAAAGCTGAATTCGCGGAGTTTCTGCAATGGAGCCCCCAGGTCTATGTCGACCAGCACGGCCAGGTTGGCAGCTACTTCTTCCCTCCCGAGCCGATGTCGATCAACTCGAATGTTGACCGCGCCCGAGTGAACCATTGGAACGACGTCTTTGGCCGAGCAACCGGGCAAGCATTTGACGAGCACGGCTTTCAATACTTCGTCAAGGACACGTTCGACCTCTACTACCCCGGCTACCTTGACGCCTCTACCACCCTATCCGGGGCGATCGGCATGACTCACGAGACGGACGGCGGTCGCCTGCTCAACAGTCCCCGAGCCGACGGGTCGGTCGTCACATTGCTCCGTGGAATCGAGAAACACTTCACCTCTGCCCTTGCGGTGGTCAAATCAGCGGCCGATCACAAAGACGAACTCGTGAAGAGCTATGCCGACTTCAAAAAGCGGGCAGTAGAAGGCACCCTCGTCGGCAAATTCCAACGGGTTGTTGTCGAGTCCCAAGATCCGAGGCCTTTGCGCCGTCTGCAAAACCAACTCTGGAGTGCGGGCATCCATTCAGGCTTTGCCGCGAATGCGTTTACCCAGCCCGATGCCAACGATTATTGGAGCGCCGGACACGGATCGCACACCTTTCCAGCCGGCTCCCTCGTGGTCGATCTTGCCCAGCCCCAAGCGGCAATGGCAAAGGCACTTCTCGAACCGCAATCCAACTTCGAAGAGCAGTTCGTGAAGGAGCAGGTGGCCAAGAAGAAGAGCGTCTCCGAAGGCGAGAAGTACCCCGGGGCAGAAGGGGCCGAGTTCTACGATTTCACAGGCTGGGCATTGCCTTACGCCCACAACCTGGCAGCTTGGTGGTGCGAGTCGCGACCTGAGGTTGCTCTCACCCAAGATCGAGTCGAGTTGATCAAACAATCTCCCCTTCCCAAGGAAGAAAAAGAAAGGCTCATAAAGCGATCGCAAGTGAAGCCGCTTCCCGCTTCAACCGTCGGCTATGCTCTCCCGTATCAGGATCAGGACGACGCGCTTGCCGCCTTCGACGCCCTCTCAAACGGGGTGCGGGCGATGGTCACTTCCAAGCCAATGACCCTTAATGGCGTCACTTACGCGTATGGCACCTTCCTCTTTCTCGCCGACCGAAACGAGGACGACTACGTCGCCAAGCTAAACGCCATCATCGCGAAAAGAAACGTCCAGATCGTTCCCCTCACCACCAGCTTCCCAGACGCGGAAACCCGCCAAGGGCCAGGTAGCGAGTCAACGACTCTCCTCAAGGTGCCGAAGATCGCGGTGGTGATGGGTCAGGGAGCGAACCTTTTCCAGAGCGGACCGATGTGGTTCCTCATGGAAAAGGTGTTCAAGCTCCCCTTCACCCCCATTAGCGCAAACGCGCTGACCAACGGCGATCTGAGCAAGTACACCTGCATCGTATTGCCCGCCGGTGCCCAAGGCTCGGCGAGCGGCAAGTTCAAAGAGTGGCTCAATGCGGGTGGTTGTGTGCTTTCCTTTGGCAACCTGGATTGGGCGGTCGGCTCGGACAAGCTCGTCGAGTTGACAAAGGGCAAGGACGACCCCCAGGATCTACCCGGCTCACTTTTCCGAGCCAAACTCGACCTCCGAAGCTTCCTAAGCTACGGCTATTCGACAGACACGATTTCGGTGCCAATCTCCGGTAACGACTTCTATGCAAAGCGCAAGGAGGGCGGATCGGTCGTGACCCTGAGCGATGATGAGAAGGTCACCAAGCTTCTCACCGGCTGGTCTTGGCCCGACGACACCGAGAAGAAACTCAAGGGAACCGTCTGGCTCCAAGACGTTCCGGTGGGCCGCGGCCACGCCATCCTCTTCACCCAAGACCCCACCGAGCGAGCAATGTGGCCGGGGCTGTACAAGCTGATCTTGAACGGCATGCTAATCGGGAGCGGAAGCTAGTCCTAGACCACGCGGAGAAAAGAGGTGTTCGGAGTTGGGTGTTAGGTGTTGGGCCGGATCGGAGTGCCCTCCGGGCCGAACACCCAATACCTCCCACGGCGCGACCGCAGAGCGGACGGTGCCCCAAATCTGGTACCATCTTCCTTCGCCGCAAGGCTCTCTGCTCGATTCTTAGAAGTCGAGCCACCTGTCCACGGGGAGCAGAAAAATGTCAAACCGAAAATACGAAGCATTCTATATCGTCAAACCTGAGCTGACCGACGCCGATGTCCAGAAGATCGCAGAGCGATTTCAAGGCGTGGTCGAATCCCACGGCGGTACCGTCGAAAAGGCGGGCAAATGGGACAAGCGCAAGCTGGCCTACGAGATCAACGGATTCAAAGAGGGTAACTACATCCTCATGCACTTTGAAACTCCGGCCGACAAGGTTGCCGAGCTCAACCGTTTGATGCGCATCAACGATGACATCATTCGCCACCGTGTCTATCTCATCGAAGACTGAGGGTGTAATCTAAAGCCGTGCTGAATCGCATCGTTCTCATTGGCCGACTCGTCCGCGATCCCGATCCCCGTACGACTAACACGGGGAAGAGCGTGGTCGAGTTTTCGATCGCCGTCGACAAGAAATTCAAGTCGCAGGACCCTAGCCAGCCCACCGCCGATTTCTTTCGTGTGAAGGCATGGGAAAAGACGGCGGACTTCGTTTCGAACTATCTCACTAAGGGCCGTCTCGTGGCCGTCGAAGGTCGCCTCGAGACCCGCAAGTACGTCGATAAGGACGGGAACAACCGCGAGGTATACGAGATCGTCGCGGATAACGTAAGCGGCCTCGACAAGCCCCGAGATGATGCTGGTGGCGGCGCTCCGGCAGCCAGTGGCGGCGGCACCCAAAGCTACAACCGACCTGCGGTCACCGCAGCTCCTGCGGAAGGCGAGTACGATCCGTTCGCGGATGAGTAAGCTCGTCGCATGAATCTCAACGATCGAAGCGTTGTCACCGAAAAAGATCCGACCAACTTGCTCAAGTTGGTCGAAGACTTTCCCGAACAGTGCCGGCGCGCCCTTGAGATCGCCTTAGCGGTCGAGCTTCCCTCGCTTGAGAGCCGACCTTCGATGGTCGTTCTCACCGGCATGGGTGGCTCGGCAGCTGGCGGAGATTTCGTCCGCGCGATCTTCGAAGCCCAAGGCTCCGCTCCGTTCGTCGTCAACCGCGACTATCATTTGCCCCACTATGTGGGTCTGGGAGATGTCGTCTTCTGCGCTAGCTTCTCCGGAAATACGGAGGAGACGCTTAGCGCCTACGCAGACGCCCGCAAAGCGGGTGCCAAGATCATCTGCGTCACCAGCGGCGGCAAGCTGAAGGAACTCGCGGAAGAGAACAACGACGGCCTCTACATCGTGCCCGGTGGCCAGCCCCCTCGCACCGCCCTCGGCCTCATGCTCATCCCCGTCTTACTGGCTTGCGAAAAGCTGAAGCTGATCCACGAGCAGGATTACGACGGCGTGTTCGCCGCCCTCGAAAGCGTTAAGGCAAAGTATCGGGTGGAAGTGCCCGACAACGATGCGAAGATCCTTGCTGAAGAGCTTAACGGCAACTTCCCCGTGATCTACGGCCTCGGAACCTGGCAGGGCCTGATCGCCGGCCGGTGGAAGGGGCAGATCAACGAGAACGCTAAGTGCCTCGCCCTCGTCAACTCGTTCCCCGAGCTCAACCACAACGAGATCCTCGGATTCGTCAACGCCCACCGACAAGGCGGCGGCAAATTCGTCGGCATTCTCTTGGAAGATGGAGAAGAGAGCGAGAAGATGCAGGCACGGTTCCGCGTCTCTGCGGAGCTCGCCAGCAAGGCGATCAAGTTCCATCGGATCAAAGCGGAGGGCAACTCTCTCTTGGCCAAACTCCTGAGCCTCGCCTACCACGGTGATTGGGTCTCGATGTACCTCGCTCGACTGAACGACACCGATCCCGAGAACATCGACTGGCTCAACACGCTCAAGGCCGAGCTCGCGAAGATTTCGTGAGCACCAAAGCCGCGATCTGGCTCTTTCTCTTCTTAAGCGCGGGGATCGCTTTGTCGGTTGCCCTCTATGCCCGGCATCTTCAGCCTCAAATAAAGGTCGCCTCTTGTCCGCAGAAGGATGTCGAAGCGGGGGTTGCCAAGCTGAGAGCAAAGGAAATTCCGTTTGGCGCCGACTGCGACACATCGACCGATTGCGACTTCTATGTCTATGACAAGGATGTCGCGGCCGCAAAGGGTGAGCTCAAGTTGTTGCCCAACATGAAGATCTACTAAGTTGGGTTTTGGAGATGGTTCCTCTCCCGAGGGAACCGTGGGTGAGGGGGCTCGACAATCCAACTACGAAGCCCGAGCCTCCCCATTCGGGAGGAGATCGGCGATAATCGCCTAAATGCCGCTCCGACTCAATGAACTCGAATACCTGGACATGCCGGGGCTGAACGTGATGCTTGCGCATGACTATTACCCGGAGAGTCACCAAGGCGGGGTCGGGATCATTCTGAATGGGGTGCGCATCGCCACCAACGGAGACCTCCGCCTCGAGCCTACTCCGGGCCAATGGTCGCCAGTACCGGTTGTCGGACCGAGGGTGGTAGATCGCGAAACCGAAGAGATCTCGGTCCGGATGTCTTATCCGGATGAATCCAAGAATCGCCGTGGTTTCAACCCCATCGACTATCCGGATCTCGAGTTCGCCTACATCGTGCGCGTCCGTCCCGAAGGTTTGTCCTTCCGAATCCTCGTTGATCTGGAGGAGCCATTGCCGGAAGAGTGGATTGGCAAGGTCGGATTCAATCTAGAGCTTTATCCGGGCGTTCTCTTCGGGAAAACCTTTTCGATGGACGAGTGCTTTGGAGTCTTTCCCCGTCAGGCATTCGGACCGGGCAGCCACGACTCGGATGGTGAGTACCAGATAGCACCGCTCGCGATTGGAGACCGGCTTGTGGTCGCACCCGAAACCGAATCTCTCCGCCTCAGCATCGAGGGCGATGGTCTCCAGCTGATCGACGGACGAGGTCGGCACAACAATGGCTGGTTCGTCGTCCGTTCGCTCGTTAGTTCCGGTGCAACCACGGGTGCTATCGACTGGCTCGTCACCCCAAACGCCATTCCCAATTGGATGTCGGACCCGGTCGTCCAAGTCTCCCAAGTCGGGTACCACCCGGATCAGCCGAAGGTAGCCGTGATCGAGCTAGATGTGAGCGATCGGCGCAGGGGGCCGGTTTCACTTCTGCGGATTCTTCCGACCGGCGGGTTCGAGACCGTGATGAGTGAGAAGCCCATCGACTGGGGCAAGTTCTTACGCTACTCGTACCTTCAGCTCGACTTCTCATCCGTTCAAACGGAGGGAATGTACGTCGTGGAATACGGCGATGTGCGGTCGGAACCCTTCCAGATATCGGCGAGAGTGTTCGAACGCGGAGTCTGGCAGCCCACTGTCGAATACTTCCTACCCGTTCAGATGTGCCACATGCGCATTAACGAGAGCTATCGGGTGTGGCACGGGGCCTGTCACCTGGATGACGCCAAGATGGCTCCAACCGACTTTAACCATTTCGACGGCTATCTCCAAGGTTCATCCACTCTCACAAGCTACCAAAGCGGTGACCAGGTACCTGGCCTTGACCGCGGCGGCTGGCACGACGCTGGAGACTACGACCTCCGGGTGGAGTCCCAGTCCCAAACGGTCTATGGTTTGGCGCTCGCCTACGAGTGCTTTAAACTCGATTACGACAACACGACCGTCGACCAAGAGACCCGCGTTGTCGAGCTACTCCGACCCGACGGAAAACCTGACGTGCTCCAACAGATAGAGCACGGAGTGCTCTCGATCGTGGGCGGGTATCGATCGCTGGGACGCCTGTATCGGGGGATCATTGAGCCGACGCTCAGCCAATACGTCCACCTTGGAGATGCGGCAACCCAGACTGACAACGTCGAAAGCGCCGACGACCGTTGGGTATTTACGGAAGAGAATCCCGGGCGCGAGCTGGACGTCGCCGCCTCGCTCGCCGCCGCTTCAAGAGTTTTGCTAGGCTACGACGACGCACTCGCCGCCGAGTGCCTTGCCATCGCCGTCGAGTTGTACGACCGTACAACCGAGACTAAGCCGCTTCAGCGGCTCGGATTAGCCCTCGAGCTTCTTCGGGCCACGAGAGAGCAGCGATACGAGGACGCAGTTCTGCAACTTCTGGATGAGACATGCGCGTCGATCGAACGGGTCGCTTCTCTCGCTGCGAGGTCCATGTCTCTGATTGAGAACGATTCCTACCGAGGTCGGGTTCGCGGTGCCCTCACAGAATATCGCAAGACGGTATCCGAGCGCGAGAAAAAGACGCCTTACGGTCTGCCTTACGAGCCGGATATTTGGGGCGCGGGCTGGGGGATTCAGCGGTTTGGGGTTGAGCAGTTTTGGCTGCACACTTGCTGTCCAGACATCTTTCCAAGCACCTACATGCTGCACGCGGTGAACTTCATCCTCGGATGCCACCCCGGGTCCAACACCGCCTCCTTCGTTTCCGGAGTCGGTGCAAGGTCGCTCATTCCTGGCTACGGAGTGAACCGGGCGGACGAGTCCTTCATTCCAGGCGGCGTCGGCTCCGGCACCGCTCTCATCCGCCCCGACTTCCCCGAGCTTCTCGAGTGGCCCTATCTCTGGCAGCAGACCGAGTATTGCGTCGGCTATCCAACTTCGGACTACGTGTTCCTGATCGCGGCGGCGGATCGGCTATTGAATCAGCGGAAGTCGCACTAGCCACTGACCGACTGAAGAACTTGATGATTTTGCATCGTGTGCTGGCTTGGCCGTTCCATCTGTCGCGGTTCCCCCTCTGGCTAACGGTCAACGGTCAAGTATGCTCGTGCGATAATGCGAGCCCAATCTCTCGACTTCTTGAAAGAGATCGTCAACACGCCTTCCCCTTCTGGTTTTGAGGAGCGCGCGGCGCAGGTCTATCGGAACTACACCTCGTTCGCCGACCAGGTGACGACCGACGTACACGGAAACGTGGCCGCCGTTTTGAACCCGCAAGCCGAGATGAAGATCATGCTCGCGGGGCACATGGATGAGATTGGGTTTCTGATCCACTACATCAGTGACGAGGGGCTTCTTTACTTCAAGACCATCGGCGGACACGACAGCACGATCCCGGTCGGCCAGCGGGTTTGGGTTCACGGAAAGGAACAGGTGGTCGGTGTGATCGGCCGCAAGGCGATCCACCTGCTGGAAGATGAGGAGCGGAAGAAGAAGCCGGAGATCAAGGATCTGTGGATCGACATCGGTGCCACGAATCGCGCAGAGGCCGAGGCTCTCATCTCCCTTGGCGATCCGGTCACGTTCCAATACGAGTTCCAAATGCTTCTCGGCAATCGAGCGACCGCGCGGGGCTTTGACAACAAGATGGGTTCCTTCGTCGTAGCCGAGACGCTGAGGCTATTGAAGGAGGATGGCGGTTTGGACTCCAACGTAGGCGTTTATGCTGTGGCCACGGTGCAAGAAGAGATTGGCTTGCGAGGGGCGCGAACGTCCGCATTTAGCATCGCTGCTCAGACGGGCATCGCGGTCGACGTCAACCATGCGATCGACTATCCGAGCGTGAGCAAGACGCGATACGGCCAGCTCGACACCGGCAAGGGCCCTTCCGTCATGCGTGGTGCCAACGCGAATCCAATCGTGTTTCGAATGATCGTGGAGGCCGCGAAGGAAGACGGCATCCCCTATCAGGTGGACGTGGAAGCGGGCGGCACCGGCACCGACGGCAACGCGATGCAGCTTAATCGAGGCGGCATGGCGGTCGGAATCATGGGAGTCCCGCTCCGGTACATGCACACTCCGTGCGAGGTGCTGGACTTGGTTGACGTGGAGAACTGTGCGAAGTTGATGGCGTCGTATTGTCGGCGAGTGAAGCCGAATACGGATTTCACACCACGGTTGCCAACCTCCTGATCCCGGAGGGATCGTTCGTCCGGGAACCCCTCCCTCTGGGGAGAAGAGAGTCGGATTGTAAAAGGAGGCGCCTAAATGTAGCGGCGGCGCCCCGCCGATGATCTGCCGGCAGCGGTTGAATCCGCAAGGTTTGAACCTGTGACAAACCCTTCCGGTAGACGCCACAACCTCTCCCCCACGGTTCCCCCTTCGGAAAGGGGGAACCATCTCCGAAGTTCTTCTCCGACCCTCTTAGACTAAGTGAGGGCTCTTAGATCCTCACTCCAGACCTGCCCCTCCGGGGCGGACTGGGCAACGCCGGTCAAGACTAGGTGGGTGTCGCAACCGGCCCGGACTCCGCACTCGATGTCGGTATCGAGGCGATCGCCGACGACCAGGACCTCTGGCGCGGGCAAGCCCAACTCACGACAAACCAGCTCCATCAAGTACGGATTCGGCTTCCCGACGGTGAAGGACTCGACACCCGAGCAAGTCGCGACGGCCGCGACCAAACTTCCGGCGCCCGGCATGAACTGACCACCTTCAAGGGGGTAAGTGGCGTCCCGATTAGTGGCCACAAATCGGCCCCCGTTTCGAATCTGGTTCATAGCTCCCCGAAGCAGATCGTAAGTGAAAGCGAGGCAGATACCAACTACCACGGCCTCGGCGGTTGCCCCATCCTTGCCAACCGCGCCAGAGGCATCAGCATTCACAACCTCCACTCCCGAGCCGCGCAGGGTCTCTACCAATCCCGGGCCACCAACAACGTAGGCAGTCTTCAGTCCCCACTCCGCAAGGGTCGAAGCCGTGCCGGTGGCACTGGAGTAGACCTCGTGAGGGGCGGCTTCGAACCCCATCTTGGTCAGCTTCGAAACGTAGAATGCCCGGGTTTGGCTGGAGTTGTTGGTGACGTACCGAACGAGGGCCCCGCGACGGCGCAACTCGGCCAATGTTTCGACCGCGTGAGGGATGGGCTCGTTGCCTCGAAAGAGGGTGCCGTCGAGATCGAAGGCGTAGGCCCGATACTGCCTCATGCCTGGCGCAAGAGGACGTACTCGGCAACCGTTTCGAGAAGGGTGCGAGCGGTGGTGTCGGGGAGCTCTTGGAGGGCGACCAGTGCTTGCTCGATATGGTCTCGGGCGGCCTGTTCGCTCTTCGTGAACGAGCCACGAGTCTCCATCCAATCTGCGATGAGGCGGACCTCGTCGTCGGTCACTCCGTTGGCAAATTTGCGGCGGGCAATGGCTGCCTCCGCGTCGGAGAGAGAGTCGCGTAGGTGGATGAGCGGCAGCGTACACTGGCCCTCTCGGAAGTCGGTCGCGATGGGCTTGCCCGTCTTCGCCTTGTCGCCCCGATAGTCAAGCATGTCGTCAATGATCTGGAACGCGATTCCGACGTGATAGCCGTACATCCGCAGGGCGGTTCGTATCGGTGCGGGCGCGCCGGAGATCATTGCGCCCACTTCGCAGCAGCACTCGATGAAGGAGGCCGTCTTCATGCGGAGGATTTCGAAGAGGGTTTCCTCGGCGAGATCGAAGTCGCCGCGCATCTCGAGTTCTTTCACCTCGCCTTCCGCCATCTCGACGACCGACGCGGAGACGCTTCGGATGATTTCGAGGTCGCCATCTTGGGCGAGCAGCACCATCGCCTTCGCGAGGAGTACATCGCCAGAGAGGATGGACGCGGTGTTGCCCAGTTCGGCGGCGGCGGTGGGTCGACCTCGCCGCGTGGCGGCGTTATCGATGACATCATCATGGATGAGCGTCGCCATATGGATCATCTCCATACAGGCGCCGAGTCGACGGGTTCGCTCAGGTTCGAATTCGAGGCCGGTCGCTTTGGCGGCGAGGGCTACGAATGCAGGTCGGAGGCGCTTGCCACCCGCCTTCAGCGTGAGCTGGCCCGCCTTGGTGACCATCGCAACTTGCGAGCTGACTTGCAGCAAGAGCTCTTCCTCGACGAGGGCTACCTCGTCTGAAATCTGAGCAAGCAAATCCGCGTTGACGCGGCCATTGGAAAGTACGGTGAAAGCGGAAGCGGTCATGGTTTTCGGCCCCAGTGGACGCAGATATTGCCGAACATCAGGTCGCGATGACCGACGTCAACGAGTCCGGCTCTCTCCATCGAGGCCTTCAAATCTTCACGGCTCCAAAACTTTTGGGTGCTTTTGGGCAGATAGGTGTACGCCTGAGTCTTGCCAAACAGAGTGCCGAGCTTTGGAACAATCGTGTTGAAAACGAATTCTGACACACCTCGAATCAGCGCGTTGTTTGGCCGAGCCATGTCGAGCGAAACGAAGCGCCCGCCGGGTTTGATCACCCGCGTCAGTTCTCGGTGGGCGGCATCGATGTCGGGCACATTCCGAATGCCCCAACCCACGCTCACCCCTTCGAACCTCTCGCTTTGCACGGGCAATTGGCAGGCATCTCCGAGGGCAAGGTGAGCACCGACTTTCGGTTTCGCCACTTCGAGCATGGGGAGGCAAAAGTCGACGCCGTTTACGATTCCGTTTCCGACCGCTTTCTTGAGCGGGATCATGAAGTCGCCGGTGCCGCAGCACACGTCGAGGGCGTTGCCACCTTCCTTCAGATCGAGTTTGGACACCGCGTACGCTCTCCATCGGTGATGGAGGGAGAGCGACATCATGCCATTCAGCAGATCGTAGGTCGGTGCGATCTCGCCGAACATCGACTGCACCGAAGACCGCTTTTGCGCGCCTTCGGTTTGCCAGATTGGTTCTTCAGCGGTTGCTTGTGCCATTCCCGTTTGACCTTATACCTGTCCTACGAGGTCCCGTGATACGAACTTTCAATAAAATGTGAAAGTTGTCAAGTTTTCCTCCAAAGCGACCCCATCAAGAACGGTAGAGTACTTGCAGGATCATGGAAGGGACGATCATTTGGCGGGTGCTACTCTTCGATGGCCCTGTTTTGGAAGACGCATCTGGTGACCAGATCACCCGATTCAAGTCCGCGAAGGTCCAGAGCCTCCTCGCATTCGTTGCACTCAGGCTCGGGAAGAGATGCTCCCGCGAAGAACTCGCCGAAGCACTTTGGCCCGAAGAAAGCGACGAGAGAGTCGTGGCGAACCGACTGAGAGTCGCCCTCGCGTCCCTGCGTCGCCAATTAGAGCCTCCCGGAGTTCTCTACGGTTCCGTTCTCGACGCTTCCATTCCTGGCTGCATTCGACTGCGAGAAGAAACCGTTTGGTGCGACGTCGCCTCGTTCGAAAAGCTGTATGCCCGGGGCAACCACCACGAAGCGGCCGCCCTTGCCCGTGGTGCTTTGCTCCCCGGAACCTATGACGATTGGGCACGCTCGGACCAGATTCGTCTCGACATCCTCATTGAGGAACTCCGAGGTCGTAGGCTCCCCCCACGGATCGCCGATGAAGTTCCGTTGCCGCTTCCTCAAAGCCGCCTCCCCCTCTACTTAACCAAATTCTTTGGCCGCGAGGCGGAGCGAGACGAAGTGATTGCCAAGCTCTCGGCCCATCGTCTGGTCACGCTCACCGGTCCTGGCGGCATGGGCAAAACCCGACTTTCAGTGGAGACCGCGCGGGCATTCGATCTTCCCGCCGTCTTCGCCGCCCTCGCCGAGGTGACCGATCCAAGTCTCCTGCCAGAAGCGGTTCTGCAGAGCATGGGAGTAGAGGCAAGAGCGGTGGGCCAACTCGACGAGGCCGTCCAGCGACGGGGCCCGATGCTCCTCATCCTCGACAACGTTGAACAGATTGTCGAGGCCGCTGCCGAACTCAGTCTTCGCCTTCTCCAATCCGCCCCCGATCTTAGAATCCTCGTTACCAGCCGGCAGCGACTGGAAGTTGCGGGCGAAGTGGTGATCGGAATCCAACCCCTCGCTCCGCCACCTGACTCGACATCCGAAGCCCAACTCACCGAGTTTCCGAGCGCAAAATTGTTCCTCGACCGAGCCAAAGCCGCCCTTCCCGACTTCATCCTTCTTCCCCACCACGTGGGGCCAGTGATCGAAATCTGCAGAAAACTCGACGGGGTCCCCCTTGCCTTGGAACTGGCCGCAGCACGAGTGACCGCACAATCCCCTGCCCAAATCGCGATCAGCCTTGCTGAGAACCTCATGGAGTTAAAGTCGAGGCAGCGGGGCTTGTCCGTGCGCCACCGATCGCTTCGCGCGGCCATTCAAGGAAGCTTCGATCAGCTTTCAGCTGAATCCAAAGAGTTCTTCGCCGCTCTGTCCGTCTTTCACGGCGGTTGGACCGCCGACGCGGCAAGGGCGATCACGCTCAAAGATGAAACAAGGGCCCTTCTAGAAGAGCTCGTCATCAGATCGCTTGTCCTCGTCAAGGAAGATGCCGACACGGTCCGCTTCTCATTCTTGGAAACCATACGAAGCTTCGCTGACGAACAACTCTCGCCGGAGCAACACGCCGTCGATAGAAGAAGACATGCCAGCTACTTCCTCAACCTAGCGGCCCTAGTCGACGAGGATGATCTGCGCACCTGTTTGCCCCTGGACGCCGAGCAACAAAACCTGGCCGCGGCCCTCGAGGGTGAGCGGCGCGACGCCTATTGGAACGGACTACCCGGCGCACTCGTGCACGCCTACGTCCGAGGCCACCACCGCGCTGCGGCCAGGTGGATCGACGATTCCATGCCCTACGTCGACGCAGTCGAAAGTGACCTGCTGCGCTTCAAGTGGCGCTACGCCGCCGGCCTGATCCTGCCCGACATTGGTAGGTTCCAAGACGCCGAGTGGGTCGCCGAAGCCATCAGGTTGGACAAGACGGTAGAGGGGCGGGCATATGCGGACGTCTTGCTCGGATATGTCCGCGACTGCCAAGGGAAAAACGACGAGGCGGTCAAGTTTCACCGAACCGCACTCGGCCAAGCCCGTAAATCCTCCAATCGGCACCTCTTGGAAGCCTGTCTCTCCAACCTCAGCGGAACGCTCCACAATCAAAGTCTACGGCTCGGAACGGAATCCGAGGAAGGGTGGAAAGTTCTCCCCGAGGCGGAGGCGCTCGCCCGCGAACTCATCGACATCGTTCCCGAAAACTCCAGACGTAAGCCTCTCGCGCACCTCCTTTTGGCAGCCGCCCTGAGCTTCCAGAATCGCAAACGAGAAGCCTACGCTTGCTACGAGGAAACCGAACGCATCGCCATTCGCCTCGGCACCATGACGGAGCTGATGTACTCCTTCTTATACGAGAGCGAAATCCTGGCTGCCTTCGGCTTCGGCGAAGAGGCGGCAACCTTGTACGGAGCCTTCCTGGCCCTCCAGAGCCGTATGGGCTACAGCATTTCAAGGGCGGAAACTAGCCGTTTGAACTGGATCCACGATATTGGGACCGATCTCCGCGAGAAGCTGGGCACTGACCGGTATGTGGAGCTGATCAATGCGGGCGGGGCTAAATCGCATTCGGATCTTGCCGAGCTCACCGTTCAATTGCCGGATTCTAGTGTCGATTAATACACAGCTAATACGCCATTTCTAAAGTGAATCCTGTCCGAGATATTCGAGCCACTAGGCTCACTCGAAAAGGAATCACCATGAATCATTCAAGATTATTTGCCACTCTCGCGATCCTTGGCGGTGCCATCGCAGCCCGAGCTCAAAGTTTGGAGGCGTTTCAAGGTCTCTATGTGGGGAACGGCGGTGCTTTCACGGCCATCGACAGCAATGGCGGCGCCAACGATGTGAACTCGGCCTTCAACACGTCGGCCAGTTTCACAGGAATGAACGGCAACGGAGACCAGCAAACCATGACGGTAAGCGGCTCTGCGTACTCATCCGCCGGATATGGAAATATGCACGTCTTCGGGCAAGGCACCGTCTCGAACAGCTACTACAATGCGTCGAATTCGCCCATGTATGATGGCAACTTCGACCCCAATGGCTCCCCCGACCTCATCGCCATCCACGGTAATGCGGGCTGGAGCGACACTTTCACCTATTGGGGAACCCAGCTCTCAGGCTACAAGGTGAACTATTGGTTCCAACTCGAGGGCACCGTCTCCGGAGACATCGAAGCGGGCCTGAACTTTAGCACTAGTGACGGCTCTGTCCTCCCGTTCCAACCGCGAACGACACTTGGCAATGTCCTCTGGATCAGTCCCGATTACGACGTCGTCTGGGGAGTACCGTTCGACGTAAACGCCGACTTCTATGCGGGAATGACAACCTATGCGTCGACCAAGGCGGACGGCTCCACTTACAGTTCGTCGGCCGACTACTCCAACACACTCACCCTCGCGGGAATCGTCATCACCGATCCCAACGGGAACGTTTTCAACGACTGGACCTTGGAATCTGCATCTGGCACGAACTACGCGCATGGTGCGGTTCCCGAACCGACAAGCATCCTCGCGCTCCTGAGTGGGTTAGGGTTGTTAGGGGTTCGACGGCGCAGGGCACGGGCTATTTGATACTGCCCAACATAATCCCCTTCACAAAGAACCGCTGAACGAACAAGAAGACGATCAGGAGCGGGGCCATCACGATGAGGGCGGCGGTCATCTGCAGCGGCCAGTTGCTGCCGCCGTAGGAGTTCTTGAAGATGGAGAGGCCGACTTCGAGGGTGCGCATCTCGGTCGAGTTGGTGTAGATGAGGGGGCCGAAGAAGTCGGTCCAGACCCCGAAGAATGAGAAGGCCCCGGCGGTGGCGAGGGCGGCTCGGCTGAGGGGCATGATGACGCGCCAGTAGATCGTCCAATGACTTGCACCGTCGATCTTCGCGGCCTCATCCAGCTCAAAGGGGACTTGCAGGAAGAACTGCCGGAGTAGGAAGACGGAGAATGCCGATGAGATTCCGGGGACGATCAGGGCGAAGTAGGTGTCCAGCCATCCAAAGGACTTGATCATCAGATAAACGGGAATCTGGGTAACCGGGCCGGCGAACATCATCGATCCGAGAAAGAGCGCGAACACGGTGTCTCGGCCCTTGAACCGGAACCGGGTAAGCCCGTACGCAGCGAGGGACGTGATGATGAGCTGGCTCGCGACCACAGTGATTGTCACAAACAGGGTGTTGAGGAAGAAGCGGCTGACGGGAAGGGTGGGGCTATTGAGGACGGTGTCGAAGTTCGACCAGGTCGGCGAGAACTCGCCGTGGCTGCCGCGAGGGATGATCTCGTTGAGCGGCGGGATCGGGGACTTCGGGGGATGTAGCGAGACCAGCAGCATCCAGACGAATGGGCCGATGAGGATGACGGCGAGGGCGATGAGCGCTGCGTAGGTGAACGTGGTTCGCAGTGGACGACCGACGACGGGCAACTCGGAAAGGACGGTAAGACCTTGGATCAAGAGGAGAACGGCAAGGACAAGAGGGGCCGCCAGGAGCCACCCGGACAAACCTAGTTTCGTCGGGAGCCAGCCCAGCAGCACGGCTCCGACGATCATGAGAAGGGCGTCGCGTAGTCGCTCCGTCATGCCGCCGCGTACCCCTTGAGCTGGTTTCTTTGAAGGCGGAACTGACCGGCCGAGATCACGACGATCGCCGCGAGGAGGAGGAAGCTTTGGGCAGCGGAGAGGCCGGTGTTGAACTGAACCCAAGCCTCCCGATATATGTGATATCCGACCACGTCGGTTGAATCCTCGGGGCCGCCTTTGGTCATCAGATACACGGGAGTGAAGACCTGCATGGCGGCGATGGTCGAGGTGACCATCACGAAGAAAGTGGTCGGCGCGAGCATCGGCAGGGTGATCCGCCAGAAGGTTCTCGTTCGGGTGGCTCCATCGAGTTGAGCGGCCTCGTAGAGTTCGTTCGGGATGTTGATGAGGCCGGCAAGGAACAGGATCATCTTCGGCCCGACCCCGTTAAGCGCGCTCATCACCACGAGGGCCCCCATGGCGAAGTTGACGTTGTTGAGGAAGTCGGTCTTCGTCGTGATTCCGAGCCAGCCCAAGAACGTATTCACCATGCCGGTCTGGGGCAGAAACACGTAGATCCACAGCATCGAAAGGGCGATCCCGGATGCGATAGAGGGGATGTAGTAGAGGGTCCGGAAGATCGTGATACCGCGGATCTTCTGGTTGACCAGGAGGGCCACTCCCAGCCCGACTGCCATGCCCAAGGGCACGCTCAGCAGGGCGTAGCGCGCGGAATTCCACATCGCGTTCCAGAAGCTGGAATCGCGGAGGGTGTAGGTGTAGTTGAACGCGCCGACAAAGTGCCGCTCGTCCCGAACCAGGTGGATTTTGAAGAGGCTAAGGTACAGCGCATACGCCATCGGAAGGAGGGCGAAGACGAAAAGGTGTAACAGGGCAGGGCCGACGAACAGCCAACCCATGACCCGTTTGGTCATTTCTTCTCGAACTCCCGATCGATTGCGCGTGCCGCCTTGGTCATCGCCTCATGGGGGTTGCGGCCATTTTGGAGGATGCTGTCCATCGCGCTCTGGGCCTGGGTCTCCACGAACTCGTATCCTTCGATGTTGGCTCCGGGAGGTGGTCGAGAGCTTGGGATCAGGGGGAGGAATTCGGCCTCGAGCTTGGAAGCCTTGGCCCGCTCGGCGGCCACGTCCTTGCGACCGCAAACCGCGATGCCGCCCTCTTGATATTGGATTTGGGCACGGTGGCTGGTCATGTACTTGATGAACCGCCAGGCCGCTTCCTTGTGTTTTGAGTGAGCCCCAATCGCGAACCCCGACTCGTACATGACGGTCTGCGACTGCGGGATATTGTGCGGCAGGCCCACGACGCCCAGGTCGGCCCAACTGATCTTGGGTTTACCATCCGCCCCCTTAGGCGCGTTGTCGTATCCAAGCAGCGACCAGTGGCCGCTGACCGTCATCGCAGCCTGACCATTGGCGAACGGGTCGACCCCCATCGCGGCGGCCTGGCTGATTGAAGGGGAAACCTTGTCTTTGTTGACGAGGTCGGCCAAGAAGCTAACCGCCTCAACGCACTTGGGACTGTCCAGGTAGCCGCTCACATGACTGCCATCCGGCGCGACATGATATGCACCGTTGTTCCAGAGCCACATGACCCACTGGGAGGTGGCGTTGGCAAAGGCGTAGCCGTACTGGCTCGGTGGATCGCCAGGCGTGGTGAGTTTCTTAGCCGTCTCGCGAAACTTCTCGAAGTCCCAGTCACCGGTCGGATAGGGGACGTGTGCCTGGTCGAACAGCTTCTTGTTGTAGTACACGACCATCGGGGTGAAGTCGTTGGGGATGGCGTAGAGCGCTTTGCCCCTTCGATCGATATCCACCACATTCGGAAAGAAATCGTCGAGTCGAAAGTCTTTGTCTTTCTCGATCAGGGGCGTGAGGTCGGTGACCATTCCGCTGTTGATGAAAAGGGCAGAGCTAGATGCGTCGAGCATCATGATGTCCGGCTCGACGCCGGCGATGAACGCGAGGCTCATCTTGGCGACGTATTCATCGGGGACGCTTTCCTCGCGTACGTCGATGTCGGGGTTTTCACGTTGGAAGTCGTCATAGATCTTCGCGACGGTTTGATCGAACTTGTTTCCTTCCTTGGCGCCTCCCCAGTTGGCGATGCGAATGACCACTCGGTCGCTGGCCTCACGGTGGCATCCGGCAAGGAAGAAAAGGCAGAAGGCCAGGAGGAGGGGTTGGAAACGCGGCATTGCGGTATGTGAGTTGTACCGCGTAGGGTGCGAAGCCTGTTCCGGCCCGTGAAGCGGGCCATAGGAGTCAGAAAAAGACGGAGCACTCAGGGTAGAGGTAGAGCGCTCCGAGAGGAGAGATTTGCGTTATTCGCTTTCGTTTGGCCGCTTGCTTCGCTTTTGCGGCTCTCTTAATAGTTACAACCCCAGACCTATACCAAAAGTTCCACCTTTTTCGAATAAATGTCTACATAACGCGGCAAGTATTACTACTTGTACAGTTAAGTGGCCACTGTGGAAGAAGCTACCTGTGAAATGTGGGCCGTGGAGGGGCGCCGGTTAGGATGTCGACCATCAACGTGAAGATGGTTGAGCCCTCGAGCATTCAGGTGCTCACCACATTTGGTCACCTTGGCTGCATCAATTTGGGAAGTTGCGTCGCGATCGCCCTCCTGGATCCGGGTGCCAATGTCGGAGGCTTGGCGCACATTCTCCTACCCGCGGCATTTGGTGAGAACCGACTTGACCGCGTGGGCAAGTTCGCCGTCACCGCGATTCCCGAGCTGATTCGGGAAATGATGTTGGAGGGAGCGTCCGACGTCGGGTTGAGGGCAGCGGTAGTGGGTGGCGCCCAGATCCTCCATGTTGGAGGTTCGCAGAGCCTCGACCTTGGTCACCGAAACGTTGCTGCCGTGATGGAAGTGTTGGCCGAGGCGGCTGTCCAGGTCATCGGGCAGGATACCGGCGGCACTCCGGCGCGCACCCTTACTTTCGATGTTGAGACGGGCGTCGTTTACCTAAAGACGCTTACGAAGGGAGATCAGAGACTTTGCTGTCTCCGAGATTGACATGGCCAGTTTGACGATCGAAGATATTATTTCAAAGACTGCGGATCTACCGACCGCGCCTGCCGCCGCAATGGCGGTCATGCGGGAAACCGACTCCGCCACCGGATGCGCACGTAGCGTGGCTAAGATCATTTCGCAGGATCAAGCGCTTGCCGTACGGATTCTGCGACTAGCCAACTCGGCCTACTACGGCCTCTCGCGGCAAGTTGTCGACGTTCCGGAAGCGGTGGTTGTGCTTGGGATGCGCTCCGTTCGCAATCTCTCGATGGTCGCGTCCACCTATCCGTGGATGTCCAAGCCCCTTCTGGGTTATGGCCTCGCCCCGAAGGACCTTTGGCGACATTCGTTTGGGGTTGCGGTTGGCTCACAGCTGATTGCCTCGAAGACCGGAAAGGTGCCCGTTGAGCAGGCTTTCACCGCGGGCCTTCTGCACGATCTCGGCAAGGTCGCGATGAGTGTCTGGCTCGAGTCGAAACTGGTGGCGATGGTAAAGCTCGCCCAGCAGCTCGACCTCACATTCGACGACGCCGAGCGAAAAGTTTTAGGTTATGACCACGCCGAAGTCGGCGGACATGTTGGCGAGCAGTGGAACTTGCCGGCTTCTCTGGTCGACGTGATGCGATGGCACCATCGGCCCGACGAGTGTGAGCCGCACAGCTACCTTGTCGATTGCGTTCACGTGGCTGACTACCTTTGCATGGCGATGGGAGTCGGCCTTGGCGGCGATGGCCTCCGGTACAACTTCTCCGAAAACACGCTGGCCCGACTAGGTCTGAAGGTCAACGACCTCGATGCGCTCACCGAGGAGTTCATGCAGAGTTATGAGCAGCACGAGAAGCTGTTCGAAGCGGAGGAGAAATGAGTTTGATTAGAGTCTTGATCGTTGACGACTCCCCGATGATCCGCCAGATCTTGAGTGGCATGTTAGGCGCAGAGGCCGATATCGAAGTCGTTGGCTATGCCCGAGACGGCGTCGAGGCGCTGGAGCAGACGATCCAGCTCAGGCCCGATGTGATCACGATGGACCTCGAGATGCCCCGCATGTCTGGGCTTCTTGCGCTTCGACAGATCGGCCTGCAATGCCCCTGTCCGGTGATCATGTGCGCCAACCTCTCGGAGGACGACGAGGAGTCGCCGTTCCAAGCGATGGCGGGTGGAGCAGTCGGCTTCGTGCCGAAGCCGATCGACGGGAATCTTCTGGTGATCCCGCATTTGAAGGACCGGTTGTTGGAGAAGATCCGCAGCGCAGCACGCTACCCCGTTGCCATCTAAAACCTTGGGAGCGCAATCCCAAATAAAGAAGGGCAGTGGCGAAACGCCCCTGCCCTTCTTCAGATTGTCAGTCGACTCTTACTTGCGTCGTCGTCGAGCAACCAGACCGAGGAAGCCGAGGGCGAGGACTGCCATGCTGGCAGGCTCGGGAACTGCAGCCGCGGTGCCGCTCCAAGCGAGGCCGTAGACTTCGCTGTTGGCGTGCTGGTCGAAGTTGTAGTTCTGACCAAGGAACTTCACTCGCAGGATGTAGTGGTAGTTCTTGCCGATCGTGAAGTTGATGTGCTCTCGGTTGATGAAGCCCGCGTTGGACTCGGCAACGAGGTCGGTGGCCACGCCCGCGTTCGACGTCCAAAGCTGGAGGTCGAGGTCGCTGAGGTGGTCGATGCCGACGCCGCCGGTGATACCGTCTTGGTTACCTACCGCGTGAGCGCCTTCGTTCCAGACCAAGGTCGCAGTGAAGTTGCTTCCGCCGAGAAGGACGGGGTCGATGAGGTAGTCGGTGGCTGCGGTGTCAGAAACCTGACCGTAGTCCCAGCCGATTGCCTTGACCGTTCCTCCACCGAGGCCGGCGACGTCGGTCGTTCCCGAGTTCTGCTGATCCCAACCCTTGGTTAGGTTGACCTGACCAGCGCCCTGCTTGAAGTCAAGAGCTTGGGTCGTCTTCCAGTTTCCGCCAACGTTCGCCGCGTTGTTGGTCCAACCGGCGAGCTTGGTAGCCGAGTTCATCAGGATCGCGGAAAGCACGCGGTTGTCGGTGCCGTTCGCATATCCCTTGCCCTTCGCTGCGTCAACGAGCAGGGATGCCGCGCCAGCGACTGCAGGAGCGGCCATGCTGGTTCCGCTAGCGGCCCAATACTGAGTCGTGTGAGTCAGGTTGCCATCGTAGTCGGCCATGTCGATTTCCTCGCCGGGGGCGAGAATGTCGACGCGGGCTCGGACGCCGTCCGTGAAGACTCCCGTGTTGGGGTTGTAGTAGGTGTTCGGACCGTAGCTCGAGAAGGAGGACCGACCCGTGTACGTTCCGTTCGGACCTGACGATCCAACCACGAGGGTATTGAAGCCAGCGCCGATACCGGAAACGTTGTGGAAGACCTGGTTGCCACCAGCATCGCCGCTGTTTCCTGCCGAGAAGACGGCAAGCTTGTGGCTTTCTGCAACGAGCGCGTCAATCGCGACCGTCTGAGTGACGAAGCCGGAACTGATCTGCTGCTGATTGGCCAGGTTACTGCTTGAGAAGCCCCAGGAGCTGTTGGTGACGTCTGCGCCGCCCTTCAGCGTCTTGAAGTAGCTCGAATAAACCGTGCTATCAGTATCGCTGAAGCTACCGCCGCCTCCGAAGCCGGTTGCGAGGTTGCTGCCCCAAAGGGTGGCGCCGTAGGCGATGCCATTAGTGACGTTGGGCTGGCCGGAAGCACCCCAGAAGCCGGCGATGATGCTGCCGACGCCAGTTGCGTGCTCTTGCCGTGCGGCCGCGCCGGTCAGTGCTCCCGTGCCGTCCTTATAAGTGGTGACCTTGGTGAGAACGACGTGACCGTTCCAGATGCCGCCGCCTTCAACGTTAGCTGCGGTTGCCAGCGTGCCAGTAAAGCCATTTGTGTAATAAGTGCTGGCGCCAATGAAACCATTGATGTAGGTGCCGCCGAAAAAGTTGGCCGCGCCGCCGTAGCTCACCATGTTCGACTGGTTGATCACGTCCGTCAGTGGCGTCGGTGCATTCTTCTCGCTAGCCGAAGCTGCGCTGGCGAGTCCGGCAAGCACGATGGAACAGAGAAGCAATCTAGACGACGCGACGACGCGTCCTTTTCCTTTGACATTCATTCGCAAAAAATCCTCCGAAAAATACAACCGCGACGCGGCTTTACATTTTCACTACCCGCAATTATACGCAAGATCTTAGCCAAAACGGGAGCAAACGGGTCCTTCAACCACAACTTTAAAACAATTGGGAAAAACCCGGTAATTATCCCATCCTTTAGGTTCAACCGGGCCTCCGATTGCTGGGTTTCTTGTGGCTACTAGTACTACCAGCGAAGCTTTACAATCCGACTTGCCAGTCCCTGGGCTTCCTTTCCAACGGCGGTGCCTGGAAAAGCTTCGGCGATCGCCTGCAAATCGCCCAGGCGGTCTTGGCGGAAAACCTCAAACTGCGCACGCTGCCTTGCGAGAAGGAGTTGACCAAGCTTCTCGGGGAACTTGCCGTCCGTCGCGCCAGCGCGCAGGGCGGCCCGGTCGATGCACGTGATGGCATCCTGATAGCGCGAGCTGTCGATGAGGCCCAAGGCGTAGTTCAGCTGGACGTCCAAATCCCCGGGGGCCGACTGTGCCTCCGCTTTCGCCTCCTCTAAATCTCGACCTCGGATGTTTGTCTTCTGCCGTCGCATCGGACTTTAATCATCGCAGGCATCCCTGGCAAAAGTCAAAGGCTTAGGCGAATACTCCGACCGGCGCTGGCGCCAGGCCGGGGAAGACGGATGTCACGCCCGCGTTACCCATTCGCTTGGTCATCAGCTCGCCGAGAACATTGCGGTAGTCAGTCGTCGCTTGCAAATCTCCCGGTCCAGTTAGCTGATGGGGTTCGAGGCCTGGCCACTTGCCGTGGACCTTCCCTCCGGAAACCCCGCCGCCGATGACGAACATCACGCTGCCGTGACCGTGATCGGTGCCGAGCCCACTATTCTCATTGAGCCGCCGCCCGAATTCCGACATCACGACAACGTTGATCCGATGCATGTCCGGCCCCATGTCGGCCACGAATGCGGCGATCGATCTACCGAGATCGTCGAGCAGGGTTGGCAAAACGCCGACCGTGCTTCCCTGCCCCACATGGGTGTCCCAGCCGCCTTTGTCGAGACATGCGACCTCCAACCCGACCTCGGCGCGGATGAGGGTCGAGACTTCGTGAAAGGCCCTTCCGATATCGCTTTCCGGATACTTCGCCTTCGTGTTGGTCGTTTCAATCTGGTTGAGCGTCTTGAGAACGTCCAGGGTTTCTCGGCCCGACTGGGCGACCGCATCCTTCCCCGGAGAATAGAGCCTTTCGAGGTCGCGCATCGCTGCTTCGTGCTCCTCTTCGGGGAGATCCAGCCGATAGTCGTGCACCGAGTCCATCAAAACGGCACGAGTTGCGCCGCGAAGTGAATCGGGCATTACGCCGCCGATTGCGACCGCCCGAAGAGGGGAGTCCCCTTCATGCTCGGTCGTCGCGAGGTGCCTCGCGATCCAGCCACTTGAGGGTCCCTCTCCGCGTTTGGCAAGGCCCGATTCCATCGCCGACATCGCCTCGAAGTGGGACCGAGTGTCGTCGTTCGATCCGCAAGCCTGGACCATCGCCATCGAGCCATCTTTGTATAAAGGAAAAATCGTCGACAAGCTGGGATGCAATCCAAAATGTCCATCGAGGTCCAAGACCCCGTTTGCCTTTCCAAGTGATGGGACCGAAACATTTGGACGCCCTCGATAGTAAGCGTCCTCTCGATAGGGAACCACGAGATTCAGGCCGTCGGCTCCGCCGCGGAGGAAGACAACAACCGTGACTTGGTTTGGTTGCCCCTTCTTTTTGGGATCGATCGCCAGTTGGGCTATCGCCGAGCCAGAGGTGAGCCAGGCGAGGGCGCCGATGCCGATGCCCGTGATCAACCCTCGCCGGCTGAGTCCGGCCGTCATCTCGCCGGAGTCCGAATGACCGGGCTGGACGCGCCGGTAACCCTCGCAGGAATAACTCTCTTTCCTCATTTCATCTCCATTGGAATTCGGGAGAAGCGATGCAAAGGGCCATCGCAGCTTCGGCGGTCTTCCCGGCCAGGACGTCTCGCATCACGCCGTCCTCGCCCGCTTGGTGCCGACTAAATACGGCCTCGAACGCGTCGCCGCTCAGCTTCTTGGGGTTCGTTCCGTGCAGCCGATCATTTGCAAGGGAATAGGCAAAGTTCCATCTCGCGAGCAGGGCGCCCGTCCACGAGGACACTTTCACGGGAAATCCGTCCGGCATCGGCCATTGGAAGAGCGGCTGCCCCATTTTCTCCAAATGGTTCTGAAGGTCAACCCCGCCATCGGTGTCCGCATCGGTGGCCCGAAGGGCGGAGACCATGAAATCAAGAGGTCGCTTCAGGATGGCGGTCGAGTTGGAAAGCTCTTTCGAGAGCAGAACGGGTCGAATCATTTCTCGGATGTCGCCACCCGACTTCAGATAGGTGTCGGCAGTGCGGGATTCCCAGAGGTGGCCGTCATCGCCCAGCAGCTCGCGGCAAATCTTGAACGCGATGAACTTCGCGGTATTCGGGTGCTTGGCGAGGATGTCGAGCACGAATTCGCCGTCCTCCTGCCCTCCGCCAGCAGGAATTCGGTGTCCGAGCACGACTTTCTCGCCCTTGTCGTGCCGCTCGTCTCGGTATTTGAACGTGCCGTAAGGCTGAATCTTGGTTCGATCGCCAATCCAGTCAGTCACCTGAGAGATGGCGGGTCGACGCTCGAAGGTCCAGCCGGTGAAGCATCGAGCGACCTCTTGAACGTCCTTCTGGGTGTAGCCGCCATGAACTCCGAGAGTGTGGAGTTCCATCAGCTCGCGAGCGTAGTTCTCGTTCGCGATTCCATGGACGTTGAGGGGATTGTCGAGGTAGTCGAGCATCGCCACGCTGTGGGCGGATGCCTTGATCATGTCGGGAAACTTGCCAAGCGCGTGTTGCCGCACGACCGTCTTTTGGTCGCCCGTCTTGCGGTAAGCCCCTAGGTCTTTGCGCGCGTAGACGTTAAGGTGGTTGGTCCACAGGTCCGCCATCCGCTCGTACAGAGTGTTCCTCCCGTACGTTGCATGGAGTAGTGCAGTGGCTTGGATCTGCCGAAGCATCTCGGGCTCGGGGATGTCGCGGAGCTCCATTCCCGTCATGTGCTCGGTGTCGAACCGCTCGAGTTGGAGCAAGAGGCGATAGTCTTCGGGCTCGTTCGCCGCTAGCTGCTGATCCACGTACGCCTCGTGGCCCATCGCTTTCACCCGGGCGACATCGCCGGGTCGGGTGCCAAAGGACGAGCGGTTGATGAGTCGAGCGGTCGCGTCTACTGGACCGGTGGGCAGCGGGAGCGCGGGATCGGAGTTGCCGAAGCGATTCGCAATCCGCGAGCAGCCAGAGGCCGCCAGGGTGGCGGCTCCGATACCGAGACACTCTCGCCGACTCAGTTTCATCCGATCACTCTCACCGGAGCCTTCGCGCGGATGACTTTCAGGCCAGCACCAAGCGAGACCACGAGGGCGATCGGCCCGAAGCCGAACCAGCCGAGGAACGGAAGGATTGAGCTGGCCACGATGAACCCGGCGCCGCGCGAAAAAACACCATAGACCGGCATTTCGGGGGCCAATTCCTGGAGCCGTTCGCCCGCAACCATCGCAAGGCCCGCGCTGCCGAGTGCAGCAATGCCGAGAACGACCACCATAAGCGCGACTCCCGCAAGCTTGGCGATCGGGAAGGGTATTCCCATGAGGACAAGGGCAAACAATGCGAGAGGCAATCCGAGCAGGCTTCCCCGGACCAGGCATTTCCACGGGTTTTCTGTGATCTCAGCCTGGGCGTCTCGTGCCCTTCCCGGAAACAAAAGACCGATTGCCATGATCATCGCCCAGTTGGTGACCGCGATCGCGAGAATCGTCGCCACAACGAACAAAACGTCGCCCATTAATAACATTGCTAACCTCCAGCGCTACCGCGCGCCTCTACTCTGAACGATAAGCGCGGTTTGCCGAAAGTGGAGGGGCCAAGAGGCGTTTAGGGCCCAATGGCCCTGGTGAGGCTGGCCGAAGGACCTAGGTGAGACGTGTTGAGGACAGGTTTTGGCATTAACGCTGAGCAATATTCTTATGTGCAAGTAAGCAGCGTCTCTGATACCATAGGTGTCATTGCGGGCCCCCTAAGGTTCGCTCTTTGTAATGGCTTAATATGGAAAAACCTGCTAGCGTACAGGCCCTTGTTGATCTTGGCTTTACCGAGCTTGAAGCGGACGTCTACAGCTTTCTGTTGACCGAATCTCCAGCGACGGGATACCGAGTTTCCCAAGCGACCGGACGACTCCCTGCGAACGTCTACAAAGCTCTTGAAACGCTTCAGGCGAAGGGCGCAGTTCTCATCGATGAGGGCGCCAGCCGAATGTGTAGTCCAGCTCCTCCTTCGGAGCTTCTATCGATGCTGCGAAGGCGGTACACCGATCGAGAAGCAAGAGCCGAACGAGCGTTGGCCGACCTCCGCACCACTACCGACGACGACCGCGTTTATCAACTACGCTCCCGCGAGCAAGTCATGGAGCGATGCCGCACCATGCTTGAGCGCTGCAAGAAGGTCGCGGTTCTTGACCTTTTCCCTCAGCCCCTCGCCGAGTTGAAGGGCGACCTCGAGGCCTTAGCGGCAAGGGGCGTCGAAGTCACCGTCAAAACCTTCCATCCCACCAAGATGAAGGGGGTGACCACCGTCACTACGCCCAATGGCGACAAAGCCGCCGAGACCTATCCCGGTCAGTGGATATTTCTCGTCGCGGACGGCGCGGAGATGCTGCTGGCATCGCTCGCCGAAGACGGTCGCCGTCTGCATCAGGCGATTTACACTAGCAGCGTCGCTCTCGCCTACTTCGTTCACGCCTGGATTTCAAGTGAGATGATGCTCTGCATGCTTCTCGAAGAGATCGACCGTAGCGAAGACGCAGATCAGATCAAAGCCGCTGCTAGAACCATCCTTCATCCCAACGAGGACGTTGAGACGACGGGGCTGCAGGGCGATCTGCTGCGGTTCAAACACATCTACAACAAAGGCGTCCCCGGCTACGATGCTCTTGTCGAAATGATCGGCCTGAGAACAAGCCAGGAACCGATACCGGTCTAGAGAGGTGTTGGGTGTTCGGTGTTCGGATGGCAACTCCGAACACCTCAATCTCCGCCACGAAGTATTCTTTAGTGAATGCGAACCGCCCTGTTCTGCTTCCTCGCGCTGACCTCTTTGGCGCACGCCCAAGACAAAACGGTCGCGAGTCTGACCACTCCCTGGACGGCAAAGGTCTCCAAGACCTTGCCTCATCCTGAGTATCCGCGGCCGCAGATGGTTCGGAAGCACTGGACCAACCTCAACGGTCAGTGGGACCTGGCCGTGTTGCCTGCTGGAGTGGACAAGCCACAAACGGGCGACTACAAGCGGAAGATCCTTGTACCGTTTCCGATTGAATCTCGGCTCTCGGGCATCGCTGAGAACGTGCCTCAGGGCGGGAGTATTTGGTATCGACGCTCGTTCAAACGTCCCTCGGGTGAGCGCGTTCTGCTGCACTTTGGGGCGGTTGATTGGCAGGCTCGGGTTTGGGTCGATGGCGTCGAGGTTGGGAAGCACACCGGCGGTTATGACCCGTTCACGTTCGATATCACCAAGGCGCTTCGGAAGGGTTCCGACCACCAGCTTGTCGTGTGTGCGGAAGACCCAAGCGACAGCGGCTATCAGCCCCGCGGCAAGCAGGTGCGCAAGCCGGGCGGAATCTTCTACACGTCATCGAGCGGAATTTGGCAGACGGTTTGGATGGAGGGTGTTCCGAAGAATGCGATTAGGGACCTGCGCATTTCGACCAGGAACAACGGTGATGTTTCGATTCAGATCGACACTTACGGACAAAAGGGTCCGGCGAGCCTTTCTTATACTCTTCGCCAGAGCAACCGCACCGGCAGGAGCGCGGCCGCACCACATAGCTCACCTGTTCGTGATCCTTCGGGTCCGATGTTCGACGTCATCCCTGTGAGGGATTCAGGTTCCCCGGTGCGTTTTCGTGTGCCGAACCGGGAGCTCTGGAGCCCCGAGTCACCGACGCTCTACTCCTTAACCGTGTCCGTGGGCAACGACCAGGTTCAAGGCTATTTCGCGTTCCGTGAAGTGAAGATCGGCAAAGACAAGCAGGGTCGACAACGAATTCTCCTCAACGGTAAGCCGACCTTCATGGTCGGCCCCCTGGATCAAGGCTTCTGGCCGGACGGCATCTACACCGCCCCGACCCAAGAGGCGATGGAGTACGACCTCAAGGTCACCAAGCAACTCGGCTTCAACATGATTCGAAAGCATGTGAAGGTCGAGCCGGAGACGTGGTACGCGGCGTGCGACCAGATGGGGATTCTTGTCTTTCAGGACATGCCGAGTGGCGACAAGTTCATTGGTCCCAGCGACCCCGATATCTTGCGCTCGCCTGAATCGGCCAAGGACTTTCAGGACGAGCTGAAGGCGATGGTCGACACCCACCGGAACCATCCGTCGATCGTCGCATGGGTTCTCTACAACGAGGGCTGGGGCGAGTGGGATACCCCGCACATGGCGGGTTGGCTCAAGAAGTACGACCCCACCCGAGTCCTCGACAGCGTGACCGGTTGGGCGGACCGCGGAGTGGGCGACCTCATGGACATCCATAGTTATCCCGGTCCGAGCGCGCCTCCGCTCGAGAAGAACCGCGCGATCATGCTCGGTGAATTCGGGGGGCTTGGCCTTATCGTGCCCGGGCACACCTGGCTTAAGACCGGTTGGGGTTACCAGAGCTACAAGACGAAGGGCGAGCTCAACCATGCGCTCGAGTCGCTCTTCGAGCGTCTCCACTTTTTGGTCGGTGGCGGGCTTTCGGCGGCGGTTTACACCCAAACCACAGATGTCGAGACCGAATCCAACGGCTTGATGACTTACGACCGCCGGATCCTCAAGGTCGATCCGGTGCGCATCGGGAAAGCGATTAGGGCATTGCAACTTCCTGCGCCAACCCTTCAGGAGCTTGTTCCGACCTCGGAAAAGGCGCCGATCCAGTGGAGCTACACAACTGCCAAACCGGCAGGGGAGTGGCAGTCTCCCGTGTACGACGAGTCGTCCTGGAACACCGCCCCAGGCGGTTTTGGAACCGCTGGAACGCCCAATGTAACGCCGAGAACGGTGTGGAACACTCACGACATTTGGATTCGAAGATCCTTCATCACAACCCAATCGGTGCCTACTGGAAGCCTCTATCTAAACCTATATCACGACGACGCGGCCGAGGTCTTCCTGGACGGCAAAATGATTCTCAGTCGGGACGGTTGGACTTCCAGTTACTCCACGTTTAGGGTCAAGCAGGGCCTCAGCAAGGGGCCTCATACGCTGGCGATTCACTGCCATCAAGATGCGGGTGGCCAGTACATCGACGCAGGTTTTGACGTGGTAGTAAGGGGCCGATAATTCCAATGATCCTCTCACTCGCATTCCTCCTCGCTCCCGTCAATTCGATGACCATTCAGGAAGTCGACAGGCCGCTTACCGGATCGAACTCGTATTACGTGGGCAACCGGGCACCCCTGGCGCCTTCCGCGTTTCGGAAGCTGCCTATCACGTCGGTCACTCCCAAGGGTTGGGTTCGAAAACAGCTTCAGCTTGAGGCGGATGGTTTCATCGGCCACCTTACCGAGATCAGTCCTTGGCTCAACAAGAAGAACAACGCCTGGCTAAGTCCTAAGGGCGAAGGCGACCATGGCTGGGAAGAGGTACCTTACTGGCTGAAGGGGTTTGGCGATCTCGGCTATGTGCTCGGAGATCAAAGGATCGTCGACGAGGCGCAAATTTGGATTGACGGGGCGATCGCTGGTCAGCGCGAAGACGGCTATTTCGGGCCGCGAGCCAATCTGCTTTCGAACAAAGGTGAGCCGGACGTGTGGCCGAACATGGTCATGTTGAATGCGCTTCAAACCTACTGTGAGTTCACCGAGGATACCCGCGTCATCGAGCTGATGACGAAGTACTTCAAGTGGGAGCTTGCACGCCCGGACGAAGCCTTCCTCCTCTCCTATTGGGAGCGGCAGCGTGGGGGAGACAACATTGCCAGCATCTACTGGCTGTATAACCGCACCGGCGACAAGTGGCTGCTCGAGTTGGTCGAAAAGATCCATCGTCGCACCGCCAACTGGGTGGGTGGCGTTCCCGACTGGCACGGGGTGAACTTCGCTCAGGCATTCCGCGAGCCGGCTGAGTATTGGGCGCTCAGCAAGAAGCCCGAGCATCTGAGTGCCACCGAGGCCGACTACCAGAAGATGCGGACGCTTTACGGCGAAGTGCCGGGAGGCATGTACGGAGCTGACGAGAACGCCCGACCCGGGTTTGGCGATCCTCGCCAAGCCGCCGAAACGTGCGCGATGGTCGAGATGATGCTCTCTGACGAAGAGCTCCTAAGTCTCACCGGGAACCCAGTCTGGGCCGAGCGATGCGAGGACGTCGCGTTCAACTCGCTTCCTGCCTCGATGACCCCGGATGAGAAGGCGCTTCACTATCTGACCTCGCCAAACATGGTGCTCATCGATGGAAAAAGCAAGGCACCCGGCCTCCAGAATAGCGGCCCGATGCAGCTCTTCGATCCGAACGATCATCGGTGCTGCCAGCACAACGTGTCTCACGGCTGGCCGTACTACGCCGAGCATCTGTGGCTCGCCACGAACCAGAACGGCCTTGGTGTGGCGCTTTACGCTCCGTCTAAGGTGACCGCCAAGGTAGGGCCCAAAGGGCAGACGGTGACGATTCGCGAGGAGACGAACTATCCCTTCGAGGAGAAGGTGAACTTCCGATTTGAGACGATAAATCCGGTCCGGTTCCCCCTCACCCTCCGCCTTCCCGCGTGGTGCGCCTCACCGAAGGTTCTGCTGAACGGCAAGCCTGTAAGCCTGCCGACGGTTCGGCGGTCTTACTTGGTCATCGATCGAAGTTGGGGGCAGGGGGATCAACTGGAATTGCAATTGCCGATGCAGGTGAGCGTGCGCAAATGGCCCGCGAATCACAACGCGGTTTCGGTGGATCGCGGTCCTCTCACCTACTCGCTGAAGATCGGCGAGAAGTATGTGAAGAATGGCGGCACTAAGGCGTGGCCCGCTTTTGAGGTTCACTCGACAACGCCCTGGAATTTCGGTCTGCCTGCCGATGCCGATTTTGAAGTGAAGACGAAGTCTTTCCCGAAGTCTCAGCAACCGTTTACGCCCGATGCGGTTCCGGTTGAGCTGGTGACCAAGGCGAGGAGAATTCCTGAGTGGCAATCCGATCACCTTGGCTTGGTTGGCCTCTTGCAGTCGAGCCCCGCTCGTACCGCCGAGGCCCTGCAGACGGTAACTCTCGTCCCGATGGGGGCGACTCGCCTGAGGATCGCTCAATTTCCGACCGTGTCTACCGCGTCGAGCGCGATGAAGTGGACGGTGCCACCGGCACCAAAAAAGGGGCTGCCCGCCAAGGCCTCGCACGTATGGAGTGGCGACTCGACCGATGCCCTTACCGACGGTCTCGTCCCGGAGACCTCGGGAGACGAAAGCATTCCCCGCTTCACTTGGTGGGATCACAAGGGTGGCGAGGAATGGGTCGAAGTGACCTTGCCTGCCGCCAAGTCGGTGTCCTCGACGAAGGTGTACTGGTTCGACGATCGGCGCATCGGCGGCGGCTGCCGCGTTCCGGACTCGTGGAAGCTGGAGGCTTGGGTCGGTGGCAAGTGGATGCCGGTATCGGCGACCGGCGCCTTCGGGGTTCAGAAGGACCGGTTCAATTCGGTGAACTTTTCGCCGGTCGTGGCTTCTCGTTTTCGGGTGGTCGCGAGGTTGCGAGACGGATATTCCGGTGGGATTCTGGAGTGGCAACTTAGATAGACGCGCCGCGATGAAATCACTTGAAGACCGCCTGCGAGAATTGTCTTCCGGGGACCGATCTGATCGGATCGCGGCAGGCTTGGTGCTCCATCGAACTGGGATTTTGTCGCACCGAAGTGCCGTCCGTCAGATGGTTCTTCACGAGCGAGATGGGTGGGTCATCATGTGCCTTGCCCCATCAATCGTCGGCTGGAAAGATGAAACTCTTGGATTGTTGCTCCGAACCATCGCCGACAATCGTGCGGTGTATTCCCTGATTGAGTCCGCACGGATTCAAAGGCAGCCAATACAAGGGGAGCAACTTCGGATGCTCCTTGCGAGCGAATCGCTCTTCGTGCAGCTTAGTGCGCTCAAGTTCGCCTACGTATCGGGCACAGATGTTGACTTCGTGAGTCGCCTCAACCAGTTAAGGAGCGATGCCGAGGCTGCCGTATTCATGGAAGACGATCCTGTTTTTGCGAACAAAGGAATGTTCCTTCGATATGTTTCCCGGTTCTGTGCGACCGCCTCGCGGCGGGCCAATGCTAAGGAACTTTGACCTTAAGCTGAATAAAGTAAAGGCCCGACGACCAAGGATCGTCGGGCCTTTACTTTATTCGAAGTTTATCGGCCGAGGGTGAAGCCGTTCTTGATCACGATGTCTCGAAGCAGCTTTCTGCCTCGGTGGATTCGCGATCGAACGGTGCCTATCGTGGTCGACTGGAGGTCGGCGATCTCGGAGTAGCTCATGCCTTCGAGGTCGCACATCACGATCGCTTCTCGGTAGACGTCGGGGAGCTGGTCGAGGGCGCTGTGGAGCTCCGCTCGAAACTCCTGGTGAAGGACTTCCTCGTCCGGCGCCGGGCTGTTGTCCGGGATGGGAAGTTCTTGCACTTCTCCGTCGCTGGGCGAGATCATCGAGTTGAGAGATTCGGCCTTTCGAATCGGGTTGTCGCGTCGCCTCGAGTCGAGATAGGCGCGTTGCATGATCCGAAGCAGCCAGTTAAGAAAGGGACGTCCGGGAATATAGCTATCGAAGCCTCGCCACGCCTTCACGTAAGTGTCCTGCATCAGGTCTTCCGCGTCGGACGGGTTACGGGTGAGCTGGAGGGCCATGCTGTATGCGCGGCGCTTGGTGTCGCTCATCATGTTCTGAAAGCGACTGAGCTCTGAATCGTTAGTTTCCGGAATCGAGGCTATTTGCTGCTGGATACCAGTCATTTGTTACTCTCCGTCAACCGGGGCGTCCTCCAAGAAGATTTCAGCTGCGAAATGTTTCCTTTTTGAAACTTCCTGCCCTATGCTAATGGTCTCTGTACGAAAGACGTTCCCGATTTTGACCTTGTTCGCGGCAATAACTCCTTATTTGCACCGACAGCCTCGTCGACGGATGCTATCCTTGCCGCACTATCTATTGTGAACAGTAATCCCCTCGATGAAGTTCGTTCTTATCACTAAAGACCCAGAAGTCGAGGCGGCAGCCCGCGAAGGCTTCCACCCGAGCGACGAGTGCCTCGTGTTCAGCGACTGGTCGGCGGCCCTTGACGGCTGCTCCAGCGCCGATCTATTGTTCGTCGATTTAATCGCCACGTTGGCTGAGCCGAATAAGATCGCTGGCTACGAACGGTTCGCCCTGGCAAAGATGGGTCACTCCGTCGCCGCCAGCGTGCCTTTGGTGCTCATTGCCCCTCCGGAGGATTACGAACTGGACTTCATGGCCGGTTGGCCCGACTTCGTATTCGGCCACGTCCGCCGTCCAGTCACGTATAAGATTTTCCGCCGCGCGTCCACTTGGGTGTGAGATCCGGGAACCGGCAGATATGATCGTCGTTACCGACCAGGTCGATTCGCTGAAAGTCGACCAGCTGGGTGGCGGTTTCTTTGAGAGTTGGCCGAATCCGCCATCGCCGGAGACTCACTTGCGCATTCTTCGTGGTAGCTATGCCGCCTTCATCGCACTTGACGGTGATCAAGTCGTCGGTTTCATCACTGCAATATCCGATGGCGTACTTGCCGCCTTCATTCCCAATCTAGAGGTTCTCCCGTCGTATCGAGGCAAAGGCATCGGCACTCGGCTTGTCGAGGCGATGAAGGAACGGCTGGCCGACTTTTCCGCCGTTGATCTCGTCTGCGACGAAGACGTAAAGCCGTTCTATGCCGACCTGGGCTTCCGGGAGTGCGCCGCGATGATCATCCGCAACTTCGAGCAAAGCGGACGTCCGTAGGTGGTGCTGGCTTCCTAGCTGGCATCTCGACCCAACCGGACTCTATCGGAAGGCACCGTATGCGAAGGTTATATGAAGGACGATTGCTGCTTTGTTGAGATGCCGGCTGGGACGGAACCACCTTAGTCATCCGTGATTCCCGATCTCGGGTGTGCCTTCGACACCGCTTCCTTCAACCGCTCGATGCTGATGTGGGTGTAGATCTGGGTGGTGGCCAGACTCTCGTGGCCAAGGAGCTGCTGAACCGACTTCAGATCCGCCCCGCCATCCAGCAGGTGCGTAGCAAAAGAGTGCCTCAAAGTGTGGGGCGAGGTGTCCGGCGAGAGTCCGACCCGAAGAGCCCAGCGCTTCACAACGTTCTGAACTGTGCGAGTCGTTATCCGCCCACCCTTGTCGTTCGTAAACAGCGGATCGCCGACCCTCGGCGAAGTGCGCTCGCCCGCCATGTAGTCCTGAATCGAGCCAAGACAAGTCCGGCCGAACAGGCCGATGCGCTCCTTGTTTCCCTTGCCGAGCACCAGTACAGTGCGCTCTTTCAGATCGAGGTTCTTTAGGTCGACGCCCACCAACTCGGAGACACGCAATCCGGCTGAATACATTAGCTCCAGCAGAGCCCGATCTCGCAGCGGGGTTCGACCGGCGGCGTCTTGGTCCAGGAACTCGGTCGCCTGAATCCGGCTCATCGCCTTTGGCAGCTTCTTCCGCCGTATCGGGGCCTCCAGCACTTCGGTCGGGTCTTGGTCCAGAACGCCTGCGGCGCGGAGGTAGCGAACGAAGGCTCTTAAGGTAGAGAGCTTTCGAGCCCTTGTGATGGGGGTCGGGGCGTACCTGCGAAGGTACAGGCGCAATCGGGACGGGGAGAGGTCGAAGCGGCCATCCAGAAACGTCGAAAGCTGCGCCAGGTCTGACCCGTAAGAGCGCACCGTGTTGGGCGAACGACGCACGGCAAGGTTGTCAATGAAGGCTTGGATATGGAAATCGAGGGCGTCGGTCGGGGGCATGCGGACTGGTAAGTCTAAAGACGCCTTAGCTGGCTAATTCGGCGTCAGATAGCAACCTAGCGCCTTTGCCGTCGTATGTCAGTGGGATGGGGCGGTTGCACATAGTTCGCGGCTAAGATTTGGAGTTACAAATGGTCAACCTGATAGATTGGGCGAAGAAGGGGGTCGAGGCGGTCGGCGACACGATCGAAGACGGCATGCAGGGCGCGCGGAAGCAGGTGCGGCTTACCAAGATGCTCCACCAAAGCCCCGTCGTGAAGGATTTCATGACGGCGTCTGCCGCGCTCCACGTCGCCGAGACTCAGAACCTTGTTCTGATGGCCTACCGAAGCGTGCATGTGGACACGTTGAAGCAGCTGCTTGCCCTCCTCGAGCCGACGTTGGTGCGCTACAAAGTGACCGGCGGCGATATGAAAAAACTAGGGCGAATCTGTGACGCAGTCGCGGCCGACATCTACGACCGGCGCGTCAAAACGTTCGACGAGATTACCAATCTTCTCAAGCCTCTCCTCGTCACCGACACCAAGTTCAAGCGAGACTTCCAGAGCCTCAATTTCGCGGTGGACAAGATGGGCGATCGGTACGCCTTGTTTGTCCTCACCGCACTCGAATCTCAAACCCAGAGCGCGAAAGTTGAGAGCGACGATGCCACGCTCGACCGAATTCAGCTACTCGGCCCAGGCAAGACCTTCTACCGCCTTGGCAACATGGCCCTACTTGAGAACTCCCTCTGCGGCGACAACGAGTACGTGAAGAAGGTGGTCGCCTATGCGAAGAGCTCCTTCTTAACGACCCAGGAGATCGCCAAGAAGGGTGCCTCAGATTGGACCGAGGCCGAAATGGAAGCCCGCGAAAAGGAGCTTGCCAAGCGCGCGGTCAAGATCTGGCCGCGCGCTTAGTATCGGCGTGGGCCGCGAGTGGGCCGTTGCTCAGCGCCGTCGTCTGCCGGACGAGCGAACTCGACCTTGACCTTTCGGTTTCGCAGCTTCGTGTTTCTCAGGGCTTCGAGAACGTTGTTCGCCTGACCACTCGGGACCTCGACGAACGCGGTTCGGTCGAGAATGTCGATCACCCCGATTGACTTGCCAGGGATGTTTGCTTCCTTCGCGATCGCACCCACCAAGTCGGCGGGGCGGAGACCATCTTGTCGACCGAGGCCGACGAAGATGCGGGTCATGCCTTGCTCGGGCTGTTCGAAGTCATCGACGATAGTGTCGGCTTGCGCATCGGTGTGCTTGCTCTCCCACAGCATTTGGAGGGCGGCCGCGGCGATATCGGCCGGCGAGTAGTCCTCGCTGAGGTCCTCGACCGACTCGAGCTGGCTCTCGAAGCCGCGAGCTTCCAATGCTTCCCGCAGGGTCTCGCGGAAGGCGTCGCGGCGTCGGGCAGAGATGTCAGCGGCGGTCGGAATTCGGGCGGGCTTGATCTGGGCGCCGATGATGCGCTCGATGTTCTGAAGCTGTCGTCGCTCGCGGCCCTCGACGAGAGTGATCGCGTCGCCAGATCGACCGGCACGGCCGGTTCGGCCGATGCGGTGAATGTACTGCTCCACATCCCACGGGATGTCGTAGTTGATGACGTGGGTGACCGTGTCGATGTCGAGGCCCCGAGCGGCGACGTCGGTCGCGATGAGGAGGTCGGACATGCCCTCGCGGAACCGTTTCATCACCCGGTCTCGCTCCTGCTGACTCATGTCTCCGTGCAGCGGTTCTGCGTTGTAGCCGCGGATTTGCAGGGCCTCGGTGAGGTCATGAGTTTCCGCTCGAGTACGGCAGAAGACGATCGTCGGTCCCGGCGATTCCATGTCCAGAACGCGGGCGAGAGCTTCCAGCTTCTTGCCCTTCGGCACCTCGTAGTACGTCTGGTTCGTCGATTCGACGGTGCGATTCTTCGTCTCGATCGAGACGTGAACCGGGTCCTTGAGGAATTTGTGGGTTAGGTCGATGATTCGCTTGGGCATCGTGGCCGAGAAGAACGCCAGCTGGCGATCTCCGGGCAGTTCGCTGAGGATTGCGTCGAGGTCCTCGGCAAATCCAAGTGCCATCATCTCGTCGGCCTCGTCGAGGACGCAGTAGTGGGCTTCGGCGAGGGACATTGAGCCGCGGCGGAGGTGGTCGAGAACTCGACCAGGCGTGCCCACGACGACTTGGGCCCCGTTCTTCAGCGCGCGGAATTGGCGGTCAATAGGCTGTCCACCGTACACGGGGACGACGCGCAGACCGGTGTGCTTGGCAAGCTCATAGATTCCGCCGGCGACCTGAATCGCGAGTTCGCGGGTTGGGGCGAGAACAAGAGCCTGGATCTTCGGGCTCGACACGTCCATCTTCTCGATGAGCGGGAGCGCGAAGGCGGCCGTCTTTCCGGTGCCCGTCTGGGCCTGACCGATAAGATCCTTGCCGGAGAGCAAGATCGGGATCGCTCTCGCCTGAATCGGGGTGGGTGCCTCAAAGCCAAGTTCGGTGATTGCGCGTCGCACCGGCTCGGAGAGCTCGAGCTCAGAAAAGAGCGGCAAAACTGGAATCTCGACGGGGGCCGGGGGCTCTACAAATTCGGGAGCGATATACGGCTTCTTTTCTTTCTTCGGCTGAGGAGCGGCCTTTGCGAACGGCTTGGCAAAGGGCTTCGCAGGAGCTTTGGAGAAGGGCTTTTCGAACGACTTGGCGGGAGACTTCGCAAAGGGCTTTTCGAAGGCCATACCTGGCTTCTTTTTCGGCGGAGTCGAACCTGGCGTGAAGCCGGCTGTGGGTTTTTTGGGAGGCTTGGGCATGTTAATGGATCTGTGTTTAGCGGTCGGTGCCCATGAAGAAACCCGTCTGGGACGTTGCGGGGAGATGGCTTCGAATGCGCTTGGCGCGCAGAGAACGGTCGAAGCGAAATGCCATTTTACCCGGGAGCGTAGCGTCGACGCCCTCGTCGATGATCCGGGAACCCTTTCGCCAGGCCGATACGAGTACGTCGACGAGGCATCGACGCTACGATCCGGAGTCGGTTGGCAAAGCCAAACCCCGGGTCTCACGGGCAAACGGGAGCACTACCAACCCAAGCACATAGATCGAGCTTGCCACGATCACCCCGGTGCCCACGTTGCCCCCATAGCTGCCAATCACCCAACCAATAAATGCCGGCATTGGGGCGGCCGCGATGCGGCCGACGTTGTAGGCGAGACCCGAACCGGTGGCGCGGAAGCGGGGCGGAAAGAGCTCGGGGAAGTACAGCACGAAGCCAGCACTCAGGCCGATGCTGAAGAACGCGGTAACCGGCAGCAAGATGAGAAGGCGCTGCAAACTCGCCCCGCCGTAGAGGGTGAACGCGATGCTTAAGGGCGCGAGGATAAAGAAGGCGGCAAACGATGGCTTCCGCCCAAACCGGACGCACAGCCAAGGGAAAACGAGCACGCCAAGGAGCGTCCCGATGTGAAAGGTGAAGGTGTTGTAACTCTTGAAGTTCTTCACGTACTCGGCGGGCAGTCCTTTGCCAGCCTGACTCACCAAGTTAGGCAGCCAAAACGAGACGATTCCCGCGCCGGTGATTCCCACGATTCCGATCAAGGTTGCGATGAGTGCATTGCGCCGCCACTGCGGTTCGGCCATCAGCTCGCGCAATGGGCCGAGCCAGTCGCCGCGCGGTTTGGGGGAGGACTCGGGCTCTTGAACGCCCAGGCGGATGGCGACGCAAACCAACGCGGGGGCGATGCCGACCAAGAAAAGGGTTCGCCACTCACCGCTGTGGATCCGCAAGTTTGCTATTGCGGCAAACCACGGGCCGAATGCGGCGGCGCTCTGAAGCAAAGCAGCCGCACCCGCGCGTGCCTTGTCGGGGAAGGTCTCGGCAACTAGCGAAGCGCCGGCAGCCCATTCGCCTCCAATCCCCAGGGCCGACAGGAACCGAACCACGGCGACTTGATCGGGCGTGCGGCACAGCGCGGTCAGGCCAGTAAGCACCGAGTAAGACAGGATGGTGAGGATCAACACTCGGGTCCTGCCCCAGCGGTCGGCAAGCAATCCGAAGATGAGCCCCCCGATGGCCCATCCGATAAGGAACACCATCTGGATGTTCCCTTCGATGGCGGTTCCGTGGAGCTTGTAGAGGTCCTTGCTGCCGAGCATCTCGGTGAGCATCGGCTCTTTCGCGAAGTTGAAGAGGGCGGTGTCCATGATGTCGAACACCCAGCCCAGCCACGCCACCGCGAGGATGAGCCACTGCGTCCGCGTCAGACCTCGCGCCCAAGACATGGGCCGCAGGTTACCAGCACCTCCTCACATCACGTCGGAGCCGGCTGGCACCCTGCACCCAGCACCCTGTACCCTGTACAAGGGCGGTACCATCCAGGAAGATGACTAGCGGGCGGCATCCCACCTGGTACGCGTTCATTCGATGGTTCATGCGGACGGCCTTTTTCGGCACCCATGGCGGCTTCACCCGAAAGAACGAAGAGCGAGTCCCCCAAACCGGCCCCCTCATCGTCGCCCCCGTTCACATCAGCTACCTCGACCCGCCCGCGATCGCGTGCGGCACACGGCGTCGATTGCGTTTTATGGCGAAGGAAGACCTGTTCCGAGTGAAGATCCTCGGCCCGCTGATTCACACCCTTGGCGCCTTCCCGGTCCGGCGCGGGGAGAACGACACGGAGGCGATCCGCAGGGCGATGTCGCTGCTGGAAGAAGGCGAAGCCATCCTCATCTTCCCAGAAGGGACTCGCAACGATGGCAAGACGATGGGGCACCTGAACCGGGGCATTGCGATGATGGCCAAGCGCACCAACGCCCGAGTAATTCCGGTTGGAATCATCGGCACCAATGTGGTGATGCCTCGTGGGAAGAAGAAGTCGGCGAAGCACTTGGTGACTATCGCATGGGGCCACTCGTTCACTTACGACGAGGTTGGAACCTCGTCTTCGGAACGCGAGAACCGCGACCTCTTCACGGCGGAGCTAGAGAAGCGAATTCAAGCGGTCTGTGCGGAGAACGGGATGGTCCTTAAAACCGCCGAGTTACCG
The DNA here is from genome assembly GCA_038321975.1 of Fimbriimonadales bacterium. GTDB lineage: Bacteria > Armatimonadota > Fimbriimonadia > Fimbriimonadales > Fimbriimonadaceae > Fimbriimonas. The sequence goes on along the minus strand of JBBQFM010000046.1, from coordinate 3,711 downwards.
ACGCGTCCACAAAAGTCTGTTGATTCCGGAACAGCATCCTCAAGCCCAACCACTTGACCGGCCGGACCTCGAAGCCAGCGGTAAGCCGGTAACCGTTGTCCTCGGCGAGCAGGCGAACTTCTTTGCTAAACGGGATGGACACGCCAACGAATGCGCTGCTTTGAGCGCCGAAGAATCCGCCGAGGGTGACGTCAGCGGGGACGTCGCCGTTGATCGTGCCGAAGATGTTGGTGAATGAGGTGGCGAGGTAGAACCGCCGCCCGTCCCGTGTCTGGTTCATCGCGTCTTGGACGCCCACGCTGAGGCCGGGCACGATGTCGAGTCCCGCGGGAAAGTGGTTGTAGCTCAGATCGAATGTCGACCGCTCGTTGGCACCCGGGAACCGCTCGGTGCGGAACTCGATGTCCATGTTGCTAGTGAGCCCGGTGCCGAGATATTGGTATGATTCCCGCCCCGCCCCCTGGAGGGACGTGATCTCGTATCGGTACTCGCCGATACGGAGCTTGTGGGCGGTCGGGATGGTGATCAGACGGTCCGCTTGGGACACGAAAGCCATCGACAAAAGAAGGACGAAGGTGCCTCCCCTTTCGGCGATGGTTCGTGCGCCGGAGGGGGAGGGCAGGGTGGGGGTTCGGTGGCCGACCAAACCGCTACGTAGGAACCCCTCCCTCTGGGGAGGGGCAGGGGTGGGGTGTCGTTCACCCGAAATCTTTCGATTCAAGGAGCGAGAAGAGATGGTCGTGGACTCCCGGAACCCCACCCCTGCCCCTCCCCAAGGGGAGGGAATCCTGCATAGTTCGTTGGTCGGCGGGCGAACCCCCACCCTGCCCTCCCCCTCCCGAGGCACGAACATCCTCGGCAAGGGGAGGCCTGCTTTGTCTTCCTGAATCCGTTCACTCATATAACGCGACATCCTATCTGTAGCAAACGAATAGAAACGGCCCGAGGACCACTAGAATTCCTCGGACCTTGACCTATGCTTGCCGACGACTACTACGAGAGTTTGCCAGTCCAGAGCACGCCGTTGTAGATAACCTGGCGAATCCGGTCGTCGAAGTACACGCCGTAGGTCTCATGACCTGGGCGGAAGTAGAAGACTCGGCCGACGCCGTGGCCCTGACCCTTGCCGCCACCGGGGCCGGAGGTGAACTCGGGGTCGATGCCGTCGCCCACTGTCCAGGCGATACCGCTCGGGAAATACTCGCCTCCAAGGGGGAAGTAGCTCTGCAGAACGAGCGTCTCGAACGCGGGGACCTCAAAGGGTGAACCGTACATCTCTTCTGCTTCGATCGTGAAGTCGCTCACACCCTGGGCAATTGGGTGCCAGGGGGCGCAGACTCGGATCTCTTCAGTATCGGTGGACTCTCGCCAGCCGCCCTTGAGGTGGCCGGGACCGCCGATGACCTTGGTGAACGTCTTGGAGTAGTGTGCCGAGTGCAGGGCCACGAAACCCATCCCGCCCTTTCGAACGCGCTCCTTCACTCGCTCTGCAAGCTCGTCTTTGACTTCACCATGTCGCGCATGGCCCCACCAGATGAGCACATCGGTTTCGGCCAGGGTTGCGTCAGAGACGCCCTGATCCGGGTCGTCGAGCGAGGCGACGGTTACGTCGAGTTGTCCTTTCTTGTCGAATGCCTTCAAGCCATCGGCGACCGCGCCGCGAATGCTATCCGGATAAAGCTCCTTCGGAGCATGAGAGGGATTCTCATCCCAAACCAAAACCTTCAATTTATCAGCCATCGGATAAGGAAGTTATGATCGAAATAGCTTCGCGAGGTCTACGCCAAGTCAGCAAGAAACGGTTATTATCAGGTTGCCAATGTTGCTATTTTCTCTGCTCGCGTCTTCCGCAGTTCTGCATGGTCAGACCAACCCGATCTATCCGCTCCAAAGAGTCGATGTTGCGGGCATCAACCAAGGCTGGGGTGAGCCCCACCGGAACCAGTCGGTCGAAGGTCATCCGATCAAGATTGGCGGCGATTCTTTTCCGGCTGGTGTGGGTACCCACGCCGACAGCGAACTTGAGCTAGAACTCTACGGAAACGCCCTCACCTTCTCCTCGATGGTCGGAGTGGACGACGAAACGGAGGGCAAGGGATCGGTGCGGTTCCTCATCTTCGTGGACGGCAAGCGGGTCGCCGACTCGGGCGTGATGAAGGGTGGAGACAAGCCCAAACAGCTTACGGTCGACTTGAAGGGTGCCCGGAGAATGCGCCTGGTGGTGCGAGATGGCAACGATGGTAACGACTACGACCATGCTGACTGGGCCAACGCAATCTTTACGCTTGTGACCGCGGACAAGCCTCCGAAGGTTTTGGTGGTTGCGAAAGAACCGACAATGGCGATCGCGCATGTTGACCTGAAGAAGGTTCAAATCCACGGACCGCGAGTGGTCGGCGCAACCCCGGGCCGCCCGTTCCTGTGGCGCATTCCCGCAACCGGTGAGGGTCTCACTTATTCCGCCACCGGGCTTCCTTCGGGAGTCTCGTTGGATGCGAAGCGAGGAGTAATTGCCGGCAGTCTTGCATCGGAAGGAAGCACCAAGGTCACGATCTCGATCGAGGGACCGAAGGGCAAGGACTCGCGCGAGATCACGATCAAGGGCGGCAATCACATGCTTGCTCAAACCCCGCCAATGGGTTGGAACTCGTGGAACGTTTGGGCGACCAGCGTGGATGCGAACAAGGTTCGCGCGGCAGCCGACTCATTCAACAAGGTCGGCCTTGCGAGCTTTGGCTACACCTTCATCAATATCGATGACGGTTGGGAGGCCAAGTCTCGAGGCGGCGATGGCGAGATCATCCCGAACGAGAAATTCCCCGACATGCCGTCGCTGACCCAGTACGTGCACAACACAGGCCTCAAGCTCGGCATCTACTCGTCGCCGGGACCGGAGACTTGCGGTGGCTACCTCGGCTCCTACAAGCACGAGCTTCAGGACGCGCAATCCTACGCAAGTTGGGGCATCGACTACCTCAAGTACGACTGGTGCTCCTACGGCGGCATCGAGCCTCGCCCCGACATGGCGGGTATGCAGAAGCCCTACGTCCTCATGCGGGATTGCCTCGACAAGGTGGACCGAGACATCGTCTTCTCGCTGTGCCAGTACGGCATGGGCGACGTGTTCAACTGGGGCAAGGAGATCGGTGGCAACCTCTGGCGCACCACGGGAGACATCAACGACTCGTGGCGCAGCCTCGACAGCATCGCGTTCTCGCATAGCCCGAAGGCAGCCGGCGCCAGCCCCGGAGGCTGGAACGACCCCGACATGCTGGTCGTGGGCAAGCTAGGCTGGGGTCCCAGCGTTCGCCCGACCAAGCTCAGTGGTAACGAGCAGATCACCCACATCTCGATGTGGGCATTGCTCGGCGCGCCGCTCATCATCGGCTGCGACCTGACTCAAATCGACGAGTTCACGACCAACGTTCTTATGAACCACGACGTGATCGAAGTCGACCAGGATTCTCTCGGTAAGGTGGCTACGAGACGTTCTCAGGAGGGCGATCTGGAGGTTTGGGCCCGCCCACTTTGGGATGGCTCGTTCGCGGTTGGTTTGGTGAACCGCGGTCCGCAGAAGGCGAAGGTAACGGCGCACTGGAAGGACTTGGATGCGAGTCTGGACAAGGCAAAGGTCCGTGACCTTTGGAAGATGAAGGATGTGGGTTCGCATAAGGACGGATACACCACTGAAGTGCCGGCTCACGGCACCGT
>JBBQFM010000045.1:0-48460 GCA_038321975.1 Fimbriimonadales bacterium | reverse complement strand
GGAGTGTCCTCGACGACGGCAACGCGCCGCCGAACGAGTCGGTTGAACACTGTGCTCTTTCCGACGTTCGGGCGGCCTACGATAACAACGACAGGCAGCTTTGAACGCATGGGGGTTGCATAAAATGGTACCTGATCTTGCATCATCTCCCTGGGCCGACCTGCTTGGCCCAAGTTCAAAATGAAAGGATTCGCGGCATTCTTGTGCATTTCTCTTGTGGCTTTTGCCCACTCCCAGTCAGCGGACGACTACCGAACCTCCCACTCCTGGTACTTTTCCGGATTCTTCGGTCAAAGCCTCCACATTTTCGGTAGTGAGGACCTCCGAACAGGTGGCGGATTCTCGATCGGATATGGAAGACCGGAGCCTCGATTCCGGTACAAAACGATCCCCGCCCAGTTCCTCGTGGAGGGCTACGTGGACCATACGGCGAGCGCCGGTCATGGGGGCGACGAGCCGAACAAGACCAACGCCGCCGGCGTGCTGTTTATGGCTCGCTACCGGTTCCCGACTCGGGTGAATTTCGGGACTTATTTCGATATTGGGATGGGTTTGCAGGCAGCGGATAAGACGACGGTGGACTTGAACAGCCAGTACAACACGACGCCGGTCGCGGGGGGAGGTTTTACCTTTCGAAAGGGCAGCAAAGAGTGGCTGGTCGGGCTCCGATTCCTGCACATTTCGAACGGGGGGACCCATCGTCCGAACCAGGGGCAGAACCAGCTTTACGGGACGATTGCGGTCCGGTTTTAGCGCTTCGCGCTGGGTTCGGGGTTCGGGGTTCAGAGGCATGTCCGGCATTGCCCTAATCTCTGCCCCGCGATTTTGATTTGGGAAGGTCTGACCACGAACCCCGAACCCAGAACCCCGAACCCAGCGAAGCTACGCGCTTCGTCGCTTTCGGCTCGAAAGCAGCTTCGTGCGATCTCGATATTTGTTCACGGTTCGCCGGGCGACAACCACGCCTTTCTTGGCCAAGATCTCCGCGATCTGTTCATCGGAAAGGGGATTGCCCGGGTTTTCCGTCGCGAGGATGCTCTCGATCATCTTTTGGACCCGCAGGGCCGGTTTGAAGAAGACTTCGAAAGCCACAATCTCGCCGTCGGCAAGTTGTACAAACTTATCCGCGGTGGCTCGGCTGACCGTGCTCTCGTGAATTCCAAGATCCGTGGCGAGCTGAGACCGAGTAAGCGGCTGCAGGAACGCATAGTCGCCGGTTGAGACGAATCCGTTCTGCTTCTCGATCAGATATTCACCGATCGCGCGCATCGTCTTTCTGCGCTGCTCGACGCACGAGATGAAGTCCTTCGCTCGCTGAACGAAGACCTCCACATGCCGCTTCTCGTCGCGTGGCGGTCGCTCCTTTTCGTTCAATTCCTTCTGCCGGCGCGAGTAGGCTCGGCTCACTCGCAGGCATGAAGCGTCAGGACCTGATACATGGACTGTCCAGCCCGATTCGCTGCGGGTCAGCGTGAGATCCGCGGTGATGCCGAACGATCTATTGGATGCGGCTCCGCGCTCCGCAAACGCTTCGCCGGGGAACGGGCAAAGGGAGAGGATTTCGGAAAACGCCTTTTCGACAACCTCGGGCATCACGTCGTATCGCCGACAGATGCGAAGGGTCTTTCGAGCCATGAAGTCGTCTAGGAAATCGCGAACGATACGTGCCGCGAGCTTTCGCTCCAGACTCTCGGCGCCTGCGAGCTGCAGTAGCAGACATTCCTGAATGCCCCGTGCGCCCACGCCGGCGGGCTCACAGCTATGAAGCTTCTGCAGAACTTCTTCGACCTCTTCTAAAGAGCACTCGGTGATCAGAGCGATCTCCTCAAGCGCCTCTTCAAGGTAGCCCTTGTCGGTCAGGCACTCCACCATGTACTCTCCCACGCCCTGAAGGTGCCTGGGCAAAGTGGGAAGCAATTGGGCCTTGAGGTGCTCGCGCAGCGGCTGGACCGCAGCGGCGAAATCGAGCCAGTCGAGGACGCCCTCGTCGTTGGGCAGGCTGCGCTGGAATTCAAAATCTTCGCTCCCCGGACGGAGCTCTTGGGGGCAGACGGCTCGATAGACGTCTTCGTCGGAGATCGGTTCGACCTCGTCCTGAAGCCGCTCGAGGGCCGGGTTCTCGTTCAGCTCAGTATCGATGGATTGCTCAAGCTCGTTTTGGTTGAGCTGCAAGAGCTGGCTCGCCAGGACGACCCTCGGATCAATCCGAAGGTTGGTATCTAGCCTTTGTGTGTTTGAGAACCCGTTTCGCAACTTCGCTACCCCTCTAAACCCCGTGCCCACAGAGGCACATGAGAAGTATCGGAACGAGTTGCCGGGGGCTTTCGCTGTTTTATTTGCTGGTGCGGCTAGGAGCGTTGGCGTCCTCGCCGACGGCTCCGGAATCGTCGGCGGGGACGCCAACGCTACTAGCCAATGCGGTCTGTTCCCACGTACGGCCGCAGCACTTCCGGTACCAAAAGGCTACCATCCGGCTGCTGGAACGTCTCGAGCACGGCTGAGAACAACCGCGGAGTGGCAAGGCCACTTCCGTTGAGAACATGGGCGTATTCCGGCTTCGCGCCTTGCTCGCGGCGGAAGCGGATGTTGGCGCGGCGAGACTGATAGGCCTCGAAGTTGGAGCAGCTGGAGATTTCTAGGTAGCGGCCGATGCCGGGGGACCAGAGTTCTAAGTCGTAGCACTTAGAGCCTTTGGCGCCTAGGTCGCCGGTACAAAGCTCGATGACCCGATAGTGGATTCCCAGGGCCTGGAGCACGCTTTCGGCGTGAGTGACGAGGGTTTCGAGATGATCGTAGCTCTCTTCGGGGAGGCAGAACCAGACGAGCTCAACCTTGTCGAACTGGTGGATTCTTTGAATGCCTCGGGTGTCTTTTCCGGCGGCGCCCGCTTCTCGGCGGAAGCAGCTACTGTAGGCAGCGAGGCGGATGGGGAGCTTGGGGCCATCGAGGATCTCATCTCGATAGTAGTTGGTGACCGGGACCTCGGCGGTGGGGATGAGGAAGAGGTCGTCGGTGGTTCGGTAAAGGTCGTCCTCGAACTTGGGGAGGTTGCCGGTGCCGATGAGGCTGGCCCGGTTGACCACCACGGGTGGATAGATTTCGTAATATCCGTTCGCGGTCGTTTGGTGGTCGATCATGTAGCTGAACAGGGCTCGCTGGAGGCGGGCACCGAGGCCGGTGTAGAGGGCGAAGCCGCTACCGCTGATTTTGGTGGCTCTCGGAAGGTCGAGCAGGCCGAGGCGGTCGGCGACGTCCCAGTGGGGCTGGGGCTGCTCTTTGAATTCGGGCTTCTCGCCCCAGGTACGGACTTCGACGTTGTCGTTCTCATCCTTGCCATCGGGAACGGAAGCGGCGGGCAGGTTGGGGAACAGGAGCTCAACGTTATGGAGGGCTTCTTCTAGCTCCCGCTCGCGGCCTTCGCCGGCGGCGATGCCGTCCTTCAGGTCCTTGGTTTGACCTTTGGCGGCCTCGGCTTCGTCCTTCTTGCCCTGGGCCATGAATTGGCCGATCGACTTGCTGATCCGATTCATTTCGGCTCGCTTTACGTCGAGATCGGTTCGCAGCGCACGCCACTCGATATCGAGCCGATTGAACTCGTCAATCGGCGCATCGAGCCCCTTGCGCGCCACTCGCGCCCGTACGACGTCTGGCTGGTTGCGGATCAGATCGCGGTCAAGCATTGGGGAGATTATGCCGGAAGCCCGCCGTTCCGTAGGTGAAGGGCGGGCTAGGGACAGTTATCTTGCGCTTCGGCGGCGCTGGATGAGGCCGAGGACGCCTAGGCCGAGCACGGCCATGGTCGCGGGCTCGGGCACCGATGCGTAGCCGTATTGGAGGTGGTCCATCTCGATTCCGCCGCTGCCGCCCCAGAGGTGGATCTTCGAGATGCCCGTTGGGTTGATCGCGCCATAGAAACGGTCTTCGTCGGTTTCGCCGTTGAAGCTCCCGTCCGCGTGACTGCCCGACAGCGTCCCCAACGAGTTGCCATCTTGGTCGAACGCCTCAAAGTGAATGTCGTTCGTGCCGTCAGTCCAGACAATTCCCGCATGGGTGGGCAGGTGGCCGAGGATATTGGCGTCAAAGGTCCAGGTCACTCCGTCCGCTCCCTCGCGGGTGAACCAGTCGTCTCCATTGAGGCCGCTGCCGTCAATGACACCGTCATCGGCGTCCACGGAATCGTGGATGGCCGGTCCGAAGACCACGCTGGTAACACCGCCGTTGTCGCCGGTCACGCCGGGGACGTTGAGGAGGTGATCCTCGAAGTTCTCTAGATACGAGTACGTGTAGGTCCCGCCGATAAACGGGCTGTCCGCGATGGACAGATAGGGGGTGGGACCCAACAGGGTCGCGGATGCTAGAACCGGAGCGGCACAAGCGACCGCTACAGCGATTCGGTGAATGCTGATTCTCTCCATTCGAACAGCTTAACTTCGGTTCGGCGAGGCTAGACGAATTGTCCCTTTTTTCCCCGGATGTTTCCCGTTGCGTTGCGGTGCCTTGTGATTCGGGGCGAATGACGCAGGGCAGAGCCAAGTCAAATCGGACGAGGACAATGGGGACTGTCAGCCTAGTCTTCCTCTGCAGGCCCGAAGGGTCGAGAATAGCGTAGCCCAGGGCAGCGCCCTGGGTGAATTCGACTCACTTCCTGAGCCCTGAAAGGGCGGCCTTATTTCGCCCCTACAGGGCTTGGAGCTAAGATACACGTCTACCTGGGCGTTGCCCTCGGCTATCCTATGCTCGACCCTTCGGGCCTACTTGACGGCCAAGAAAGTCTCGCAACTTCCATCGACATTTGAACCCAAGCGGCACCAATGTCCTTAGGTACGAGCCTGAAGAACCCCCACCGACAACCAAACGCAAACCTACGGATGGACGATCATCGGAACGACGTTCCACCCGTCGATCGCAACTACGGGCTTACTTGCTCCTCGGGCGAGGATACTGATGATGCGAGACTCGCCGGGCAGGAGGGAAACGTAGTTGTCCCAATAGGTGACCGGGAGAATGCGCCGCCCCGTCGTGGCATCCCGAAGCTGAAGGTGAACCATGAGGGCAACCGACTTGCTTGGGTTCACGATACGCACATTTCCATCACCATCCTTAAACCGTGCCGTAGCCTTGAGTTGCACCTTCGGCAGCGAATCGAGAGCCCTAAAGTCGTCCTGGATATCGGGATTTGACCGCCAATAAAATCCTCGCGACACCATCTGTCCTTTAGGATCGAAGAGGCGGACGACCACGAAGTGCGTCGGGGAAAGTGCGGTTGGGAATTCTACGGCGCCGAGGTCTAGGGCCGAACTCGGCGCGGCCTCCGGAGTGGGTCGGTTCGAATAGGCAAGGGTTCCGTCCAAGTTGTACACGTCGACTCTTGCCCGGTACCCGGTTAAATGCTTCGGCGTGTTGTTGATGACCATCACGTGCCAGTCGCTCTGGTTCAACTGGATGTGAATGGGCTCGCATGCCGAGGCAGTGGCAAACAGGGCCGCGTTCGGTTCGAGGTCGTGAGTGTAGAGCTGCCAGACGAATGATGGCTGCGAGGGGTTGCTCATCCAGGTGAGCACCCCGGTGACCGGGGCGAAGAGCTTGGCGTTGCGGCCTTCGTACATCGCGCGGTAGGACTCGTAGGTCATCATCTGACCCTTTCGCACGAAGTCGGGGGTGTCCTTGACCACACCGTATCGCGCAGCCAGTCGACGCGGGAACCAGTCGCCGCCTTGGGCACCTCGAGTGAAGTCGTGCTCGGCCCAGTCTTCGTTGATCGTCTCCCAATCCTTCTCGGGCATCATCGCGTGAAGGGCCTCAAGAGTTGGGATGGAGACGGTGCCGATTTCCGTCTTGAAAGGCGCGTCCACTTCGTAGAAGTGGCGGGGCTCGCGCCAGTGATAGGGGCCGCCGGAGCGCACGCCTCGGCCATCGGTGGAACTCGGCTGATAGAGACGCTTGCCGTCCAGCTCCTTGTTTAGGGCGTCGATGCCCTGGTGGATGATGGGGGGCGGATTCCCCTCGTTTCGGGCACACCAAAGGGCAATGCTTGGGTGGTTTCGGAAGCGGAGGATCTTCTCGCGGACGTTGGCGAGGTAGTTGACGGTGTCATCGGGGTTAGGGCCGTCCGATGGGTTGGGCTGGAAGAACTCGTCCCAGATGAGAATCCCATGCTGATCGCAAAGGCTGTAGAAGTCCTCGCTCGTGCTCTGGCCGACCCAGTTGCGAATCATCGTGTAGTTCGCCTGGGCGTGCATGCTGATCTGCGCCTCCAAGCGAGCTGGATCGATGCGCTTCATCCCCTCATCCATGCCCCAGTCACCGCCCTTGCAAAGGACGGGGATGCCGTTCACGGAGAGGGCCAGATTGTCCGAACCGGGCAGGGTGTATTGAATCTTCCGGATGCCAAACCGCAGCGACAGCAGGTCGGACGCTCTTCCTCCCGTTTGGAAGGTGAGCTTGAGGTTGTGCATCGTCTGGTTCCCGTAGCCATTCGGATACCAAAGGGCGGGCTTGGCGAGATGGAGGGCCGGGACCACCGCCGGCGTGAGCACGACCTTCCTCGTTTCGCCCGGCCCAAGCCGGACGTTCTGCTTGAACCGCACCCTCTCAAACCCGCCCTGGAGAAAGCCAGTGACGGGTTTTGAGGAGACGTTCTGGACGGTGGTCTCAATGGTCACGTCAGCAGGGTGGTTGGCCTTCGTCAGGTCGACATCCGAGCTGACATAAGGGTCCTTCAACACGACTGCGCCGGTCGAATAGAGGGTCACGCCCTGCCAGATTCCCGTATTGCGGTCGCGAATCGTGGGGATCCAGTCCCAGCCGATGGCGGCGAGGAAGGTGGCTCCGTCTCGGGCGCTCTCGCCGCCGTTCGGGCCGGTGCCATTGGCGACCGACTTCTGGTGGGGCTCTCCGGGATGGGGTTGAGGATCGACCTTCACGGCAATGGCGACCTTCTGGCCGGGCTTGACGAACGGGGTGATGTTGAAGGTGCCGCGGGAGAAGGCGCCCTGCATTCGGCCGGCTTGATGACCGTTGACCCAAATCTCGGCGGTGTAATTGATGCCATCGAACCTGATCCAGGTTTGTTGGCCCGCGAAGGTCTTGGGGATCGTGACGGTCTTTCGGTACCAGTAGGAGGTTCGGCAGAGGGAGTCGGGGATGGACAGATTGTTGAGGCCGTAAAACGGTTCGGGATAGACGCCATTCTTGACGAGCGTGGTGAGGATGGTGCCGGGCACGACCGCCTTGTACCAATTCGTTGGTTTGTACGATGGGGCGGAGAGGACTGCTCCAGTCTGGGGCACCTTGGCGATGTCTTGCAGGTGCCACCCTTCGTTTAGGCTGGTGGCGCCAAGATCCGCCTGGGCAGATGCCAGGAGGGTCAGGAAAAGGAGCGGCGTGAGCAAGCGAACCATATCAGGTTCGTTATAGCATTCGATTGGCTGCGGTGGTCGCGGCCCTGCGTTCAGTAGATGGTGCCCATCGCGTAGCGCGGGGAACATAGGGGTAGGGGTTCGTCGGTCGCTAAGGCTCTGTCGCAAAGAACCTAGACATTGTCTAGGTTCGAATCTCTGTCGTAGCTGCAAGGTTTTCTTGGCCGTCAAGTAGGCCTGAAGGGTCGAGAACAATGTAGCCCAGGGCAACGCCCTGGGTGAAATCCGACGCACTTTCTGAGCCCTGAAAGGGCGGCCATATCTCGCCCCTCCGGAGGGCTAACTAATGGACGACGACCGGCGCGTTCGCGTCCTCGGGGACGCAGGAGACGTCAGCGGTGCCGCAAAGCTTCTCGAGGAGGCCGATCAGTTCGTCGCACTCACGCTCGGTGAGGCCACCCATGACTCGGCGAATTCGGTCGAGGTGCGGCGGATAGATGCGGTCGAAGAGCTCCTCACCCTTGGGGGTGAGTCTTACAAAGACGATGCGTCGATCTTCGGTGTCGCGAATTCGCTTCACGAGGCCGTCTCGCTCTAGATTGTCGACGACAATCGTGATGTTGCCGCCCGATTTCAGGAGGTGGGCGGCAATGTCGCGCTGAGCGAGGGCGCCGTGCAACTTGAGAACCTTGAGCGTACTGAACTGACTCGCGGTGAGTCCTTCCTCCGCCAGCCCACGACTGACTTGGCTGTGCAGTGCTTCCCCGTCTCGGACGAGGCTCACGTACGCAGCAATCCGGGGCTCGAGCTTGATTTTGTTTAGCATCGGTTCTCTACTAACCGCCGTTCCAAACCGGCGGATCTACCCCCAAAAGGTGTCGAACGAAGAAGTCGCGTCGCTTTCTCTCTCCGTACGGTCCTCCGGCAGTATGGTCCGAGCCCGTGATGACCACGAGCTCAAAGTCTTTATTCGCTTTCTCCAACGCGTCGGCAAAACGAAACGTAGACTCTGGTGGAACATTATGGTCCATTTCGCCAACCATCAGAAGCAGGTTCCCCCGTAGCTTTGCCGCATTTGTGATATTTGATTGGGCTTCGTAGTGGGGTCCGACCGGATAACTCATCCATTGTTCGTTCCACCAAAGCTTGTCAATGCGGTTGTCATGACAACCACAAGACGAGACGGCGACCTTATAAAATTCGGGGTGGAACAAAACTGCGCCGGCCGAGTTTTGACCTCCCGCCGACGTTCCAAAAATCCCGACCCGATCCGCATCCATATAGGGGTATTTGGCAGCTAATGCCTTCATCCAAAGAATTCGGTCCGGGAATCCCGCGTCCGCAAGGTTCTTGAAGCAGACGTCATGAAATGCTTTGCCTCGGTTTCGAGTGCCCATTCCATCGATCTGCACGACGATGAATCCGAGCTCGGCCATGCCCTGCATGTAGTTCCCGCCAAAGAACGACTTGGGAACAAACGAGTCCTGCGGGCCTGCGTAGATGTTCTCCACGATCGGATATTTCAGCTTGGGATCGAAATTCGTCGGTCGATAGACGACGCCGTAGATGTCGGTTTTTCCGTCTCGTCCCTTGGCCACGAACGCTTCCGGCTTCTGCCAGTTGATTTTCTTAAGGTCCGAGGTGTTGCACTCCTCGAGCTTTGCCAATTCCTTTCCATCCGACACTCTTCGCAACTCGTGCACCGGTGCGGTGTCGATGGTGGAATAGGTGTCAACCAGAGTTTTCTGGTCCGGTGAGAACTGGGCACTATGATTGCCAACTGCCGGAGTTAGCGGCACCATGTTGGAGCCGTCGTAGTTGATGCGGTAATAGTGGATGAAGTACGGATCTTCCTTCGGATTCATCCCGCTCGCCGAAAAGATCAGTTGCTTCGCGTTGTCGTCAACGTGCTCAACGCCTCGAACCACCCAGTTACCTTTGGTGATCTGGTTGAGAATCTTCCCACCGCCGTCGCTTAGGTAGAGGTGCCCCCAACCGTCGCGCTCAGAGCGCCAAATCACGTTGTCGGAGTCTTCACAGAAATGGCTGAACTGTGCGGTCGAATCCACGAAAGTGGGCGGATCGTCATCGACGACTGCATTGGTTGCCCCGGTTTCCGAATCGACCGAGATGATGCGCCAGCGCCCATATCCGCGGTCCATCTTGTCGTAGGTGAAGTGCTTCTCGTCCTTCATCCAGCGTGGTCGAGGCAGGTCGCCGTAATCGACCGGCTCCGCGTTCACCGCCGTCTCGGTGCCTTTGGCAACATCCAGAAGCTGCATGTCGAAGGTGTCGACCTTATCACCGGGCTGGTCGTAAAGCCTCGATTCGAGCTTTCCGCGAGTCGTGCCCGTATTGGAAGACTGGTAGAGGCTGACCTTCTTTCGGTCTCCCGGCGTGACCCGAACCGCGATCAGTCGCTTAGAGTCGGGAGTCCAGTAGGTTCTTGAGTAGTAGTGATCGGCGACTCCGTCTTTGGTGAGCTGCTTTTCCTCGCCGGAGGCCGACTTGACGAAAACGTTGTTTTCCTTGAGCTCCACCGACCAACTCTTGTCGGGCGCGGTGTGCGATCCGGTTTCCGGTGGCCAGGTGTCTTGGACCCAAGGAGCTTCCCTTTGTGGCCTCTCAACCGGGACGAGTTCGGCCTTGGCGAGCGAATGATCGCTCAACCCGAATTTGTAGCCCTGCCCCTTGTAGTTGAAATTCGCCGCATCGGCGGTCAGGCGGATGTTGGTGAATGGCAAGAAATCCGCGTCGATCGTTTCCCCGGTTTCTTTTGCCAGCCCTTCAGCCAACGCCTTGTGATCGAAAGCCGGGCTCTTTTGGCCGGTGGCGGCATCGACGACGTAAAAGGTCCGGTGCTTCGCTGAGGGATCGCTTCGGTAGTAGAATCGCTTGCCCCCTTCGAGCCAGACCGGCGCGAGCCGCACGTTGAACACGTGGGTGGAGTAATCGCGAGAAATTGTGTCGGCCCGCTGGTACGAGGCCTTCAATTCGGACGCACTCGGACGGTAGTCGGAACTCGCCCAGCTAAAGCCGAGAGAGACCAACGCAAGCGGAAGTAAGATGGCCCGATGGGACTGAGCGCGAATGTTCAACATAGCTACCAACCGTAATTGTCCTCGCAAAACCGTTTAAGATTAAATTATATTAGCAATAACGACTTCTGAAATGAACAGTTCTCTCCTGCCCGACCTGATAATTGAGTTCAAAGCCGACGTTGACTCGTTGACGCGATTCTACACGGTGAAGTCTTCACCGACCCGTCGGGCACGATTTGAACGACTTTTTCAAGAGTATTTGGTCAAACTTTCCGCCGTCGATTTTGAAAATCTCGACCGAGACGGGAAGGCCGACTATCTCCTGTTCGCGAATCACCTCGGAATGGCTAAGCGCCGATCGGAGCTAGACGGAGGCCGCATCGAGAGCCTGATGCCCACGATTCCCTTCGCGGCGACGATCACCTCGCTCGTTGAGGCGCGACAGCGCATGGAGACGATGGATGGGGAAGGCGCGGCGGGGCAGCTCGCCGAGATTAGGGAAGGTGTTCGGTGTTCGGTGTTCGGTGTTCGGAAGGACGACTCGCCAACTTCTCCCGCCCCAACACCCCCCTCCGCCGCCCTGGGAACGACCAAAGACCTTCGAGAGAAGCTCAAAGAGTGGTTCGACTACTACAACGGCTATGACCCCGCCTTCTCATGGTGGACAAAGGAGCCGTATGGCGAAGTCGACCGACTTCTCGGCGAACTCATCGAAAGTCTAGAGAAGGCGGTCGCCGGTGGCACCGAAACCGCTGAGTCGATCGGCGGCACCCCGGTCGGTCGCGAGGCGCTCATCGCCGACCTCGCCTTCGAGATGATTCCCTACACGCCGGAAGAGCTCATTGCGATGGGCGAGAAGGAGTACGCCTGGTGTGAGTCGGAGATGCTCCGAGCGTCGCAACAGCTTGGCTTTGGCGACGACTGGCCCAAGGCAGTCGAGCACGTAAAAGGCCTCACCGTGGAGCCGGGCAGGCAAACCGATATGGTTCGCGACATGGCCTACGAGGCGATCGAATACGTCGAAAGTCGCGACCTGCTCACCGTCCCCGAGACGGCAAGAGAAACCTGGCGGATGAAGATGATGTCGCCCGAGGCCCAGAAAACAAACCCCTTCTTCCTCGGCGGCGAAGTCATCCAGGTTTCGTTCCCGACCGACACGATGACTCACGAGCAAAAGCGGATGAGCATGCGCGGCAACAACCGGCATTTCTCCCGCTGCACCGTGCAGCACGAGCTGATTCCCGGCCACCACATGCAGCAGTACATGTGCGAGCGCTACCGCCCCTATCGCCAACTGTTTTCCACTCCCTTCTGGATCGAGGGCTGGACCCTTCACTGGGAGATGCTCCTGTGGGATCTCGGCTTTCCGCAAGGACCCGAGGACCGGATCGGAATGCTGTTCTGGCGCATGCACCGCTGCGTCCGCATCGTGTTTTCTCTCCGCTACCACTTGGGCGAGATGTCCGCGCAGGAGTGCATCGAGATGCTCGTCGAGCGAGTTCGTCACGAGCGGGCCAACGCGGAGGGCGAAGTTCGGAGGTCGCTAAACGGCAACTACCCACCCCTCTACCAGGCCGCCTACATGATCGGCGGCAAGCAGGTTCGGGCGTTGCACAAAGAGGTTGTCGGAAGCGGCAAGATGTCGGCGAAGGAGTTCCACGACACGTTTTTGAAGCAGAACGAAATGCCGATCGCGGTCCTGAGGGCGATTATGTTGGATCAGCCCTTGGCAAAGGACACTAAGTTCGACTGGAGATTTTTGGATACGTAAGAGTGGTGCCGGCTTCCCAGCCGGCATCTCGACACAATGCCAGTTAGGAGCGGAGCTCACACGAGGGTGTGACGGGATGCCGGCTGGGAGCCCGGCCCTACGGTTGGGTCGGAGTAAGATTCTAGAAACGGAATTTGGAGGAAGGAAATGATCAATAGGAATTTGGCAGCTTGGGGTCTCGCTGCTCTCGTTACGGCAGCCATCTTCGGATGCGGCACCAAGGACCCGACAACGCCCCCGCCCAACGGCTCATCCGGCACTAACGGAACCGACAAAGGTGGCACCACCACCCCGCCACCTACCCCGACTGGTAAGAAGCTGACGATTGGTTTCTCCCAGGTCGGCTCGGAGAGCGGCTGGCGAACCGCGAACACGATCTCGATTCAGGAAGCGGCGAAAGCGAGCGGCTACGACTTGAAGTTCAGTGATGCTCAGCAAAAGCAAGAGAATCAGATCGCCGCGATTAAGAATTTCATTACCCAGGGCGTCGACGTCATCGCTTTCTCACCGATCGTCACCCAAGGTTGGGAACCGGTGCTGAAGGAAGCGAAAGCGGCCGGCATCCCGGTGATCGTCTCCGACCGACGCCCCGACGTTTCCGAAGATCTTTACGCAACGTTCATCGGCTCTGATTTCGTCGACGAGGGCAAGCGTGCCGCCGAGTGGCTGGCTAAGAAGACGAACGGAAAGGCGGTCATCGCCGAGATCACGGGCACCACCGGCAGCGCCCCCGCGATCGATCGAAAGAAGGGGTTCGAGGATGCAATGAAGGCATTCTCCGGCATGAGCATCGTCATCTCACAGACCGGCGACTTCAAGCGAGAGAACGGCAAAACGGTTATGGAGGCGTTCCTGAAGGGTGCACATGGCAAAGAGATCACCGCTGTCTTCGCCCACAACGACGACATGGCGATCGGTGCGATCCAGGCGATTGAGGAAGCAGGCAAGAAGCCGGGCAAAGACATCCTGGTAATCAGCATCGACTCGGTCAAGGATGGTCTCACCGCGATCACTCAGGGCAAGTTGAATTGTTCGGTCGAGTGCAACCCGCTCCTCGGACCGATGATCATGGAAGCCGCCGCAAAGGTCAAGGCCGGTCAAACCTTGCCGAAGCGAACGGTAGTTCAGGACGGCCTCTTCGACGACACCAACGCTGCGAAGGCGCTACCGACCCGCAAGTACTGATCAAGTGACCAACTCAAATCCCTCGCCGTGCCTCCATATGCGAGGGATTTCCAAGCGCTTCCTGGGCGTCACCGCCCTGGAAGGCGTGGAATTTGAGGTGCGCGCCGGCGAAGTTCATGCCCTTATGGGCGAGAACGGCGCCGGCAAGAGCACCCTTATCAAAGTGATGACCGGCGTCTACACGCCGGAAGAAGGCGAGATCGTACTTGGCGACAAGTCGATCCGCCCCCGATCTCCCGACGACGCGGTGAAGGAAGGAATCAGCACGGTTTACCAAGAGGTGAACCTGGTGCCAAACCTTTCGGTGGCCGAAAACATCTGCCTCGGCCGCGAGCCTCGCGGTCCGCTTGGCATCAAGTGGAAAGCCCTACGAGCGCGGGCCGAAAAAGCCCTTGCGCGAGTGGGTGTTGAGATTGATGTACGGCGGTCTCTCGGCGGCTGCTCGATCGCGATCCAGCAGATGGTCGCGATCGCCCGAGCTCTCGACGTATCCGCCAAGGTACTCGTGCTCGATGAGCCGACCTCCAGCCTCGACGCGAACGAAGTCACCCAGCTCTTTGATGCGATTCGGCGATTGCGGTCGGAGGGGCTGGGGATCGTCTTCGTTACTCACTTTCTCGATCAGGTCTATGAGCTGTCGGACCGAATCACGATTTTGCGAAACGGCCAAAAGGTTGGGACTTGGAACGCCGCCGAGCTAACGCGACTCGAACTGGTTTCCCAGATGATCGGTCGCGATGCTTCCGCGCTCGATCGCACGATTAGCGCGGCGTCTTCAGAGGTGAATGCGGCAAAGCCGTTCTTGACCGCCAAAGAGCTCGGCAGGGAAGGGTCGGTCAACGGGCTCGACTTCGAAATCAAACCGGGCCAGGTGCTTGGCTTGGCCGGGTTGCTTGGATCCGGCCGAACCGAGACCGTCCGCCTACTCTTTGGCCTCGACTCGGCGGACAAGGGAACGCTCGATCTCGACGGCGTCTCCATTCGCCACTTCGGTCCAAAGCGGGCGATCAAGCAGGGGTTTGGGCTGTGCGTGGAGGATCGCAAAGCGGAGGGGATATTCCCCGAGCTCACGATTCGAGAAAACATGATGGTGGTGATGCAGGCGAAGCAAGGTTGGCTTCGCAAAATCCCTTCCACCAAGCAGAAGGAGTTGGCCACCGACCTAACCGGCCGACTCAAAGTTCAGCCGCCCGACATCGAAAGGCAGATTCAGTTTCTCAGCGGTGGCAATCAGCAAAAAGCACTGCTCGCCCGCTGGCTGTCCGTGGACCCGCGGCTGCTCCTCCTCGATGAGCCCACCCGGGGAATCGACGTCGGAGCCAAGTTCGAAATCATGTCGCTCGTCGAACGGCTGAGGCTGGAGGGCAAGTCATTCGTCTTCGTCTCGTCCGAGATCGCCGAGGTTGTCAGGTCCGCGACTCAGGTCTTGGTTCTGCGAGATCGGAAGGTCGTCGGCTCGCTCGAGGGCAACGCGATCACTGAGGAGAACATCGTCAACGCGATTGCGGGGGAGGCGGTTTGAAGAAGAATCTTCCTTCGTGGTTTTGGGCGGTGGCGATGCTCGTATTGCTGCTCGGCTTCAACCTCTTTTTCACCCCCGGATTCTTCGGCCTCCATGTTCGAGACGGCCGGATCTACGGGAGCCTTGTGGACGTTCTCAACCGGGCGGCACCAGTTGCCCTATTGTCTTTGGGAATGACCCTCGTGATCGCAGCCCGAGGCGTCGACCTCTCGGTCGGTGCGATCATGGCGGTTGCGGGGACCGTCGCGGCATGTCTCATCACCCGGCCCAAAGACACCCCGTTCGCAGGAATCGACCTCCACGGATCGGTGCTCGGCATCGTGCTTTTCTCGCTCGCGGTGGCCGCAGTGTGTGGTCTCTTCAACGGGATGCTGGTGAGCTTCTTCGAGCTTCAACCCATCGTTGCCACCCTTCTGCTCATGGTCGCCGGCCGAGGAATTGCTCAGCTGTTTTCGGGAGGGCAGATTGTCACTTTTGAAAACCCTGCCTTCGCCAACCTTGGAAAAGGCGCCTTGCTCGGTCTACCCATCCCCATTTGGATCGCCGCTTCGGGCTTTGGCTTCTTTACCTTGCTCTGCAGGGGCACCGCACTGGGGCTGTTTGTCGAAGCAACGGGAAGCAATCCAACCGCGGCAAGATACGCGGGAGTAAATGCGGGCAGGATCCTCCTCACCGTTTACGTCCTTTCGGCGGTTTGCGCCGGGGTCGCCGGGCTTATCGGAACCGCAGACATCCAAGCGGCAGACGCCAACCAAGCCGGCCTGTATCTCGAACTCGACGCGATTCTCGCGGTCGCCGTCGGCGGGACCTCGCTCATGGGAGGGCGGTTCTCGTTAATTGGGTCGGTCATCGGCGCGCTGCTGATGCAAACGCTGACGACGACCATCCTCACCCGCGGCATTTCCACCGAGGTGACCCTGGTCGTGAAAGCGGCCATCGTAGTGGCCGTCTGCCTTCTCCAATCCCCGATATTCCGTCAATGGTCGCGTGGAATGTTTGTGAGGGCACGCGCATGAACTTGCGAGAGCGACTCCCAATTCTGATCACCGCGACCGCTGCGATAGCCCTTTTCGTCGCTGCCGGCCTTCACTTCGACCACTTCTTTTCTTTGCGAGTGTTCGTGAGCCTGTTCGGCGATAAGGCTTTCATGGGCGTCGCCGCGGTCGGGCTCACGTTCGTGATCCTCACCGGCGGCATCGATTTGTCGGTGGGATCGTTGGTCGGATGCAGCAGCATCATGGCTGCGTCGCTTATCCAGAATGGGCATTTCCACCCGTTGGTGGCTCTCAGTTTGCCTCTGCTCTTCGGGCTGTTTGTGGGCTGGGTTCAGGGGATTTTGGTGGCGAAGTTCCAGTTGCCCTCGTTCCTTGTGACGCTTGCCGGACTCTTCTTCTGCCGTGGAATGGGCTTCCGGATCAGTCAGGAAGCGATCTCCATCCACCACCCCTACTTCGATTCGCTCACCGAGTTTGCCATCCATTTGCCAGGCCACGCGAACGTGAACCTGCCCCCGATCGTGTTCCTGATCGTGGTGGTGATTGGTGCGTTCGTCGCGAAGCAAACCCCATTTGGTCGGGCGATCTATGCGGTAGGTGGGAATGCCGCGTCGGCTCGTTTGATGGGACTGCCGGTTCAGCGCACCTTGGTGATGGCCTACATGGTGAGCGGCTTCTGTGCGGCTCTGGGCGGCGGTTTGTTTGCCCTCTACACGTCAGCCGGAAACGCGTCCGCTGGGACCGGTCTCGAGTTGGACGCGATTGCCGCCGTCGTCATTGGCGGGACGCTCCTGAGCGGTGGATTTGGGTCGGTCTTTGGGACGCTCCTCGGTGTTTGCATTCTTGGAATCGTAAATTCCGCGATCACCTTCCAAGGCACCCTAAGCTCCTGGTGGACTAAGATCGTGATTGGCGTTCTGCTCCTCGCTTTCATGCTCGTCCAGAAGGGCATCGAACGCGCGGCGAAACGCCGCGTGCATGGTTGATATGGATCCGCTCGAGCTGCTGCGAACCGTTTGCTTATCGTTCCCCGATGTCTTCGAAAAGTCGAGTCATGGCGAGGCGGCTTACTTTGCCAAGAACAAGAAGCAGTTCGCGATGAGCGCGAACCATCACCACGACGATCGTTTGGCGGTTTGGTGCGCGGCCTTTCCCGGCGTTCAAGAATCGCTTGTGCAAGACCGGCCCGGCTCCTTCTTCCGCCCGCCTTACGTGGGCCACCGCGGTTGGATCGGCATTTACCTCGACGTCCCGTTCGACAAAGGCGAGTTCGAGGGTCTGCTTGCCGACGCCCACGCCGTGATTGCGTCGAAAAAGTAGGCAACCCGTGAAGGGGTCAGTCTTCCCGAGCCTGCGAGGGACCTCTTTTATCGTCGACAACTTTCCGCACCATCCCACCGAAGGCGTGTAATCGACGATTGCATCGGCCCGAAACGCAGCGTTGAAAATGAGGTCCCTCGCAGGCTCGGGATGACTGACGCGTGTCAAATAGTTGGGAAAAGTCGGCGACTACGCCAAACGCGCTTAAAATGTCCCCAGATTTCTCCGCCGATAGTCCTTTGGTCTCAGTGCGGGCACTGATAATGATGCTGTATCGGTAAAAGCAACAAACCGCTGAACCATCCCATTTCAGTCGCGCGTCAACCCACTTGTCATCACGGCTATGAGTTCTGAACTTGGATCTCCGCTGCTTTCTCCTTCGCCACAAGCGTCCGTCGCTTCGTTGCCTTACGTCGACCTCGAACGCGTAAAGCCCGATCCCGAAGTGCTCAAACTGGCCCCAGGAGACTTTGCTCTCAAACATCAAGTCCTGCCCCTGCAAATGGAGCGAGGCGTGCTTATTGTCGCGATCCCATCACCTTCGACTCTGCCCGCAGTGGACGATCTGAGCGTGCTGCTCGATCTGCCTCTTCGTGCAGTACTCGCCGATCCCGTGCTCATCCGAGAGCAGATCGAAGAGCAGTTCATCGAGAAGATGTTGGAAGGGCTTCCCTTGGAGGAAGGACCCTATACCGATCTTGACGAGAACACCGACCTTGCGAACCTCCAGCAGATGGCGGGCGATACCGCCGTCGTGCAGATGGTCAACCTCATCCTGTCTCAGGCCGTGAGGGACAGCGCGAGCGACGTGCACATCGAGCCGTACGATCGCGAGGTGCGAGTCCGGTACCGACTCGACGGCATCATGCACGAGATGATCAAGCCGCCGAAGCGGATGCACGCAGCACTCATCTCCCGAATTAAGATTCTCGGCGAGATGAATATTGCCGAGCGTCGACTGCCCCAAGACGGCCGCATCAAGCTCCAAGTCTCTGGTCGATCCATCGACGTCCGCGTCTCCATCGTCCCCACCGTTTACGGCGAGCGCGCGGTGATGCGAATTCTCGACAAGACGAACGCAGTGTTCGGCTTGCAAGAGATCGGGATGTCCCAGGAGAGCCTGGACGTCTACCGACGGCTTATCCGACAGCCCCACGGGATGATCCTCTCTACCGGCCCAACCGGTAGCGGTAAGTCCACTACGCTTTACGGCTCACTTCAAGAGCTATCCAGCCCGACCACCAACATCCTTACCATCGAGGATCCGGTCGAGTATCAGATGTTCGGCATCGGCCAAATCCAGGTCCGCCCGAGCATCGGCCTCACCTTCGCGAATGGTTTGAGAAGCATCGTTCGACAAGACCCCGATATCTTGATGGTTGGAGAAATCCGTGACCACGAGACGGCGGAGATCGCGATTCACGCGGCGCTTACCGGCCACATGGTCTTCAGCACCCTCCACACCAACGATGCAGCCGGCGCGATCACCCGCCTGCTGGACATGGGTGTTGAGCCGTACCTCGCGGCGAGCTCGATCATCGGCGTCGTCGCCCAGCGACTTCTCCGACGAAACTGCTCGAACTGCGCAGCCCCATTCGCCTTCACCGAAGCGGCGCTCCGGCCACTAGGAATTTCGCTTGCCGAAGCCAAGGACCACACCCTCAAGAAGGGTGCAGGATGCGAGAAGTGCCAGCACACTGGCTTTAAGGGGCGTACCGGCCTCTTCGAGTTGTTGACGGTGGACGAGAGCATCCAGCAGATGATCACGTCGCGCGCCTCGGCGAGCACGATCAAGAACTACGGGGTCTCGAAGCTTGGAATGCGCACGCTCTTGGACGATGGTCGCCTGGCCGTACTGGCGGGCAAGACCACCCCCGAAGAAGTGCTCAGGGTCTGTCAACGAGAGGAAATCTAGTTGGCCACCTTCAGCTACGTGGCCTTCGAGGACTCCGGTCGTCGCAGGACGGGCGTCGTCGACGCA
Organism: Fimbriimonadales bacterium; assembly: GCA_038321975.1. GTDB lineage: Bacteria > Armatimonadota > Fimbriimonadia > Fimbriimonadales > Fimbriimonadaceae > Fimbriimonas. The sequence goes on along the minus strand of JBBQFM010000045.1, from coordinate 29,287 downwards.
TCGGACGTCGATGCCGCCATGGCGACGGTTGCCGCGACGGGAATTCACGTCCTCGAGATCAAGGAGAGCACCGCATCGAAGAACGCGGCCGCTCCGAAGAGGGCGCGCGTCACCCGCGCCGACCTCGCGCTCTTCACGCGCCGTTTGGCCGACCTGGCATCCGCCGGTCTGCCCCTCGATCGCGCGCTGCAGGTGGCAGGCGAACAGTCGGATAACGCAACTCTCGCCGCGGTCACCCAAGAGGCCATTCAAGACGTCCGCGCGGGACTTCCCATCTCTGAAGCTCTCGCCAAGCACCCCAAACTCTTTCCGAACGTTTTCACGATGACCCTCCGTGCTGGCGAAGCCAGCGGCCAGTTTCCCGAAGTCGCCAGCCGACTCGCCGAATTCCAACAGCTTGAGGTCCGTCGCCGAAGCCAGATAGTCGCCTCCCTCATCTACCCCTGCATCCTGGCGATCACCGCTGCGGTGGTCATTGCGTTCTTGGTCCTCTTCATCGTGCCACGACTGTCGAGCGTCTTCAACGACCTCGGCGACAGCCTTCCGATCACCACCACGATCCTGATCAACACGAGCGAATTCCTGGCCCACAACCTGATCGCCATCCTCGTCTCGATCTTCGCCGCGATTGCTCTCTATCGAGGTTGGATCGCGACGGTGAGTGGGGCGATGCAGCGAGACCGATACCTGCTCACCGCGCCGATGCTCGGCAAGGTCGTCAGCAAAGCCGTCGTTTCGAGATTCGCCCGAGTCTTGGGCACCCTCCTCTACGGTGGCGTTCCCATCCTCGAGTCCCTCCGCATCGCGGGAGCCGCGACCGGCAACCGAGTCTTCGAGGCGAGCAGCAACAAGGTCCAGCAAGATGTTCGCGAAGGTCGGCGAATCGCCGACGCGATGCAGGACTCGGAAGCCTTCCCATCGATCCTGGTTCAGATGGTTTCGGTCGGTGAGGAAACCGGCGACCTTCCGAAGATGCTGAACCGGGTCAGCGAAACCTTAGATTTCGAGGTCGATAACGGGATGCAGAAGCTGACCGCGATCGCCGAACCGCTCATCGTGCTCGTGATGGGCGCCTTCGTTGGGTTTGTCGTGATTTCGATTCTGCTGCCGATCTATCAGGCGCAGGATCTGGGGATGCCGAAATGAAAAAGCGCGCCTTTACGCTCATCGAGATCATGGTCGTGATCTTGATTCTAGGAGTGCTGTCCGCGATCATCGTGCCTCGAGTGGTCGGGCGCTCGGCGCAGGCGAAGAAGGCGAAGGCGATCGCGGACATCGCGACATTGGGAAGCCTTCTGCAACAGTTCCACTTAGATACCAAGCGCTTCCCGACGACGGAAGAAGGCTTGGATTCGCTTCGGACCGCGCCTGCCGACCTCAAGTCGTGGCAGGGGCCGTACCTCACGACTCCACTTCTGGTGGACCCATGGGGCAACGAATACGTCTATGAATACCCGGGCTCGGGAGGGCCGAACACCTACAAGCTGAAGTCCTTTGGGGCGGACGGCACTGAGGGTGGAGAGGGAGATAACGAGGATATCGTCGATGCACTGGAGAAACTCTAGAGGCTTTACGTATATCGAAATGCTCGTGGTCACCGGGATCTTCATCCTGCTGGCCGGAATTGCTGCGCCTAACTACATCGCCATCGAGCGCAGCCGAGAGAAGCGGGCCTTCAAGGCAACCCTTTGCCAATACGCAATGGCGGCAAGGGCCCGTGCCATCAACAGCGGCCACGTAGTCGCCCTCTCCTTCGATTCGAAGGGCAAGACGCTCAAGGTTTACGACGAGCCTTCAACGGGGAACCCAGAAGAGCTGCAATCCTTGGACCTGCCCGAGGGCTACAACACGGTTCGATTCGCTGCCGACAAGGACGAATCGACCGATAGCAATTGGCGCGTGCCCTTCTTCGCGGACGGCACTTCCTCGGGCGGCGGAATCGAGTTCGAGGTGGACCAAGTCCAATTCAGCTTCAGTATCAAGCGAGGCACCGGACAGCCCACCATCGCGGAAGGGCCAATGCCCGATCTATCGCTCGAACGCTGGAAAGCGGGGGGATATGAACCGCGCAAGTAAAGGCTTCACCCTCGTCGAGGCGCTCGCCTCGGTGCTGCTCATTAGTGTGGGCATCGTCGGCGTCATCGTCGGCCTCGGCGCGATGGCCCGATCCGACTCCAAAGCACTTGAGACCGAGGAGATGCAGCGGCTCGCCTATCACAAGTACGACGAAGTCGTCGCCCTCGGAATCCTGCCCGCAGGCGACTCGTCCGGCGACTTCGAAGACATCGGCGAGAAGAGATTTGTCTGGCGAGCTGAAAGAACGACCATCGGCCCCGGAAACCTTGATGGGATCAAGGTCTTCGTCGACCGACCAGGAAACAACTATCAGAAAGGCGTCGAGGTCCAGGGCGTGTTTTGCAAGCCAGTGCCAAAGGATGGGCAATGAGAAATCGCGGCCTCTCTCTCATCGAAATGCTCCTCACCATGTTCATCGTGGCGATGGCAATGGCAGCGGCTGCGCGTACTTTCAATGCGGGTCTAACCTTCGATCAGAAATCGGCCCGCGCCCGAGACGCGTTCAACGACCGCCTCCGGGTGGAGGACACGATTACCCGGCTCATAGCAGGAGCAAACCTCAAGGGCAAGGATTCGTATTTCCTCTCTCCCATCCCGATCTCTGACGCAGGCGTCGAGCAGCAACCCTTCGACAGCGTGCTCGGTGCCGGCTCCGCCAGCCTCGCTTTCACCTCTCTCGCCGAAGCGCCACCAGCGAGAATGCTCACTCAAACCGGTGGCGATCTCCTCACCTTCAATGGCCGATTCGGCCCGATTGGTGGGGAAACCGAAGTCGGAATCTCAACCATCGCGGTCGGGGATCCTTCCGGGAAGCGAGGACTCTTCCTCCGCGAGCAGCGCCCCGCTGATGCAGAGCCGAGTCGAGGCGGTCACGAGTCGCTGCTCGACGAGCACCTACGAGATATTCGCTTCGAGTTCTGGGATGGGACCACTTGGCAAACATCCTGGGACACCAAGAACACCCAGAAGGGCAAGCTTCCCACCGTCGCTCGGATCACCTACATCCTCCGAGAGGAAGACACCCCGCGGACCTTCACGGTTCGCCTACAGATCGATGGGGGAGGGGCGGCGAGCCAATGAGACAGCGCGGCACCGTCTTTATCCTCACCCTTGCCGTCTTGGCCGGGCTGATCGCGCTCATTGCTCAGCTTGCGATCACCCACCGAATGTCGCTTCGAGCTCAAGCGAACCGAATGGAAGATCGTCAGGCTCGCCTCATGGCCGAGTCGGCAATTCAAAGGGCGATCGCTGATCTCCAGAAAGCCGACCTTGCCAAATCCTCCCCCTCCGATTCCTGGGCGAGCCTCGGTTCGGCGGGCGCAGATTCGTTCAAGGTCGGCGACGACTACTTCCGAATCCAAATTCTTGACGAGAACTCTCGGGTCAACATCAACAGCGCCACCGAAGATCAGCTCAAGAAGCTACCGCTGACCCCGAATCAGATCGCGTCACTCCTCGACTGGCGTGAGTCGGGCAAATCTCCTCGAGCCCAAGGCGCCAAAGACGAGTATTACAACGAACTTCCCGATCCTTACAACGCCAAGCTCGAGCCGTTCGATTGCATCGAAGAACTCCTCCTGGTTAAGGATTTCACGCCCGACGCGCTCTATCAGCCATCTCAGTTGCCCGATTCGACAGGCCAGGTTCTCTCGGACCTGATCACTGTGGACTCAAGCTCCAACGATAAAAACCCGGACGGTAAGGAGAAGCTCGACGCGAACACATCAACCTCCAAGCAGATGCAAGATGCGGGAATGCCCAAGGCCCTCGCCGACGCAGTCGTTCAGGGCAAAAGGCAAAACTACAAGAAGATGGGCGACATCCTCAACATTCAGCGGATGACCAAGCAGGGCGCTCACACCATTCTCGATCTCCTCTCCATCGGAAAGCCAGCCGCACATTCCGGAATGCTGAATGTCAACACGGTGTCCGACACCGCAATTCGGTCCCTACCCAACGTCACCCCCGAAATGGCATCCGCAATCATGGGGCGACAGGGCGCTGGCTATGCGACATTGGGAGAACTGACCGACGTTCCCGGCATCGAGCTTCCCGCCCTGGCAAAGATCTGTGATTCGCTCTGTGTGAGCTCGCGGTCGTTCAACGTTCGCGCAGTGGGAGTCTCCGGGAGCACCTACTACGCCATTGAGGCGACCCTGATGGTGGGGGACGACCACCAGGTCACGGTCACCCGTGTCCAACCGCAATCGTTCTGGAGTGCCCAGCGTCGCTGGGGCTGGGGCGAGAAGGCATCGAAGGAAACGGTTTTGGATTTTAAATAATGAACAAGTCTCAATTGCCTTCCCACATGCTTGTCGAATGGTCGCCATCCAAAGTGCGGCTCTTCGACCCCCATACGGGCGCTTGGGTAACAGGGGCTTCGCTCGGCGAGTGTCTAAGGGGCGTTCCCGGTGGCCGAAGCGCGGTCATCGCCATAGGGCACCGAAGTGCCTTTATCCGAACCGTGTCGGTGCCAACCGTTGCGAAGGAAGAGCTCACCAAAATCGTGGCGCTCAAGCTCGCACCGCTGATGCCGCTGAAGCCAAACGAGTACGTTTTCGGCTACCGAGTAAGCGGAGATTCCGGGGCCGGCAAGACCGCGATCGTGGGAGCGGTGAAGACTGAATTCCTCCGCCGAATCTACGATGAGGCTCAGGCCGGCGGGCTCCGAATCGCCGCCGTCGTGCCCCTCGCCTTTGGATCGTGGCTGGCCGCAAGAGCCCACAACCTAAACGACGGACTGGTCGTTCATGCATCTGACGCATCTCTCGATTCCGATGTGATCTCCCACGGCGAGCTTCGATACAGCCGATCCATCCCACTCCCCGAAACCCGGGAGGAGATGGATGAGGAGGTGAACCGCACCTTTGCCGTCGCCGAGGCGGTACCCGGCCGAGTGCTTGCGATGGCGGAAACCCACGTCCGCGCCGAAGACGCCGACCCCCGCGAGCCGATCGAGTACCTCGACGACGTTCAGAGCATCCAGCGGCAGCTCTTCAACCTCGAGTTGCCTGAAAAGGCGATCGCGAGAGAGAAGGCCGCCCTTCGCGCGGTGGCTCAGCGAGCGGTGTTCGCGGCGGCGGTGGCAATCGCGTTCGCCACGTTCGTCTATCTGAAGCAATCAACCGCTCTCCAAGATGCGAAGAAGTCTCGAAACGCGCAAGCCAGGGAGCTAAAGATCGCTCGCTCGAAACTTGGTGAGATCACCAAGAAGCGGGATCAGGCGGAGAACTCGATGAACATCCTGCTTCAGGCCTTTCAGCCCGCGCAGACGTTTGGCGACATCGTAGCGACTTTGCAATCGAAGGCGTCAGCGGGATCCTGGTTCACCGGCCTTTCGATTGAACGGGGCAAACCCATTCTCATCCATGGTCAAGCGACCAATGGAAAGAGCGTCTCGACGTACATCGGTGACCTGAAGAAGGAACGCCGATTCCGCGAAATGAAGCTAATCTCGGCCGGGAAGTCGACGGTCGGCAAGACGCCCGTCGTTGAATTCGCCGCTTCCGGGCATGCAGTTGGATTCCTACCCATCGACCGAGTGGTGGCAAGGAAGCAGAAACTATGAACGACCTTCGAGATAAACCCGAAACTGGCTGGAATCTGCTCTTCGGCCTCTCCATTCTCGCGATCCTCGTGACTGGCTGGTTCTATATGTTCGGACCGTCCGCCAAGACGGCCAAAGAGGCAAAGGATCGGGAAGAACTCTCGAAGCTGGCCCAGTCCAGCAACTATGCGCAAATCGATCTGGGCCAGAAGATGGAGTCGGTCAACTCAAAGGTCTGGCACTCCGACGCCGACACCCTCGGCAACGAGACGTTAGCATCGCTCACGACTCTGGCCGAGAAGAACGGGCTCATCCTCTCCGGCTTCCGGACCGAGAAGCCCATTCAGGTTGCAAGCCTTCAGGAAGCACCCCTCGTAGTGGTCCTCGACGGCTCCTTCCAAAAGGTGATGACGTTCGTAAAGGGCCTCGAAGGGACCGATTCGAAGCTCGCCATGAATTTGTTGTCGGTTTCAGTCTCGGACACCGGGACGGACCACGTAACCGCGACTCTCGGACTGATAGGATTCCTCTTTAAGGAGGCCAAATAGTGTTTGGAATCTCTCGCCCCGTTAGCTACGGCGCATTTGCCGCCCTCGTGCTAGGATTCGGCTACTGGAACTCTCTCGAGCCAGACAAGCCCGCAAAGACAAAATCTCTCGATAAAGTAAAGGCGACCGCGTCGGCGGACTCGGAATTTACGAGCGACGATTTCAGTGCTCACTTCGACAAGCCGAAACAAGGTGCCCGAAACATCTTCGTTCCCCTCGTCAAGGCGGAGAGCGCAACTCTAGCCGCCTTGCCTGGCCAACCGAATCCCGAGGACCAGATGAAGATTCAGTCCACCCTCGCAGGTGGCGAGGCGAACTGGGCTTACACCGGAATCGCCATCGTGAGCGGCGAGAAGCTTGCCCTTCTCGAAAACACCTCGCTCAAGCAGTCCGGCTTCATCAAAGAAGGCGACACCTGGAAGGCCTCCAAGGTGATGACGATTACTCGCGACACGATTACCCTCAAGGGGAAGGACGGATCCGTGCAAACGGTCATGCGTTACAACCCGTTCCTCCTGCCCAAGGCCGCAGCCTCCACCGACGCTCCCGCAAACCCTGCAGGCGGAAACGCAGGCTTCCAGCCGGTAAATCCCGGTGCGGGTATGCGGGGCCCTATCGGCCAAGACATCGGCATTCGTCCAGCTCCCGGCGGTCGCGGCATTCAGCTACCTCCCGGCGTGACCATCATTCAATAACCCCGAGACACTCCTATGAAGCATAAATTCGCATCGTCGACGCTGGCGACCGCCCTTTCTCTCTTGGCGGTAGGATCTTTCGCTTATCAGGGTGCGCCCGGGCAGGCGACCACTACGGGAGGCTCCGCTGACGCAGTCAAGGCAGGGGGCGTGAAGGGCCCCGCGCAGGGCCCTGCCGGCACCGCTGGACAAGGAGCACAAACCGGAGCCACCGGCGGTACCGCCGCCGCAACGGCCGGTGCCCTAGGAAAGGCCACCACCAAGCAGGGAACCAACACCCCCGGTGCGAAGCCCGGCGGCGCGCCCCCAATGGTCAAGCCCAAGCCGCCGAAGCCGCCTTGGACCGAGTTCAAGCTGAACGGCAAAACAACGATGTTCCTGGACTTCACGGATGCAAATCCCGACCAGATCATCTCCCTCTTCTCGCGCACGTCCGGAATCACGATCTTGAAGGATCCCTCGCTTAAGATCGCGATCACCGTCACGAGCGCTAAGTCCGTTGGCCTCAACGAGGCTTTCGAGATATTCAACACCGCGCTCGGTTTGAACGGCTACGAGCTGCAGAAGCAAGGCAACCTGATGATCGTCGGCAAGAAGCAGCCACCCCAGCCGCAGATGCCGCAAGGCCCCCCTCCCACGCCTCCTCCCCCTCCTGTCGAGGAGAAGCCGGTGATCAAGGTTTACAAGCTCACCTATGCGAGTGCGGGCGAAATCGCCCGCGTGGTCAACGAAGTCTTCTCGCAGCAGCAGCTAGAGCAGATCATCCAACAGCTCGCAAACGGCGGCGGTGGATTCCAGCCCCAGCCCCAGTTCGGCGGCCGACCCCAAGGTCCCCAGCAGCCCAAGGCGGTGCGCGCTTCGTCCGAGCAATTCAGCAACTCGGTGATCGTTACCGCGATGGCCAAGTTCCAGGACGATGTCGAGAAGCTGGTCAAGGAACTCGACAAGCCGGTGGACGCTGCCCTCATCTCGGAGACCTTCCAGCTCAAATACGTCAGCACCGACGAAGTGGTCGACGCCGTGAATTCGGTATTGACTTCGAACTCACCTCTCGGCAAGGGCGGAGCGAAGCAGCAGCAAGACAACAACAACCCCTATGGCTATTACGGCGGTTACAACCCGTTCGGAAGTCAGGGCAACAAGGCAAAGGCGAACGGACAAAATGCGATCGGTTTGAAGCAGACGAATACCGTCATTGTTTCTGCGACCAAAGAGAACATGGATGTTGTCAAGCAGCTCATCGAGAGCATTGACAAGCCCAGCGCCTTTCTTGGGACGACTTTTGTGGTTCACCTTGAGAATGCAAAAGCCTCCGACGTCGCGACGCTCCTAAACGCTGCTTTCACGAAGCGAAAAGATTCGAGTCAGGACGACAATCCCTTCTTCTTCATCTATTCGGATTTCGGTCAGCAGAAGAAGGATTCGCAAGGCACCGACTACGATGAGAACGGGCACGTTGTGAAGGTTCGAGACCTGACCAGCAAGGTCAACGTCATCGCCGATCCCAACACGAACGACCTCGTCATCGTCACCTTGCCTAGCAACATGAAGCTGGTGCAGTCGATCATCGACAAGATCGACAAGATCGCAGAGCAGGTGATGATCGAGACGGTCATCGTGGAAGCCTCGCTCGACAAGACCACCAAGCTTGGCGTGGAGTTCAACTTCCTCCAGAACAAGGTCCTCAACAACTCGAAGACGACCGGCTCCGGCAAGTCCGACTTTGGCTTGCAAACTGCTCCATCAACGGCTCCTCTACAGGGATTCCAGTACACCCTCACGGGCGCTAACTACAAGGCGTTCTTAAATGCGCTGGATACCGACACTCGTTTCAAAGTCCTCTCTACTCCCCGAATCTTCACCTCCAATAACGTCAAGTCGGAAATCAACGTGAGCCAGAAGGTGCCGTACATCACCAGTCAGTCGACGGGCGCGGTTGGAAACTTGATTTCCAACTATGACTTCCTCGACGTGGGTGTGGTCCTCACCGTCACTCCTCGAGTGACCTCGAGCGGCCAGGTAACCATGGACGTAGTCCAGTCTGCCGACGACCTTGAGCGGTTCACTTCGTTCAATGCGCCGGTCATTAACCACCGCCAAGCCCAGACCACCGTGTCGGTAAACGATGGCGAGACGATTATCTTGGGCGGCATCATTCGCAACACCACCAGCCGAACCGACAACAAGATTCCTCTGTTGGGCGATATCCCGTTGATCGGCAACCTCTTCAAGTCGTCGACCAAGGAGACCGGTCAGACCGAGCTCTTGGTACTCCTCACGCCGCACATCGTGCGGACTCCGGCCGACGCCCAGCGGCTGAAAGAGGAGCAGTTGAAGAAACTCACCAAGGACTCGCAAGAAGCGATCAAGAACCTAACGCCTCCTCCGCCCGGCTCGAAGTCCGGAGGATAAACCTCATTCGAAGACAAAAGCCGCGTGGAAAACCACGCGGCTTTTTTGTGCGCGAACTAAACTGACGGTTATACTTATCTATGAGTAGTAGTGCCGCGATGAGTGATCGCGACCTTCATTCATGTTCGCTTGCTGTAAATCTTGATCGCAGTGATAAAACATGCCTCATACAGCAATCTATCTTCAACCTAAAGGGGCAAAGCATGCCTCGCTTCGGCTCGGGGCCCTTGCCGTCGTCTTGATTTGCTCAGGAGCGGAGGCTCGCGGACCCATCCCTTCATTGACGCCTCTTCCGATCAAGGTTCCCGCCAGCGTACAGAACTCCGTTCTCGTCGGGCACACACCCGCGTCCCAGATCCTTCACGTTTCGGTGTACATGCCTTTCCCGAACAAGTCGGCGGTGCAAACGTTCGTCGACTCGGTGAGCAATCCTTCGAGTGCGAACTATCGGAACTTCGTCACCCCGGAACAGTTTGGCGAGCGGTTTGGCCAGAGCCCGGCCAACGTTCAGCAGATGGTGACCTTCCTGCAGGGCCAGGGCTTCAAGATCACTTTGCAGGCCAAGAACAATTTGACCATCATCGCGGACTGCACGGTCGCTCAAGCGGAAGCCGCGTTCCACACGACGATCAATAACTACCACGCTAAGGTGGAGTCCGTGGCCGGAAGGACCGATTTCTATTCCTTCGCCACCCCGCTTCAAGTCCCCGCCGCCCTTGCCCCACTGATCACCCACATTGAGGGCGTCCAGAACTACGCTAAGCCGGTGCCGAAGTTGAAACGCGCTTTCATCAACAATGCAATGGCGAGCCTGAAGAAGTTTGGCAACGGGACCACCCTCACCCCGACGATGACGCGGACCCTTTACAGCGTCGCTCCGATGTACAACGCAGGATTCCAGGGACAAGGGCGAACGATCGCAATCTCGAGCTTTGGCGGTTTCCGGTTAAGCAACGTGCCGCTCTTCTATAGCAAGTTCGCTCTGCCGACTCCTGTAGGCGGCTTGGGAAGCAACATCACGGTTGTACCGATCAACGGAGGATTGGGGACCACGTCGCCAAACTTTGAAGCCGACCTCGATATTCAGATGCCTCTCGGCATGGCGCCGCTGAGCAACTTCATCGTTTATGACAGCAACAATCCGTTGGATTGTCTTGCCACCGAAGTCAATGCGAATGCCGCCGACATCATCAGCGACTCGTACGGTTTTGCATTGGATGCCACCCAAGCGGACGCGGCGCACCTGTCTCACGTGCAAATGACCGCCCAGGGCATGACCTATATGGAGGCAACGGGCGATTCAGGCACGCTCATCGAGCCCTTCTCCTACACCGACTATGAGCCCGAATGCTTCCAGGTTGGAGGCACGATCGCCAACACGGATGCAAGTGGAAACCGTACCGCCGAAGTAGGATGGTCGGGAAGCGGCGGCGGTTGGGTCGTCAAACCAAACGTCTGGGACATCCTCCCGACCTGGCAGAAGGGCAAGGGCGTCCCGACCAACATCAACTTTCGACTATTCCCGGACGTGGCTTTGCACGCAGCTGCCGCCAACGGAGCCTACGTGTTCTTCGTAAATAGCTCGTTGCAGTCAGGAGACGGCACCAGCTTCTCCTCGCCCATCTTCATGGGTTCCCTGGCGGTAGTGGAGCAGAAGTTAATCAGCATCGGCGCTCTTCCCCCCGACAGGGCAGGCAAGAGACGCCTCGGCAGGGTCTCCGACTTCATCTATTCACAGAATGGACGAGCCGACATCTATCACGACATCACCGTCGGGAACAACGGAACCCTCCCGAACGGCTCCACTTCGAACGCGGGCCCCTTCTGGGACTTCGTAACCGGTTGGGGCCCTATGAACTTCACCGCGTTTGCGGGCTCGTTCCGCTTCGTGGCTCCCGTAACCGTCTTCCCCGCGTCCGCTACCGTCTACAGCGGTCAGGGCCAGGCCCCGACCGGTGCGGTCGCTCAGCTAACCGCGATCGACGGCTCTTACTACGGCGTCGGCTCGGTTGCAAATGTCGCCGGGCAGGTTGCGGCGGAGCAGCTCATCTTCAACATCCCGCCCAAGACGGACCCAATCTTGGCGCTCAACCTCACCTGGACCTCGAACTCTACGCTGGCGTCTACGGAGTTCACCTATCTCTTGAATAGGCGCACGAATCAGCTTGATATCTTAGCGACCAACCCGCTCAAAACGACGAGTTCCACGTTTACGCTAACGTTGAGCAATCCGGGGGACTATGTGAATGGTTCCGGTCAAGTGACCCTGGTAAGGCGGTCGGTTGTGCCACCCAGAATCGCCAAGCCGTTCCGCTTCAATCTAGATGAGATCAGCTTCCAGGCCAGCTATTAAAACAAGGAAACTATGGACATAGTCCAGCAGGAGAAACTTTTTAGAGCAATCTTGTTGTGCGATAAACGTGCAAAAACGGTCCGCTAGGTAGGAGCCGCGCGGCGAAGTTCAAAAAAAAGAACTTCGCCGCCTTTTTTCATGCGAAAACGGGCGTTTCGGGGCGTCGTGATTATAGAATTCGCATAAGTTCTTGTTTTGGCTTGCTTGGCCGACACTAAATCGGGGTTTCATCATGTCGCAATTTGTTGTCAAATCCAGCGCACGGCTGCGTAGCCGTCGCCTTATCACTTGTTTCATGGTTGCCGCAATGGCAACTTGCATGGGATCATCCTATGCGCAGTCCAACGGTACCTACGCCGCGGTGCCCACCTCTTTTCCGAGCATTCTAAAGAATGCAACGTTGAAGAGCCACGCTTTGGCAAGCCAGAAGCTTCACGTAACCGTCTGCATGAAGTTCCCCAACCAGGCGGCCGTTCAGGCGTTCGTCGACTCGGTGAGCGATCCTGCCAGCCCGAACTACCGCAATTTCGTGACTCCCGCAGAGTTCGGCGCGCGTTTTGGCCAGTCTCCGGCCAACGTGAAGCAGATGGTCGACTTCCTGAAGGGTCAGGGCTTCACGATTAAGTTGGTGGCGGACAACAACCTGACCATCATGACGAACTGCACGGTCGCCCAGGCTGAAGCAGCTTTCCATACGACGATCAACAACTATCACGCAAATGTTGTTTCGGTCGGTGGACGCACCGATTTCTTCTCCTTCTCAACACCCGTGCAGTTCCCGAGTGCTCTCTCGCCGCTCGTCATGCACGTCAACGGTCTCGAAAATTACGAGAAGCCAGTTCCTCGCATTTCGAAGCTGGGAACCAGGAAAGCTGCCGCGACCGCCAAAACTGCGGCCGCAAAGGGCAAGAAGTTCGGCTCCGGTACCACTTTGACTCCCCCGCTGACCAGAACCCTCTACAACACAGCCCCTCTTTACAACGCAGGTATCCGAGGTCAGGGCCGAACGGTCGCGATTTCCAACTACGATGGATATCGCCTATCTAACGTCCCCCTGTTCTATGCCAAGTACGCCCTGCCCGCCCCGGCGGGAGGCGTGGGTAGCAACATCACGGTTAATGTGGTGAACTCGCCAATCGGCACCGGATTTCCCAGTGGGGAAGGCGACCTCGACGTCCAGATGCCTCTTGGCATGTCGCCGTTGTGCAACTTCATCATCTACGAAGATGGCGACTTTTCTCTGGTCGACGTTCTGACCACGATTGCGAACCAGAACAAGGCCGACGTCGTAAGCGAGTCCTACGGTTGGAATTTGGGTGACTCCCTCGCCGAGGCAGCTCATGCAGCCCACGTTCAGATAAGCGCTCAGGGCATTACCTACATGCAGTCGTCGGGCGATAGCGGCACCTCACTCGAGCCTTTCGCTTACTCCAACTACGAACCCGAGACCCTCATGGTCGGGGGAACGGTGGCGAATGTTAACAGTACCGGCGTCCGAACCGACGAAGTCGGTTGGGACGGCGGTGGCGGTGGCTGGGCGCCTCGACCCTACACCTGGAGCGTGCTCCCTTCTTGGCAGAAGGGCAAGGGCGTTCCGACCACGATTAACTCGCGACTCAGCCCGGATATTTCTCTCCAAGCAGCTGCCTCGGGAGGAGCTTTCTTCTTCTTCCAAGGAGGAAGCCTTACGGTGGCCGACGGAACGAGCTTCTCGTCGCCGATCTTCACGGGCTGCCTTTCCGTCGCGGAGCAGAAGCTGGTCTCCCTCGGACTTCCCGGAGACTCAGCCGGAAAGCACCGACTGGGACGAGTCGCGAACTTGATCTACTCTCAGAACGGTCGAGCGGACGTCTACCACGACATCTTGGTCGGCAACAACGGTGTCCTTCCCAACGGCGCGCAGTCAAATGCAGGGCCATTCTGGGATACCAACACTGGCTGGGGTCCCATCGATTTCACCGGCTTCGTGAACACCTTCCACTTCATCCCACCTCTCACTCTGACCCCCAGTGCGGTGAGTATTTACGGAGGGCAAGGGACATCCCCGACCGGTGCGGTTGCTCAGCTGGGCAACGCCGACGGGTCCTATTACAGCGTCGGTTCGGTGAACAACGTGTCTGGCCAGGTTGCCGCCGCTCAAGTCACCTTCACGGTCCCTCGTACGCCCGATCCGATCAGCACGCTTACCCTTAGCTGGACGGATAACTCGACGCTCCCTTCCAGCGAGTTCACGTACCTGTTGAACAGGAACACCAACCAGTTCGACCTGATGGTGACCTACCCGTTGAAGGCAACGAACACCACGTTCACGCTGTCGGTCCCGAACCTTACGACCTACATGAACACCGCTGGCCAGGTCACCATCCTGCACCGAGCCATCGTTCCTCCTCGACTCGCAAAGCCGTTCCGGCTGAACCTGGACCAGGCAAGCCTGCAGGTCATTTACTAAAGCGCCAGTTGACGCGCCAAGGAAGTGCCGCCCAAGTATTGGGCGGCACTTCTCATTCGTGGGTGCGTAAACTGCGGAAGTGAATTCCCGGCTCGATTCTCTATTCCCGTACCCCTTCGAGCGACTGAAAACCCTGCTCGGCGGACTCAAGCCCGCCCAGGGTCTCAAGGAGATCAATCTCGGTATCGGCGAGCCCCAGCACGCAACCCCCGCCCTGATCACCGAGGCCTTAACCGCCAACTTCCATCTTTTGGGGAAATACCCGGCGACTGGCGGTACGCCCGAGCTGAGATCGGCGATATCTCAATGGATCGCTCGCCGATACGACATTCCTGCACCCGACCCAGATACCGCAGTGCTGCCCGTGGCGGGCACCCGCGAGGCCCTCTTCGCCTTTGCTCAGGCCGTTCTCGAGCCCGGTGCACCCGGCAACGTCCTTCTTCCCAACCCCTTCTATCAGATATATGAGGGTGCCGCCATCATGGCAGGTGCGACCCCCATCTACGTCTCGACCCCGCCGGAAAAGGGCTACCTCCCCGATTGGTCGATCCTCCCCAAGTCCGTCTGGGCGGATACCAGGCTCGTCTATGTCTGCACCCCCGGCAACCCCGCAGGAGCGGTGTTTGCGATCGAAGACTGGAAAGAAGTTTTCGACTTGGCCGACACCTATGGGTTCGTCATCGCGGCCGACGAGTGTTATTCCGAGATCTACAACGGAGCTCCTCCCATCGGAGCGCTGGAAGCCGCTCACCGGCTTGGTCGGGGCCATAAGGGCCTGGTCAGTTTCAACTCGCTCAGCAAACGCTCGAGCGCGCCGGGTCTTCGCTCGGGATTTGTCGCCGGAGATCCCGAGATCCTCCGAAAGTTTCTTCTCTACCGAACCTATCACGGCGCCGCCCCCAGTGCCCTCACCCAGGCAGCAAGTGTCGCTGCTTGGAACGATGAAGCGCACGTGCAAGAGAACCGCCGGAAATACCAAGCCAAATATGAAATGGTGCGGCGAATCCTTCCCAGCGCCACGATTCCGGCGGGCGGATTCTTCCTTTGGATCCAAGTTCAAGACGACGAGGCATTTGCCCAGAGGGCCTTTTTGGAGCAGGGACTAACTGTCTTGCCCGGGCGTTACTTGGCCAGAGAAGTCGATGGAAAAGACCCCGGCAAAGGCTTCGTGCGACTGGCCTTGGTGGCCGAGTTAGAAACGTGCGAAGAAGCACTAAATCGCCTCAGCAAGCTATTCTGATACGCCAACCTATGATCGATTACCGACAAATCATCGAAGACGCATGGGAGATTCGCACCGAGCTTTCTCCCACCGACGCCCCACCCGAAACCCGAGAAGCGGTTCGCGCTGTGCTTGAATCTCTGGATCGCGGAGAGCTGAGGGTCGCCGAAAAGAAACTGGAAGGTTGGACGACTCATCAGTGGATAAAAAAGGCGGTCCTCCTCTCGTTTCGACTCGAAGACAACCGCGAGATGAGCGCCGGCGATATTCGCTTCTGGGATAAGGTGCCGCTCAAGACCCCAGACGGCACGTATCGCGCGGTGCCCCCCGCAACCGTTCGGCGCGGCGCGTTCATCGGTCGCAACGCCGTCCTGATGCCCAGCTACGTGAACGTCGGCGCTTATGTTGATGAGGGCACGATGGTCGACACCTGGGCCACCGTCGGCTCATGCGCCCAGATCGGGAAGAACGTACACCTTAGCGGCGGCGTTGGCATTGGAGGCGTCCTGGAGCCCCTACAGGCCAATCCTACGATCATTGAGGACAATTGCTTCATCGGTGCCCGCAGCGAGATCGTGGAGGGCGTGGTCATCGAAGAGAACTCGGTCATCTCGATGGGCGTGTTCATCAGCCAGAGCACCAAGATTTACGATCGTGCCACCGGAGAGATATCCTATGGCCGTGTCCCCGCTGGCTCGGTTGTCGTCACCGGCTCCCTCCCCGCGAAGGATGGGAGCCACAGCCTCTACTGCGCAGTCATCGTCAAGCGAGTCGACGCCCAGACCCGGGCGAAGACGAGCCTGAACGAGCTCTTGAGGGACTGAGATGTTGATCGTTCTTCGTAGGGTTCCCTCCCCTTGGGAAGGGGCAGGGGTGGGGTTCGCCCAGGTCAAGAGTCGTGTAGCGGGGCCAACCTTCCATGAGTTGGTCGCGGTGAGCGCATGATCCTCCCCCTCCTTGAAGAACTCCTGCGGTGCCCCAGCATCACCCCCGCCGACGCGGGCTGCCAAGAGATCGTCGCCCAGCGACTGGAGGGAAGTGGCTTTCAAGTGGAGCGCCTACAATTCGGAGAGGTAAAGAATCTGTGGGCAACCCATGGCTCGGGCTCGCCGCTGATCTGCCTCGCTGGACATACCGATGTGGTCCCACCCGGACCGTTGGAGTCGTGGACTAGCCCGCCGTTTGAACCCACGATTCGGGACGGGAAGCTTTACGCGCGGGGCGCAAGCGACATGAAGGCCTCAGATGCGGCCATGGTCGTAGCCCTCGAGAAACTCGCGCAAGAGGGACACCCCGGCACGATCGCCCTGCTGCTTGCGGGAGACGAGGAGGGTCTGGGTACCGATGGCACCGAGCGAGTGCTACGACACGTCCTCAACCAAGGCATCGCGATCGACGCCGCTATCGTCGGCGAGCCTACGTCAGAGAGCCAGTTCGGCGACGTCATCAAGAACGGTCGACGTGGCTCGACCACCGGCACCATCACCGTTTCCGGGGTTCAAGGCCACACCGCGTATCCCCAACTCGCGAACAACGCCATACACCGGGTCGCCCCGATTCTCGCTGAGTTGACGTCCTTGGACTGGGGCGACGGCGGCCCCGATTTTCCGCCAACCACTCTTCAGGTGAGCAACATCCGGGCGGGGACCGGCGCGAACAATGTGATTCCCGGATCATGTTACGTGCAGTTCAATGTGCGATTCGGTACCAGCCATACCGCAGATGGGATCCGCGAGCGCGTGGAAGCTGTGTTCACCTCCCTCGGAGTCACCGATTCCATCGACTGGAGCGTCTCCGCGCTGCCGTTCTTGACCACTCAAGACCCCCTCGTGACTGCGCTTTCAGCTGCGATCCATGGGGTTACCGGAGTTGAGCCTCGGCTGTCCACGGGAGGAGGGACGTCCGACGCGCGGTTCTTCGCCGTTTTCGGAATTCCCGTCGCCGAGTTCGGCCCGCTGAACGCGTCGATCCACGCAATCGACGAAAACGTTGAAATTAGCTGCCTCGAACCTCTGGTGGAAGTCTACAAACAAGCCGTTCGTAGGTTACTTATCGTGTAAACCTGTCGCCCACAGATGCGACATCAATTTACAAGTCACGCGGTCGATACTTATAGATAGTCGGGCCTAAACCGGCTGTCTATGAACCCCCAAGAACCAATCGGCAATCGAAGAACCGAACGTCAAGCTAGCCACCTTGCGCTCCAAGAACTCCAGCTCTTGGTAGACCACTACAACCACTCGGAAGAAAGGGACATGCAGTTTCTGTTTGTTCACAGCTTCGCCCTCTCGCAGCACGCCTACGAGGCGATGCAGACCGAGACGCGCTAAGAAACTCGGCAATCTCCGCCCCTCAGCGCGTATAATTCCTAAAACCCCCCAACGGTTTTGTCAGGTGTCTTTGTGCGTGCCTGACCGGTGGCGGCGTTTTGGAGGCTGGAGCGATGACGAAATATATTTTTGTGACTGGCGGTGTGGTTAGCTCGATCGGAAAAGGCATCACCTCCGCGAGTATTGGCCGACTTCTCCGAAACCGAGGCTTCACCGTCGCTCCGATGAAGCTCGACCCCTACATCAACGTCGACGCCGGTACGATGAACCCCTATCAGCATGGTGAGGTCTTCGTCACCGAAGACGGCGCCGAGACCGACCTCGACCTTGGCCACTACGAGCGCTTCATGGACGTCCACTGCTCGGCTGGCAGCTCGGTGACCACTGGAAAGGTGTACAGCGCAGTCATCGCCGCTGAGCGCCGAGGCGACTACCTTGGCGGCACGGTTCAGGTGATCCCTCACGTCACCAACCAAATCAAGAACTCGGTTATCCAGCTTGGCAAGGAGCAGGAAGCCGACGTCGTGATCTCGGAAATCGGCGGCACCGTTGGCGACATCGAATCCCTTCCGTTCCTGGAAGCGATTCGCCAAATGCGAACTGACCTCGGCCACGAGAACACGATGTTCGTGCACGTGACCCTCGTGCCCACCGTCGGACCATGGAACGAAGTCAAGACGAAGCCAACCCAGCACAGCGTCCAGCAGCTTCGCGAGATCGGTATCACGCCCGACGTGCTCGTCTGCCGCAGTGAAGTACCGCTCAACCACGACGTCCGAGAGAAGATCTCCCTGTTCTGCGGCGTGAAACCGGAAGCGGTTATCGAATCGCTGAATGCGGCGACGATTTACGAAGTACCGCTGATGTACGAAGAAGCGGGCCTTGGCGACTACGTCTCGAATCGACTCGGCCTGGAGACGCGCCCAAGCAACCTGAGCGAGTGGGCAGCGATCGTCGATACCCTCAAGAACCCGACGAATCACGTGACGATCGGCGTGGTGGGCAAGTACACGTCGAACGGAGATGCCTACAAATCGATCGGCGAAGCCCTTATCCACGCAGGAATCCCCGAAGGGGCTGAGGTCCGGGTGAAGTGGATCGAGAGCGACTCCCTCGAGAGCGGCCGACCTCCTGCCGAGATGCTCGCCGACCTCGATGGTCTCGTGGTCGCCCCAGGATTCGGGATGCGCGGTATCGAAGGGAAGATCGAGGCCATCCGTTACGCTCGCGACCTGGGCCTGCCATTCTTCGGCATCTGCCTCGGCCTTCAAATGGCGGTCATCGAGTTCGCCCGAAACGTGTGCGGACTGGCGGGCGCCAACTCAGAGGAAATGGATGAGGAAGCCGCGTATCCGGTGATCCACCTCCTTCCCGAACAGAAAGGCGTGACCGACAAGGGTGCCACGATGCGCCTCGGTAGCTATCCTTGCAACCTTGTCAATGGCACGCTGGCCCAAGAGCTCTACGGAAGCAACCGCATTACCGAGCGACACCGGCACCGCTACGAGGTGAACAACGACTTCCGAGAGAAGCTCACCGAGCACGGCATGGTCATCTCCGGCGTCTCGCCCGACTACCGACTGGTCGAAATGGTCGAAGTCCCCTCCCACCCATTCTTCGTCGCCACCCAAGCCCACCCCGAGTTCAAGTCAAGGCCCAATCGCCCCCATCCGCTCTTCGTTGGTCTGGTGAAGGCGGCGGTGGAGCGAAAAAAAACGGCTCGTAAGCTAGCCGAAGCCAAGGTCGAATAGACGTTCGGAGATGGTTCCCCCTTTCCCAAGGGGGAGTAACGGATTGAAAGCGAGAAAGCCTATATGTAGCGCTGGCGTCCCCGCCGCCGATCCGGTCTCAATGTCCTTCTGAGCCACCAACCTCGGCGAGCGAGTGAACATTGTTGCTATCCGCCAAGCCGGCCCCGAACGGGTCAAAGAATCTTAGCCCCGGGTCGTCTCCGGACGCCCCGGGGTAGCGTCCAAAAACCCCAGACCCCGAAGTGGGTCGAAGACCGCTCCGTTGAACCTAAGCCGAGGTTCAATGTCATTCTGAGAGAGCCCTAGCGACCGAAGAACCCCTACCCCTCACCGACAGCTTCTCAACTAAGCCGCCGCGTTCGCCCGCAGGTAGCACATATACACGCTGGGTATGTACTCGCCGGTGTCCCGTGACACGATGCCCTGGATCTCCCCCCGATGGTGCTCGGCGTGGTTAAGAAGACTGGTCAAGATTTCCCCAACCGTGTGTTCAAAGACGACTCCGTTCTTGCCTGTCGTTCGAACAGGATCGCTAAAATCATCACGCCGATCTACCTCGTACTCCAGCGCCTGGAGCATCGACTCCAATTGGGTGCGGCAATCGACCAAGCTCCAATCAGGTTCGGGGTTGATGTCGGCGGGCACTTCCTTGCCTCGCATCAGGTAAATCCAAGGCAAATTCTCGCCGATCAAGTGAGCGAAGATCTTGGTCAGCTCGGGATGGTTTGGGTGGTCCTCCAGCCAGGCCAGAACTCGCTCGTTAGCCCATCTCTCATAGGCGAGCATCTCGGAATAGTAGACTTTCATCTACATGATAATAACACGAAGATAGACGTATGACCACCTTAGTTCGATTTTATTTTTGACCGCTGTATTCCGCGTCCGCCACCTTCTCCAGCCACTCAACCACCTTCCCATCCAACTGCTCTTGAATCGCGATGTGGGTCATCGCGGTCGTCGCACTCGCCCCATGCCAGTGCCGTTCGCCCGGCGCGAACCAGACCACGTCGCCCGGATTGATCTCCTCGACCGAACCGCCATCCATCTGCGCCAAACCGAGACCGGAGACCACGAACAACGTCTGCCCCAATGGATGCGTATGCCACGCCGTACGAGCCCCCGGTTCGAAGGTCACGCTAGCCGCGGCAAAGCGGGGAGCCGGATCGCCCGGCTGAACGAGCGGATCGACGCGAACCGAGCCAGTGAAATACTCCTCCGGGCCCTTGCCGGAGGGACGAGATCCATTGCGTTTGATTTCCATTCTATTTGTCCAACATCTTCGTCTTTCATTTTGATTTCTCCTTCTAGACGGAAAGATGAGCCAAAGTTCAAGA
The DNA here is from genome assembly GCA_038321975.1 of Fimbriimonadales bacterium. Taxonomy (GTDB): domain Bacteria; phylum Armatimonadota; class Fimbriimonadia; order Fimbriimonadales; family Fimbriimonadaceae; genus Fimbriimonas. Next base: position 8,570 of record JBBQFM010000045.1, on the reverse strand, counting down.
AATTGCCTTGCGGTTTGTTTTGAAGGGCTGCGCACGATGGCGCTAGCCGACTGATCGACCATGAATATAATGCCAGTGTGCGGCATGTAAGATCATCCGTTCTTTTGGGTGCCATATTGTTCCTCGCCCTGGGTTGTGGAGGGCTGGCCCCATGCTGCGGCGCTGATTTCGGAGCGGCGAATCCTAGCTATGCCGGAAACTATTCGGGAGGTTTTTTCCCTTCGGGATCGTCGAATCCAGCACTCACATTTGCCCTCACCGTACTCGCTACGGGCGAGCTGACTGGGACGGTAACCAAAGTTCAGAACGGCGACACCGCTGCCGTGACCGGCTCCGTCGTAGATATGTTTTTCGCCTGCTCAGACAGCCGAATCGGCCTCAACCTCGATTTCACCCTACCGAGCGAAAGTTCAACCCGTATCATCGGCAGCCGCCCGCAGTCAGTTGTAACCCAATGGCCATTCAATTCCACCGCGACTTCGGGAACCAACGAAACGGTTGGGACGGTGCAGTTGGAGAAGAACTAACCCGCTAGTTCTTGATGTATCCGCGCATGCGCAGCCAGGACGCGAAGGCCTCAAACCAACCAGTGCTGGTCGTTTCCTTCGGATACATCCCAAAGCCGTGGCCACCCTGCTCATAAAGGTGGAGCTCGACCGGACGCTTGGCCTTCTTCCAACTGTCGATCAGGCCGAAGCCTGCGTTCCCGAAGAACGGGTCGTCCGCAGCGAGGGCGATGAATAGGGGTGGGGCATCGCTGGGCACGATCACGGCGTTGAGCGGACCATAGATGTTGCCGATGAAGGCGGGATCGGCATCCTTGCCGTAGATAGCGGTGGACATCGTGAGCATCGCCCCCGCGGAGAAGCCGATCATTCCCACCTTAGCCGGATCGACATTCCACTCCTTTGCGCGCGAGCGGATGAGTTGAAACGCGGCTACCGCATCGGCTATTTGCGGCGCCAACGCCACCGAAGGGTCCTGCGGGGCGGGTGGAAGCGTCGAACCGGACGGGATTGTCCGTTGCACGGGTGCCGCGAACGTCGCGAGGTCCGCGGGGGTGGGATGCAGCCGGTACTTCAGCACGAAGGCCGCGACCCCTTTCTTCGCGAGCGCCCTCGCCACGTTCCAGCCCTCGTTTTCCATCGAGAGAGTGCGAAACCCTCCACCTGGGGCCACGATGACCGCCGCTCCCGTGGAACGACCCGGTTCGGGAAGGAAGGGCGTAAGCGTGGCGACGCTCACGTTCCGGGCGAACACGCTCCCGTATTGTGAATGCCATGCCTCGTCCGCGTTGGCTTCCGGAAGCTTCCCCGTTCCGAGCACAATGGCGCCCGGTTGGTTCGGGGTGGCGATCGGGGTCATCTTGTCACTCTGCGGTGTCGCATGAGACGTGAACACGGACCCGAGGATTATTAGAACGACCGAAATAGACATCATTGACTCACTGATTCCTTTAGGATTGACTGCCCGCGGATTTAACGCCACCTACGCGGTACTCGCAGCCGAACCGCGTTCCATATTTAACCTTAAATCATTGTGGTTTCCGCCCTGCATTCGTCCAGTTGAAATCTGAGTGTTTATTGAATCTAGCTCCGTCGAATGCTCGCCTCCCTCGCGCTTTCCGCTCGGTAGAAAAGTTTCTTCGCCAATTCGGCGACCAGGATGTAAAACGCAAGGATTGCCGCGAGGGCCACTAAGAAAAGGGGCGATACCGGCACGAAGCCGAAAACGCGACCGAGCGGGGTGTAGGGAAGGATGAGGGTCGCCGCCGCCATGGTTAGAGTTGCAACCATCAGAAGTGTTCCCGGTCGGCTCTTGTACAAGGGCTTTCGTGTTCGAATCACAAGCACGATGATCGCGGCGGAGACCACGCTCTCCAAGAACCAACCGGTGCGGAATTGCTCGGGGTTCGCTTTGAGCAACAGCATCAAGACGCCAAACGTGAGGTAGTCGAAGATAGAGCTGACAAGACCGAACACCAACATGAACCGGCGAATAAACGCGATGTCCCAGCGATGGGGTTTATCGACCATTTCGGGATCTACGCTGTCGGTTGCGATCGTCATCTCGGGAAAGTCGGTCAGCAGGTTCGTGAGCAAAATCTGGGTTGGCAGAAGCGGCAGGAAGGGTAGGAAAAGCGATGCGCCCGCCATGCTGAACATGTTTCCGAAGTTGGCGCTCGTTGCCATGAACACATATTTGAGCGTGTTGGCGAAAGTGGTTCTGCCCTCGCGCACCCCGTTTTGAAGCACGGCAAGATCCTTCTCCAGGAGCACGATGTCGGCTGCTTCCTTCGCGACATCGACTGCGTTGGCGACTGAAATGCCAACGTCGGCAACGTGAAGTGCCGAGGCGTCATTGATGCCGTCGCCGATGTAGCCAACCACGTGACCCGCTTGTTTGAGGGCAACGATGAGGCGCTCCTTTTGGTTAGGCTCGATCTCCGCAAAAATATCCACCTGGGTGACTCGCCTCCGAAGCGCATCGGGGCTCATATCCTTCAACTCCGGACCGCTCAGGATGTTTGCACTCGACAGTCCGACCTGGGCCCCGACGTTCGCAGCAACGAGGCGGTTGTCGCCGGTAATGACTTTAAGGGAGATTCCCAAGCTGCGCAGAGTCTGAAGCGTATCCACGATCCCCTCTTTGATGGGGTCAAAAAGGGCGAGAAAGCCCAAGAAGGTCATATCCTTCTCGTCGTCCTTTCCGATGTTGGACTGGTCGCCGAGATCTTTGTATGCAACCCCGACCACTCTGAAGCCCTGCGCACTTAGGGCCTCGAATTGTGCCTCGATCTTCGGTTGGAGGGTGGCAATATCGACGGCAACGCCATCCGGACCATCGCACTTTACGCACACATTGAGGATGTTTGAGAGCGCTCCTTTCGATACCATCAGGTGCTGGTCGCCGTTGGCAACGAGCACGCTGAGGCGCTTGCGCACGAAATCGTAGGGCTCTTCGTCGAGCTTCTTGTATGTGGAGCTGTCGAACGGTCGATAGGCGAGGATGGCCGCGTCGATTGGATTCGTGTATCCGGTTTGGAAGAAGGCATTGAGCTGTGCGTACAGCAGGGCTTTTTCGCACTTGCCTCCTTCCACGTTGCTCGTTGAACTTAGCTTAACTTCCCCGAGGGTCAGGGTTCCGGTCTTGTCGGAGCACAGAACGTCCATGCTTCCAAAGTTTTCGATGGACGCGAGCCGCTTTACGATGACCTTGGCGTCCGCCATTCGCCTGGCGCCGTGAGATAGATTCACGCTGATAATAGCGGGGAGAAGCTGCGGGGTCAGGCCCACCGCGAGCGCGAGGGCAAAGAGGAAGGAGCCAAGGATGGGGCGATGCAGGAAAACGTTGATGGCGAAGATAGAGAAGACCATCAGCATCGTCATCTGCATGAGCAAGAGGCCAAAGTGCCGGATGCCATGCTCAAAATCCGTCTCCGGCGGCCTTAGCTTGAGAGATTGGGAAACGTGTCCAAACTCGGTCTCATCGCCTACTTTGACGACGAGCATCCTGCCAGTTCCGCTTGTGGCATATGTGCCCGCAAAGAGGGTGTTGGTCCGCTTGTTCAGCGGTGTATCGGCGGGCAAGACTCCCGCGAGTTTCTCGACTGGAAAGGTTTCTCCGGTAAGGGCAGCCTCATTCACAAAGAGGCTGTGAGATTCCAGGAGCAGCCCATCGCCGGGAACGACGTTTCCTGCGTTAAGGAGGACGATGTCTCCGGGAAGGATCTTCTCTGCTGCGACATCGGTCGGTTTGCCATCTCGAAGCACGGATGCCTTGACTTGGATGACCGCAAGCAGCTTCTTAACCGCGTCTGCCGCGCCGTGCTCTTGCCAAAAGCCGAGGAGGCCGCTCATGAGGACGATCGCTAAAATGATGGATGCGTTGACCGAATCGCCAAGCGAGAACGAGAGCCCAACCGCAAAGAGCAGGATGAGAATGATGGGGCTTTTGAATTGGCCGACGAGAAGTGAAAACGAGCTTGCAGAGCCCTTGGTGCGCTTAGCGGAGCTTCGACTGGCAAGCCTTTTTTCCGCCTCGTGGGTCGTCAGCCCGTTTGCTACGGACCCGACCATCGAGAGCGTCTGTTCGGCCGACGAACTCCAGAATGCCGTTTGCTCGGCTATTGGGTCTGCCAAAAGAGACCTCCCTCAAGGGCGTCAAGGCTTCGGGATGCGAAACCGGGGCGAATCAGATGAGCCACAACTCACTTTAGGCCAAAAGCGCGGTGCAACTCCTTGTCCTCATTTTGGCGGACGCCCGGCCATGGACGGACAAATAGCGGGGAGGTCACGAAGTTGCACTGCACGCGTTATGATGAGAACTGTTGCCATGATCTCCCTAAATGCTCATCGGTTTCTCCGGGTGCTTCTCTCGCTGGCCGTTGGCTTGCTCGCTTGCATCTCAGGCGCTCAAGCGCCACTCAAGGTCGCCACGAGGGTGATCCCGCCGTTTGTCATTCAAGACAAGGAGCGTCTGACCGGATTCAGTGTCGACCTTTGGAAAGAGCTCACCGACAAGATGGGCGTGAAGTCTTCGTTCGTGGTCAAACCGACGATAGTCGATCTCCTCGCGGCGGTGAAGTCTCACGAGGCGGATGCAGGCATCGCGGCGATCTCGATCACCGAGGAGCGGGACAAGGACTTCGATTTCTCTCAGCCGATGTTCGACGCCGGCCTCCAGATCATGGTGCCCAAGAAGAGCGAGAATCAGAGCGAGATCAGGTCCATCTGGAATCAACTTTTGGCCGCAGGAATCTTCCGATGGCTTGCTTTCATCTTCATTGTTGGGCTCATTCCGGCTCATGTCGTATGGCTCTTCGAACGAGATCCCGCAAAGGGCCTTCTCAAGAATCCGAAGTATTTCCCGGGCATTTTTGAGGCTTACTGGTGGTCTCTCGCCTGCCTCGCCACTCAGGCAGAAGAGATGCCGAGAACTGCCCTCGGACGGGTCGTTGCGGTGTTCTGGATGTTCTCGGCGGTGGTCTTCGTAGCGTTCTTTACCGCCCAAATTACGGCTTCTCTTACCGTTCAACAGCTTCGAGGAACGATCAACGGTCCCGGCGACCTCCCCGGCAAGCGGGTCGCGACGACCACAGGTAGCACGGCTGCGGCTTATCTACACGAGCAAGGGGTCACTGTGCTGGACTTCCCGCAGATCGACCAGGCGTACGACGCCCTCGGAAAAGGTGATGTCGACGCGGTCGTCTTCGACTCGCCATCGCTGCAGTACTTCTGCACCCACGATGGAAAAGGCCGCTTTGACACCGTCGGAGATGTTTTTAAAAAGGAAAGCTCCAACAAATATATCTAATACAACGATGCATACGGGGAGCAACCTTTATTATCGGGATGGAAGGCTGCGATGGCCTCACTCCGAACAGAGTTCGATGCATTAAGAGGTGGTGCGATACTGACGGTAACATTCATTGTGTTACGAAGCCGCTCCTGGGAGGTGAGTGTCCGGGTACGCCCCCCTGGAACATGGACCGTGATGACCCGTCAGATGAGATTGATATTAATACACTACCGGGTGGAGCAAATTACTCTTTTAATTGGCTTGGGTATGGAAATGTTGGCTTGGAATTCCTACATGAACTTATGCACGCTTGCGGTCAACGCCATATCGACGAAGACAACGGACACCTAGACAAACAGTGCAACGATATTGAGGCCTGTTGTATCTACGAGGTCCTTAGAAATGGAAACGATGGTCATCGATGCGTAAACCGTATCTAGGCATAGCTGTGCTGATTGTGTCGATTGGCTTGATCGGAATTTGGATCGGTGTGCGTTTGTCTTCACGAATTCGGACCGTAGATTTGCACATCATTGGCTCATGGAGGGCTCGAGAGCCCTCACTCTTGTTGGTCATCGCCCCCGAGTATTACATATTAACTAAGGATGGCTATCCGTTTCATTGCGGAAGGTGTTATACGAACGACAACCAGTTTTTCTATGAGCTAACAGACGAAGGAATAACGAGCTTTCAGGCCTGCCCGTACCATGTTGCCCAAGATCACAAAGGTCTACAGTTTGTTGGGAATTCAACGCCTACGCATATAACCGACGGTTGGTTAACGAGAGTTGGTGGCTCATATTGAATTCGGTCGTCGACTCAAACTCTTTGTACCATCAACCACTCATTTATTGGTGTGACATCGCCCGATCAGTGGTACGGGGCCTATGCCAATCCAAACAGCGAAGATCCCAAAGGCCGCAACAACCCATCGTTCAGCGCCATCCCACCCGGTGAACTAGCATGCCCGTAATCTCCTACCACTCGCTGAACGGTCGGATCCGCTCCCAGGTCCACTCGGACGGGAGGAAAGTGCCGCTGCTTCCCGACGCACTCGGAACGGTAGTGGCAACGCAGTCCGGGACCTCCGCGGGCAGGACCTACCGCTCGACGCCGTACGGTTCGACGCTGCAGGAGACCGGGGTAAACGTCCGGCCCCGCAACGAGTGGGTGGGGAGCCTGGGCTACCGGCGGACGGACATGAAGCATGCCGAGCAACATGTCCGGGCCAGACACTATTCCAGCACTGATGGTAGATGGTCGACGGTTGACCAACTTTGGCCCTTTTGTCAAGCCTTTGTCTATGCCGTTGGGTCGCCCACAAAATATGTTGATCCGCAAGGGCTTCAAGTACAGGCTCCCCCCGGAGGTCCACCGATCACTTTTCCCGCACAACCGCCCACCATAGTGCCAAACCCTAGCGCCCCAGTCCCGATAATTCCGCCAGTCGCGCCGGGCCAGGGGTGCATCTTAATTTGCGGGGCGATAGCCTTGATCGAACTCTGTACATACACGCCCGGCCATCCTACGGGGCCGTTCACATGTATGGTCAATGCATCGGAGATGCCCTTTTCCCAGATCCTCAAGGGAGCGGACCCATTGAAGATCCACCAAAGAAAAAGCGCCGGCGTGGTTTGAGCCCCAAGAAGAGACAACATAAACCCGCTCCGGGCTACCCAAGACCCCCCCGGCAACCCCTCTGCCCCAACGAGTGCCCCCCACCTTATCTTGAGCTTGACGAGACAGGATATCTTTACTTCAAGAATATTGGCATGTGCTGTGTCGGGCCGCACTGGCACCTCGTTCAGTGTAACCAGCTACCCTTTCCGGATTGCAGTTGCAGGTGTGTTAGAAATGATGACTACGGAGAGTGCACACCCGGTTCTAAGTCGCACACTGGTCCATGCACTCCGCTGGACGGCCTGTGAAGATCCAAGCTTTTGCGTCCGAGGTAGTCGTCGGCTTCGACGTTCGGCATCCCTCCCTGCCGCCTTATGAGCGGCCCATCAGTCTCCTGGGGCTTCATTCGCCGAGGCGATCGGTGGATGATCTCGTTTGGCCAATTCCAACCATTCCCTTTAAGTGGAGTCCCAACGTGGGCCCCCCCTGGCTCCGTGATTTGTTTCCGGAAGACGTTGGCTCTTTTCAATATTTGTGGGCCGATTTGGATAGATTCAGGGTCTGGCTCGACCTTTACAGATTCTATCTTCAACCGGAATGGAATCTCGTTGCGATCACAATTTGCACGCCCCGGTATTGGGTTGCTAACGATGGGTTAGTGCACGAAATGGACTTTAAACCTGCCCAAACCCCCTTTTCGGAGGATTGGCCACTGCTTGGCTACGACGTTGGCGATTGGGCATTAAATTCGTACCTGTTTACCAACGAGGCCACTGAAGAGGAACTTCATTCCGTATCGGTCGTGTCGCAGGAGGATAAATTGGCGAACGGGTTGTTGGGGACGCGGATCTCGGCCTTGAACTTTGCCTTGGAATACGAAGAGAGTGCTGCTCCCACGGAACCGCCCGTGGTATATGGGTTATACGAGGTGGACACGCTGCACTCTCTCTGACGTATGAGCCAACTGACAAACCAAAACTCAATCCCGAAAGTAGGCCAGATTTTGACGTAATTAATAAACTGCCTCAAGCGAGAAAATCAGCGTATGAAGTCAACCAAGGCTCAATAGTCTTTGTGTATGTAAAATTAGCGTGTCTTATATGATTGTCAATAGACTCCGCGCTTAAATCCAGCCCTCATCGTGAATTCAAAGATTGAACACTGCTATGCCGACCATTTCCTACCACACGCTAAACGGGCGCATCCGCTCCCAGGTCCACTCGGACGGGAGGAAGGTCCCACTGCTTGCCGACGGTCTCGGGACGGTCGCGGCCACCCAGTCCGGGACCTCGGCGGGGAGAACCTTCCGCTCGGCGCCCTACGGCTCGACATTGCAGGAAACGGGCGGCAACGTAAGGCCCCGTAACGAGTGGGTGGGTAGCTGGGGCTACCGGCGCACCGACATGCAGCACGCCGAGCACTACGTGCGGGCCAGGCACTACGCGAGTGCCGAAGCTCGTTGGACGACCGCCGATCCTTTTCTCTCTATGCAAATTCAGAAGCTCGGGGTGGTCTGCCCCCATTTGGTAGGCCATTCATAACCTCAGACTTCTGCGCATTCTAACACGAGAAGATTGGAAGCCTGGGAGGGCGTAGCCCGAGCAGGTTTCCAATCTTGGGCGGCGATCGACGGTGGACGATAGCCAAGG
>JBBQFM010000044.1:0-49546 GCA_038321975.1 Fimbriimonadales bacterium | reverse complement strand
ACGGGTTCACTGTCAATCCATCGAACCCTGGTCTGCGACCAAAAGCACGCGTCGACCCGGGTCACCCTCGAGATATTCGGATGCTGCTTCCATCGTAGCCGCCATCGCGTCCTCGGGCGGCCATCCTGCATCGAGGCCGATAGGTCTGAGGGCTACCGAGGAATCTGATCCCATACTCACCGCCTCGAAAGCGGCGTGGCATGCCTTCCGAAGAGACTCGATGCCAGAGGAAGGTGCAGGTTCACGAACGTGAATCAAGTCGTGTTGCCGCAAATAATATGCCGGAGTCCGGAGGACATCGCCGGGCTCTGGGGACCACTCTTGAAGTTGCGCTTTGAGAAGATCGCCGGCAAGATCCCGAAGTTGGCCCACCCAAGGAGCTTTAGAATCAGGAATGACAAGCGCACGGACATCCAAGTCCTGCAAATTCCCGTTGACAATTTCAACGCGAGTTTTGGGATCGACAATTTCCTCCGTTGGTGGTGGGTTGTCGGCCTCTCATCGAAAGGTTTCGGATTCAAATACGGTTAGTGCTGCTGAAGATACCGACGCGATGCTGGACATCTTCTCGGATGGATTCGTTAGGGACAGTGCTTCGTTCAAGGGTGGCCGGGACCGCACGCAGTTGCGGGGATATGATTGAGGCTGATGAAAGAGTTGGAAACCGAACGTCTTGTGCTTCGGCCTTTCACGGACGACGACATCGAAATTCACTCGGTCGTCTTCTCGGACCCGGCAGTGTGTCGTTACTACTGCGGAAGGATTCTCACCGAACAAGAGACTCGCGAATGGCTCATCCATCGGCGGTGGCAGACGAGGAACGCGGACGACCTCGGGTTTCTCGCCGTGAGGCGGAAGCCGGATCTCTCGATCATAGGGCTCGTTGCGTTGCAACTGCTGCTTGCCGACTGGCTCCGCTTCGAGACCGACCCGGAAGATTCTCCGGCACCGCTGGCCGTCGAGCTTTCTTACGCGTTCGGCACTGCATTCCAGGGCCAAGGCTATGCCACGGAGGCGTGCATGGCTCTCATTGAATACGGCTTCAAAGTCAAGCGCATCCCCCGACTCACGAACGAGATAGATTCGGACAACTTTCCCTCGATCGACCTCTGCGAGCGCCTGGGCTTTCAACGCCGCAAGAACGTACATCCCGACGGAAGGGGCTTTGTTTGGATACTGGAGAACCCGGCGAATGCGCGGGGCTAGCTACGCTTCAATTGGATTTGCTTCGTCACCAGCCACTTGTGAAGACCGATCTTTTCGTGCCGGTCAAAGCCGTTCCTTTCGAACATCGCCAGGGTCACGTTGTGTAGGAACGAGGCCGAGGTCTTCTTGCCTGTCGTTTCGTTCGGGAAGCTCTCGACGAGGCCGCCACCCTCTTGGGCGATGAGGTCTAGGGCACCGGTCAGGGCGATCTGGGCAACTCCGCGCTTGCGGTAGTCCCGGTCGACGAAGAAGCACGTGATGCGCCAGTCGGGCGGTTCGGTAACTGCCTCGGTGTACGCCTTTCCGGATTCGCTCGAGCTCTGCCAGGTGCACAAGGTCTTGTGGCCTGTTCGCGGCACGCTTCATCGAGACGAGGTCATCACGAGACGCCACTCGGAAGCTGACTCCGCCTAGATGCTTTTCCACGGAGCGACGGATAAGGCCCTCGAATGAGTCGACTCCCGGCAGAGTCCTGCTGAACTATTCAAGCTTACGTTTGATCCGTGAATCGATCGCTCATCCCAGACAAAGGGGGTGCCTTCATGCCAATGCCATGTTTGCGGCTGAAGCGGGGAAAGTGCTCGTACGACGCTTGAGACATTCTCGGGTTCGGTCGCGATAGCGAAGTCCGAATCCATGGTGGTGGAGCGGCCACGTGGAGTACGAGCGCGAACCCATCGATGACGACGAATCGAGCGCTCTCAGCCGTCAGAGCTTTGACCAACGCCTCGAGGTTTGGTGGATTCAGCGGCATCCATGCACTGTAGCACCGAGCGAACGGCGGCGTCATGTTGGTCGGGGAGCTCTCGCACGGTCATCTGGCGGTTGCGGCGGATACGGGCGAGTTCGATCTCTTCCATCTCATCTAGATTTAGTCGAGTTTGTTCGATACAGTATTGTACGGTGCTTACTAGCGGTCTCGGCTTGAATCTAGGGCATCGGTTTGATCCACTTGCGGCCATCAAATTCCCAAAGGTCGCCTAGAAATTGAGGAGCTGGGCTCACACCGCCGAATACGATGACGCGGTCTCGAACCGAGTCGTAGTCCATTGCGAACTGGATTCGTGGGGGCGGACCTTGTTTGTCGATTTGCCTCCACTTCTTGCCATCCCAAGACCATGTGTCGCCGTAGAATTTTCCCTTTTGATCCTCTCCCCCGTACAGGATTATCCGCTTTCGTTTAGAGTCGTAGGCCATGCCCGCGAAACTTCGAGCACCTGGGCCTGAGGTCGACGCCAGCTTCCAGGCTTTGCCGTCATATTCCCACGTGTCGCCGAGTCCTTTCAGTGGCCTGAACCCGCCGTACAGTACAGTGACGCCGCGGCTGGAGTCGTAGGCTGCGGCAATCGCGGTTCGCAAGCTAGGACCATCGACAAAGGCTTGGCTCCAGGACTGCCCATCGAACTCCCAAGTGTCAGAGAAGAAGAGGCCCTCTGCGAGCCCACCAAACATCACGAGGCGGTCCCGTTTTGAGTCATAGACAAAAGCTCCCGGACTTCGCTTGGGGGCTGAGTTATCGAGGTCGCTCCAACGGCTCTCAACAAGCTCTCTAGTCGTGCCGTCGCTTTGCGAACCCATGCCCCCGAAACTCACCGTACGCCTCCGTTTCGAGTCATACGCCATGCCCGGAACCATTCGATCCAAGCCGGTGTCTGCTATGAACAGCCACGATTGACCGTCCCATCCCCAGACATCGCCCGCAAGTGTCGGCTTCTGATTTTTCCAGACGTATCCGCCGTAGATCAGGAATTGTTTTCGAGAAGCATCATAGACCGCCGAGTGGTGGAAGCGTGGGGCTGGGCGCTTTGCGGCGTCTTGCGGATTGCCATACGAAAGGCTGCAACGTCCAAGGACTAGGGCAATGGCCAAGCCATTGCGGCACCAAATGCGAATCGGAAGAAAAGTATCAGTCACGGGGAAAGTTTATGCAGCCATCCTCGCCAGGTCTAGGAGATTATTGCGTCGAAGCGATATTGCACTTCAAGACGTGATCCGCTTGCTTCGCTCACCACATTCATTTGGAAAACAGCTTCCAATGCCCTTCAGAGATGACTTCGACGGTTCCGTCGACGACCTTGATGGCAGTCTCGTCGTCGATCGCGTAGCACGGCACTGGCATGCCAGCGGCCCATCGCTCGGCGTCGGCCATCGTGTTCTCCGGCAGCATCTCGTGGTCCAGGTGGGGAAAGATCGAGAAGTCGACTAGGCCCAGAGCTTCATCGACTCCAGTGGGAGATTTCCAGCCAATGAAGTCCTCGCCGATGCAGGGCGTCATGACCATGCTGCCAGCGCTTAGGCCCACCCAGACCTTTTCGTTCAGCGATGGCAGGAGATCGGCTAGCCCGGACTGCCGCATCCAGTGGGTGAGATATAGGGCGTCGCCGCCGTTTACCAACAGGACGTCGGCTGCCCGAACCCAGGAGATCCAGCGTTCTTTCTCGAGGCTGGGCAGAGCGGTCAGTTCCAGCACGCCCAAGGACTTCCAACCTAGTTCGCACATGGGTGTGGTTGCCTTGCCGGTGATGAAACGGTATGCCCCAGCCGGACTTCCTTGAGGGTGGCCGTATCCGGCGGTGGGGATGCAGAGGGCGTTGGTCTCGGTAATGGGTTTGCCCAACATGTCGACCATTGCGTTGTGGATGCTCGGGTTCTTTATGCCTGCGGATGTGAGAAGCAGTTTCACTAGAAGCCGCCCCTTAAGCGCACCTGTGCCGCAGGCTTCTTCAAATCGCCCAGGAGTTCGGGGCCGACAATCGACAGCGCGGTGGTGCCGTAGGAGAGCAGTCGGTCGTGAAAATCACGCAGCGTTCCTTTTGAACCCATCCGTCTCCAGTACTCGGTGGATAGGTTTTGAATCTGGAGACGCCCCACCGTGTATGCGATGACGTAGCCCGGACCGAGAGCGATGCCAGCGACTGCGGCTTTCGAGGCATCCCGGCCAAAACGAGTGTTATGGTCGAAGAAGTTGACCGCTTTCTCGTACGACCATTCGCCGGAGGCGAGTTTGGCGTCGACGATGGCCCGGCACCCTCTCACCCTTTCCCACTCGGCGGTGTAGAAACGGCCGTCGAGGTCGTCTCCAAACAAGCCGAGTTGAAGGAACGCCTCCTCTCCGTAATAGGCCCAGCCTTCGGCAAATGAGCCGCTCGATTCGGTTTTGCGAACGAAGTCGTGGTGGCGCCGGGCAATTGAGCCCTGAAGGAAATGGCCGGGCATCGCTTCGTGGGCAGCAGTGCTCCAAATGCGGTCACGGTCGAAGTCTTGATTAGCGTCCAGGATCCGCGCGGCCTCGGCGAGGGACTTTGGCGGAGTGATGTAGTAGTAGCCGGTGTTCTCTTTGGCAAAGAGTCGGGGGCCGGACATTGCGGCGCCCGGGCTAGTTGACTGCATAAACTTTGGTGTCTCTACAACCTTGACGTCCCCAAACCAGCTCGGGACGGTGACGATCTGATGCTCCACCATCCAGGATTGGAGTTCGGCAATCCGATCGCGATAGTAACCAATGAGGGCCTCCCCGCTCGGCGCCATGCCTCCCCCCGTTTCCGGTCCGATTGGCGTTCCTTTGTAGCGCGCCAGCTCTTGCAACCAAGCTTGGACGGTCTGTCCGTGGCCTAGCTCATCGATGCCCATTTGTTCGATTTGGGAGGCAGAGAAGGGAAGCAGTTGCTCGTCCCGGAGCATCGCGTTGTAGGCGGTCGCTCCCATCGCGTAGTTCTCTGGCCAGCTAGCGACATGGGTCTTGATGGTCTTTACGGTTGCGGCGATTTCTTTGAGCGCGGCGTCGCGTGCCACCGCAAACTTCCGGAGAGCAGCTGGGTCGATTTGGGCTTTGGCGGTCTCGGTCAGAGCGCCTCGGAAGAAACCGGGGGCTCCCTGGAGCGACTCGACTCCTACTAACCCGTAGAGATGCCCAGGGTGGGTGACCAGCTTCTGGCCCTTACGGATGTAGTCCGCTGCCTTGGAAAGACGAGACGTGATGTTGGCCCAAGCACGCTGGACGTCGCGGGGGGTTGCTCCCTGTTCTCCGACGATGGGCAGGTGTTGGAATTGGGTGTAGATGACATTTACGATGTCATTCGCGGGACCCGAATAGTCTTTGTCCCAAGTTTTATAAACGGTCAGAGCCCTCTCCGATGAGGTGAGGCGCGCCCCTAACAACTTCACATCATTTCGCTCGGCAAGGGTGGCGTGGGCTAACGGAATCGAAAGGAGCCGGCGACGCCACTGGCGAATATGTTCAACGTCCTTCTTGAGGAGCGTTTGCGACAGGGGCTTAAGGTCTGCATCGAAACCAGAAATGCCGTTGTAGGTTGCGGCGATCGGGTGATCCGCAGAGATGCCGAGAACCATCTCCTTCGCAATCCGCTGGATGGGAGCGTCTGCGCCGGAACCAATGGAGGAGCTCGGCAGAATGATGCTGAGCAAGACGCCACATGCGGTGAATCCCTTTAAGCGGTAGTGAATGGTCCTCATGGTCTTTGTTTACCAGGGAAGCATCCGAGCGCCTCTAGTCTCTTGGCCATGAGGACTGAAATTGGTTGCGTATAATCGCGTGAAGCACATGAGACAACTGGCGAGACTTTCGGTTGCCGTGTTGGCCGTTTCCGCGACCCTGACGGGATTTCAGACACCGCCGGCGGATAGAGAGACGCGGTGGCGGGAAGATTTTCAAGCTCTTGCCACGGGTTTGAGCGTCAAAGGCACGACCTTTGACCCCCAACTCGGGTTTAGTACCCGGGGCCAAAAGGACTTTGAGAAACTCTATCCAAAGGAGACCTTCGACGCCGAAATATTGGCACTTAGCTCTGGGGTTCCTACGCTATCGGATCCCGAGATCGTGCTTCGGCTGATGCGCCTGATGTCAAGCGCCCATGTTGCTCACAACATCGTACGCATCCCTTTGAGCAATGGGTTCTTTAATCGGCTGCCGATAGAATTCACATGGTATTCAGATGGCCTTGCGGTGACTGCGGCATCGACCGATCTGTTGGCGACGCTCGGGGCCCGCGTCGTGAAGGTGGGTTCGATGACGCCAGAGGAGCTTCTGGCGTCGGTCGCTCCCTACATTTCGCATGAAAACGAACCATGGTTGCGTGCCGAGGCATCGGGCTTTATCCGATGGGGCGCGGTATTGCGCCACTTCAACTTGCTCGACTCCCAGCGACATCTGGTTCTGACTCTGGAAAAACCGGGCGGAGCCCCATTTACGGTTTCCGTTCCGGTTGCCGATCCTCGCGTGAAAACCGTGACGCTGGCCGAAGGGTTGCATTTGGCAACCCCGTTGGCCCTCAGTCACCCAGGACAGACCTATTGGTGTCAATCCTTGCCGGATGCGCAGGCGTTCTACATTCAGTTCAATGCCTGTGCGAACGACCCGCAATTGTCATTCAAAGACTTCGCGAAGCAGGCACTCGCAGAAATCGACGCTCGGCCCGCGAAGAAGATCGTGATCGATCTGCGGGCCAATGGTGGCGGCGACTCCCGCATTATCGCGCCTCTTGAAAAGGGGCTTACGGCCAGGTTAAAAACCATCGAACACATCTATGTTCTTATTGGGCCGGCGACGTTTTCATCGGCCGTCGATAACGCTGCCGAGTTTCGGCGCTCCCTCCACGCGATTCTCGTCGGAACGGAGGCGGGGCAGGGAGCCGGCGGGTATGGCGAGGTCAAGTTGCTCACCCTGCCGAACTCCAAACTGATCGTGCAATACACGAGCAAGTTCTTTGGGGCAGGGAAGGAGTTCGACTCGCTGGTGCCCGACTTGAAGGCGCCTCGCAAACTCACGGACGCTCTCGCTGACCGAGATACCGCACTCGAAGCAGCACTTGCGGCTAAGTAGCGAAGCTTGAGGGTGCAAAGCGATGGTTACCTCCTGGCTCTACGCTTTGCCAACACGGCGAAACCCAGCCCGAGCACGAGGAGGGGTGGCGACTCGGGAACGGGTTGCCCGAAGGTGATTCCCCACGCGCCCTGAATCTGCGGACCCTGAAGGTTGAGGTCTTGGACAAAGGCACCGGTCACCCCGTCGAAAACATGGACCGCGCCTGCGAAGTAGTCGGAGACGTAGAGGTTTCGGTCGGGGCCGATGGTGGCGGAGGTGGAGTAGTAGTTGCCGGCACCGGACGTGAAGGTTGGGTCGACGGGATTTCCGTTGGCGCCTTTTGGGGTGCCATCCAGGTTGTATCGGAAGGCACCAGGCCCGAAGATGCTTGTGGCGTAGAGAAGGCCGTTCATCACGAAGCAGTCTTCTGGAAGTATGCTAGTGGCGAACGTGGTGGTGTTTGTTCCGTCGTATTTATAGATTGAGTCTCCCCGGGTCGAGAAATAAATGTTTCCCGCCGCGTCCGAGGTGAGGCCGATGACGTTGCCGGGAACGGCCGCTACCACGCCATCGAAGGCGTGAGTGATTCCGTCGAACTTGCTCACTTGGCCCGACCCGAAGTTTGTCGTGTAGATGTCGTGGTTCGGCCCGGCGAAGGTGATCTCGGTTGGATCGGTGGAGACTAGGAACTGGGTAGTGCCGTTCTTGTCGGCTCGGAGAATCTCGTCTCCGTTTTCGTGTGCCCAGTAGAGGGCGCCATCCGGACCTACGTGCAAGCCCACGTACCCGGCTCCGGGGCTATCAGGGGAATCGGAAACAGTGCCGACGAAGGTGCCGTCGTCCAGATAGGTGTAGCAGGTGTCGTCTGGCGTCGCTGTTGAGGAAGAAGTCGGCCGAAGCAGACTCCACAATTACCGCAATAACCAAACAAACGCTTGCTAGTCGCAAGTGCATCGGATATGGCATAAGCTCACCTTCCTAGTATTTTAACTGGGTATTCAAGGTTTTGGACAGTTACTTGCACTTTCGAGGAGCCTCCGACACCAACTTGTCCGGACTTGAACAGAAAGGGCTGGTGTCCGGAGGTGATTTGAACCGGCGATCATCGCCATCTCAGAAAAGAGGTGGGATTGATATTCTGGAGATGTCGAGTCGTTGACATATGGCAGCCGCGTTGAAGGACACTTCAATTCAAGAAATGCTGGCGGGGCCATACTTATCGCCATGCAAGCTGGGCGAGACGAAACCGCTTCGGGCTATCCCGATGACGCAAGCGACGCCATCGACGAACTGGTCATGTCCGAGTTGCAAAGTCAGGGCTTCCTGGTCTGTCTATCGTCCTGCTGCGGAACGGACAGATAGCCAAGATCAAGGGCTACGGCGAGTCGAACGTCGAACTACATACTCCTGCAAAACCGGAGACGGTCTATCAGTCAGCGTCGTTGGGAAAGCAATTTGCGGCGACTCTTATGATGATGCTCGTGAACGACGGCCAACTTACGCTCGAAGATTCTATCTCCCGATGGTTCCCGGAGACCGGGGATGTTTGGAAGTCGATCAAAGTGAGGCATCTCATGTCCCACACTTCTGGCCTCGGCCGGCCGCCCTACGACACGATAGACCTTAAGGGGGAGTACTCCGAGGACGACTGGGTCAAACTCATGTCTGCACGCCCAGCGCTCTCTCCCCCAGGTGTCGTTGGCAGCTACAACAACGGCGGCTACATTCTTCTAGGAGTACTGGTTCATCGCCTCAGTGGAGTGTTCTACGGCGACCTGCTTCAAGACTTGATTTTCCGACCCCTGGACATGAGGACGGCTCGCGTCATCTCGGAGCGAGACATCGTCGAGAACCGAGCGGCCGGCTACGTGATGACCGATACCGGCTTGAAAAACTAAAGGTGGGTTAGCCCTAGCATCAATTCAACCGCGGATGGCTCCCTCTATTTGTCGGCCCATGACTTCGCAAAATGGGAGGTCGGCCTCCGGTCGGAGAAGCTCTTGCCGGGACCCATGCTCGATCAAATGTGGACAGCTTCGACATTGGCGGACGGCTCCGAGGCATTTGAAGACGGGGACCCCACTACGGGCTCAAGTTACGGTCTGGGTTGGATGGTGACGCACCTCGGTGGGCAACGCCTCGTGGAACATGGAGGCTCTTGGCAGGGTTTTACGGCATACATTGGACGACTTATCGATGAGCAGCTCACGGCGGTTGTTCTCACAAATCTAGCCTCGGCCAGTTGCAGCCCGGCAAGTATCGGAAAAGCGCTCCTTTCCTGTGCCTCCCCATAGCTGAAGGCTCTCGAGCACGTTCACTTTTGGGGATCCGAGAGGACGGGCTCGCTGCAGAATGTAGCGCCGTCCGGAGCGGTAAAAATCTCGATTATCCGACAATGTTTCGCCTCGACATCCCTTCTGGAAGCCTCATATTAGCTCCGCTTTTTGGCTAGCCGCACCGAGCGGTTAGTCACGGCCCCGAGGATCTCGAGACGATCCAAATCGACCATCTTCCGGCCAGTTACAGGCACATCCCTCTACATTCAGCATAAGATCCGCCTCTTGGTTGTCCTTTTCTGGCCCGCCCGTTCGTGGATGTCTTGACAATGAGTAAAGAACTGATTCTCAGCATGACGGTGTCGATCGATGGATTCGTTTCTGGCCCGAACGGGGAGACCGATTGGATGTTTCGCAGCATGAGCGAGGAGGGCAGGGAATGGCTGGTTGAGCAGTTCTGGAAGGCTGGCCTTCTTGCTATCGGACATCAGAGCTACCAGGCAATGGCGGACTTTTGGCCAACCGCCGACAATCTCGTGGCGCGGCCCATGAACGAAATTCCCAAAGCCATCTTCTCGCGTAGCGGCGCGATCTCCCGTCCGAGCATGGAAAAGACGAACGCTGCCTTGAAAAAAGTGGCAGCGGCGGATCCCAGTGCCGTGTTGGCGGCCCTCGAGAGTTGGCTGCATCCGACGGTGGCCGGAAAGGACCTTGCCGCCGACGTCCAGCGCCTGAAGGCAGAAGACGGCAAGCCGATCGTCGCCATCGGGGGCGCCTCGTTTGCTGCGAGCCTGATCAGGGCCAACTTGGTTGACGTGTATCGCCTCTCCGTGCAACCGGTTGCCCTCGGGCGCGGGATTCCTTTCTTCGGGGCGCTGGAAGCGCCGACTTTTTTCAAGCTGGAAGAAGTGAAGAGGTTCGACTCAGGCGCGGTGGTCAAGACCTACAGACCGAGTTAGTCCACGAGGCCATCCTCAACATAAAGGGACTATCGGAATTCAGCAATTTCAGATAGTGCTTTTCGGTGAAGGTCGGGAACATGGCAATCGTCTGCCGGGTAACCGACCGGCAGCAGAACGAAGGGCTTTTCATTGATGGGACGATTGCAGACCTCACGAAGGAAGGTCATCGGAGCGGGTGTGTGGGTAAGAGTTGCAAGACCAGCGCGGTGCAGGGCCTGGATCAGGAAGCCGACGGCGATGCCCACCGATTCGGTCATGTAGTAGCACTTGTTGCGGGTTCCGTTTTCGCTGAGTTCGTAGTCGCGACGAAACACGACGATCAGCCATGGGGCATCAGTGATGTGCTCTTTGACGAAATCGGTCCCCAGCGGGGCAAGCGCCTCGCGCCATTCCGGAGTGATCCGCCGCTCGTAGAACTCCCTCTCCTCAACCTCTGCGTGCTCACGAATGCGGGCCTTCAAGTCGGGATCGGAGATCGCAACGAAGTGCCAGGGCTGCAAGTGGGCACCACTAGGAGCCGTCCCAGCGGTGAGAATCGCCAGTTCGATGGCCTCCTTTGGCACCTCCCGCTGCGAAAAAGATCTTACGGTTCGCCGCCGATCCGCCTCGGCGTAGATATTACGCATTCGGCTCACCGTCTCATCCGGTGTGACCAAATCGGGGCGATATGGAACGGGACGGTACGACACGGCTGGTTAGCATACCGCCACGCTATTCGATGGCAAGTCGGCTAGACCCTCAGGAAGATCTTTTGGCGAGAGAGGAAATAGAGAAGACCCAACTTGGCCAGTAGGTTGCCGGTCGCCAGGATTGGGTCCGAGTACGTGGGTATCAGGTGGGCTAGCCCACCGAGGAAATAGGATCCAACCTTGGTGAAGTCGACGATCTCGCTGAGCATGTAGATCAGGATCGGATTCATCCCGATCAGGGTGAACGGGAGGGCCCACGCCACCTTGCCCTTCACGTCGATAACCCAGTGGAACGCGGCAACCAGCATCATGCTAAAGCCGCCGGCCACCAACACGTACGAACTCGTCCAAATCTTCTTGATGATGGGAAAGGCGGGCGACCAAGCCAGGCCGAGCAAGACCAACGCAACGCCGCATGCCAGCAGGAGACCCGTCTTCTGCTTTTCTTCACGGTCGGATTTAAGCCAGTAGCCGGTGAGAACGCCGAGTAGGGCAGTGGCGATTGCGGGCAAGTCCGAGATCAGGCCCTCGGGGTCGCCATACGTCTCGTATATTTGGTGGCGAGCCAACATCAGCCGATCGACGTAGTTTGCGAAATTCCCCTCGGGAGTCATCGTTCCGTGGGGGAAGCCAGGCACCGGGGCAAGCGCCATCAACGCCCAGTAGCCTAGTAGGATGCCGACGATCGACATCACGATCACCCTCGGCTTTGTGTAGATGACGAACAAAGAGGCGGCCAAGTAGCCGACGGCAAGCCGTTGAAGTACACCGAAAACCCGCAGGTGATATATGCCATCGAAGTGCAGGAGGCCGTTGTAGATGAGGCCGAGGCCGAAGAGCGCCGCGCTCCGGATAAGGACCTTCTTCACGACGTCGCGCCGACTATCTCCAGCCTCGACCCGCCTGCCCACCGAGAAGGGCACCACCACCCCAATGATGAAGAGGAACAGAGGGAAAATCATGTCGTAGTAGCGAAAGCCTTCCCACTGGACATGCTCGGAAAACTGCGCCGCGACCGCGTTGAATCCCTCGCTCTTCCACACCTTCGCAAGCGAGGAGATGAGGTAGTCCCCACCGAGGATCCAAAACATATCGAATCCTCGAAGAGCGTCGATGGATCGCAATCGGGCGGTTGGTGCGGTACCCACGTCGCCAGGTTACAACAGGGGGCACGTCTACGAACTTTTTTTAGATCGCCCTTGTCCTTTTTAGGTCCCACCATTCGTCGTTGCTTGAACTATGAGCAAAAAGCTGATTCTTAGCATGTCGATCTTCCTGCCTTTCCTAACGAGCGTGGCGCAGGGCCAGACTCGGACTTCGGATGTGATCTATATGAAGTCGGGGGGAACGGCGTTTACGATGGACGTCCTCAGGCCAGCAAAACCCAACAAGGCGGCGGTGGTCTTCATGGTAAGTGGCGGGTGGGTCTCGGACCACTCGATGCTCAATAGCTTTGGGCCTGAGATAGAGAAGGTCTTTGTCAATGCCGGCTTCACGGTGTTCGAGGTCGTCCACGGCGCCCAGCCCCGATACAAGGTCGCCGAGATTGTGGATCAGGTTCGAACGGCCGTGCGCTTCGTGCACGGTCATGCTACCGACTACGGCATTGACACGAATCGAGTCGGGGTGACCGGCATCAGCTCCGGCGGGCACCTCGCTCTCATGATCGCCGGCTCGCCGGATTCGCCCGTGAACGCGGTCGCGGCGATCGCTCCGCCTACTGATTTAGCAAATTGGGGAAAGCCCGGATTCGTGCTCACCGATGACCCGGTGATGGCGATGTTCCGCCCCGCGCTCGGAATCGATCCTACGTCCGACAAGGAAGCCGTCGCAAAGAAGCTTTCGCCGATCAGCTACGTGAACGCCAAATACCCGCCGACTCTGATCGTGCATGGCGACAGCGACAAGATCGTGCCGCTTCAACAGGCTCAATCCATGGATCGGGCCTTGGTCAAGGCTGGCGTCGAGCACAAGCTCGAGGTCGTCACAGGGGGTGGTCACGATCAAAACACCTTTGGGGCTGGGTTGTTGAAGGCGCTCCAGTGGTTCAAGGACAAGCTGCTGAAGTGAGTTCTTTGGAGGAAATGTATTTGCAGACATAGTTGGAGACATATGGGTCAACTGTCGGTAACTTATCGTTATGCCCCAGGTCATTGGAATGCACTTCGTTTGCCGGAGTAAGCTGAACGTGAGGCACCTTGAGAACGGTTCCTTTGAGAGCGGATTTTGGAAGGTGGACCCACGACACGCTTCGAACGTCCGATACGTCTATCTCCACGAAACAAGGGCTCAGACTTCGTACCTTCAGGGCGAGGTCGTTGGGTGTCGCACTGAAACATATCAAGGTAAGCGTCGCTTCGTATTTACCATCCGGCCGACGGAGGGCTCCGAGGTGTGGGTGGGCAAGGGGACGGGAGAGAAGGGGTACGCCTACCAGTAACACGAACTTCTACGTACAAGCGGGAGGGAGACAACCCTGGACCTAGCACGTGCATCCGCGGCGGTGACTTCGCCCCTCACCAAGAACTTCGGCCCATAATAGAGAAGTGACAGAATCTGAACTAGCGGTAGCTCGGACTATGCTTGACCGGCAAAGGGAAGGTTGGCGGTACCTGGAGTCTGAACGCTCGGCCGCGATCCGATTGGTGGTAACCAAAGACGCCTTGCCGGCCTTTCAGACCTCATTTGAGGTCGCCCAGAAGCTGCCTCCACGTTTAGAAAGCGGTCTAACCGCTTTCTATGCAGCACTTAGCCGTGGAAACGGTCGATGCTCGATCTGATTCAAGCGGCTGCGAAGATACAAGGTCAACTTGATGGCTTGGGCTTGCCCAATTGCATCATAGGTGGACTGGCCCTGCAAGCATGGGGTGAGGTGCGCGTCACTCGGGACGTTGACCTTACGGTTTTGACTCGGTTCATCGACGAAGCGCAGAAGGTCCGCTCCGTTTTATCGTTGCTCACTCCCCGTCGTCCCGACGCGCTAGAATTTGCACTTCAAAACCGCGTGCTTCTAGGGTACGTGGATGGCAACATTTCGGTTGACATCGGGCTTGGAGGATTCGACTACGAAGAAGGGATTGTTCGGCGAGCTGTTGTCTTTCAATTCGCCGAATCTATTTGGTTACGCATCTGCGATCCGGAGGATCTTGTTGTCATGAAGACATTCGCAGGGCGTGACCGAGACTGGACCGATATCGATGGCATTCTTATAAGACAGGAGAGTCTGGATTGGGAGAGGATTTCATCTGATCTGCCTCCACTACTCGAACTGATTGAAGAGCCATCAAGACTAGATCGTTTGCTTGCGATGCGCTCGTTACGCCAATAGGTCGGTTGTGTGGAAACGTCGCTGCTGAATGTCGGGGCCCGGATGGGCGTTAGACCACAATCTTCGCGTGATCCGACGATCCGAGATGTTAGCGCCTATTGGCAAGCCATTGCGTAAGGAGGGCAAGATGAATGATGCTCGGTCTGGATCGCCTATGAACTCTCAACGAGCACGGACGGAGCCCAATCTAGAGTCCAAGCCGCTCCTGGCGCACGAGCATCACTCTTTTCATTACCGAACCCCAAGCCCATATCGTATTGCCGTCTGAAGGATGTCGATGTTGATATCTTTTATGGCTTTGAACTTGATGCAATACCCGGTCACGCTGGCCCTGCCTATTGTCGTGCCAAATGTCTCCGCCAGATACGTCTTATCCTCTAAACCAAGGATGTAAACGGAGATTCCGGTTTTGTTTGCACTCAAGCCAATTCGATAGAACTCTTTTGTGCTTCCATCGGCATATCTTATGTTGTAGAAACCGTATCCGATGTTCGGATTGGATACCACCTTACCCTCGGCATCTTTACCGTCGTGGAACCATAACTTGCATCCTGGCGAGATGTCAAGTGTGAGCTGGTGCAACGCTTGCACGTCACTTCGCTTTGGTTCCGGTTGGCTAGCAATATAGGCTCTGGTTTGTTCTTCTACGTTCATTTTCCTTCCCAACGGTTTTGCGAGTCCAGCGCCTCCTCTGTGTTGGCGGCTAGAAATGATGGAGTGCGCATGGACTCTGCGCGATCGAAAGTTACGACTTACGCATTCGGCTTCACTGGATGTCGGGGCAACGGAGAACGAAACCGCACCGCGTCACTTGCGCCGGAATCTGTTTAAGGCGATAAGCGCGAAAACGATCGGCACGGCGCCGAGCCCCCACTGACGTTCGCCGGCCATTCCCCCCACTAGAGTGATCACAATTAGTAAGCATAGGGCGGCGAGAATTGCGGTCCTCACAGTGTGATCCCCGGTTGGTTTGAGCGCGGAGCCCAATTGACCGGACTGGCCTTCGGCCCGCTGACGGAGTTCTGCGTTCTGCTCTTCCAGCATGTCCAGCCTTGCTCGAATTTCGTGCTGGTCCTTTGAGCGTCGCAGTTCGACCAGCATGGTTCCCACGGTAGTCGGTTCGACTTGAAGCGCTTCCGCAACGTCACGTATCGTCGATTGTTCGGGGGCCACGGTTTGGCGTTCGCCGAAGCGCTCTAACAGAGCTCGCACCTCGGCTTCAGTAACTGGTTCGGTCGGTTCTGGCAGACGAAGTTCTTGGTCCATGGGGGGAAGTCACTATGACCATACGGTTGGCGTGGTCCGTACGTTGCTGGTGCCGCCCTTGTTTGGCTTCGATGCCCGAGTTCGAGGCCGCGTTTCATGCCCATGACGCCAAAGACCTTGCGGTCATCGGCATCCATTGCGATCCGGACTTGACGAAGCGCAACGCGGTTATTGCGGAAAAGAAAGTGACCTATCCGATTTGCCAAGACGAGGGCGATCGAACGGCGAGCTCTTATCAAGTCAATGCATTCCCGGGCGTCTTTGTGATCGATCGCAAGGGCATCATCGTGTCGGTCGACCCGAGCAACCTTGAGCGGGCGATCAAGGCGGCGCTGGCTAGAGGATGAGCCCGGACCGTACTGCGCGCGGGTTTTGCTGACCTGAGGCTGGTTAAATACCGGGGTCGTATAATCGTGGGCGTGGAGAACCCCAGCGGCGCTGAATCCCTCGTGGTCGGGCAGGCCACAGTTGGTCGCAGCCAGTGGTATTGGGCGTGGTGGACTAGTGATCCAGAGGTGTATGAGGTCGACGTTTTCGTGGATACGGAACACCGGCGACGCGGATACGGGACGGAGTTGTTCGGCTTGGCTCGTGCCCGGGTTCGAGATCTTGGGGCGCGGATGCTGACGAAATGGATCTCAAGCGAGGACTTGGACGCTCTGGCGTTCGCGGGCAAGCTGGGTTACCTCGAAACTGGCGAGACTCAACAGACGTGTGCTCTCGATCTCGCTGAAATGACAGAGCCTGATGAGAGTGCTGATCCGATCGTCTCGCTGGCGGAACTGGCGCCTTCGGAGGGGTTCCTGAGAGAACTGCACTTGATTGGGGTCGAGGCAGGCGGCTCATTCGAGTCGTGGCGGGAATCGGCACTCGAAGGAGATGGGCAATCCTACGAGACCACCTGGGTGTGGATCGAGGCGGGGCGACCGGTGGGAATGACCTACCTGACGAGGATCGGCGATGGGGAATACGAGAACGACTTCACGGTGGTGAATCCAGAGTTTCGCCGCAAAGGCATTGCGAGGGCGCTTAAGCGTAGGTCGATTTCCTGGGGAATCCGCAGCGGAGCCCGGCGGTTTGTTACGTCGAGCCTGGTCGGCAACGACGCGATGCGCAGCGTGAACCGGAAGCTCGGATACGTCGATGGGCCACAGCTCATCCGGTTTGAGCTGCGACTTCAACTAGTCGAAACTGCGCGTAAGGACTAGCTCCGGCCATCCCCCGGTTTACGAACTTTGGCGCCACCAACCGGCAGGTCTTTTCCGTCTGCCGTCTGCTTTTCGACCACCATGGACCTAGACGCCATCATCCACCGCCCGCTAACTTTCCGGTAGGCATCGGTATAGACGAGTACGTAAGAGGCGCTGTGGGGCTTCTTATCTTGTCCCTTCACGATTGCCGCGACCGACTGTCTTTCGACCACTGTTCCCTCGGGGCCGTGCTCCTTCACGGAGAGAATTTGAGTAGCTACATTTAGTTTGGAACTCCCGGAGAGCACCTGACGCATCCGCGCCATCATCTGGCCAAAGTTCATTGTCATGTCACCCTCGGTGTAAACGAAGTCAGGAGATGCGCGGCCCTGGATGACCTTTTTGTAGCGGTTGACGTCTCGCTTCTTGAACGCGGCATCAAGGAATTTATTCAGGGCCCCGACCTCCGATTTCAGAGAGGAATGTGCAGCGGTTACAAGCGATAGTCCGATGAGGGCCATTGTAAACGCACGAAATCTCATGGCGATGTTATACATCGTTTCAACAGAGTTGAAAGGCAACCCCATTCCACGATAAGAAGTCGATAGCATACAAGTTGCGAGGAACGCCTGATACCGGCGATTCGTAGTGAAGTCCGAAAAGGCATTCCAGTATGAAAATCCGATCCCTCTTTCGTTGTCTTGTCGCGGCCCTTACGTTGGGAGCGACGATCACCGGTTGGGCGCAGGACGGCAAAGTCGCGCGCGACGGCTTCGACCTTCATTACAAGACTGAAGGGAACGGAGCTCCCGTGGTGTTTCTCAGCGGGGGGCCGGGATTCGATGTCGACTACATGAAGGAAGTCGGCGGTTTCTTGCCAGCTGATTGCCAGCGGATCTACCTTGAGCAACGCGGTACGGGCAGGTCGATTCCTCCGTCACTTTCAGCAGAGACGATCAATGTGAAGCTGTGGGTGGAAGACCTGGAAGCCTTGCGCATCGCGCTCAAGCAAGAGAAGCTGTTCCTAGTTGCGCACTCGGGGGGCGGAATCTATGCCCAGGCCTACGCCGCCGCACACCCGGATCGGGTCGAGCGCATGATCCTCATCGGCCCGGGCGGCCCCACGCTCGAGTTCGCCGGGTGGGTTGGCGACAATCTTGCGGCGCGCCAAAGGCCCGAGGACTTGAGATTGTTGGCCTACTGGAACGCGGCCGAATCTCACGGCGTGGACCATGAAAAGGCGGCTCTGGAGCGCGTTCGGGTGATCACTGCGGCCTACTTTTTTGACCGCGCGAAGGGCCTAGCCTGGGCGGCCAAAATCCCCGAAGGATCTTTCCACGCGCGGATGAACGAACTGATCTTCGCCGACCTCGTGAAGCAATACGATGCGCGACCAGGTCTGCGGAAGCTCACTTGCCCCGTCCTCATTATCCAAGGCCATCAAGACCCGATCGGCGACTTGACCGCGCTGGACATCCACAACACGATCGCCGGCTCGCAACTCACGTTTCTGTCGCAGTGCGGCCACTATCCGTGGGTGGAGAAGCCGGACGATTTCAGGCGGGCGGTCACGGAGTTTTTGAAGACGGCGAAAGATTGAGGTATCTGCAGCCCTTGAGGCTTTTGCGCTGCTAGGTGGTATCCAAGTCCAGTTTCTCTACGTCGTCCTCGTACACCCTTTTCGAAATTGATTTCGCGGCGTCAAGCATTGCCACCAATCTTACATTCTCGAATTCGGCACCTGGATTGTCCGGGCCAAGCTGATACTCATATGCTCCTACCGGAACCCCCTGGTGAGTGAAGATATGGAGCGTCTTACCAGGGTCAGTGGCAGACACTTCGGCAATGTGAGACCTGATTGCGCGATGGAACGTGTCGTCACAGATAAACGCTCGACGATCTGGTGTTTTCCATCCCCCCAGACTCACAGGCACTTGATAGATAACTGTGCTTCCGTCGCGCTTGCCGCGTCGGTAAAGTCCGGTACGAAGCAATTCCTCCGTGATTTCGGGAAGCGTGCATCGTTCTTCAGCAAATATTTCCGACAAGATTGGTTCATTTTCCGGATACCAATGATGGTCGAGAACGTTAAGGGCCATTATTAAGCCTTGCGCCTGTATCGACACTTCGTATATAGGCTCTGGCTCTCCTGTGGCTCTTGGAGCAATTCTTGGGTCCAGGCCAATTCCTCCAGTGACGCCCGAAGACATCAATGTCGCTAACAACGGCAGCGAGTCCTCTGGTACGTCGTCGTCGGCATAAACTGGCCACCGATATCCGTGTTCCTCAATGAGTCGCCACCAAATCAGCTTCGCAAGAAGTAGCCAAGGATCACCATGACTTGTCGAGTAGTTAACGCTTATCTCTGGCCGAACGGAGAAAACAAAAGGTGAGCCGCATGTCTTTTGTAGCGAATGATTACCACTGATGAGGAGGCTCGGCAGCAAATGGAGGGCTCCAGCTATTGATTCCCTCCCCAGCGCTCCCAAGCAGTTATTTCGAAAGGTTTGCCACTTCTTGGGGCCGTGGAATCCAATGCCGATTCGTAGAGGCAGGGATATGTCTTCCAATATCGAAAGTCGGAGGTCATCTTCAGTCTTGCCAAAGCCGAACGGATCTCTCTCATAAAAGGGCCTGTACCCGCGGCAACGGGCAATGCATGACTCTAGAGCGTTCTGCCGGGCGGGAAACTTGTCGTACAAGTCATTTAGTCGGCAAAGTTTTTCGAAATACTCGGCTATGTTTCCAGGCGTAAACCGCTTCTTAATCTCGAAAACGGCCACCGCCTGCCAAAGCGGTATGTTATAGTGATCGCTGAACGGTAGACGTTCAACTTCTCCTTTCACAAGCACCCAGTCTTTCTGGTCAGAAAGCTTTCCATTCTCGCCTATAAGTTGCCCTTCTACTAGACTAAGGCCAATATCGTCAGGAAATTGCAACCGGAGCAACTCGCCGGCTAGACCTTCATACATGTCGCCGATGTAATCGGACCGTTTGGTGTAGGTTGCGTCTATGGTGGTTGATCCAGCTGTCGCCAACCGACCTACCAGGTCCGCAATGGACCTAATCATAGTGGACACTTATTCAGCAAGTGCAGGCTGGGTGAAGCTGCGCGTCCCCGCTGCCGGGTGAGGCAGAGAATCCTACCGAGATTGGCAAAGCAAATCGTATATGGAAACCTTCTCATCCGGTGACAAACGAACTCTCTCTCCAGAGTTAACAAAACATCAGCTCTTTCAGGAATTGGAGCTTTCATCGGTGACCTACGAAATCCTATCGAACAGTACGTTTTCATTCATTACCAGAACACGACAGTTTCTAGGAAATCTGGACTCACTATTCTTCGACTCGTTGTTCGAAACACTCCAATCAATTCGGATTCTCCTTATCTCCGGGGCTTTTAGCGACGCATATACGCTATTGCGTCGCTTCTCCGATGTGTCCTGGCTCCACGTGAATTTGATGCTCAAGCTGAATGACTCGTCTCCGCTTGATGAACTCTTTGGCCGTGGTGTAGCTGAAATGACATCCGAACGGTTCCAAGAACTTACCGAACAGCTTTGGCACAACGGTTTCTGTGTTGAAGAGATTGAAACGTGGCTAAAAGGTGACTCTTCCGCACCCAAAAAAAGGAAATTGGATCATTTCGATCTCACTACGTCAGTAAAGGAAGTGTATGAGCTACTGGATCGTCACAAGCTTTCCGCAATCGCTGATCGATGCAATGATCATGTTCACTTAAACCGGTTCGAAATTCTGCGTATGAGTGGAGCCTACCTTTCACAGGAAGCAAGGTATGCAATGCTTGGGCAGTTTCGCGAAGACTTCAAGGCACTTTTGATCCGACACATCTGCCTGACATTTGCAATTAACCCCCACTACATGGCGTCAAGTGACTACTTTGACGCCCTTGAATGCGGATGCGAGCCGCTTGAGGGATCGCAATACTGGGTCGCAGCCTTCGTACAAGAGCTGTTTGATCAGATGATTAAGCCGGACCGCCCTGATATGGCTGAGTGCATCAAAAATAATTCGTGCATGGAGCTGAATTAGCCAGTAGAAAGTGAGGAGCGCCTGCTCCTATTTATGACCGTTCGTTCGGACGCGCCCGCGTCGTAGGTATCGGTTTGAGTGGAGCGGAAGAATTCAGGAGCGAAGATCATGTTAGTCATGTCGGCAAGCAGGTTCATCCTTCCTTCGACAGAAAGCGACTGGACCAACTGACCCAGGCTCCCGGCCACTAGGTCTGTCCTATTCGTGGTTAATAGTGGGTTGACTACACCATTTTGAAACCGGTTGGAACAATTCTAAACAGAACGCTGGCTTGAGCTCATCTTCGCAAGAACTCTGGATAGAAGGCTATTCATTGCGCTCGAATCCATTGCTGGTTAGCACGCCAAATTCATAAACATCGCCATTTTTGAGGCGAGCACGCAGAGAATCTGTCTGTTCACTTCCTCGAAAAACGAGAGAAATGGAGTCACCGGGCAAATTGCCCGCAACCACTTCACTTGGCAAGTTAGAGTCAATCTTCCCAATCAGTTCAGCGAGAGGAATTGTCGTCCGAGTTGTTTGGCTCGTCCATGCTCCCCATTCTAAGATGAGGGTTCCATCTTCAATGCTCACCTGTCGGATGAACCCAACAGCTGATTTATCCGGCCAGAATTGCCTGATTGATTCTTCGGTGACAATAGCTCTGCCTCTGAATGTCATCCTTTGATTCTATACGAACGGCCTCGAGAATGCGATGAAGACCCTAAGATCGGCTTTGATAGAGGTTCGTACTCGGGGCGGAACTGGATCGGCGATCGTCGCCATTGCCTGAAACGAACCACGGGACGGAATCGAGAGTTAGACTCCGGATCCGCGACTAATTCTTGGGTCAGGTTTTTGGGAGTGCGCGAAGCCTCCCCCACGCTTGTCCGTTTGTGGTTCAGTCGTATTGAATCCGCCGGAGACATGCGAAAAAGCGGCGGCCCAAGGGCCGCCGCTTTCCGAGGCAAACGAGAGTTAGTGCGTTGTCACCGCGAAGTCATCGAAGACGAACGACGTCTGCAGCGAGGCATCCTCGCTTGCCGTCACGTATACGCGGATCGTTTGACCCTTGAATGCGCTTACGTCGAAGGTCTTCTGTACGTAACCACTCGCCTTGTTCAAGTTCGAATACGTGGCGAGCGTGCTGAGCACGGCGTTGCTCGTATTTCTGATTTGAATCGACGCTTTGTCGTACGCGATCGAGGTGGTCGTCTCTGCTGAATCGAT
The DNA here is from genome assembly GCA_038321975.1 of Fimbriimonadales bacterium. Lineage (GTDB taxonomy): Bacteria > Armatimonadota > Fimbriimonadia > Fimbriimonadales > Fimbriimonadaceae > Fimbriimonas. Next base: position 27,546 of record JBBQFM010000044.1, on the reverse strand, counting down.
GTGCACCCAGAAGGTCAGAGTCGCCGAACTGACGTTCGACGGGATCGTGACGGTCTGGTACACGGTGTCGGTGTGGGTGCTTCCATATCCACACATCCAAGCGTCGTTAGTGCCGCTATGCGTTGGCTCGGAAGCAGAGCTGTTCAGGACTCCGGCGGACATCGTCCAGTTGGCGGTACCGCTTTCGAATCCGGGGTTCAACAGCAGTTGCTGCGATCCGCCGGCGGAAGGGGTTGCCGTTGCCTGACTTGAGTTGCCGCTTTCACCAGCGGAGTTAACCGCGGTGACCACGTAGTAGTAGGGCGTTCCGTTCGTGAGACCGGTGTTTGTGAACGAGGTAGTGGACGGGCTGCCGACGGTGGAATATGGGCCACCGCTTGTGGTGGATCGCTTGACGTTGTAGCTCGTCGCTCCGGAGCTTGCCGTCCAGGTTAATGAAGCCTGAGCGTTGCCAGCGGTCGCCGCGAGTCCCGTCGGAGCGGTCGGAATCGAGAGGTTTGGCGTGGCCGACGCCTGATTCGAATTCCCGCTCTCACCCGCAGAGTTCACAGCGGTGACCACATAGTAGTAGGTCGTTCCGTTCGTGAGACCGGTGTTGGTGAACGAAGTGGTGGAGGGGCTGCCGACGGTGGAGTAGGGGCCGCCACTCGTGGTCGCTCGCTTGACGTTGTAGCTCATCGCTCCCGCGCTTGCCGTCCAGGTCAAGGAAGCCTGGGCATTGCCAGCGGTCGCCGCGAGTCCCGTCGGAGCGGCCGGAATCGAGACGCTGACCTGAGTTCCGACGAAGGCGCCGAAGTTGATCGCGCCAAAACCGCTGACGAAGTCCCAACCCGGGCCCGCGTTTGCGGCCGATCCATTTGGAAGGTTTCCAATGTTGCCCGACGTGATGTCGAACCAGACATCGGATCGCCCATTCTGCGAATAGATCAGGTCTTGGATCCGTCCGAACCGGCGCTTGCCCACGCCGTTTGCAGGTAGGCCGCCTTGCGAAATGATGTTTTGCTCCGCGACTCCGAGGCTGCCTGCGAAGACGGGCGATGCGAAGCTGGTGCCCACAAAGCCGCTCGAAAGCGATCCATTCAGATAGAAAAAGTAAGCGCCGGAACCGGAACCCGCAGCGTTAAGGGCGACATCGGGAACAAGTCGTTTGTTGATCGTCGTAGGGACGCCGGTGCCGTGCTGCCAACTGGGGAGAACGTTGAAGGTTGCGGTGTTTGTACTCCAGCCGCCTCCGCCGCCTTGGCCTCCTGAGAGACTCCAGCCGACCTCGGTGGTGCGCTGATTGCTGCCGTTCACGCTCGCGATCGAGCCGCCAACCATGAGCACATCTGGATCGTAGTCCGGATAGGAGTACGGTTCTAGCGTTGTGCCTGAGTCACCGCTTGCCGCCATGTAGGTGATGCCCTGGGCGGTCATCGACAGGTGGAGATTGTGGGCGGACGTGGCGGTCGAGGCGGGAAGATTCCATCCATAACTCTCGCTGATCACGTCAGCTGAGTTGTCATTGACTTCCTGGGTTAGAGTTCCGATAAGGTCGGATCCCCCGCCATCGTAGATTACGAAGTTGCAGAGCGGTGCCATACCGAGCACCATCTGGATGTCGAGGTCGCCCTCGCCTTGAGCCGTGCCGCTTCCTGCACCGCCACTGATCGTTTTGACGGTGATGTTGCTGCCCGCGCCGCCCGCCGGGAGGGGCAAGGCGTACTGAGAGTAATACAGCGGCACGTTGGTAAGCCGGTAACCATCGAAATTCGAGATGGCAATCGTCCGGCCCTGACCCTGGCTTCCTCCGCCAAACATGGTTGAGAGACCATACAGGCCCCGCGTTTGGGTTGGGTTCAGAACGCGCGGCTGTGGGCGCGTATAGTCTTCCAAGCCCGCCACGTCGATGACCAAGTTATCCAGCTCCTTCGGGAGCGTGAGTGGTTGGGTGAAGGAGAAATGCTTCTCGGTAGGAACCCCGAGCACCACGGCGCTCTGGAATCTTGGTGCCGAAGGGAAGTCCGGGGCCACCGAATCAAAGTCATGGATCGACGTTTTGAACGCGGTCTCAGCTTGGGCAACCGTACAATCCGCGATGATCGTCATCCGATTCGCGCCAATCTCTTTGATTTTGAACCCGCTCGCGGTCAAGTAGGCGACCACTTTTTTGACCTGAGTCTGGCTCATCCCGAATCGCCAACCAACTTCTTCAGGGGTGATGAATTGACCGTAATTGGGACTCTTTGGGTCGCTTACGCTGTCGCCAAACGCCTCTAAACCGGCCGCGTTTCCGAGCGCCAAGCTGACTGAAACATGAAGTAGACGACGAGAGTTCGAGTGACCCAAATCAGTCGATTGGACCACAATGGCCGGTACCGTAACTTCTGGCACCGGTACACGCTGGGCCAAGCCAATTTGACCCAAGCCTGACAACGCAGCGATCGCCGCGGGTAGCAGCATCTTTCTTAGCAAATTCAACCTCCATACGTGACCTACGGTCACTCTAAACCACTATCATAAGTCAGGTTTCCCCCCGAATCCAAGGAAAATTGCTGGATTGTCGTGGTCCATTTTAGGTAGGGAAGACCGGTTGCTGGACCATCCTCAAGAAGGATGTCTGGATTGGAACAAGAGCTCAAGAATTCAAGGTTTCGACCCGGCATGACTCAATGTCGAATGTCGACTAACTTGTTTAAGGCGCCCTAAATTCTTAGCCATGCCTAAAACATACTGGGGCGGATGCCCTTGCCAACTCCGACGCTGTGTACCACTCGCCTAACGCTGCGTCCTTTCACGGATACGGATACGGACACCATTTTCGCGCTACAAAGCAGCTCACGCGTCTTGCGCTACTGGGACGCCCCGCCTTGGAAGGAGCGTGCGCAAGCAGAGCGATTTATTATCGCCTGTAGCCAAATGGAGAATGAAGGCACCGGCGCGAGGCTGGCTATTGAGCGTGCGACCGACAAAGCGTTTATCGGCTGGTGCAGTTTGTCCCAATGGAATGCGACCTATCGCAGCGCAAGGCTGGGATATTGTCTTGATGACTCGGCCTGGGGCAAAGGTTTCGCCACCGAGGGAGTAGGCGCGTTGTTGCTATGGGCCTTCGATACGCTGGACCTGAACCGTGTCCAAGCGGAGACTGACACCCGCAACACGGCCTCAAGCCGCGTGCTGGAGAAGCTCGGGTTTGTCCGCGAGGGCACGTTGCGAGAGGACTGCATTGTGGATGGCGAGGTATCAGATTCTTGGGTCTACGGGCTTCTTCGTCGGGATTGGAAGGGGCGAGAATAGGTCCCTTTTCAGCACGGTCCTGCAAGGCCCATTAGCTTTGGGTGCCTTAGAACCAAAGCTGATCGTACAGGCTCCGGCTAAACCTTGGCCGCTGAGTCCACCCAGTCGTAGTCCACGCCAAGCGTGTTGAAGTGAACTCTCCCGCAATCGATCTTCGCCTTCTCACTCTCCCGCAACGTCATCGGATCCGTCGTCCCCTTTGTTTCGCGAACAAAATAGACCTTGCCATCCTTTTCCTTCACAATGGCCCAATCAGGGTTGTATCGGCCGACCGGGGTTTCGATCGTAAACCAGAAGGGAAGCTTCACAAAAACCTTGATGTCGTCACGCTTGTCCAATTCCTCGGCAAAGCGTCTCTCGACTTCCGAATCGAACTCAATGAAGTCCGTAACTGACTTCGAAACCTCGATCATCTTGGACAGATACCCTTCGATTTCGTGGTTTTCGAAGAGGGTCATTTCGTAGAAAGATCCTTCCACCTTTTCGTATTGAACGCCCTCGACCATCAATCCGTGGAGGGTCCTTCTTATTGCGATCAGTGCCTGGTCAAGAAAGCCCTGCGGGTTCACGTAGACCTGCTTCAGCTTTCCAGAATCCACGAGGATGTGGGCAATCGTCGATCGGGTGATTTCCGTTTCTCGTTGGATGTAGCCAACGAGATCGGGAATCGCAGGTAGGTCTCGATACTCTTCCTTTGCCTCCCGAACGCGTCCAATTTGAGACGCCACCCCCTTTTCGGTAATTGTCACCGTTGCCGATTCGATTCGAATCTTAGGGGCATGCACTTGGGGCATGTTGCCAAGTTCCCTAGCTGCTTTACGTATCAACTCCTCTGTTGAAAACCTCACCGAATACTTGGTCTTATCTTTGATCCGGTTCCAAAGCTCTTTGAAGTCCTCGGAGAGATAGATCTGCTTGTTCAGCTTCCCTTTCTTTCGCTCGCGAGCGTTTACGATGCGTCCCTTGAAGGAAACACCGAAGTCTTGCTCAATCTCGCTTTGAAGACCCTTCGCAAAAGAATCGTAGTGCTCGTTCGCAATCACCACCAAGCGATTAATCGAGGGGTCGTGACAGCGTTCACCGGTCGCGGCAATAACGGGCAAACGCATGCCTCGCCCAATCTCTTGTCGTTTCTTGATATCGCTCTTTGTCTCATTCAAAGTGCAGATTTGGAACACATTCGGGTTATCCCAACCTTCCCTTAGAGCGGAGTGGCTGAAGATGAACTTGAGTGGCTCTTCCATGGATAGCAACCGCTCCTTGTCCTTCATGATGAGGGTATAGGCTTCATCGTCAGCCTTGGTCGAGCCGCTTGTATCCTTGGGCTTCTTGCCATCGGTCGCAAAGTATCCCCCGTGGACCGTCTCGACTGGCAAAACCGGTACCGCGGCAAACTTGGGCAGTGCGGAAATGCTCTTGTAGGCATCAACGAACCAATTCCGAATCTTGCCCTCTTCATTGGCGTAGTTCGCAACCCGATCGATGAAGAACAGGCTCAGCACCTTCATCCGCTCTTCCTCGGGTCGCCCCAGAATCTTCAATTCGTGCTCAAAGTGACGTTCGACTGCAGTGCGGACCTGAGCCTTCATCACTGCGTCCGGCATCACTCCTTGAGACTGGCCTGGCAATAGCTGGACCCCGTTTGAGAAGCTGATCCACTGGTCACCGAAGTGGATTTCGTCCACGATGTACCCTTTGTAGACCTCGCGGCCACCCGAGAGCTCTTGTAGATCCACACCACCGGCCGAAACGGGAATCGTCTTCCTGACCACTCCCTTCGATCCGTCGACATCGATTTCTAGTTGAGCCGTCACCTTCGTCTTGGTGGCGGTGATCTTTTTCACCGCAATGTGGGGGCGATTGAAATCGGGCTCGTCGAGCACTGAGTCGACCTCGATGCGCTTGACAAGGCGGAGATCATACGCCTTGACCGGGTCGAGCCGATAGACGACGTTGTACGGATTGCGGTGGGTCGCGGAGTATCGAAGCCGGAAGAGAGGGTTGAGGGAAGCCAAAGCCTTCTTAGCAGCCTCGCTTTCCATGTTCTGCGGCTCGTCGATGATAACAATGGGATTCCCCGATTGAATGAACTCTAGTGGCGCACGTCCGTTGAGCTTGTCGCTCTCTATTCGAATGACGTTGGCGTCTTTGTCGAAGGCTTGGATGTTCATCACCAAGACTTGAAGAGTGTTGGAGCTGGCGAACTGCCGAAGTTTGCTGACTTGCTTGGAGTCGTAAACCCATGAGTCGAACGGGACATTGCCGTAGAGATCGCTAAAGTGCTCCTTCGTCTGACGGATTGCCTGAAGAACACCCTCGCGGATGGCGACCGACGGAACCACGATGATGAACTTGCTCCAGCCGTATTTGGCGTGAAGCTCGAATATTGTTCTCAGATAGACGTAGGTCTTTCCCGTTCCCGTCTCCATTTCGATCGTGAAGTCCAAGCCGTCGTACGGCTCCAGTTTTGCTAGCTCCCTCTTGCTGAAGTTCTGGGACTGAACGTCGCTGAGGTTGCTCTGGATCGTTTCTGGGGCCAGTTGGAGGACGTTGCCGCTGCCCAATTCGGTGAACAGTTGGCCCGGCGGCGCCGTCGCACTCCATTCCATCCCCTGGCGTGCCATCGGCTGACCGTCGAAAATCTTGGTCACCGCCTCGATAGCATCGATCTGATAGGGCTGATTGCCGTCGAACTTCAGCCTCACTGAAGTTCCTCGGGCGGAAGTGGATCGCTTTTGAGCCGCTTTCGCTCACGAAGAAACTCAACCGTGGCTGCCGACCGCCGATTGATGACCGTACACAGAAGCGCGCGCTCACCAACCGCCAGCATCGCGTGCTTAGACCGGATCGGCGCAATCCACGCACGAAATGGGACGGCTGGTTTGTCGAGAACGCTCGACAGCAGTTTGAGCTCAAGCATATGCCCGGCGTCCGCAAGGACCCGGACATAGAAATGTCCGTCCTCGTCCATTGCATCCTTGTCCACAAGGCAGTTCGTTGGCAGGCTCATGCCGTCATAAACTCAATGGCCGCATCCTTCATTTGAAGAACCATGTTGGTCTTGAGTTGGTCGTTTCCGGCGAATGCCGAATCGAGGGCGACGATTTTTCGAGTGGACAGGCCGGCGAGGGCTCTGACGGCCTCGATTTGTAGATTGTCAGTGAGGCAGATAATGAGGCTGTAGGTGGCTACTGAGGACTCCTCGTTCGCGGTTTGAATTCCGTAAGTTTCAGTGAGCCCTACAATGGAGTCGACCCTGCTCGAGATGGGAAATCCCAACTTCAAGATCAGCTCCCAGAGCATTCCCGCCTTCGAAAAACCGGCCGCCTGGGACTCTGCGGACATGAGCAAGTTCTGGGCGAGGACGTCTGGCATGGATGAGGCGTCATCGACGTTCCAGGGCTTGAAGTTGCTCTCTCCGAGCACGAAAGAGCGAAAACCCAAGTCTAGTGGCTCGGAAAGGTCGAGCTTCCTCCCCATGGACTTTTTAGTGAGAGCAATCACTCTGCGGATGCGAGCCTTTGTTATACTCGCGACGCTTCTGTAATCGCTCCTTTGAACTTGCTCGGGCAGTTGGATCATTACATACGAACGAGAACCCGAGTCCTCATAGTTTCGCTCAAGAACTGCCTCTCCCAATGTCCCGGAGCCCGCAAAGAAGTCCAAAACTAAGTCGGCTCTTCCCGTGAAAAGCTCGAGCAAACGTTTGTAGACCCGGACCGGTTTTTGGAGTGTCGAAGGGCGGATCGCCGTCAAACAACTTCTTGATATGCAGAGTAGCCTCTTTGTTGTGCCCAGCGAACTCGTGATCCCACCATGTGTTGGCCTTAATCCCTTGCTGGACTTCGGTGAGGAACGCTTTTAGCATCGGGCGCCCAGTGTTGTTGACACCAAACCAAATCCGATTGTCTTCTAACCATTCGGTGTATTGTTCTATCGAGCAGCGCCAGTAGCGGCCCGGCGGTGGGCTGAATTTCAGGCCCGTTGGACCGGTTATTTCAAAGAGACCGGCACTATATGGTTTGCTTGCCGAAAGATCTTGTGCTCTCCAAACGCCACGGCTATCGCTGTCAGGATTCTTATAGTCTGCTATCTGCTCTTCAGTGCGGTCGATCAGCGCAACGGTAGCAGATTCAATGTTCTTAGCGAAGCACAAAATGTGGTCGTGCATGTCAGAAATGTGTTTTGCTGTTGCATTTGACACGTACCTCTTTTGCCACACTATATGAGCTAAAAAGTTCTCTTCTCCGAACACCTCGTTTAGGACAAGCTTCAAGTTTTGCACCTCAGTGTCGTCGATAAAGCAAGCCAGAATGCCGCCTTGCGCAAGGAGGCTTTTGGCGCAAACTAGGCGCGGCAAAATCATTGACAGCCAAGCCGAATGATAGCGCCCGCTTGTCTCAGAGTTAGTGGTTGCTAATGATCTTCCCTCTAGTATCTGCTTCGAAAACTCGAGATACTCTCGCAGTCCCTCCTTGAAGTTGTCAGGGTAAATAAATTCGCCGCCGGTATTGTACGGTGGGTCAATAATGATTAGGTTGACCTTGGAGTGGTAGGCCTTCTGAAGTAGCTTAAGGACCTCGAGGTTGTCGCCCTCGATGATCACGTTGTCTGTAGTGTCCCAGTTCACCGACTCTTCGGGATCTGGAATGAGAGTCCCGATTGAAGGAATCTGAACCGCCTTATACGCTTCTGCCTTGCCCGGCCAGTTCAGTCCGTATCGCTCCTTACCCGTGTCGACGTCGTCGCCAAGGGCCAATCGGAGCCTTTCGAAGTCGATCTTGCCGTCCGCGAACGCTTCCGGATACAGGTCTCGAAGTGCCCCAAGCCGCTCATCGTTGGGGTTTGCCGATTGTAGATCGACGCGTTCAGGTTCGGTGGGATTCGAATTGCTCATTGGCCTTTCAGAAGTCATTCTGAATCATTTGTGGAGCCATGGAGCGTGACTTGCCGAGTGCCTCACTCACTTGAGGGAGATTTTTGGGCGAGAAACTTGAGTGGTACTCCGGACGGGATTTGAACCCGCGATCTTCGCCGTGCCCCAGAAATCGAATTGCGCGATGTCCCGACATCGACCAGTCACGGCGCGGGAGGGAAGGAAATTGGGATGGTACTCCACAGTGGACGCCTTTACAAGGCTCGCCGCAGCCTGAGCACCGAAGCGAGATTGTATCACTTCTCGGATGATTTCTCGCTACGGTAGAGATCGGCTGCCTTTTGCAGAGCGGCTTGCATTTCTGAGGTTGCCGGTTTCAGGACTCGTCCGGAGCCTCCGCCCACCATTCCGATCATCGATTGGTCTCCCCCGCTGTAAAAGCTCATGTGGAAGAGTTGCCCATCCTCCGAGGCCGAGACCATGAAGGATTCACCATGATCGGCAACGGTGACGACGAAACCGTCAATTTTGTAGGGTTTTTCTGAATAAGCCATGTCGGTTAGGATCCCAAGCCCATCGCTCGGATGGCTCTTTGAAGTTCGAGAAATGTTTGTTTAACGTCGTCGCCTTTGAAAGGCAGCACGAGGAGACCGTCGATGTTCGACCAACTCTCGATACCGTCCTGTCGCAAAATCGCGACGCGATCGAATCCCAGACGTCCTTGAAAGAGCCCGATCTCGTGCACCACATTTTGGCGAGCTCGCGCGTTGGCGGGATCCTTCATTGCGTCCTCGGCCGTCGCAACGACAACGGCAAATCCGCACTGATCGAGCATCTTTTGAAGCACTCCAATGATCTGGCCGCCGACATACTTGTTCCGCTCAAAGGTCTCCACTTTGACGCCACAGTCGTGGCTTAGGAAGTTGAGAACCTCATGGTACAAGTGGCTTCCCCCGTGGCCCAGAAACACCGCGCTTCCCATCGCTTTTGCTTCCAGGATCGCGGCAGCCTTTGGCCTCTCGACTCTATGAGTCGCGATCTGCTCGCGGAGGGAGTCCAGGTCGGTTTCTTCTAGGCCGTGAATGATATTCCTAGCATTGAATCCAATCGGATTGCTGATCGCCACATCGCGGTATCTCGCGCCCTCCGGGCCGCCCCTCGCAGATCTTTCATATAAAATGGCGACCGGCTCAAAGGTCTTCTTTAGGTGCTCGACGCTTGTGAGTTCGATGTCACCATTGAGATAGTCCCGCGTCTTTTCGATGAGCGCTTTGACAGGTACGAACTGAGTGGGTTTGTCCTCTGACGCATTCCAAATTCCATCCACAAGCAACTTAAGTTCTTCAAGCTTGTCCACGGTGGAAACCATACCCTGTGCAAGCCCTTCATACCTGAGATCCGTCCGACCATAGCCTCCCCGTTCTCTCCGCCTCGTCGGCCCACCCTTCCCAGGGGACCTTGCCCCTGACGTCCCGGCACATTTTCACGAACTTCTCGTATGGGAAACGCCCCTGGGAGATCGTCATCCGGCCGCCTCCGCTCGCGACGCTGACTTCGATGTGAAGGTACATCAGCTTTTGATAGAGGCGGACTGAGCAAGCCTGTTCGTGGACGTCGACCGGTTGCTTGCCCTCGAGCTTCCAACAATCCAATGGCGTGAGCGGCAGCCAAGAAGTGACGGGCTGAATATAGATGCCCTCGTCAGAAGTTCCGGTCTCGACATGGAACGCGAAAGCGTCCTTTTTCCGGCTCCAGAGAATCTCAAGAATGATCGGTTGCTGCAGAATCCGCTTGGCCATCGGATCGATGGTAACACAAAACTAGTAGACGTATAGATGCCGGTTTGGCGTATCATGCAGCCATGAATAGTCTCCAGATTTCCGGCAGCATCGTCGACGCGATCCAAATTCGGGAGCGCGCCGACACGGCTTTCGCCTTCTTCAAGTTGAAGGTTCGGAAGCACTTGATGTTCGTCGGTGAGGAGCCTTTTTATTACGTCGACGTCTTGCTTCTCGACAATAGCGTCCGGGATCTCGCGGAGTTGAAGCTCCCTCGAAAGGTGCTCATTGAGGGGTTCACGGCGACTCAACCGAGGTCCGACGACTCGATGCAAAACGTAGTCCAGGTCTTGCACTGGGAGGACCTCGGGGACGGAGCCGAATCCGAGTTTGAGAGCTCGATCCGGCACCTTCAATTGGTCGACTAAGCTCCGACGGAGATCGTCTCAGGGGCGAACATTTCGCGGACGAGCCTTAGGGTCTTGTTGCGGACTGCCATGTGCTCCCGGCTGATCGCCGCGTCGAATACGGATCGGACCATCGCTGGGCTTTGGCCGTACTGCATCGCCTCCGCCATCGCATCCTCCCGAGCGAGCGTCAGGAGCTCATCCTCGAGGTCGTATCGGACGAGCCCGACGTTCTCCGGGTACTCCGCCATGATCGGAGTGCAGATCGCGTCCATTGCCTCGTTCTCCGCCTCGCTGTAGTCGTGATCTAGGTTGTCGAGCTCGGTGTAGCCGGCGGCGACGAGGGCGGCTCTCTGGCGTCTCATCAGCTCGTCGAAAAGGGCGGTCGCAGATTCGATCTCTGCGAGCTTACGGGTGATTGCGGTCTTTGCCTTCATGTGTTCAATGTACGCTAACTCGTACACGCAAGCAAGGGCTAGGTAAACTTTTGAGAGAAAAATGGTGTACGCTATAGCGGACAAAGAAAAACACCAAAAGGCTTTGCTTTGATGTACGATTGAGCGTACATTGAACACATGGCAAGGAAATGGATCAGCTTCAACTACGACGTAACGAATGCGGAGTTCGCTTCGATCCCTCAGCCTCATCTCGACGCTCTCGCGAACGCCATGAAGATGTACGGAAAGAGCGCGGCAGGCGGCTTTATCGTAAAGCACTTCGCGCAGGGATTTATGACGCTCAAGGCGACGAATCGGACTCAGGGCCGATGCTGCTTTGTAACGCGCCAAGAGCCGAACGGAGACGAGACGCTGATCGCTCTCCTCTTCTATAAGAAGGAGACGCAGAAGGCTCCGCAATGGGTGATCGAAAAGGTCCTAGCTCGAAAGGCGGGACTCTAATGGAGACAAGAATGGAAAAGGACTACATCGACAAACTAGGGGAGGGTCTGGCCGATTCTCGGCCAGAGTTCGCGGCGCATTGGGCCGCCCTCGACATCGTGATCGCGCTCGGCAAACTGAGAGTCGAGCTCGGCCTCTCGCAGCAGGAGGTAGCGGACCGGATGGGGGTCGCGCGCCCTCGAGTCGTCGAGATCGAAAACGGATCCAAGAAAACGAGTTTCGATCGAGTCATGCAATACGCGATCGCACTCGGCGCCGGCCTCGATGTCGCCTTGCCCAAACCCACAAAGAAGAAGGCTGAGCCGACCTCCATCCCCAAGGGCCGCGGAGCTCGCGTCTCGACGGGGGCGGCCGATCGGTTCAAGAGGACCGCATGAAGCTATGTCCTGATTGCTCCGCCGCTCCGGGATCTCGGCACGACGAAGGCTGCGACGTCGAGCGCTGTTCTGTTTGCAAGGGGCAACGCCTAGGTTGCGAATGCGTGGGGCACGATCCGGACGCATCCCGCTGGACCGGGCGATGGCCGGGAGAAGCCGAGTGCCAAGCAAAAGGATGGTTCGCTCGGCTCGTTCCGGGCCGGGGGTGGGTGACTTGCGGTCCTGAAGATGAGGGCTCCACTCTCGATCTAAACCGCTGGACGATCTTCGCCATGACTGGAGACGATGTCCCGTCGTCGGGGTGCGACGTCGCCATTTCTATGGGATCGGTGGGACCGTGAAGGTTAGGGATCTCCTTGAAACGCTCCAATCCCTCGATCCAGAAATGGAAGCATTCGCGTCCGACGATTCGGGGATTGCTTGGCCAATTGAATCCGTAGCCATCGGCAATCTGGCAAAGCACGGTTTTTTCACCGAAACGAAAACAAAGGGCCAGGCGCTCCGGATCCTGAGGGGTAACTGGTGGGCGAAGTGGGAGCCGAGAAAGGTTAGGGCTCTCGAGCGAGAGAGGAAAATAGCATAGATGTCAATTCTCAAGAATCTCCTATCCATTAGGCCGTGGCGACCGCTTACCAAAGCGAGAGCCACGGAAGTCCAAGCCGAGCACGATCGCGAGATCGATCGACTCAAGCAAGAGCGGGACAAAGCGCGTCAAGAAATTACGGAGCTCACGACGATTATCAAAGTCGTCGAGGGCATAAAAATGGGTATTCATCCAACCCGGACGCTCGACGACATCAGTGATTCCTCCGGCTGCCTTCGGAGTTACAGAGTAGCAATTGACCGCGGCACCGTATATGAGATCGAACTCACGTTTCCCTAAGCCTTCAAACGCAAAAGAGCCCGCCCCCCTCCAGATCTGGAGTAGGGCGGGCTGCTCGTTTTTGAGGCTCCCTAAAAGATCCCTGGTTTATTTGCCGGAAACGAGGACGAATGACACGGCAGGTTCGAAAAGGGACTGTATGATTGGGCTTATGAGAGGATTGCTTCTACTTCCGACAATCGCTTTCGCGGCTATCGCGAGCGCGTCGACCATCGTTCCCGACCAGGCGGTCTACAATCTCGCCCCGGGCACCACTCATCTGACGGTCACGGGCACCGTCCACAACGACTCGACGTTCCAGGACCTAATTGATGTGGGGACGCTTACCGTCTCCACGGACATGGGCGTGCTCGTCAACAATCACCTTGGCGACGCAGGTTGGTTCGATGGAGACGGCGGCCTCGCTCCGGGGGGAACATACTCCGGAAACCTCTTCGAGCTCTTCTTTAGCTCGGCGGACGACGCTGCTCATTTCGCGAATATGAGCACAGTGGGATTCTACGAGGATTTCACCGCCTTCGACGGCGATTCGTATGTCGTGAATGCCTCGGAGCTACACAGCGCCCCGGAGCCCGCCGCCTTCCTCGCCTTCTCGCCTGCCCTCCTTCTTCTGCGCCGACGAAAGCGCTAAGGACGGATCCACAACAAAAAAGAGCGGCCCTCCAGCGAAAAAGATCGCTGGAGGGCCGCGGAGCTTCTGAGGCGCCGGTTTAGGCTTGCGAAGCGGGAACCCCGGCCACCGAGAGCAGTGACGGGTCTTGGGACGTAAGCGCGGTGTCCTGGATTGCGATGTCGATTTGCTGAGCCGAGCCCAACGAATTCGCGGAGATCGTGATATCCCAGACGTTGGTCGAATTTTGCTCGCCGGCCGCTCTCGCTGCGGGCGCAACCGTGAAGGTAAATCCGTTGGTAATGATGTACAACTTGTACGTTTGGCCCCCCTTGACCCAAGTGACCGTTCGCGACCCAGTGCCGAGAGGACGGGTGCCTGGGGCGACGCCGTCGGTTGTGTCGACCGCGTAATTGAAGGTGTGATTTTGTCCAACGGTTCCCGTCCAAACCTCGGTGAGTTGGACGGTGCCGCTGTCAATGATCTGGCCCGCTCTCCGGAGCACCGAGAGGCCGGCAGAAGCAGGATAGGCCGCGAGATAGTTGACCCAGGCGAGAGGAGTCGAGCCCGTGAGGACACAGTTCCCCGTCTCGACGAACGCAGTCCCGGTAGTGCTTTGCCCTTGCCCATTGAACAAGGGGAGGGGTCCGCAGAGGTTCGTCGCGAGGGATGTGCTCTTGCCGAACTGGTTATCGATCCAAAAGACGGGCCGGCCACCAATCTCGACACAGATCTCTCCGCTGTCGAGCTTGTTATGGTTTTGAGCGTTGTTGCCTCCCTTGAGCCAAACCCTCGGCTTGGCAGAGCCTACCGTTGCCACCCAATCGACTTGGAGTAGCACCTCCAGAGAGGTCGGATAGTAGCGACACGGAGTCCGGGCGTTGAGGGCGGTTTGGTTTTGAGGCCCGTTCCACCAAACCAGGATCCCGACGCCTGTCCTTGACCAGTGAACGAGGTTAACCGCCTGCGTCCTGGCGACGTTGGAGCACTCCGTCAGACCGTAAGTGAGCGAAACCCACATTCCAGAGAGGGCGTGCCCATCGATATCTCTCGAGCAATCGCCATGATTGAAATAGCGATTGTTCATCCCGGCCGCGTCGACTTGCCAAAGACCGATCGCCTGCATTCTGGCGTCTTCGTTCGCCACCCTGAAAGAGGTTAGTCCGGTCGCATAGAGAAGGGCCGTCCTGCCGAGACAGAGGTAATCAAAAGCGTAGCGGCCATAGGCTTGCGTTTCGTGAGAGCTCCCGTCGGGCATGAAAGAAAGATAGAGATCGATCGACGGCTTTGCTTGGTTGAGAGCCGTGGCCGCTTGTAGTTCGTAGGTGTCGCAGATCGCGAAGGCGCAGATCGCGATACATGCAGCGACCACCGCCATCACGTTTGGGCCGGGCCGGTTGGCGTTGGGGGCAGAGATCAGCCACGAAGGCGAGTCAGGGTTTATGGCCACCCCGTAAGGGAGGACGAAACGAACGAGGATCGCAAACTTGATCGCTGCTCGCTCCACAACCGTCAGCATCGGATAGAGCCATTCCAGCCCGATCGCCGCGGCATAGCCAGCATGAGCAGTCGAGAGCATTTGCCCTCCCGCGACTTGTTGCCAATCGACCCAGACACCGGCCCCAGGAGCCAGGGTCGTCGCCAATCCGTTGTTGGACAACTGACAAAGGTTCATCAGTTCGTTGTAGCCCCGAGTGTAGAAAGCGGCGTTTCCGGTTGCGATCCATAGCAGGGCGCACTCTTCAATGATCTGCTGGGCACCTCGGACATTGTCCGTGTCCGTTCCTCCCGCATACGGCGTGGGGGTAGGAGACAAGACGTAGCCGGCCACCCGACTCGCCATCGCGTCGTATGCGGTCTTCTGATTTGGATCCGTGACGGCGTCGACTGCTGCCTTTTGGGCCGCAACGATCGCCGCATTGCCGATGAGGTTCGGGCGAGTCCGTACCTTCGCGAGAGCCGCGATCTGCCCGCCCCAAGTCACTGGGAACGCTTGTTGCCCGAGGGCAGGCGCAGCGGCGCCCCCAAACGCCCTCAGGAGCCGAGCGTTGGGGCCAAACAGATTGGAGAGTCGAGTTCCCATATTTACGGTCCGTAGTGAACGGTAATGTCCTGGGCGCCGGTCCCGGGGACGTTGACGTAGGCACTGCTATCGAAGACCGCGTGGATGGGCTGCCAGCCTTCCACGTCGAGCTTGATGAGTCCGATCTTCTTCGTGGCATCGGACGCATCGGTCTTGTTGTATATCACCGCCCTAGTTGCCGTACCGGCCGGCGTGTGGACCGTGACCCCGGAGATATAGCCCTTCGTGACTCCGGCGAGGGCAAGCGGGCCCGTGGTGAACTGTTGATGCCGCTGAGAGGCATATCCGACTTGAAGGATGCCCTGCGCATTTCGGAGGGGGAAAGCGTTGGTTCCCGAAGAACCATCGAAACCCCAAAGGACGGACTGGATCGCCTTGCCGCCTGGGTCCCAGAAGTCATTCGGTGAGTTGAGCCATTGCTGGACTTCTTGCGGCTTCTGCCTTAGGAGACACAGTTCTAGGACGTTGGGGGTCGTCGCATACGAGTTCAGGGCGAAGCGGGTTACGCCTGCGGCGCCATCAAGCGAGCAAATGATTTGGTCGCTCAAACGGATCGAAACGCCGGCGCCAGAGGACTGGGCGAAGTTGCGATCGCTACGCCTGGCCCACTGGTATCCGATCTCGAGGAACTGACCGGTGCCACCCGGGAACTGCGTTAGGATCGTAAGCTGCGGAGAGCCCGACCACGCGGCGGCTGCCCGTGCGATGAAGCCGGAGTAGCCAAGCGTGATGACGTCAACCGGGCCGTTCTCGAGGTCGACGAGTTGGAACGTCGGGGTGTCGACGAAGGTCGTTGGGACGCTCGTGACAGGAGCCGATTGCACCGACTGGGGGACCATCCCGATCGGCCCGTATCCACCAACCGGAAAGTTGAGCCTCCCGCTGGGCGTTCGGCTTGATTTGTTCGCGGGATTCCACCAAAGGGCAGCGCCCGAAACCGATAGAAACCAGATGCCGCAAATACCGGACGGGCAAGCATCTAGGCTCGAATAAATCGTGTTGATCCAGCTTTGAAGCGTGTTAACGGAGTTCGTAAACGCAACCGTCCAGTAGTCGAGGCCGCCTGTTGTGGGTACGAGTAGTTCGCCATCTTCATCGAAGAGAAGGAAGTCGCACGTCGAGTTGGTGCCCGAGCTCGACAGAAAGAGACAGTTCTCTAGCCGTGGCTCGTGCGCACCGAGGGTTGTTAGCGCGACCGATTTGGTCCCGCCCTTAATAGCTCTATCCATGGGGGTTTTTCTCCTGAGAGGGGATTGGTCGCGCTACACGAGCTCGACGAACGAACGGCCGTCGTCCGACGACCTAAAGCGGCGCGTGGCGCCGGCGACGATCATTGCGAGATCGATCGCGCCAGATTCGGGAATGTAGAGGGAGTCAAAACTGATATCGTCGAGGACGACGTCCTCGAGGCCCTTCGGAGTCCAGGACTCGAGCTTGACGCCGGCATCGTCGTAAGCGGCCCCTTTGAGGAATCCGTCGAGGCCGCGGCCAAAGCCGATTTGCTCGTGCGAGCGCATCGAGAAGACCTCGCGATACTGGGTGACGTTTTCCATCCAAGTGCTCTCGTCGTCGGGATATCCGAACCAAGTCTCCCCGTCGTCGCTTGATCCTTTGCGGTAAAAGGCGAATGGCGAGGCTGTGGAGCCGTCTCCGCGTCTGTAGGTGAGAATGAGGACCTTCGAGTCCTCGCCGTAGCTAAAGGCGGGCAAACCACAATCCGTGGCCGGATCCACCGAAAACGTCTCCTCGAGGTCGAGATCGTATTGGAGAGCTCGCTGTACTTCGATACCGTTGGTCGACGTTGCGAGCCAGTAGGCGCCGTACCCGATCGCAAGGGCGACACTGCCCGCGGGCAGACTATCGAGGCGGAAGCAGAGGCGGCGTAGCTGACGTGGAGCGATTCCGACCTTCGTCGTCTTAGGCCCGATTTGCGAGTTCGGGAGGACCGTGGCTCGAATGACAACGTCCGTTTTCGCGAAAGGAGCATCGGTCGCATATCTACCGATCGAGTCCGCGAACCCGGCGCCGAAGAATTCGTTTGTCTCGTCGTCGTTGAAGAGGATTTCTTCTCCCGCTCGAGGGGTCCCGTCGATGTTCTGAATCAGGCCCTCGAAACCTCCCCGAAGCACCTTGATAAACGCCACCTTGAAGGGACCCTGCGAAGTGCGGTCCTGGAAGAGATCTCCCCCGTCGAAGATCCCGATAATGCCGTTGATCAGCGTTTGGGAGGGGATGATCTCCCAGGCCGTTCCCTCGTTGCCAATCTCCTTATGTGCCCAACTGTGGGCTTCGGTCCCGTCATAGATCCACCCGCCGCCGCCGAGGTTTGAGGCAAGGTCGCTGTAGTTCCATTTCGAGACATTGTCCGGGAGAACCTCGATTTCCCAGCCCGGCCGATCCGCGACGAGCGTCTTTAGCTCCGCCAGTAGGTAGCGATGGAAGTTGCCTCCGATCATGCGGCCGGGCAACTCGAGCGAGCGTCGGCCGTCGGTGTCGGCGACCATGCATCGGGTTAGGAACCGGGAATCGAGATTGGAGTTAACGTACTTCGGCCCGAAGTCCTCGTTGAGAAACGTGACCCTCGGCCGCGTCGATCGATAGAGCTCATATGGTGCGACGAGGTAGCGGGTCTCCTGCGGCCAATGAATCGTGACTCGGTCCGAAGCGATCAGCCCCCAAGCCGGGTCGGATTGGGCAGGGACGTCGAGAATTCCGTCGAGGATCGGGTACCTCGAGTCCTGTAGGCTCCAAAGCGAACTCGGTCTCGTCGGGCCACACAAATCGATCGTGGCCGCGCTGTAGACCCCAGCGTTGCCTAGTTTGAAAGAATGATAGCGCCTGAAATCAGGGAAGCCGAGAACGGGAGGCTCTCCAAAGGTCACGCTGATCGTCTGATTATCACCTTCCGAAGGCTTGATCCAGAACCGCATGTACCGATAGCCCTCGCATCGAAACGCTGCGAGTTTCTGGGCGAAGAGTCCACCGTTGTAGCGAAAGACCGTCGTTCCGTCGTTGGCGCTTCCCTCACAGGCGACGCCATCGGGAGGGGAGAGCTCGGCGTTGGTATAGAACTTGGTCGGGTTCGGCGTGTAATCGTCGACCACGACGCTTGGCTGCTGCCTCATCCGGATCGCATCGAACTGGGGATATCGAAGCAGGATCGCGGAGTCCGCGTCGAGCTCCCCGGCCGCTCGGAGCGAGGTCGCGTCAATCCGCAAAAATACGCCTGGCTTATCAACGACGCCCCCAACTTTGAGACCGCTGAATCCGCCGTTGAGACCCGTGTTTAGAAATGCGCGGCCCGCCTCCCAATTCTCCTGTTGGAAGTTGAGGCCGATCTCGGTCCCATCGGCAGGGGCCTGAGTCGACGACACTCCCGGGCAGAGCAAGCCCCCGGAGTTGTGAGCCTCGAATTTGACTTGGGTCGCGGGTTTGTAGGCTCCGGTTAGAGTTTTGAAGAAGCCGTGGACCTGATACTGGGTTGGGGGCTCCATGTTTAGGTAGGCACCCGAGAGGACGAGGAAAGCCGGATCTCCGGCGGTACCCACCATGAGAACGTCGATGCCGCCCGTTAAATCGCAGTGGACGAGCGGGACTGGAGTGTCGAAACCGTAAGCTCCGCGTGGGGCTTGATAGACAAAAGTGCCCGACTCAGGATGCGCAGTCCCGTCGATCTGGAGCGGAACCTCTCCGATTCTCGCCTTGATCCACGAATGAACTAGGGTGCCAATGCCGCCGTCCCAGCCAATTCCTCCGACGAGGACCTGCATCTGGGCTTGGTAGCTTCCCTGGGCAAGAAGGACGTTGTTCGTCGGGATCGTTCCGGTCGACGTGATCGTTCCGGCAGCAGAATTGACCGTGATCGTCGCAACCCCGCCCTTCCTTGGCCTGTGATAGATTTGCTCAAAGGTCGGGAAATGCTGGATCTCTCCCGTCGCCACGTACTGAAAGGTGACGTTCGGCGGCCCGATGAGCTCCTCGACTTCAAAGGATCCGGAGAATGTCCCTTCGCCGGCGACTCCGCCCGTGATTTCGTCGAGGCTGAGGTCTCCGAGCGCTGAGGCAAATATGAACCCGTTCCCCTTCGGGTGGGCGTTGTCGGCTTGTCCCGAACTGGCGCTAAAGCTGATGGCTCCGAACGAAAAGGTGATAAAGGATCGAGAGCCGCGCCCTGCCGCGAGTAACCCGTCGAAGTTCAAAAACTCAGGGATCGCGCCATTGGGTGCCGCGTCGAGATTGAACTCGCCCGAGACGACGATCGTCTTCGTGCGGCCCGTGAGCCGAAGTGCCATCGGTTAATGAACTGGGCCGTCGTAGCCCACCATGTGCGGGAATGTCCCGTCGTCGTTTTGGAACTTGAGGACGCTATGATCGTTTCCGCGAACCGGCGATCTGGCGGCCCTGAGTAGGTCTTGTATGACGTTGAGACTCTTGGCCTCGAGGACGGTCGCGAGCTCGTCGGGCCCTCGGCCCGTCGTCCGCGCCACTGCATCTTTGAGGGTTCTTACGAAGCCCTCGATCTTTTTTCCTTCTGCCATGGCTACCTCGGGGGCGGAGCGTCGGGCCGGTGAACGGTCGCGCTATAGGTGGCGCGCCGGTTCCCGGAGAAATTCCACTCGGGCTCGACGCGATCGATTAGATGCCGACCCGACTTCGGATCGAGCGGATCGGGATCGATGAGGATGAGGTCCCACTTCTTAAAGTTGTAGGTGAACTCGTCGCCCCAGTCCGCAATGAATTCCTTCTCTTGATAGCCAAAGCAGAGGTCCTCGAACACACGTCGCGACATCCAGAGAAACGCGTCTTTGTTGCCGGCCAAGGTCAGATTTACGAGCCTAGCGAGACGGCTGCCGAGCCAGTCCGGGCCTTTCTTCGCGGGGAAAACTTGCCCCGGCTTGGCGTAACCGTTGGGGTTCTCGAGCGGCTGGATAAACAGCTTGTCCTTATAGTCCCAAGCCGTGGTCTCCGAATCCGGTTTGTCCTTGGCTTGCTGCAGTAGCTGGGCGAGCTCGGCTCTCGATTTAAGTTCCCAAGCGGGAAAGCGACCGATGCAGATGACCGAGGTGAATTTGGCGCGCCTCGTCCTTCTCTTCATTCCCGAGTGGGTGTAGCAGGGCACGGTTGGGTGCTGAAGCTTCCATGCCGCGAGATCCTGGACGTTCTTGAAGAACGCCGCGAGAGGTTGCAGAGCCTCGATATCGGCGGGTCTGGGCCGCTGATAAATGAGCCATCGCCTCTCGGCGCGATCGCGGTACCAGTTCCAACCCATGATCTGGCGGATCAGGTGATCCATGAACTGGTGAATCGGAACCTGGGGGTTTGGTCGCCATCGCGCTTCGTTAGCACTTCCCGCGGACGCCTTGTTGCCACCGCCCGCGCCTCCAGAATCTCCCTCCCTCCAGAGAGGGAAATCGTATCGCCCCGCGTTTTCATTGCGGGGGACTTGAAATACTACATTGCGAGAATCCTCGCCTCCGACTTCGAAGCACCGACGCAGCGCGGTTTGCCAAGTCCAGGCATAGCCCGGGTTCGTCGGATCCTCGGTGAAATCGAGATCGATCGGGCATTGTCGCATGAAAGAGTCGACCATTCCGTACATCGCGAACGTGACGGTTCGGGGACCCTGCGCCGGCGCATCGTCGGCTTCGACTTCGTGAGTCTTGCCCTCCCCGAGCGTTAAGCCCGAGTCGGGATCGAACAAGCGAATCGGGATTTCGCCCCGATCGATAAAGTCGTCGAGGTGGCCGTCGGCGTTGCTTGCCGTGATGATGAGCGTCTGAGATTCCGGCGCCGACCCATCGTCGAGGCGGACCGAAATGACCTCGGAAAACACCGGGTTCGTCTCCGGCGTGATGATCAGGGCGGGTTTGTCGATCGCGTAGCCATAGAACTCGGGAGTTGCCGAGCTCATGTTGGCAAACCCAGGCAGCGAGGTCGGAATGTCGTTGAGCCCTCGCATGGTCAGCCCGAACGCATAGACCAGGCTCTCCCCATTCGAAAAGAAGGGAGTATCGATAACCTCCCCCGTTGTTTTGGAGAGGATGTCCTTCGACACCAACGAAGCCATAGCGGTGCAACCGTTGTAATCGATGTCCATTCCCGCCTGCATGGGAACGGTGGGAGCGAAGCCGATCGCCTCCGGTTCGTCGAAGAGGACGGCCGGGACCGCGGTGCCATTGTAGAATCCGAGGCGGCTGACTTGGACCGCGGATCTAAACTCCCGCGAGACGACGAGAACCCAAGGCCCGGGCTGGGTGATTTCGTAGGTGCCGTCTGACTTCTGAGTGTTGTGAGGGCATTTGTAGACCGCAACCCCGGTTCCGATCTTGAGTGCAACTTTGTGGGCAAGGTCGCCGGCGCCACCGATGCCGGCAAGGATCAAGGCGATGAGCTCGGCGTCCGAGAGGCCCTCGTCGATCCGAATAAATTCGATCTGGTTTCGATGGTGGGGGAAGATGATTAGGCGGTGCTCGATGCCATAGATCTGGTCTTCGTTCGCGCACCATCGGAAGGTAAATACGTGCGAGTAGCTGACGAAGTCGGTCGTCTGCATGAGGTCCGCGACCCCGTCCCCGTGGAAGATGACCGCATAGTCGCCAAACGCGAATTGCTGAATGTCGGACCTGGTTTGCCCGTCCCTCGAGTCGATCCGAAACCGGATCATGTACCCTTGATTCCCCGGGAGAGGGCCGCTCGACATTAGGGCGGAAACGCCGTGGGACTGCTGTAGTTCGTAGGAAGCCGCGATCGCCTGGCGGGCCACCAGGTTTAGTAGCTCGATAAGGGCGAATCCTTGCCCTAGCGATCCTGCGTTGAGCTTGCTTACGATCGTGTGATAGAAATAATCGCTTGGGTTCTTGGGATCTCTGGTGTTATGCGGGACCTCGCGCCACCATCCCTCGCGGAAGACGCAGTCGCCCAATCGGTACTTGAGGGTCTCATATTTCCCGCTCTCGACGAAGTCGGTCGTTAGGTTGATCGGGCGGAGCGTGACGGATCCTGTCGCCCATTTCTTGATGCGATTGAACCCTCGATTCTTTACCGCGATGTCTTGAGCCGACCGGACCTTGGTGTAGGGAGGCTCCGCAAGGTAGGAGAAAGAAGCGTCGAGTTCGATATTGGTTCTGGCCATTCTTGTACCCACTAGCCCATTGCGCACGTTCGCACGCAGGTGTAGAATCGAAATCGAGATGCCGGAATCCTACGAAACGTTCGCTTGCCCGACTTGCAACAAGCGGATGATTGCGACCGCGAAGGCGTGTATGCACTGCGGATGGAGTTCGCTCTCCCAGTCCGCGTTAAGCGGAAGCCAAACCCTTCAAACTGTAGCGGCGCCGGTCGTTCCCGAGCCTAGGCCGGCTCCTACCGCGGAGCCTCCGAAGTCCTGTCCTAACTGCGGCAACGAGAACATTCAAAAAGTCAGTGCAGTCGTTGGCCATGGCTTATATAGCGAGAGAGGAGCCGCGACGGTCTTCGGCGGAGCTCAATCGCTGGGGGGCGGTTCCCCGGTTATCGGCGGGGCCGTGGTCTCGACGGCAAACGATGGAGCCTCGCTCGTTGCTCAATGGCTCGCGCCGCCAATTGTCCCCGTCCCGTTAGTATCGACGAGCCACAAAAGCGCTGGGCCGCTCGGATGCGCCACGGTGTTTATCGTAATGATGGCTTTGGCACCTCTAGCCAAGTCGACGGGGCA
Organism: Fimbriimonadales bacterium; assembly: GCA_038321975.1. Taxonomy (GTDB): domain Bacteria; phylum Armatimonadota; class Fimbriimonadia; order Fimbriimonadales; family Fimbriimonadaceae; genus Fimbriimonas. Next base: position 4,664 of record JBBQFM010000044.1, on the reverse strand, counting down.
AGAACAGTCGGTCGGGCCTATCATGTTCGTGATCGCTGTCGTGCTCGGGATAATGGTCACGCTCGGGTTTCAGTCCAAAGCAAGGCAAGAAGATCTGGCCCTCGGTCCGCAAAACGCGGCCGCCCACCATGCTTGGTCAATCCGAAACGCGATCTGGAATTGTCTTTACTACTGTCCGAAGTGCGACACCGTCCACGATCCTGAAACGAGCCGACTCGCTCCTGCTCAATCCATGAGCTCGCTTCTCGTCGGGTGAGGCAACTATGGCAAATCAACTAGGGTTCGATGAGTGGATCGCAGAGGTCGAGAGGTTGCTCTCCGGGGCGGCTCCGGATCGCCCGTTTACCGACTTCGATTCCGTGATTCTCCGCCGAGCCTATGAAAACGGACAGTGGCCAGGCAAGGTATCAGCGAGTTGGCCCTCATTTCTACGTCAGGACGCTCCGACCGGACCGGTCTACTCCTCGCCTGGGATCGAGAGAAAGCAGCCCGAGAACTGGGCTTGGAAGCTGTTTTTCGTGCTCTGCGCCGCGATCCTCTTCTACTTCGTTTGCGCGCATTTCTACGTCGGCATGGAAGCGAACCGGGCCAAGGCATTTCTCGACGACGCCGCCGCAAAGAATCAGCCCGAGGCTGGAGCCCCTAACCGATAGTCCGGAGATCTCCGTTCCGGTAGATCGCGCCAATGTCGAGTTGAGAAAGTCCCCCCGGAATGCCTCCGCCCTTGACCGAGTCGAAGCTATCTCCGAGCCGGTTGACGACCTTCTCCATCTTGTCCACCGAGTTGGAAAACTTGTCGACGGCCTGGGCGTGTCCATCGGACCCCGGCGATCCCGAGACTCCGTCGATCGCCTTATTGATCGCAACCGTTGCGAGGCCGGCTACGGCGACACCGGCAGCGAGCTTTGCGAGGCCGGCGGGGCCCTCCGCGAACGCTTCCGCGATCGCGAGCCCCTTGTATGCGGTTGTTAGGGCTTGGACCGCTGTGACGGCGGTGCTGATGGCCTTAGCGACGCCGAAGAACACGATCGCGGCGCCGAGAGATCCGCCCATCGCTTCGTTGAGGACCGAGAAGCCGTGGGCGAGCTTTCGCACGAATTCGAAGACCTCGGTTATGATCGGCATGGCGGATCGGGCCAAGGGATAGACGAAATCCTGCATGACCGTCTGTCCGGTAAGACCCGCCTGGAACTGGAATGCCTGGATCGCGCCGAGGCCGTCCGCATTGAAGGTATCCGCGAGGTTCTTGACCTCCTCTCGTTGGTCCTTCGTGAGCCGGAGAAGCGGAAGCATCGCTGCGACGCCTCGCTGCCCGAATAGATCCTCCATGATCTGGGTTTTTCGGAGCCCATCCTGCATACCCTCGAGTCGATCCGCGATTTTGTCGAAGAGCTCTAGTCCGTTCTGATTCGGGCTCGCGCTGATGCCGAGCCGGGCAAGGGCGCTTTGTCCTTTGCCGTTAAAGACTGAGGTCCCGATCCGCAGGAGCTCGCGCATTTCCTGGGGGTCATTTACGCCGGCGACTCGGGCGAGCGTCTCCGCCCTAACCGAGTCCTTCGCGCTTGCCCCCGTCGTATCTCGCACGTTCATAACGGCGTTGCCGAACCGGATGTACTCGTCCGTGAGCCGCATCATCCCGTAAGCCCAGGCCGTCACACCCGCAGCGGCGGAGAGGGCCGTTGTTCTAGCCGCAGAGGCTACGCTTTGCTCGGCTCGAGCCACTGAGAGAGCAGCTTCCTTTCTGGCCGCGAGTTGATCGATCGGAAGTTGGGCGAGTTTTGCTTCCTTGATCGCGAGAGCTTCCTGCGCGATCCCGACTTGATTGAAAGCCGAAACGACGGCGCTATGCCCCTTGGCTTCAAAGATCGTGGCGAAGACGTCGGATGCTAGGGACATGAGGGATCACAGAACGATGCGACGGGCCTCGAGCGCTTTACGCTCGTCGAGCATGAAAAGGAGTTGGATTAGATCGTCCGGGGTCATTCCACGGAGGGCCCCTTGGCTGGGCGTTTTCTGGAGGAAGACGATGCAAGCTTCGGTGACTTTGTATCCGAGGTCGGATTCGTCTCGCCTTTTTTTCCCTTTGCTTTCTTCGCGGCGATCGTCTGCGTCGTGATCCCATTGATCGCGAGGGCGAAGCCGCTAATCACATTGACGAGAGGCCCGCCATGCTTTCGACCAAATTGAGCCCATTCGTCGACCATCATCTTCGGCTGGACAACCATCTTTTCGAGGATGACAAGCGTGCCGATATATTGCGAGTCGCTAACCGTGAAGGCGGGCCCTTTAGGAGGTTGAACCTCAAAGCTAAAGTCTTCGCTCTGATCTCCATACTTCTGGATCGTGGAGAGAAGGAGGAAGTAGGTCTCCGCGTTTGTCAGGCCGTCGGCCCGGAATTCGAGCGAGCGTTTCTGGCCGCCAACTTCGAATTCCTGAACGACCGTTGCGGGGCCCTTGGCGTCGGGAGCGTTGAGAATGTCCTCGTTGTAGTCGAGGAACTGGACGGGGGTAGCAATCGTTTCTCCCATAAATTAGTCCACCAGGAAGTTCTCGAGGATCGAGCCGCCGTAGCCGATGTTAATGATCTCGAGGTTATCTTTGCCGGCCTCCGCGTTTTGGCTGTATCCCGCTTCGGAGATTCCACCGACGAGGGTGTAAGTCTCTCCGGATCCATCCTTCCAAAAGAACTGAATATAGGAATTGGTGCGGCCAATCGCGATCGCCGCAGAGCCAACGGACCGGATCATGTTTTTGGTGCTCGCCTTCCAGTCGATGGGACCTTCTCGGCGCTCCTCGATCGTCGCGTCCGAGCTCGTTACCGTAAACCACTTGCGAGTGATCGTGATTTCGACGCTCTCCCATCGCCCCAGCATGTTGTAGCTCGCGCCGGGGAAAAAGGTGCCGGTGACGGTGTCGAATCCTGCGGCCTGGACCGTGTTGACCACAACGTCCTTACCAATGATGACTGTTGACATAAGAGTTCTCCGAGTAGGGTTAGGGGTTGCTGATGGCCTTTCGTATGGCCGAAGCGACACGGCGAGAGAATGGCGCGTCCTCGAGCCTATGGAGCTCTTCAAGAACGGGCCGGCGTTTCATGCGATCGGTACCAAGAAGGAACTTGGCGTGGGGCGACGTGTTGAAAATGAGAACAGTGACGCTATTCGTCGTCACGAGCCCGACGGTGTCCCAGGAGGCCGCGAAGTCGTCGGACTGCCGGTTGATGATCGCGAGATTTCCGTAGGGGACCGCGCCTCGGGGACCTCGACTATTAGAGGGTCCGTATCCGTAGGGATTGTTGAGGCCGGGAGGGCCTTGGCTGAGCGTCGATTGCTTTACCGAACCGGCAGACAATTCCCAAACGGCGCGGTGCCAGAGAGCGGCTTCGGTGTCCTTTTTAGCCTGGTTCAAAGCGGGAATAATGGCGGTCGCTCTGCGCTGATTCTTCTTAGAGAGAGCGAGCGCATTCGACCGTGGCATTAGTCCTCGAGGAGGTTTTGAACGAGGAGGAACTCCAACGTCAGAACCATGACAGTCAACGTTTCCGGCGCCGCCGAGAAGTGGCGCTGATACTTGTTCATTCGATCCATCGGCGTGGACTGAACATTCGTATCGTCGCAGGAGGGCGAGCTCCAACCCGCACAGAGCTTGTAGTCGCGCAGGAACGCTTCCCGCAACGGTTCGAAGGTTTCTCGAATCACTTGGGGATTGCGGACGCGGTGCACCGGCTTCGGAGGGAAGGAGTTTGCCTATAAGGGCATCGTCTCCTGTGGCCACTGCGGGTGCGCTTTGACCGCCGAGGAGCACAAAGGCGGTCGCTACATCTATTACCGGTGCACGGGCGGCAGAGATCCGAAATGCCCCGGAAAGAAAACGATCAGCGAGTCCGTGCTAACCGACTTCTTCGCGACCCTCCTCGGCGGGCTCAAGCTGACGCCGGCGAGCCACGCTTGGCTCGTCAAGGCAATGGAGGACTCGGTCGCGATGCAACGCCGAGAGGTCGACGAAGCGATCGCCAAGCTACAGAAGGACGAGCAGAGAATTCGGGACGAAATGACGCAGATCTACCTCGACAAGATCCGCCGAGAGCTCCCGGCCGCTCTCTACATCGATATCCACGCGAGGCTGCAAAGGGAGCTCGGAGAGACCGACCAAAGGCTCCGCGAAATTAAGTTGGCCGACGCCAAGAGCTACAACCATGGTCTCGCGATCCTCGAGGTGGCCGAGACGGCTGGGATTAGGTTCAAAATGGCGGAAAGTTCGATAAGACGCGACATCCTAAAAGACGTGGTTTCGAACTGTTCTTACCGCGACGGAAAAGTAGACGTTTCGATGCTGGAACCGTTCGATTCGCTGCTAAAAGCGGCCCAGAATCCCGTCGAAAACGGCGTCACAGAAATTTGGTACTCCGGACGGGATTTGAACCCGCGATCTTCGCCGTGAGAGGGCGATGTCCTAAACCGCTAGACGACCGGAGCACGCGGCGAGTTGAAAAGATACCTTGGACGGCCCTCGCTATGCTAGGGCCGCATTGCCTCATATGAATACCGACCGAGCTTAGGGTTGTTGCCTCAAAACTAAAACCGACCGAAGCACTCTTGCTTTATGGCCGGAAATCGGAGGCATACAATGAGTTCAAAGTCAATCGGCGAGCTAGCCCGGTCTCG
>JBBQFM010000043.1:0-49799 GCA_038321975.1 Fimbriimonadales bacterium | reverse complement strand
AACAGCTCAAAGCCATCAAACCGATCGCTCTTGCCAAGGAAATCCTCAGACTCAGGCAAGAGCTAAGACACCACACTCGGTAGATAATAGTTTTGAGGTAACGGCTCAGTTTCGGTCGGTTTTAGTTTTGAGGCAACACGTTCCGGGTGCCGGGTTCAGGTTTGGATCGGAAAAAGTGCACGTCTCGTGTCGTTATTTTGGAGTCTGACACCGCACCCAGAACCCAGAACCCAGAACCCGGCCGGTAGGCCCAGCAGGCGTTTTGGCCTTCTCGTACGTCACAATAGGTAGGCGGTTGAGAGTTGATTCTTTCATGCCTGGACAAATATGGCTGCGATCTCAGAGAAACCTACCCCCACAATTCCGAACTATCGGAATGCAGTTAAGAAGCAAATTCCTGCACATTTCCTCCAGCCCGAGTATACGAATCTTCTCTGGTTCATCCCTCACTCCGCTATCATCTCCACCGCGCTCTACCTCCTCACCGCCCATTTCTCCTGGTGGTATGCGCCCATCCTTTCGATCGTCATAGGCCACTCGTTTGCCTGTCTCGGATTCCTCGCTCACGACATTGCCCACGGCGGATCGATTCGAAACATTTTCGTTCGAGACTGGGTTTCGGGCATCGCCTTCAGCCCCTTCGGCATCGGCCCCTACCTTTGGCGGCGCTGGCACAACGCCGACCACCACAACAACACCCAGGTGGAGGGCATCGATCCGGATCACCTCTTCACGATCCACGACTACCAGCACAATCCGATTCTGAAGTGGCTGTACAGGCTGTCGCCGCTCGCACGCAACGTGATCATCTTCTCGGCCTTCTCATACCGAATGACTCAGCAGACGATTCGGATGGCGATCACCTATATCATCAGCCCGAAGAGCACCGCTCGCCAGAGAGTCGTGATCATCGCTGAGCAGATCGCTCCGATTGCGGTATGGGTTGCCCTCACGCTCCATTTCGGAACTCAGGTTCTGCTGTGGGGATACCTGATCCCGATGCTCGTCGCGAACTCAATCGTCATCAGCTACATCGCGACCAACCACTTCCTGAACCCGCTTGCCGACGATTCCGACGTCCTTGCGACGTCGCTCAGTGTCACCCTCCCCAAGCAGCTTAGATTCCTAGAGGCCTGGCACAGCAATTTCGGCGCCCACGTCGCCCACCACCTCTTCCCGCAGGCTCCCGCGCGCTACGCACGGGCCATCGAGGATAAGGTGGAAGAACTCTTCCCCGATCGCTTCCACCGCATGCCCCTCTTCTCCGCGCTTAAGCACTTGTGGAACACGCCTTGGGTCTACGAGGACAACCACACCCTTATCGATCCTCGCAAAGAGGAGCGACACGGGACGCTCGGTCACGGCCTAGAAAACGACTAGGTCGTGTCCAGGCGATCAGAGAGCTTCTACGATAAGCGCGAAGAGGACGAAGCCTAGGAACATGACCGGCGGAACCGCCCCTAGATTTCGTTCGTTCTTTTGTAGTTCTCCCTGTCGTGCTTCCTGGAAAGCTCTCGGCAAGCGTTAGGGGAGTGCCCTCTCCCCTAACGCTTGCCGTTCGAGCCTAGCTTCTGCGTCGGCGAGTGACGGCCAAGACGCCCAAGCCGAGCGCGGCGAAGCTGGCGGGCTCGGGGACCGGGGCGGGGCCGTATGCATAGCCGCTGACGCTGGTGAACCCGCCCGATCCCAACTCCCCGAACTCACCCTGCTGGATCACCGTGTAGGCCGAGTGGCCGTAGTCGATGAACATCGTCCCGCCTCCGTGGCATTCTGCCTCAAGCTCCATCTGGCCGTAAATATCGAACACATCGCCCGCGCTGAGGAACGTGCTGAATTTGTTGCCGCCCGCTCCGAAGTCGGGTAAGCCGTACTGGTCGGATGCGAAATCCATGTGCCCTATCGGAAAGTGGCGGACGGTATCGACAACTGACATCGTCCCCTTCGCCTTAGCGAAGGTGTGGAACGTGGCATCGTTCTCGCCGAGCGTCGTAAGCGCGCCCCCCGACACGGCCCAACTGAATTGGAAGAAGCCCGAAGCCGCGATGGTGATCTCGTCCACGAAGGAGATAGTGGTCTTGACGTTGGCCCCGCCGTAAATGTTGGAGTCGAGACCAGGAGCCTGCGGAGGGATTTCGTAGAAGCTGCTGTTGCCCACTGCGCGCGCCTTCAGGACCCCGGCGGAGGCGTGAGCGGACCCGGACACCGTCGCCGTGTTGCCGATAAGGCTCGCGTAGTAGTCCACGGCGGGCTGAGGCACAAAGTCGAACGCGTAGTACGACTCGGCGGGTAGGTTGTCGCCGGTCGAAAGGTCATTGTTCGAGGCGAGGGCTCGGAATTCCCCCTTCGCGCCAAACTGCGCGTTGGCGAGGGCGCAGGGTAGGGCGAGGGCGAGGACGAAAGAGGCGCGAGAAATTAGCATATTCAGAGTATCGTGACCTTCCGTCTCAACATCGTCTCAAGAGCGTGCGAGATAGACTTCACTTTGCAATTATTTGGCGTAATTATTTGCGAGCTATTTGACGTACATCTCGCGGTGGACCGACTCATAGTACAAGAGATTGGAGCTGTCCAGAACCACAAGGGAGCGACGCACCTACGCATCGCCCCTCACTAGATCCGAACCCAGGTCCTACTTAGCGCGTCGCCGCCGTAGAAGACTGATCGCACCCGCTCCGAGTGCCGCGAAAGAAGCCGGCTCCGGTACCGCCTCCGTCTCAATGCGCATGACGCCGGTGGGCTGGTCATTTGACTGCAGCCAGACGTTGCTATTGGTGTACGAGAACGGTCCGTTGAATCCGATCGAATTCAAGAACCACCCACCAGATCCCGTCGTCTCGGCGATGACGTAGTAGTCGCCTACGCCAAGGTTGAGGGTCGAAGTGGGGGTGACGGTGACCACGCCGCCTGAACCGGGAACCGTCCAGCTTTCCAAGACGGACCCGGGAGCAACGGATCCGCCGAACGCCAGAGAAACCGTGAATGGCTGTGAAGAGCCAAGCAGCGCCAACGTGATGCTGCCCAGATTCGCCGAAGTCGAAACGCTGAACGGGGTGGCGACGCTCTGACTAGGGTCCACCAACCATCCCGAGTTGAGATAGGTGTCCCCCGTGTTGAAGGTGTCGTAGATGATGGTGGCGTTGGCAAAGACCGCCGAACCGCAAAGCATGGCAAAAGCAAAAAATCTCATGAGTATCAGCGACCACTGTAACCGGTCCGCGGACAAAACCTTAACAATCGCGAAGAACCCTGCAAAATTGCGGGGACGAAACTCGCAAAAGAATCTGGCCAGGGCGTAGCGCCAAGGGTCAAAACGAAGAAAGGCGTTCCCCACGAGAGTGGAGAACGCCCTTTTGCTCTGATGCAGGGAAACTACTTCGAAGCGCGTCGTCGTCGAACGAGGCCGAGAACGCCTAGGCCGAGAGCGGCGATAGAGCAGGGCTCGGGGACGGCTTCCATCTTCACGTTGTCAACTGCCGCGCCGAAGTAGCCGGGCGAGGTGCTGACGAGCTGAAGAAGACCCGCGCCGGCGCCGAGTCCGTTGAGGCCGATCGACTTGGCTTCGTACTTCATGTTGCCGAAACTGTTGCCTTCGGCGGCGGTGTCGTAGGTCGCGGTGCCAACCCAGTTGCCGTTGAATAGGACGTCGAGCGCCTTGACCGAAGGTCCGCCATCCACGTTGCCCGACATGTCGAAGCTAAGCGTGTAGTTGCCGGCCGACGGTACGTTGACGACTTGAGAGATGCTTGCCGCCTCGTTTCCGTCGAGGTCGATCGACTGCTCCCCCTCGCTGGGTTGCCAGTAGCTGTGGATGAGGTCGATCGATCCACTATCGACCGTCCAAGCGCCCAGCGTGCTGCTGGCGCCGTAGGTGGTGAAGTTGCCGCTGATGGCCGGGTCTTCGAACCCGCCGTTCGAAACGAGGTTGGCAGAGGCGGGAAGGGCGGCAACGAGGGCAGCCGCACCGAAGGCGATTTTGGCGATCGAAATGAATCTCATTTGACGAATCAAGCCGCAAGTTCTAGGCCCTTCGGACCTAGATGTAAAAAACCGTCGTTTGTACTGGACTATGCCCTGTGGTTAGATTTAGAATTGCGCCATGGACGTGGTTCTCTCTCGACACATTGGCCATCCGGTCGTCGTGTATTCCACCGATGAGCAAGGAATCCATCGCGACGCAGGAACGCTTCTGGCTACCGATAGCATTTGGATCGTTCTGAAGAAGGCGGATGGAGAAATGCTCTACTTCTCGGTTTACAAGACAAGAGTGGTGAAGATCGGCACAGGCTAGGTTGGAATGTCCGGCGGGTACGCTGACTTTGCCGCATGAGGATTCTGATTACCAACGACGACGGGATTCGGGCGCCCGGCCTCGTCGCCCTCGCCGATGTCGCCAAGAAGTTTGGCGAAGTCAAGATCGTCGCCCCCGACCGCGAACGTTCCGCGTGCGCGCATGCGATGACGATGCGGGATCCCCTCCGCGTCAACACGTTCGAATGGGATGGGTGCGAAGCTTATGAAGTCAACGGGTTTCCCGTCGACTGCGTCAATGTCGCCCTCACCGTCGGCTTCCCGGACGGCTGCGACCTCGTCCTCAGCGGAATCAACAACGGTCCCAACCTTGGCTTCGACGTCACCTATTCGGGAACCGTCGCCGGCGCGATGGAGGGAACGATCAACGGGATACGCTCGATCTCGATCAGCATGGCGTCATTCGTAAGCGGTGCGCCCCTCCACTACGAAACCGGCGCGCAGTGGCTGGAGGAGAATTGGGAGATGCTCGTGAACGCGCCCATGAAGCCGCTCACGTTCCTCAACATAAACGTCCCCGCGATCGACCCGACCGAAATCCGGGGCCACCGAGTCGCCCGCATGGGCCAGCGCGTCTATCAAGACCGAGTGGAGATGCGTAGCGACCCGTGGGGTCGGCCGTACTACTGGCAGGGTGGCGTCGTTGTGGTGTCGCCGGATCAGAAGGGAACCGATGTCGCGGCGGTGAGCGAAGGCTTCGTCAGCATCACTCCCATCACTCTCGATTGGAGCGATGAGGAACTGCTTCAGTCGTTAGATGGTTCGCTGCGATCCGGCGCCTCGTCCGCGACGTGAGGGAAAGCCACTCGGAACACCGTTCCCGCGCCGACCTCTGAGTCGATCGCGACCTTGCCACCGTGGGTGGCCGCCAGCTCAAGCACAATTTTGGTTCCCCATCCGGAGCCGCTGCCCTTATCCCACTGGCTCTTGGCATTGCCACTGAGAATTCGCTCCGCGATGTCTCGGGTCATTCCCGGACCCGTGTCCTTCACTTCGACGATGTGATCCGCTCCGTCGAAGGCGTATCGAACGGTGACTTCGCCATAAAATGACGTTCCCTCGTCTTCCTCAATCAACGCCTGCCAGTCCTCAGGAACCGTCTCCTTGACCGCTTTGATCGCGTTGCCAACGAGGTTTTGCACGATGCGGAAGATGTAGAGTTCGTCGTGGCAGGTCGCCGGCGCGCTCTCGTCGATCTCGTACTGAAGGGCCACATGGTTCGCACGCCCCTCCGTCTCGAGGTAGGCCGCACTCGTCTGAATCGTGTCCGCCATTGTCGCCATCACCTTGTTCGGCCTCAGCGCACGCCCCGCAGAGATGTCCGAGATGAGTCTGGAGTAGCCAACGATCCGGTCCACCGAACTCTTCAAATCGCCAAACATCGGGTCGAGCGTCTCAACGTACATCGTGACCGTCTCATCGGGTTCGCCAAGCATCAGGTGGTCCTTCAACCCCTGCATCGCCATATCCGAGAAACTCAAATTTGCGTAGAGGGAAGCGGCGAGGTTGCCGATGTCGTGGCTCACCTTGCCCATTCCAAGCAGAGTCGAAGCTCGGGTCGTCTCCTCCGTCAGTTGGAAGTTAATGTAGGCCATCGTCGACACCGCGCTCACTGTGTCGAGAACCGCGCTGTCCACCTCAGTGAACTTGCCCTCTTTCTTGTTGATGAGCTGCACCACCCCGATGGGTGTTTCGTCCTCCATCATGAGTGGGGAAGCGAGAATCGATATGACCGAGACGCCAGTCGCGCGCTCGAAGTCATTCCTCTCTGATTCGGGCTTGGGTTCGAAGTCTCGACTGACCGTCTTTCGCTCTTGGAACGCTCGACCCGCGGTGCCAAAGTCGTCGGCAATGTCCTTCACGGGGAGCTTGTCGCGGACCTCTTCCGGAAGCACGTGCTGGAATCTAAGTCGCTTGCTCGCGGGGTCGTGAAGGTAAATCGTGCCACCGGTGGCACCGACTGCCTCGACGCAGATCTGCAACACGTCCTTCATCAGGTCGTTGAAGTTCCCCGAACTGGCAAGCTTTCGGGTCGCGAGTTGAACCGCTCCGATCAGCCGGTCGTTGGTCTCCATGCGTCTCAGGGAGTCTACCGGATCACGCAAAGGGAACCGTCCGGAGATGGTTCCCCTTTAGACGATGGTTCGTGCGTCGTAAGGGGGAACCGTGGGGGAGGGGGTGGCACGATCGACAACCTCATGTGGGACTGCGCGGGCCTGACCGCGCTTTTCACGCCTGCGGAGCGGGCTCCGAATCCGGCCCAACACCCAACACCCAACACCTCTTCTGCCGAGCCTGCTCCGCAGGCGTGAAAAGCGCGGTCAGGCCCGCGCAGTCCCACATGGGTCGGCCAACTATCTAGCTTCAACCTCATCCCGGCGAAGCCGTGTAACCGACCATTGCGTGGGCGCGAAAACTGACCGACCATCGCAAACCGTCCTTACGACAGCTATGGCAAAACGACGAAAGCTTAAGATTGTCGGCAGTGTGATTGCCGTGCTTGGCTGCGCCTTCTGCGCGTTCACCCATGAAGTGCCAATGCGCGACGGTTTCGCGATCCTTCACGGTCGATACCCAGATCAAGTTGTCTATTTCCACCCGATGGCGGATACGGAACTCTTCAACTCAGACGGTGAGGAGGTGCGCCTCTACGAATTTAGGGCTGACTACGACTCCATAGCAGGCCCGCTGCTGAGCGAACTTAAGAACAGGGGGTTTCGACAACGAGAAGGAGGCCCCCGATTCGCAAGTTGGAGAACTCGCGGCCTGGTCGTAAATGTTTGTCCTGGTAGGGTTGTGGATCAGATCAATATGAATGGGCAGGAGGACCCGTCTTGGACGACGGTATCTTGCGCGTCGCCGATGCCTGACAACGCTCGAACGACGGTGCGCCTCGTCTTTTCGGGGATCAGTGAGTCACTGCATGGACGATGAGGAGGAAGATTCTCGATCGCCTTCTAACGGAAGCAGTAGTTCGCTGCCTCGATACTCGGAACACTATGGAAATCAGATCCAAGACACTTATTCGAGTTTGCGTCCTTGCCACAGTGCTGATCGTCGTGGGGCTATCCGCATGGGGCATTGTTTCGCACGCACGACGAGCAAACGAAGTCATCGGCCGTTGGACGTCCGCGACGGAAGGAATGGAGTTCGGGGAGGATGGGGAGTGGGACGGGTGGGATTTGAAAGATCCGGGCTTCCTGAACCGGGGAGGAAGTTGGACCATTAGCGGAAGCGCGGTGACACTTGAGACGACGGTCATCGATCCCCCGTTAGCACCTGATATGCACGCGACGCTATCCAAAAATGGGAAAGTGCTTACGCGAGATGAGGACAATCAGGTGTTCTTCCCGGAATCTAATGATTCGAAAGCAGTGAAGTCGACGCACTAGGTCTCCTCTCTCGACTCCGAATTCAACTCCCGCACCCGCCGCACTACCTCCGCGACCTTCGCCTCGTACCCACGCTCGGTCGGCTTGTAGTACTGATTCCCGGCGATTGCGTCCGGCAGATTCTGCTGACCGACCATCCCGTCTTCGAAATCGTGGGCGTACTTGTAGCCCTTGCCGTAGCCAAGTTCGGTCATCAGCCGAGTCGGCGAGTTGCGCAGGTGAATCGGCACCGGATCGTTCCGAGTTTCCTTAACATCCTTCACCGCCGCCCCATAGGCAAGATAGAGAGCGTTGCTCTTCGGAGCCGCCGCCATAAACGCAACCGCTTCAGCCAGCGCCAGAGCCCCCTCCGGCATGCCGATGAAGTGGATCGCCTGCTGAGCTGCGACCGCTAGAGGAAGGGCCTGTGGGTTGGCGAGACCAACATCCTCACTCGCCATTCGAACCACCCGCCTGGCGATGTAGAGCGGATCCTCGCCGCCCTCCAGCATTCGGGCAAGCCAATACAGAGAAGCGTCCACATCGCTCCCGCGAACGCTCTTGTGGAGCGCGGAGATGATGTCGTAGTGCTGCTCGCCACCCTTGTCGTATTGAGTCGTCCTCCGTTGCACCGCGCTCTGGACGGTGGCGAGATCGATTGGGTGGTCCGCGCCGGCAACTGCAACGCAGAGTTCGAGCATGTTGAGCGCGCTTCGGGCGTCCCCGTTGGCGAAGCCAACAATCGCCGCCTCCGCTTCTTGCTCCAACTTCACGTCGAAGGACCCAAGTCCGCGCTCTGTGTCGGCAAGTGCCCGGTGGAGCACGTTCCCAATCTCATCGTCCTCAAGGGCGTTGAGAACATAGACTCGGCTACGCGAGAGAAGTGCCGAATTCACCTCGAACGAAGGATTCTCGGTGGTCGCGCCAATCAATGTGACCACCCCATCCTCCACCACCGGCAAGATCGCGTCTTGTTGCGCCTTGTTGAATCGGTGGATTTCGTCAATAAAGAGAATCGTCCGTACGCTTGTTTTCGCTTCGGGCTCACCAAATAGAGAATCGGGCGAAGCCTGGGATCGACGCTTCTGGGCCAAATCCACGATCCTGCGCAAGTCGGCAACCCCTGCCGAAACCGCACTGATTCGCTCGAAATGCGCACTCGTCACCTGAGCCACGATCTCCGCCAAAGTAGTCTTCCCAACCCCTGGCGGCCCCCAAAGGATCATCGACCCAAACCGGTCGTTCTCCACCGCCTTCCGAAAAGCCGCGCCTGTCGCGACAAGATGTTCTTGGCCGAAGAATTCGTCGAAGGTCCTTGGCCGCATCCGGGCAGCTAGAGGAGCGTCAGAGAGATCCACAGCTCTCAGTATGAAATGCTCGAGAGTGCGCCCTAGAAACTCTTCGAAATCGCGCGGCGTCAGCTCGCGCTCGGATCCGGAAAGACCAAAACCAATTCCGTCTTGGGGACATAGACTTCGCCCGTGAGCCGAATCCTCGATACTTAGGGGTGCTTGTCTGAGCGGAGCGAGTTTGCGCCCCATCGAGGGTTCCGCGAACGGAATCGAGCGAAGGCTCAGGCCCTAAGATGGAATGGCCACAGCGGAGCGCCCCGGCGCCAACCGGAGCCAGAAAGCCCGCGAAAGTGGTCGGGATCACCCGAACCGGCCCGAGATATAGTCCTCGGTTTCCTTCTTCGCCGGATTCAAGAAGATCTGCTCCGTCTCGTTGAACTCCATCAATGACCCGTGAAGGAAGAACGCAGTGAAGTCACTCGTCCGCTGCGCCTGCTGCATGTTGTGGGTAACGATCACGATCGTGTAGTCACGCTTCAACTCGAATATCAAATCCTCGATGCGAGACGTTGCGATCGGGTCAAGAGCCGAGCACGGCTCGTCCATCAAAATGATCTTGGGCTGGACCGCCATCGTGCGCGCGATACAAAGCCTCTGCTGCTGGCCACCGGAAAGTGAGAGGCCGCTCTTCTTCAGCGTGTCCTTCACCTCATCCCAAAGGGCTGCCTTCTTGAGGCTGCTCTCAACAATCTCGTCGAGCTCACTCTTCTTTTTGGTGCCGTGAATTCTAGGGCCGTATGCGATATTGTCGTAGATCGACATCGGGAAAGGGTTCGGCTTCTGGAAGACCATACCGATGTCTTTTCGGAGTTCAACGGGGTCCACCTGACGACCGTAAATGTCCTCGCCGTCGAGCAGGATTTTCCCTTCAATCCGAGTTCCGTCGATGAGATCGTTCATCCGGTTAAAGCACCGAAGGAACGTGGATTTGCCGCACCCCGAGGGCCCAATAAACGCGGTCACCTTGTTGGCAGGAATGTCTACATTCATGCCCTTCAAGGCTTGGTACGACCCGTAATAGAAATTGAGATCCCTTACTGAGATCTTGGTCTGAGTCGCTATTCGGTCTGGCACGCTCATTTGAAGTGCGGTCATGGCCCTATTAAAAGGGTACGGGTCAATTGTTAAGAGAATGTAAAGAGATGGCCTCTTGTCGCAAGGCATGGTCGGCCAAAACGAGGGCCACCATCGCCTCTACCATCGGCACCGCACGCGGCAAGACACACGGGTCGTGTCGACCGCGACCCTTCAAAGTCGTGTTCTCATGCTCGATGTTGACCGTGCGCTGCTCGCGCATCACTGTCGCGGTTGGTTTGAAAGCGCATTTCAACACGACCGGCATCCCGTTAGAAATCCCACCTTGAATCCCCCCGCTACGGTTAGTAAACGTCGACACCTGGCGCTGGTCGTCCGCGAAAAACTCGTCGTTATGCTCGATTCCCGTGATTTCGGTGCCCCCAAATCCGCTCCCGATCTCGAAGCCCTTGCAGGCGGGAAGCGACATCACTGCCTTCGCGAGATCCGCCTCGAGCTTATCGAACACCGGCTCTCCCCATCCCGCCGGCACCCCGCGAGCGACGCAGCCGATCACCCCGCCCACCGAGTTGCCTTCCTTCCGAATCTCCTCAATGTGCTCAATCATATTCTCCGCCATCTCGGGGTCCGGGCACCGAACGATGTTCGCTTCCACGTCGGCCAGGGTCACGGTTAGGGGATCAACCTCAGTTCGAAGGTGATGAACCTTCTCGACCCACGCCAAAACCTCGACCCCGTACTTGGCCAAAACCATCTTCGCGATAGCCCCCGAAGCAACCCGCCCGATCGTCTCGCGCGCCGATGAGCGTCCGCCCCCGGAGACCGCGCGGATCCCGTATTTCTGGTCGTAAGCGAAGTCCGCATGCGATGGCCGATACTTCTCTCGCATCTCGTCGTAGTCCTGCGACCGCTGATCTTCGTTGCGAACGAGGAGCGCGATGGGGGTTCCCAAACTTAACCCGTCCACCACCCCGCTCAAGATTTCCACCGTGTCCGATTCCTTCCTCTGGGTCGTAATCCGAGATTGCCCCGGCCGGCGGCGGTCGAGCTCAAATTGAATAGCGTCTAAAGATATGGGCAACCGTGGCGGGCACCCATCGATCACCACTCCAACCCCGCCCCCATGGGACTCCCCAAAGGTCGTTATGCGAAAGAGGTGGCCGAACGAATTGCCCATCGACAGAGATTATGGAGGGCCGTCGCTCTCAACCGATTTTTGATTTTTGATTTTTGATTTTTGATTCGTGGAGCAGATGAATACTTTTGAAGCAAATCCTTCCCGGAAATCCAAAATCCAAAATCCAAAATCTAAAATCTAAAGGGTTTGCGTAACCTTTTGAATATGCCGAGGGTCATCCGGATTCAGTCCCCGTGCCCGAGCCGCGTGCAGCGCGATCCACTGACCAAACATCACATCCCAAATCGGGTTCAAAACACCCTCGTTCCCGCGACCCAAGAACGGCCTCGTCACCGCAGGACACTGCACAATCTCACAACCCTGGGCGGCCAATTCCGCCTTCGGACCGTCAAAAACAATCGCCGCGCTACCGTGACCCGCCAACGCCTTGGGACCGTGCTCAAAATCGGCTGACGAGTAGGCTTTGCAGGGAATAAGCGCGCACTCCATCAACTTCAAGGCCGTCTCCTGGGCAGTCGAAAACCCATAACCTCGCCCCAGAGAGAACACCGGATTGCTTCGCAACACCGCACCGCTCGCCGACTCTGCCGCCTCGGCCGCAGTCTCGATCCAGGCATTCGTCGGCAAGTAATCCAAAGGATCGGGTAGCGCCATCGACCCCATCGCACGAACCATTTGGTAGAGCGCGAGCAGCGAAGAGGTGTAAGTCTTGGTCGCCGCAACCGACCTCTCTTGACCAGCGTTCAGCAGCACCGAGAACTCGGCCTCCTTGGTCAGCCGAGAGCCTTCCGTATTGGTGATCGCCACCGTCACGTGTCCCTCGACTCGAAGCGAAGCAAGAACCTCGGCCACATCTGGTGCCGCCCCGCTTTGCGAAATCCCTACCGCAAGACAGCGTTTGTACTCGACTCGAGTTCCATAGCGCGTCAAGACGGAAGGCGCAGCGAGGGTGACGGGGATGCCGAGATAGATTTCGATGAGATAGCGGGCGTAGAGGGCGGCGTTGTCGGAGGAGCCACGGGCGACGAGGAGGACCATGTCCAACTTCCGCCCACTCACTGCGGCGAGAAGAGAGCGGTAGTAGCCATCGGCCTCCCGCGCAAGAATTTGCGGCTGCTCCCGAATTTCACGCTCCATCAACTCGCCTAACATCGGCCTGATTATGGCACTGGGCTTCATAATAGGCCGATGGCAAACGCCCAACAGCTTGCTCGACTCCTGGCAAAGGTGGCGACCGAGCCGGATTGTGATCGGGCTCTCGACCTCATCACCCAAGGCGCCATCGAACTCACCAACAGCCGGCATGCGATGATCGCCCTGCTGAACGAGGACATGGGTTGCCTCGAGGTGCGGTACGGCTCGGGCGACGATTTCTCCGAGTACGCCAAAGACAGCTTTCTACCCGTGGACGTCGGCAGCGAAGACGGCATCGTCTCTTACGTCGCCGCAACGGGCTCGACCTTCGTAAGCGGCAACGTCCTAGAAGATCCTCAATACCGCAAGATGTTCGCTAGCACCCAGAGCGAAGTCGCGGTGCCCATCAAGGACCAGAACGGCCGGATTCACGCCGTCCTCAACGTGGAGTCGGACCGGAGGGATGCGTATGGGAATGACGAGAAGGAACTTGTCATCGCCCTTTCTCACCTCATCTCGATGGTCCTGGACCAAAAGGCGCACAGCCGCCGGGAGGAGGCGCTCATCCAGATCGGAAGCTCCCTCGATACCGCGCTCACCGAAGAAGCCCTCATCGATCGGGTCATTCAGGTCGCAGACGAAACCCTACGCTTCCAGGCCTGTTCAATCTTTCTCTACGACATCCGGTCCGACCGTTTCGTCCTCCGAGGCACCAGCGGTCGGCTGAAAGATCGAGTGGGCGAACTCTCTTACGAGAGGGGCGAGGGATTCACCGGATGGGTGTGCGAGACCGGACAACCGATCCTATTGGACGAACCTCAGCAAGACCCACGATGGCGAGGCAAGTACGTTGAATTCCCCAGCGAGCACATTGCGAGCTTCCTCGCCGTCCCAATCGCGGGCCGGAATGGTTCCATGGGTGCGATCCGGGTCCTACGGCGCAAGACTGACAACCAGTATTTAGACAACCGGTTCACCGGCGACGACCTTCGGTTGCTTCAGGCGATCGCCGAGCAGGTGGCGGCGGGGCTCGAGAACATCCGTAGCATGGAGAAGATCATCCGGTCTGAGCGCATGATTGCATGGGGCGAGCTCAGCGCGAAGTCTTCCCACATGATCGGCAACCGAGTTTTCGCCCTCAAAGGCGATATCAACGAGCTGTTTCACATGCTCGAGGAACCGTTGGTCGATACGAAGGAGCTCAAATCGCTCCAGCAAAGCCTCTCAACCAACGTCACCCGAATCGAAGAGATTCTCCAAGACTTCCGAGATTTCGTCACCGCCACCCAACTGAATCGCGGCCCAACCGACCTCAATGCTCTCGTGACCGAGACCGTCGAGGAAGTCTTCCCAAGGCGGTCCAAGGTGGAACTCGAAGTCGACCTCGACTCAATGCTTCCCGTCATGTCTCTCGATGGAAAGAAGCTCAGAAGGGCGATCTCCGAGCTCATCGAGAACTCCCTGAACTACATGGAGACGGGCCGCTTGAAAGTGACAACGAAGCTTTCGAAGGGCGCCGAACATCTATCGAGTCGCACCTCACGATTCCTGCGCCTTGCCCAACTGGACATCGAAGACACCGGCCCCGGCGTCGATGCGGAACAGAAGGGCCTCATCTTCCAGCCCTTCTTCAGCAAACGGGTCAGGGGAATGGGCCTCGGTCTGAGCATCGTGAAAGGCATCGTCGACGCTCACGGCGGCGACGTCTTCGAGGCGGGCGAAGAGGGCGAAGGCGCGAAGTTCGTCATCCTACTTCCCATCACCGAATAACCCTGCGCGCCCACTTCCAAATGTCGTAGTCCAGAGACGCAACCTCAGACGTCCCTTCATAATAAAGTCGCCGCGAGGCATTAACATGAAAGAGTTCCAAGACCTCCGGAAATCAAAAATTGAGGGAGCCATATGACATTCCTCGCCCTAGCAGTAGCGTTCACACTCCACGCGCCGATTCAAGACGCAAAGACCTTCACAGATCCGATGCTGGGACTGGCTTTCAGCTACCCCAAGACATGGACGGTCCAGAAGCCCCAAGGCAAAAAACCGAAGCCGGGAACGACCTTAATCATCCCCGTCGACGGATCATCCAGCAACGCGACATTGGAAATCCTGCGCTCCAAATTCTCCGATTCGATTGACCTTTGGCAGACCATCCAACTCCGCGCGAACGAGACGCTGAAGAGGGAAGTCGCCAAGCAGTGGCAGCAAGACGTTCTCAACGTCCCGCTCCTGCTCACCAAGATTAACTACACCGACACCAAGTCGGGCTCGCCGATGTCGGCCCTCGTGGGACTCCTTTACACCCGTTCGGACGAGAAGCTGAACTTCCGGTTGACCGCTGCCGCCGCCGATTTCGACAAGGTGCAATACGAGTTCCAGTCGGCTCTAGAATCGCTGCGGACGGTGAACGGAAACCTCCCCCAAACCGAAGATCCCTCGCGACCACCGCCCGAGACTAAGAAGGGGGACCCTCCAGTCGACAACACCCCCAAGATTCGCAAAACTGTCGAGTCGCGAAAAAGTGGGGCCAAGACGTTCCGCCCTCCTGTCTCAGTTGCCTTAAACTTTTCGTCCCGAAAGGTTAACCTTCTTTTGCCGGAAGGCTGGACCGTAGACCCGGCAAAGGACAACGAGGTGGTCATCCACAACCCGGGTTTGCCCGACCCGATCACCATCAAGCTGTTCACTACTCTCGATTCAGACAGCGCCAAGACCGCCCTCCTCGAGGCGAGCAATCAAAGCCTTGCCGACTTTCAAAAAGTCGCCCGCCGAGAAGACGTCGGGCCAATAAAGAATCGCGCTGGCTGCGAGACTCGAATCGTGTGGCGAGAGGGAACGACTGCAAAGGGCAGCGTCCACATGCTACAGGCAACTGGCGAACTGGGCCAGTTCTACTGCATGTTCAGTTTGTCTCTTCCGGATGGCCTCACTTTCAGGGACCAGAAGAAGGTGCTAGACGCCCTCCTCAACGAAATCAGCATCGAGCCCCTACCGTGATCGTCGGCTTCAGCACGTCCAGCGCGTGGAGTAGCGTTGCCCTCATAGACGAGGTCGGCGCGGTTCTCTGGTCGGGAGAGCGGTTGGCGCCTCAGGCGGCCAGTGGGGCCTGTCTCTCGCTGCTAGAGGAATGCCTTATGGAGAAAGGGATTGCTTTAACCGATGTCAAATGTTTCGCCGCCGACCTCGGTCCGGGAAGCTTCACGGGGGTAAGGGTGGGCGTAACGCTCGCAAAGACCCTGGCGTATCTCCACGGGGCTATGGCGTCTGGAGCCGACAGCTTCGACCTCATCGACCCAAACGGAGTGGTCGTCCTGCCAAGCAAGAAAGGCGAGCACTTTATCCGCGTTCCCGGCGAACCCCCTTTTCGAAGTCAGGAAATGCCGACTGGCGCATTCGAGGGATACGGCTTCGGCGGCGAAGACCACTTTCCATCTGCAAAAGGGTTTGCCAAGCTGGTCGGATCCCTAAAACTTATCGAGCCAGAACGCCTCGTGCCTGAGTATCTGATCGAGCCAAGCATCAGCGTGCCCAAGCGTCCCTTTGGAGAGGTTCGTGCCTGACATCGCGCGAAATGTGCCGCTCAAGCCGTACACCTCGCTACGTGCGGGCGGTCCCGCCGAGCGATTCGCAATTGCCGATAGTGTCGACGACTTAGCGAATCTGGGACTGCAGTCGATGGAGGAAGGCTCAAAGCTAACCGTCCTGGGTTGGGGAAGCAATGTGCTTCCCGCGGATGCCGGAGTCCGGGGCACCGTGGTCTTGAATCGAGCAACCCGCATCAACGTCGCTCGATCCGGGGAGGTCGTGGCCGACACCGGTTGCGGATTCCAAAACCTGTTCCTCAAGACTGCCCAGAGCGGCCTCCACGGCCTGGAGTTCGCGGTGGGCATCCCCGGCACCCTCGGAGGTGCGCTGGTTAGCAACGCAGGCGCCTATCGAAGCAATGTCTCCGAATTCCTGACCGGCCTTGAGGTCGTTTTTGAAGGGAAGCGCCAGTGGGTCGACCCCGCTTGGATGGAATTCTCGTACCGTGACTCTCTTCTAAGGCGACCGAACCCGCCCGCCGCCATCGTGCTGCGGGTTTCGATGAAGCTCCCTCGGGGAGATCGGAAGCGCATTTACGACGAGGCACGAGACTATCAACGTCAACGGATTTCCAAGCAGCCACCATCGCCAAGTGCGGGCAGTTTCTTCAAGAACGTCAACGACCGCGACCTCGCCCAATCCCTCGAAACCCTCCCCCATTCCCTCAAGGAAGCGGGCGTCGTCCCCGCCGGCTATCTCATCGAAGGTGCCGGGCTGAAAGGGTATCGGCGGGGCGGGGCGATGCTCGGTCGCCGTCATGCCAACTTCATCCTGAACGTCGGCAACGCCAGCGCAACCGCCATCCGAGAGCTCGCCGACCACACCAAGTCCCGCGTACTGGACCGCTTTGGTGTGACCCTCGAAGAGGAGGTTCTCTACCTCGGAGAGTGGACGTGAAGTCGCTAATTCGCGAGTCGATCCTAGGGACGCCGAACGCTCCCGCCCTCGTCTTGCTCCATGGCCTCGGAAGCAATGAAGAAGACCTGTTTGGATTGGCCCCCTATCTCGATCCGAGGCTGCGAATCATCAGCTTGCGGGCACCAAATTCCTTTGAGTTCGGTGGCTATGCGTGGTTCAACGTTGAGTGGATCGCCGAAGGCCGCCGCCACGATAGTCGTCAGGCTCTTGAGAGCCTGGAGATGCTGGTCTCGTTCCTCACCGAACTAAGAAATCAACCTGGACAAATCATTGTCGCAGGCTTCAGTCAGGGTGCGATGATGACCCTCGGTTTGCTTCTCAAGCGACCGGATCTGATGGACGGCGCCATCCTGATGAGCGGGGCTGTCGTACCCGAATTTGTCCCCGAAGTACCTCTATCCGCGACTCAGGGTATCCCCTGCCTGGTACAGCACGGAACCCTTGACCCGGTTTTAGCGGTCGTGGAAGGGAGGTCAATCGCAGAATTATTGGTGCGAATAAATGCGAATTACACGTATCGCGAGTACGATATGGCTCACGAAGTGAGTTCTGAGAGCCTCGCAGACATCGGAAGTTGGCTGGAAGGAGTGATCCGGTAAAAGGGAGAGTCGTATCGCTAAAGTCAGAAGCGGAATTGGAGAGCCGACAACCTGGGACCAGTACGCGCTGTCCCTCCTCTATATTGCCGTCGCACTCGGACTGCAAGCGGGCCTAACCGCAATTCAGGGACGGGCCGTGGCCTTCGCCTTCCTCATCGTGGCGATCATCCTGATCTCCCAAAGATTCCCCCTCCGCGTCTCCTTATTCTCGATTTTCGTCGCCGCATTTACGGGCTCCATCTTCTTCGTCCCGAAACTCTATCAGTTCAACAAGAGCTCCGAGCTGATGTGGGCGGGCATCTCGATTCTTCTCTTTTTCTGCATGGCCGTCCCGATCGCGTTCATTTGCAACAACCTTAGAGGAGCGCGCGATGAGGCTCACGATGCGGCCGAACTGGCGATTCAGCAACAGAGGGAACTCGCCCGAGTCGAGATTCGCTACCGGGAGCTGTTCGAAAACGCACGAGATGCAGTGGCGATCGGGCTAGATCTGAGGCACGTTTACGTCAACCCGGCCTACATAACGATGCTCGGTTACGACAAGCCTTGTGACCTCGAAGGTATGGCGATCATTGAAACGATCGCTCCGGGGGTGCGAGAGGTCTTCAAAGACCGGGCGACACGTCGGCTCGCCGGGTCGCAAGAGCCCGAGAGTTACGAGACGATTGGCCTGCGCAAAGATGGAACCACGTTCCCGGTTGAGATCAAGGTCACTCTCTATAAACTTGAGGACAAGTTGTACACGATCGCTTTCTGTCGCGACGTTTCGGACCAGAGGCGAGCCCAAACAGACCTGTCGCATCACGAGCAACAACTTAAGGCCCTCCACTCGATTAACCTCGAACTCTCCCAAGCCGCGACCTTCGATGAGTTGTGCCGAATGACCGTGAAGGTTGGCCACGAGCGCCTCGGCTTTGGCCGCATGTCGGTTTGGCTCAACGCAGGAAACGGCAAAGCCCGAGGCACTTTCGGAATCGACGAGAACAGCGAAGTTCGGGACGAGCGAAAGTCGTTGATCGAGCCCGAGGTCGGGACGCCGATGGAACTGATCATGTCGGGCAAAGAAGGGCTGATCGCTCGCGAGGACATTGTCCTGCTGGACCATCAACAGAATCCGGTTGGGACCGGATGGCACTGCGTCGCCGCTCTCTACGACGGAAGGGACATCATCGGATGTCTGGCCGCAGATAGCCTCAATTCGACGGAACCGCTCACCGACCGCACGAAGGAGCTTTTCAGC
Source organism: Fimbriimonadales bacterium (assembly GCA_038321975.1). Classification (GTDB taxonomy): domain Bacteria; phylum Armatimonadota; class Fimbriimonadia; order Fimbriimonadales; family Fimbriimonadaceae; genus Fimbriimonas. The sequence continues at coordinate 31,122 of JBBQFM010000043.1, read as the reverse complement.
CTCTTCGCCTCGAACGTTGGGAACTTGGGCACGATCGTAAAAACAGAACGTGACCTACGGGCCAGTCAATCAGAGCTTCGCGCTTTCAATTCAGAACTGGAGAATCGGGTCAAAATCCGGACCGCTGAGCTCGAATCGGCCAACGAGGAGATGGAGAGCTTCACCTACACCGTGTCCCACGACCTTCGATCGCCGCTGCGAGCGATCATGTCGACGAGCATGATCATCTTGCAAGACCACGGAGAGCGGCTCGATGACGACGCCAAAATCCTGCTTAAGAGGCAAGCGGCGGCGGCAAAACGGCTCGGCACCCTCATCGACGACTTGCTTAACCTCACTCGCTTAGGGCGAGCCCAACTCGCCGTTCAGCAATTCAACTTCTCGGCCCTTGCCGCGGTGGTAGTAAACGAATTGGCCGAACAAGACGAGGCGATCGGCGCGATGGTGTGCATCCAACCGGACATTCAAGTGGTCGGGGATCCTGCGCTCATAAGAATCGCCCTCCAGAATCTCATTGAGAATTCGGTCAAGTTCAGCTCGGAGAACAAAGAGCCGTGCATCGAAGTGGGTCGGCAAGACGACGGAACGATCTTCGTCAAAGACAACGGGATCGGATTCGATATGGCCTACGCGAGCAAGCTCTTCGTGCCGTTCGAGCGACTGGTAAGCGAGCAGGAGTTTCCCGGAACCGGCATCGGCCTCGCAAGCGTGAGCCGCATTCTTCACCGACACGGCGGTGAGATTTGGGCGGAAGGCGAGGTCGGGAAGGGCGCCACCTTCTACTTCACCCTTCCCGGCTAGCGTTCTTTCGCTCGGTCTCGGAGCTCTTTCAGAACCACATCCGGCGCGGTGGGGGTCTTCAACTCATCCAGGTCATGGTCAAACGCTGCTTCTATCCCCATCGCCTCGGCCATTGCATCCACCAGGCAGAGGATACGCGTGATCTCGTACTCCGCGATGAGATTGATTTGGAGGTCGAGGTCAGCCCGCTCGTCAGCCATAACTTGCATGCGGTTTTGGCTAATCATCACGAGGGTGGCTAAGAAGATAGCCTCGAGTGAAACCACCATAGTCAGGAAGTTGAATGGATATGGATCAAACGGTTTCTTGAGGATAGCGGTATTCAAGACAACCCATGCGCCAAACCACCCGATGTGCATGTAAAAGAAGGGCATGCTGCCCGCGAGATTGGTGACCGAATCGGCAAACTTTTCCTGCAGGGACTTATGAAGTTGCGCTTCGCGCCGCAGCTCCATGATCTTGCAGATGTTCTCCTCAATACGGTCCGCTAGCTCGGGATTTCGGTATCGATCTTGTCGCGCTTCTCGATAGGCTTCCGCAACTTTCTTATGAAACAACCGATACGACATGGTTCGTATAAGTTAGCAGACTTCTTGTGCCAACGACTAATCGTTTAAATCTGCACAAAAAAACTGGCCCCTGACCCCAGTTCGCCCTCCGCCCAAACCTTTCCGCCGTGGCGTTCAACGATTCGTCGAACGTTGGCAAGGCCAATCCCCGTTCCCGGAAAATCTCGCTCTGAGTGAAGTCGCTCAAATGCCTTGAACAGCTTGGCAGTATAGGCGGGATCGAAGCCAACGCCATTGTCCCTGACCACAAACGTGTGTTCGTCGACCATGCGTACCTGGATGAAGCCGTCCGTTTTCTTCGAACAAAACTTATAGGCGTTGTCCACTAGGTTCTCCACGACTATTCGCAACATCGTCGGATCTCCTTTCAAGGACATTCCTCCGTCTACCGCGATTTGCACGGACCGCTCGGGATGCCGCCGTACAAGATCCGAACCGATCGAAGTCGCGATCTGGCTAATGTCAACCAACTGGCTGAAGATTTCCCGCCTTCCGAGTCGAGAGAAGGTGAGAAGGTCGTTGATGATCTTCTCCATCTCTTTCGCCGCGATCGTGATCCGCTCGAGGTGAGTCTTCACATGTTCGTCTAGGCTTTCCGAGTGATCTTCGATCAAGACTTTGGAGAATCCAGAAATCGCTCTGAGCGGAGCTCGAAGATCGTGGGATACCGAGAAGGTGAAGCCCTCTAGATCGGCATTGGCGCTCTCCAACTCGTGCGTGCGCTGTTCAACCCTAGCTTCGAGGACTTCGTGGGCTTCTCTAAGGCTTTGAGTCGCGTCCACCTGTCCTGTGACATCGTTGTTGATAAGAATGAAATGAGTAAGAATCCCATTCTCGTCAACTACCGGCGACAGAGTCACCTCATTCCAGAACACTTCGCCGCTCTTCCGAAAGTTTTGGACCGTGACGTGGCACGTCTGACCCGTTCCGAGCGCCCGTAAGAGTGTTTCGACCCCTTCTTGGTCTTCCGCCCCGTCGTGAAGAAAGAAGCAATCCGTGCCCACGATTTCGCCGCGGGCGTACCCTGTCATCTGCTCGAAGGCTGGATTTGTGTAGACGACCCGTGGCCCCGACTTGGTCGCCTCAGAGATGACGATCCCATTGCTCGCTGCTTCGAGTGCTCTCTTATACAGAAAGCTCTCCAGGCCAGCACGAGATTTCGCGTCAGGATGCTTTTCGGTTGACTTGGGTCCCCGTGTCTCCACCGTTGTATGACGCCAACTAGCCGTCAAGGCTCCAATAAAAGTCGAGTTAATGGACCGTGCGAGCCGCGAACTCATCGAGGATGCCCTCATATTCTGCGACCGTCGAGCACTTAGTCAGTCGATCGCGGACCTGAGAGGCACCGACTTCGCCTTTAATATAGATTGGGATCTGACCACGCAAGGCTCGACATGCGAAGAGTTCCGCCTGGGCATATTTCTCAGATTCCTGGGCAGCCTGAAAGCTCTCGCAGTCCGCCTCGCAGGCGACCATCAGTCGCAAATGCTCCATCGCCGTGCGAATCCGATCTCCAAGCGTGGGAGGGATCGGTTCGGGATCGCCCACGAGAGCAGCGTGAATCCGTTCCAACGCCCAAGGGTTCGAGATGGCCGCTCGACCCACCATGACTCCGTCGCAGCCCGTCTCTCTCAGCATCCTCAAAGCGTCGTCGGGGGTTTTCACGTCACCATTCCCAATGAGTGGCACCTGCACCGCCTCGCGCAAGTTCTCGATAAGCTTCCAATCCGCCTCGCCCTCAAAGCCTTGCTTCGCAAAGCGCGCATGCAGAGTAAGCATCTGGGCGCCCGCGTCCTGAAAGCGTCGTGCCAAGTCAGGGGCCGCGAACAAGGAATAGTCCCACCCCGCTCGAACCTTCACGGTCACCGGAATCTTGACTGCCTCTACCACCGTCCGGACGATCTTCTGGGCCATCTCCGGATCTTTCAGCAGGGCCGCGCCGGATCCCGTTTTGCACACCTTAGGCACCCAACATCCCATGTTGATGTCGAGAATGTCTGCCCCCATCTCCTCCGCGATTCGAGCGGTTTCCGCCATCACGTCCGGATCGCCGCCGAAGATTTGAATTCCCAGGGGCCGCTCGTCAGGGTGAATCCGCATCTTGCGAAAGGTCTTGGTTGCCCCGTAGTGGATCGCCATCGCACTGACGAACTCGGTGAACATTAGGCCCGGCTTTCCGATGCGCTTCGCAATAAGGCGAAATGGCAAATTGCTCACGTCCTCCATGGGCGCAAGGATGAGGGGGTTTTCAACCGAAACCGGACCAATATTAAAGCCTCGAAACATTGTGGATTTGATGGGACTCTTTCGTATAATGAAGTTCTAAGTAAAAGGGCTGGCCCGGTCTTGCAGAGTCGGCCCTTAATTGTGCCCCAGAGAAGAGAGACTCCTATGAAAACTTACGTTGCCGCAGGGCTTTTGCTTGCGTTCGCTGCTACCAGTAGTGCGATCGTCGCTACCACCTCCAACAACACGCCGAACGGTCAAGACCTCACTTTCGGCCTCATCGGCAAGGTCAATGGTCTCGGAGCAGTCCCAATCGGACCCCACACCGTCCTCACCGCCCGACACGTGGGAGCGGGTAATTTCAGCCTCGACGGAGTGAACTACGACATGCTGAATAGCTTCGTAGCACCCCAACAGATGGACCCGGACACCCACGCGATGTCCAACGTTGACGTGCTTCTCATTAACGTGAAGCAGACCCTCCCTGGTTGGTACGACATGGCCTCGTCGATTTCCGACGGCTCGATGATGTCGATGTCCGGTTGGGGCGGCACCGGAGTTGTCGACGCGAATAACGTTCAGTACGACGGCTGGGGTCAAAGCGGAACTCTTAGAAAAGGCGATGACAGCCTCGATTTCCACCAATTTGTCGGCACCATCGGCCCGAGCCTGATCGCTTACCTCGACAAGGCGGGCGAAGGCGCCCTCATGGGCGGAGACTCCGGCGGCGGCTGGTTCATGAACGGCAAGCTCGTCGGCATTAGCTCCTTCGTCTTTAACGAGACGCAGTCCGACGATCCCAACAAAGCCCCTCTCTACGCCAACTACGGATTCCCCGACGCGAACACCAACGGCTACGACGACCCCGCCAACAACATCCACATCCCCGCTGGAGTTCACTACTTCGGTAGCGGTGCCGTCGACATCACCGACCCTGGCCTCCAAAACTGGATCCACGCCAACGCGGTCCCAGAGCCCTCCGCCTGGCTCGGACTAGGTCTCGGCGCTGGCTTCTTGATTCGGCGACGCCGAAAGTAAATACTCCAAAAGCCCCTCGCCCCTCCGGGGGCGAGGGGTCGCCTACCTACAAGCTCACGAACGCCTTCCCGCCGAAGTCGTGTAACCGAGGATTGCATCGGCGCTCCCTTTAACTCAGCCTTCGACGACGCGACAGCCCACTACCGAGTCCCTTCGAGGTGAACCCCGGTCGGTGCTCGACTCAATACTCACTTGACACCCGCCCCTGCGGGCTGCCTAAAATCCCCTGATGGCAAAGAAGCGCGTTAACGTCGGTCTCATCGGCTACCAGTTCATGGGCAAAGCCCACTCCAACGCTTACCGACAGGTTGGCCGGTTCTTTGACCTCCCCGTCGAGGTCGGAATGCACACGATCTGCGGGCGGAACGAGGCGAACGTCAGCAAAGCGGCCGAGACGTTCGGTTGGGACAGTTACGAGACCGACTGGCGAAAGGTGATCGCGAACCCCGAAATCGATGTCATCGACATCAGCACCCCCGGAAACCTCCACGCTGAGATCGCCATCGCGGCCGCGGAGGCAGGAAAGGCCGTCTGGTGCGAGAAGCCCATAGGCAACACCCTCGACGAAGCCAAGCGAATGCTCGACGCCGTCCAAAAAGCAGGCGTCCCCCACGCCGTATTCCACAACTACCGAAAGGCCCCCGCCGTCGCCCTCGCCAAGCAGATGATTACCGAAGGCAAGCTTGGCACCATCTATCACATGCGAGCCGTCTACCTGCAAGACTGGATCGCCGACCCAAATTTCCCCCTCGTCTGGCGACTCCAGAAAGAGATCGCCGGCTCGGGAACCCACGGAGACATCAACGCCCACATCATCGACCTCGGCCGGCACCTGGTCGGTGAGTTCGAAGAAGTTACGGGCAGGCTCCACACCTTCATCAAGGAACGACCGATCGCCGGAGAGATAGATGACAAGCTAGGTGCGAAAGCCAGTGACAAGATGGGGCCCGTCACCGTCGACGACGCCGCGATGTTCCTCGCCAAATTCAAGAACGGTGCCCTCGGCACGTTCGAGGCCAGCCGCTTCGCGGTCGGTCGTAAGAATCACAACCGCTTCGAGATCAATGGCTCCAAGGGTTCGATCGTCTTCAACCTCGAGAAAATGAATGAGCTCGAGTACTACAACAACGACGACCCCGAGGGCCTCCAAGGCTTCCGCCTCATCCAAGCCACCGAAGCCGTCCACCCCTACGCCGGCCAATTCTGGCCCGTCGGGCACATCCTCGGCTACGAGCACACGTTCGTCAACCTCGTCGCCGACGCCTTCACAAACATGGCCGCCGGAAAAAGAATCGAGCCAGATTTCGTCGACGGCTACGAGAACCAGCGGGTGCTCGACGCGGTAGAGCGAAGCAGCGATTCGAAGAGTTGGGTGACCCTACAATAGCCCTCCCGGCGAAGCCGTGTAGCCGACCATTGCATGGGCGCGAATACCGATCAACCCCCTGAAGCCGTCCTGTTATCGGTGAAGGGAGCAATTCGGCATTCGCGCCGATGCAATGGTCGGCTACACGGCTTCGCCGGGAAGGCAGCGGAAAGTGGCAACGGAAGGCGGCGACGGAACTACGCCGCGACTTCGTCAGGGCTCAAAAAAGCCGCTGTCTCCAGCGAATGAGCAATCTTCTTAAGGGCAGTTTCGCTGGCGAGGTTGTCTTCCTCGGTGCTACGAAGACACCTGGAAAAGACCTCGTAGGCTTCCTCTCGCGTCAGTTTGATGACGATCGGCAGGGTCTCGTTTTCCATCTCTAAAAATCTTCGGAACATCCCGTAACGGTTCCAGCGTTAAATCGTCAAAACAGGTATTCCAGCGGGATAGTCCGCAAGGTCTTAGTAAAAGCCTCATTAAGTCGCAGGGAAGCGTCGCTTTAGGCCTACGGAATGGACCAGTTTGGTCTAAAATGTTAGATAGAGGCAGTGTGCCTCGAAGTAAGCCATGGGAAGGCTAGGTAAGAAGTGGGTAGAGATTTGCATCGCAGGCTCGCTCCCCTTAACGGTGGGAGCGCAGACGCCCTTTGCTGCGTCCGGCGATAGCGCCAGCCAACCTACTCAATCGAACGTCGCAGGCGTCCCTTCCGTGGACATGATCACCCTGAGAGCCCTCGGCCCAGGAGCCCCCCTTCGACACGGCAACGTGATTCCCGGATCCGAGCGAGTGAGTCTTGACGGCCGAATCCTTATCCCTGGCGTCGACTACGGAATGGACAACGGCACCGGTGTGGTGTATCTAAAGATCCCCCAGCGGGCGGGCCAGATCCTCACCGTCAACTATCGCTACGATAGCAAGGCGACGAGCACCCCCAATAGCGGTCTCGTGGGAGCTCCCAACTTCAAGTACAGCATCCTCCCAGGAAGCTTCACCATGATGATGGGCCTGGGGATGACCGAGCGAGCCGCCAACGGCAGCGTCATCAGCTCCAACACCTTCGGTTTTAACAACAATTTCAGCATGGGCAGCCGGGGCAAGCTGTCCGGCCTTTTCGTGGTCGGAGACCGCGAGCAGAACAACGTCCAATCCGGTCTCTCGATGGAAATGGGCGGACCCACCGGTACCGCCGATCCTGCCTCGGGCCATTCGCAGTTCCTCGTCCAGCAGTTCCGCTCCTCCCTCATGGGTGGCACCGCGCAGTTCGATTACCAAGACATCAGCAACAACTTCGCATCCTTCCAAACCGTGAAGGACGCTGGCTACGCAGAGGCCGATGTCAACCGATTCGCCTCGGAGAAGGGCCTGAAGCGAATGGGCATGGCATTCGATGGCCTGAAGTTCGGTGGACTTGGCCTCAGCGACTCCTACCGCAACATCTCGGACGGCAGCAACAACATCATCTGGCAAACGATGGGGATGACCACGAGTGCGTTCAAGATCAACTGGAACTCGCGGCGCATCGATAAGGATTTCAAGCGCTTCGCCGACATCGGCGAGGGTGACAAAGCCCAGCTGATGCAGGAAGCAGGCATGAGTCGCAGCAGCCTCGCCGGCGAATTCGCCCAGAAGGTGGGCAAGCTCAGCTTCAATTCCATCAATATCGCCGACGACGCGAGCAAGAAGGGAATCCACCGAAACGAGATGGCGTTCGACGGAAGCAAATACTCGTTCGCCTACGGCACCCAAGACGTCGACCAGAATTTCACCCGCATGGGCAACCTGGTTGGCGCGGAGCAAGCACAGTACGGCAGGGAAGTCGGACTTCATCGACAGTGGATGAAGATGCAGTCGAGCATGTTCGGCGCAGCAACCCCCGTCACTTTCTCCCAGAGCATTCTGCAGAATCCCACATCCAAGTTCCTTGCCCAAGACATTTCGGCCAAGGGCAGGACGTGGAGTCTTGATCACATCGGCCGAAAAGTGGACGTCGGCTTCGGCTCGCTCAACGCGATGCAAGACCCCGAAATCGCAGGTCACGTCTCAAGCATCGCATCGATGTACGGCCAAAACGTCGCCATCAATGGCAACGATCGAAACCTCTTTTTCGCCGGCCAAGGCATCGACCGCCAATACACCCATTTCACGACGGAGCCGTTCAAAAACTGGAAGGTTAACTTCTCCGACTTAAACCTCAAGGGCCAGCAAGACACCGGCAAGCTGCAAACCGCTACCGCCGAAAATAAGAATTCCTCGTTCAGCTACCGCCACGAGCAGCTTGGGGCTAAGTTCAATGAGGCAACTCACCTCATGAGCTTCGAACAACAGCGGCTTGGCACGGTGGCTGGCCTCGATCGAACCGACATCAACGCTCATATGTCGTTCGGCAGCAGCAACCTCACCGTCAACCGCATGGCCGCCGATGCGGTCGGTGGTACCGCGCAGCGGACCTCGGTCGCCTTCCAGGGCAAGAAGATCGAATTCTCCGCGTCGGCGAGGGAAGTCTCGCCCGCTTTCTCAGTGGCCAGCCAGCTTGTCGATTCCGAGAAGGATATGCTCGCGAGCCTTACCGGGTTCCAGCAGCACGACGCCAAGCTTAAGTGGGAGATGTCCCCGAGCATGAAGCTGGACGCCTACTTGATGGACGCGAACAACGCGACCACCGGCGAGAAGCGCCTGCTACGAAACACCGTCTTCGACTGGTCGCCGAACAAGAAGACCCAAATCAATTTCACGAGACTTGAGCAGAAGAGCAACGATCCGCTGAGCGTTCTTTTCGCCAACCTCACCCAGCAGATGTCCATCAGCGAGGACTTCGGCAAGTACGGCACTCTCCACCTCCTCGACGAGCGCCAAATGTTCGACGGAAGCAACAACGCCCAGTCGAGTTTCCACAAAGAATTCCTCGCCTTCGAGACAAAGCTGACCACGACGACCAGCGTCCGAACCGAGCAGAGCCGAACCCAGTACGACAACGGCGACAAAGAGGACATCAACACCAACACGATCAGCACGAACCTCACCAAGCGAACCGGCGTGAGCGTGAGCGACACCAAGATCGATCGCGGGGGAGACACCCGAGACGAAGTCAAGCGCAACTACGGCTTTTGGGTCGACCTCGGCAACGGTCTCAAGGTGAGCTACGGATACGCCCGACAGCTAACCGGGGAAGATGCCGGCACGATGACTTCGAGCCTCACGGTCGGCAAGAATGCCGCCCAAATCAATCCCGACCAAGTCGGGTCCATGCAGGCCGGGCAGCTCGGCAACGTGAATATTGGCGGCGGCTACGGAGTAAACCAATGGGAGACCGGCGACACCACCCGGACCCAGGCTTTCAGCAATTTCAGCGTAAACACCGCGAAGCCGTTCCGCTTCGGCCTCCTGAGCGATGTCAAACTCGGCTTCGGCCTCGACACCGCCGCGGACTACTCGGCATGGCTTCGCGAGAAGAAGCTCGCCCAGTTCTCCGGCAAGTTTGGCTCCAACTCTCTGGCCTACGAATATAAGAGTCAAATGGACCCGTCGGGCCTCCGCGGGATCGACCGCACCTTCAAGTTCGATACCGACATGTCCGACAAGAAGATTCTTCGAGCGAGCATTTTCTATAAGGTGCGGACCCTGCCCAACAACTCGCAGGTCATGATCCGTAACTACAACGTTTCTGCCCACCCGACCAAAAACCTCGAAATCAGCAATCAGGTCGTTACGAACCCCGAGATCCCGAACACCGGCGTCCTCCTCGGTTCGGTGCCCCAAGCTGCCGAGAGCAACAAGTGGCGAGCCGACTACAAGTCGAACCCCAATCTCACCATCGGCGCCAGCTGGGAAGAGCTACTCAATAGCCAGATCGGATCGACGAGCCACACCGGCGGCGTGAACCTAAAGCTTTTCGAAAAGAACGGCTCCCCGATTACCCTTTTCTATGGTCTCGAAGAAGCCACTGTGGGAACGGGCCAGCTAAGCCGCCTCACCCAGCGCTACACCCTCCAGTTCGACCAGCACCCCGGCGCCAATCAGTCTCTAAGCCTGTTCCTAGGCAACATCAGCTACCAAAACGCCCTCACCTCCCAGGTCGGCCGAGACAACTGGACCGCAAGACTGGACTACCAGTTCCGGTTCTGACGGTAAGTCCTCACGAAGCGCTCCGGAGATGGTTCCCCTGAGAAGGGGAACCATCTAGGATGCAACCTACACCCCCTCAAATCAATCCAATAACCCGCAACTCTCATACAAGGACAGGGCCACGCAGAGACCATACACTGGCCCCATGCATTGGAGAGTTTTCATCATTTCAGCCTGCGTCGCAGTCGGCCCCGTGGCCAACGCCGCCGACTACTACCTCGTCGGTTCGTACTTCAGCAACAAGCTCGGCCTCTACGATTCCACCGGCGCCCTCGTCAAGAACCTCAACGGCCCAACCCTCCACGGTCCCCAGGCGATCAAGAAGGGCCCCGACGGCAAGATCTACGTCGCCGATGAGCAGAACAACCGCGTCCTGCGCTACGACGGCACCACCTACGACTATCTGGACACCTTCGTCGCCAGCGGCTCAGGGGGTCTCAACGGTGCAACCGGCCTCGGCTTCGATGCCTCAGGCAACCTGTTGGTCTCCTCATTCAACAACGACAGTGTGTTCAGATACCAAGCCGGAACCGGGACCTATCTAAGCACGATCGTCCCCAACGGCAATCACGGCCTCAACGGACCCGACACGGGCACGACCATCGGGCCTGATGGCAAGCTGTATATCCCCAGCTTCTACAGCAACCAGGTGCTCCGATACGACGCGAGCGGCAATTTCATCGACTCGTTCGTCGCCGCCAACGATCACGGCCTCACCGGCCCGCGCGTTCTTATATGGCATGGCGACTACATGTACGTGTCCAGCGAGACCAACAGCAACGTGCTCCGCTTCAACAAGAACACGGGTGCTTACGTTGATACGTTCATTCCGGGCGGAAGCGGCGGGCTTCACGCCGCGGTCGGGATGATTTTCGATCGAGACGGCAACCTCTTGGTGACCTCGGATACAAACAAGGTTCTGAAGTTCAACGGCTCGACGGGAGCGTTCATGAGCAACTTCATCACCGCCGGTCTCAGCGGTCCGACCTATATCGCGGCCGTGCCTGAACCAAAGACTTTAAGCGTCTTTGGAATTGGCGGAGCCCTCTTGATCGTAAAGAGAAGATCAAAGAGGCGAAACCCTTAATCTTGTTTGAGCAAGGCTCCTTTCACGGGCGGCCCGAAGTGGTTCGCGAGGTCCGTGGAGTGTGCTTTGCTATCACCTGCCGCGAGGCGCGGACGATCATCCCCGAGCATGCCCATCGTCCCGCCTCGTTCAACGTCTTGCTGAGCGGCCAGCACCACTGGGTTTCCGCAGAAGGGAAGATCCGCTGGTCGCTGCCTGGCATCTGGTACTACCGTGCGCCCAGCGAGTCCCACGCCCACGAGTCGTGCGCAACACCGATTCGCAGCCTTGGCGTCCAATTCCCCATCGAAGAGATGCCCGCTCTTGGCAAGATCGATTCGCGGCTCGTTCTCGATCATCCGGTGGGGAGGTCCCTCGTCACCGAGGTCCTCGAAGCCCTCAGATGCCACGACCCCGGCTCGGAGCACATCCTCTACGCATCGGTTCATCGAGTCGCGGCCAGCTTCCTTCGCTACGGCAGACCCGTGAGCGACCAAAACCTTCGCCCCTGGCTCGCCTCTGCCCGCCAGTGGCTAGACGAGCACTGGCTCGAGTCGGTGCATCTCACCGAGTGCGCCGCCGCCGTCGGCGCCCACCCTTCCCACCTCGCGCGAGAGTTCAAGACCGCGTTTGGCATGACGGTTGGCGACTACATTCGCGATCGACGCCTTGAGTGGGCTTACGACGAGCTGGGTCGCAACGATCGAAAGGTCGCCGACATCGCAGTCGCCGCCGGATTCTCGGACAACGCCCACTTCAGCCGGGTTTTCAAGCAGAGATATGGCAAGTCGCCCTCCACTTTGCGCATCGCGCCGCCTACCGATTAGGTAGCGTTCGGATGTGCATTCATCCATCGTCAGCGGCCTCGCCGCCACCAAGCCGTTCATCGCGCCCGAATCCTTCGAGCGAGAGCGGGGAAGGCCCTTGCGCCTCCGTTTGGGCGCGAACGAGAGCATGTTTGGTGCCTCTCCAATGGCAATCGAAGCGATGGTGCGCGCCTCCTCGCAAGCAAATCTGTATCCCGATCCCGACGGTGTCGAACTCCGAACGGCGCTCGCCGAAGGGCACGGACTCTCCATACAGGAGGTCGCGCTCGCGTCCGGAATCGACGAGCTCCTAAGCCTCCTCGCCCGCGTTTTTATCAACCCAGGCGACACCGTAGTGACGAGCCTCGGAAGCTATCCAAATTTTGAATACTGCGTTAACGGAGTCGGAGCGATCATCCAACGCGTGCGGTATCGAGACGACGCAATCGATCTCGAGGCCCTCTCGCAACGCGCCCACGAAACTTCGGCCCGAATGGTCTACCTCGCCAACCCGGACAATCCCTCGGGGTCCTGGCACGAACCCAGCGCCGTCTTGGCCTTCATCGCCACCTTGCCCCCCGACTGCACCCTGCTCCTCGACGAAGCCTACGCCGAATTCGCCCCCGATTTCGCGATTCCCGCCCACGCCGCCGTCGTACGCAGTCGCACCTTTTCCAAAGCCTACGGCCTCGCCGGTGCTCGAGTGGGATACGTCATCGGAAGTCCAGACCACATCGGCGGAGTCAACAAGATCCGCATGCAGTTCGGCGTCAGCCGAACCTCCCAAATCGGCGCATTGGCTGCCCTCGGAGACCAAGACTTTCTTGCCAACATCATCAAGCAAACCGCCGAAGGGCGCAAAGCTCTTTCCTCTCAAGCCAACGCCCTCGGACTCAAAACTTTGCCGTCTCATACGAACTTCGTCTGCATCGACATGGGGGATCGACCTACGGCCGATAAGACGGTCACTGCCCTTCTAGAGCGAGACGTCTTCGTCCGCAAACCCTGGGCCGATCCGCTCGATAGATGCATACGAGTGTCCATCGGCACTCCGGAACAGATGGAGATGTTTGGAGAGGATCTAAGGACAGTTCTATTGTCGTAAATCGCGCAGCGATTTGTAGCCGCGACCCTGTTGTCGCGCGACGGTGCCAAGCCGTCGAAATCTTTAGAAATGGCTGCGCGATTTATCCTAAGACCCCCAACCCCTTAAACACCGACGTCGCGATAAACGGAATCAAGCCCGGCTCGTCGCTGTGCCCCTTCGTGAAAATCGCCATCACAAACTCCCGACCATCCGGAGCTTGGAAATACGCCACGTCGTGTCGGACCTCGTCCGTATAGCCCGCCTTCGACCACAGCTTCGACCCCTTCGGCAGGACCCCACCCGTAAACGCCTTCGACTGGAAGTCGTCCACCGGCCCTTCAGAAACGATCTTCCGAGACAGATACCCTTTCATAAAGGAGCACTGCGCTGGGGACACCATCTTGTCGAGCGCGATCTCCGACATCAGCCGAACGCAGACGTCCGGCGATAGGGAATTGCGCAACCGAAATGCCTCCCCATAGCCCTGGCGCTCCCGCCCATAAGGCCCCTCATTCCATGGCTTCTGGCAAGCGTTCATCCCGTTGTAGCCAAGCGACGCGTACCAGCGATTCACCGATTGGCGCTTGTCCATCCATTTTCTCAACTCGGAAGCCGGAAGCTCAGGGCCTCCCGTCGTCCCTGTAATCGTGTCCAACACGAGCGCGGTGGCGTCGTTGTTGGAGTCGACGATCATATCCTGAATCGCCCTCTTCAGTTCCGGAGTGAGAGCGACCTTCTTGGTCTCGATGAGGTGGCAAACGTTGCCCAGATAGAAGAGCTTCACCACGCTCGCCGGGTACATCTGCTCACCGCCCCGATAGCTCCCCGCAAGAAAAGTCCCCATCTTCCGGTCCAGCGCCGCCACCGTGATGCCGATCTGGTCGGCGGCAACCTTCTTATCGCTAAACTTGGCGATTGCGTCCCTCGCCGCGTTCTCCGCGATCACTTTCAGGTCGAGGGCTCTCATTCCAAGCGAAGCGACGGCGAGAGAGGCGAGGAAAGCACTCATGCATGCAGGTTTACCCTCGGCGCAGGTAAACCTTTGCCGCATGCCAACAATGAGTGCGGTGGTTTCCGGAGATGTTCAGGGCGTAGGCTTTCGAGCCTACGTCATGAAGACGGCGCGAGGACTCGGAGTGACCGGCGAAGTCTGGAATCGCATAGACGGTGCCGTCGAGCTCGTCGCTCACCACCGAGACGCGGTGCAGCTGGAGAACCTTCTAAGATCCCTCGCAGGTGGACCCGGCAGCCCCGAAACGGTGGAGCACGGCTTCGTGCCCACCATCGGCAACTACGATTCCTTCAGCATCGCCCCAACTGTTTAGCCGCTATGCCAAACTGAACGAGTGGAAGGATTTACGACCCACGCTGGCAGAATTGCCGTCATCCCCGACGACAATGTGGATACCGATCGGATCATTCCGGCTCGCTACCTCTCGAGGGTGAGCCGCTTTGGTTACGGTGAGCTTCTATTCGCCGATGTCCGCAACGCGTGCTTCCCGCTTGATCTCCCGGACGCTAAAGGCGCCACCATCCTCGTCACCGGAACGAACTTCGGTTGTGGCTCTTCAAGAGAGCATGCCGTTTGGGCCATTCAGCAAGCCGGTTTCAAAGCGGTTATCGCCAAGAAGACCGCCACCTCGCCCGGATACAGCGACATCTTCCGTCAGAACTCCGCCAATTGCGGCCTCCTCCTGGTTGAATTGAACGAGGAAGACCACTCCGTGCTCCTGGACGCGGGCTCGGGATCAACCGCTACAATCGACCTCCCGAATCAAACCGTGACTCTCGGTGACCGCGTACTCCGCTTTGAGATCAACGAAGTGACCAAGCAGGCCCTCGTGCAAGGGCTCGATCTCATCGGGACCACCCTGGTCTACGGACCTGACATCTCGCGCTACGAATCCAGTCACGATACGTATGCAATCCCTAAGGCCTAACCTATGAAGCGTTTTCTTTCTCTCATCGTCGTCCTCGCTGCCGTTCAGGCGATTCCCGCCGGGCAAGCAAAGGGAGACAATCCTAAGCGGCTTTATCAGCTTCATTCGCTCGGTAAGACGAAGCTCAAGGTCGGCGTTAAAACAATCGAGAGCTGGGTCATGGACACCGACGCGAAGCGCCAAGAGGGAATGATGTTCGTCAACGACAAGGACACGAAGATCAGCCAGGGCATGATCTTCGTGTTTGGTCAGTCTCAAGGCTCAGAACATGGGTTCTGGATGCACAACACGCTCATTCCGCTCGACATCATCTATATCGGTGCTAGCAAGAAAGTGGTCGGCATTCAGCACGGCAAGGCCTTGGATGACACCAACCTTCCCGGCGGCGGCGACTACAACTACGTTCTGGAGCTAAAGAAGGGTGGGGCCGCGAAGTACGGCATCAAGAAGGGAAGCAAGATCGGAATTCCTGCCTCCATCAAGTCGCTCGATTAAAACCGATCGAATCTTTGACCGCCTAGGTACCGTCATGTGCACGACATGAGGAAGCCTCTTTTTCTTGCATTAGCCTCAATCTCGCCCATCCTGGCGGGAGCCCAGTCCCCCGACCTGGACGTGCGCCGGGACTTTGTCCTCAGCGGCCAGTGGGCATACGGCCTGATGCCTCCGGAGCAGGTGTCCACCGCAAACGCGTCCGAAGCATCATGGTCCAGCGACGGTAAGTTCCTCCTTTACTCAAAGGAGAACATGCCGAAACCCGACGATCTGCTCCAGGGCCTGGCGGGTCACTTCAACGACGTCACTCCCCCCGACGGCCAGCTGCTCATTTGGAATGCGTCAAAGCACAAGTCAGATGTGTTCCTCCGTGTCCCTGCCGAGAAGGGAAGGATCATGTTCTCCGGCTGGCTCCCTGGAACTGCTAGCGTCATGGCGATTGTCGACTTCAACGCGATCAACGTCAACGGGGTCGATATGCCCGCCCACCAACAGGTTTTGATGTACTCGCAGACCACCCAGAACCTAAAGATCGTGGCCGACTTCGATGCCTCAAGATATGTGAGCCCAAATATTTCGCCTGCCAAGCCGATGGCGATTCTAAGAGTCACCGCCATCGAGCGACGAAACGACGATAGTGACCGGACCGCTTTTCTCATCTTGAATTCCGCTGGCAAAGTAAGTGCGCCCATCGAAAAACCCTCGTCGAGAGCCGATCTGGAATGGACCCTCCAAGGTGACCCTCTCCTCGTAAAGTTCAGTCCTCCAAAGAAGCAGGGGGGCCGCATTCAACAGGAATTCTTCACCGTCGACATTCGCACACTCAAGTCGCAAGCAATCCCCTCTCCGGTAAAGACCTGGGCCGCCCCTAAGCCAACCGAGATCATGACGGGCATCGACAGCACATTTGTGACTCTCAACGAAGTGAAGGTCCCCGCGGGAACGATAACCTTGATCTCAATGCGCGAGAAAGCCGCCTATGCGATTGTAGCGATCGACGGCAAGGTGCCTATCCTTTCGCCGCAGCTCGATAACGTTGCCTACTTCGAGAAGGGCACCCTTATGGTGCGGCCGATTCTGCGGATATCTAAGGATGCTTATGACGCAGCCATGTTGATGGCAAAGAAGATGGAAGCCATGAACAACGCTAAACAAGCGGGCCTCGGCCTTATCATGCTTGCCAACGATATGGACGACGTCTTGACCGGAAACGACCCCGGTTGGCGGGACCGAGTAGGGCCATATATGAAGGATAGCGACGCCCTCAACGGCTTCGTTTACACCTACAATGGTGGCTCGATGCTCAACATCAACGAGCCCGCGAACACGATGATCGGCTACGTTCCCGGACCCGGTGGCAAGGCCGTAACCTATGCGGATGGGCACGTGAAGTGGATTAAAGACTAGGTATTTGAAACATCCCTGGACTTTGCTTGGTCAAGTTATGCAGGAGCACCCTCGGGAGCACCTACAAAGGAGAGCAAACAAAATGTTGAGATGGGCAGTAATATTTCTGATCGTCGCGCTGGTCGCCGCCGTCCTCGGTTTCGGTTCGATCGCGGGCGCATCTGCGAGCATCGCAGTAACCCTTTTCTGGGTTTTCTTGGTAGTCACCCTGGTCCTGTTCGTGATGAGCCTTTTTGGCCGACGACCAGTCGTGTAAGACTAGCGCGCTAACCGCATACCGCGCATAAAAAAGCGACCCCACTACCTGTTTAGGTAGTGGGGTCGCTCGTTGTTTCTTTGAGGCAAACTGCTACTTATTCCGTAACGATTTTGACGTATGCCTTCTCGCGCGACTTAGCGGCGACGGCACTCACGACACATCGGATGGCGGAAACGACTCGACCTCGCGAGCCGATGACCTTGCCGATGTCATCCGGCGCAACCTGCACGAAGAACGTGCGGGCACCCATTTCTGTTTCCTCGTCGATTTGAATCTCGTCGGGGTTCTCAACTACGGACCGGATCAGCGTTTCCACGAAAGGGCGGTAGCTCATATTGTTTTAGTCTAGGCTTCGGTCGGAACGTTGTCGACGGACGATGCTACCGAGGTGGCCGCAGTTCGCTTGTCGAGGAAAGGATAATTCTTCTTCTGGCTGGGGCGCTGCTCCAGGAACTTGGGAAGGATCCCGAGCTTGTTGAGCAGGTAAGCGGTCGTCTCGGTCGGCTGGGCGCCGTTCATGAGCCAATGGATCGCTCTTTCCTCATCGATCGCCAGCTGCTTGGGGTTCGCGGTGGGATCGTACGTGCCGATCGTCTCCACAAAGCTACCGTTTCGTCCTGCCGCTGCTTCCGCTACTACCACGCGGTAGAACGGGCGGTGCTTTGCACCAATTCTCCTAAGTCGAATCTTTACCATTTGTATCCTGAAATCTAAGTCGCGAACGTGCGGACGGTCGCGTCCTGCAAGAACCGCTCATTATATCCGGTCTGAGATCGCGATTGCGCTGTCCTTCAAAGCATCAGGAGCCATTTGACCCTAAAGCTTGGTTATGTCCTTGGGAGTGATGTTCTTAGGGCATGCTTTAGGGAGATGGTGATCTTGCCCCTATTGGGCTTGTTGGCTATGAGGGCTGAGGACCGGCTGTTGTGGCATCCCGTCCGCCTCGACAAAGAAGGGAAGCTGCTGAGCTGGGTGGAGGGAGACGCGCCCTACGACAAGATCGTCAAGACCGCCTGGAGCGCCTTCAAACGAGTGCCGATTCAACCAAGCGGCTACCGCACCTACATCACCTTTCCCACCTTCTACAGCGGCACGGATCCCAACCAACAAGAGTTCTCCGGCCGCGGCTGGTGCCACAACCCGGCCGGCCTGTTCGCGATGCTCACCGACTCGGCGATTCTGTACCACGCCTACTCCGGCGATCGCGTCGTCCTCGATCGAGTTCGGGACATGCTGGACCACCAGATCTCCCACGGAAGCACCGAGCCAACCGACGCCTGGGCAAGCGTGCCGTACTCATCGAGCGACGCCGACAAACCGGAATACCGAGGCGCCACCGAAGATCGCTACCAGTCGCAGGGTGGCAAGAACGAACAGGGCAGGGGAGATGGCGTCGGGTTCTTAGAGCCCGACAAAGTCGGCGAGCTCGGCCTCGCCTACCTTCAATTCTATGAAGTCACCCTTTGGCCAAGGTATCTCCAAGCCGCACTCCACTGCGCCGATGCCCTCGTGAAGAACGTGCGAAAAGGCGATGCCAGCCACTCCCCCTGGCCGTTTCGAGTCGATGCCCTAACCGGAAAAATGGTCCGCGAACCGTACACCGCCAACACCATAGGCCCCATCAAGCTCCTAGACGAACTCTCCCGGCTGCACCGAGGCAACTACAAGTCGTACGCCGCAACGAGGGACCTGGCCTGGAACTGGCTCGCCGCCTATCCGATGAAGAACAACGTTTGGAGCCAGTACTTCGAAGACGTGCTGATCTATCCTGACTACCGCACGAACCTAAACCAATATTCTCCCCTCGAGACCGCAAGGTATCTTCTCCAGCACGCTGACCAGATCCCGAATGCCCGCCCGAAGGCAAAAGCCATCCTCGAATGGGTCACCTCTTACTTCGCCGCCGACTCAAAAACGATGGCCGGCTTGCCCGAGAAAGGCAAGCAATGGGGTGCCGAAGTGATCTCGGAGCAAGTGAATGACATGGACAAAATGTCCAGCCACACCGCCCGATTTGCCTCCGTTCTGGCACTCTGGTCTGAGGTAACGGGAGACCCTGGAGCAAAGGAGCGAGCCTTTCGATCCTTCAACTGGGCATCCTACGCCGAACGAGAGAACGGGTTGGTGAAGACCAGCATCGACGAGGGAACGGGATACTGGTTCTCCGACGGATATGGCGACTACATGCGGCATTTCCTACGCGGAATGGCATCCGTCCCCGAATGGGCACCCACCAACGAGAACCACCTGCTACGGTCCACATCCGTCGTCCGCTCCGCCTTTTACGGGGCGTATTCAATGGCGTATGTCACCTACGACAAGTCGGCATCCGAGGTCGTGAAGCTTCGCCGAAAGCCCAAGTGGGTTCGGTGCGGAGGGAAGTGGTGCCCATCCACCGCCAAACCCTGTCCCGGCGGAGGCTGGGTGGTGCAAGTCCGGCACAACGGCACCGACGTGCAGATCACTTATTGAACTACCGCCGTCGCCCTTTCTTCGCGAACTTGTCCGACATCTTTGAGAGCGTCTTCATGTTTCGCCGCATCTCGTACAGCTGCTTGATAAGGTTGTTGACCTCTTCCACCGTCGTTCCCGCCCCGCGAGCGATGCGCTTACGCCGAGAGCTGTTGATGATGTCGGGGTTCGAGCGCTCTTTGAGGGTCATCGAGAAGATGATCGCCTCAATCCGGTTCACATCTTTGTCGTTGATGTTGTCCAGCGCCTCTTCCGGGATCTGGGCGCCGAGGCCGGGAATCATCTTGAGGACGTTCTTCAACGGTCCCATCTTCCGCATCATCTTGAACTGCTGAAGCATGAAATTGAAGTCGAAGTTGCCCGACTTCATCGTCTTTTCGATGTCGCCGACATTCTCGTTCTCGAAGGCCTGCTCCGCCTTCTCGATGATCCCCATGATGTCGCCCATGCCGATGATTCGCTGGGCCATACGATCGGGATAGAAGGTGTCGAGTGCCTCGACCTGCTCGCCGAGACCGACGAATCGAACCGGCACGCCGGTCGCCGCACGGACGCTGAGAATCGCGCCACCGCGCGTGTCGCCATCGAGCTTGGTAAAGATCGCGCCCGTCACGTTCACCTGCTCGTGGAACGATTGGGCAACGTTGACGGCTTCTTGGCCGGTGGTCGAGTCCAGCACAAGGAACACCTCGTTCGGATTCGTGACCTTGGCAATCTGCTTCAGCTCCGCCATAAGCGGCTCGTCGACAGTGAGACGGCCCGCCGTGTCGACGATGAGGACATCGCGCATCAAATACTTACAGCGAGCCAGCGCCTCTTCGGCGATCTTCACTGGAGAAGTGCCGTCGATCTTGGAGAAGACGGGCACGTCGATCTGCTCGCCAAGCACCTCCAGCTGCTTTACCGCTGCGGGTCGCTGGATGTCACACGCGGCGAGCATCGGCTTCTTGCCCTGAGCCACCAGCCAACGGGCGAGCTTCGCGGTGGTCGTCGTCTTTCCCGACCCTTGCAAGCCGCACATGAGAATCACGGTGGGCGGCTGGGAACCGTAGTTGAACGGAACCGGCTCGTTCCCAAGCATCTCAGTGAGCTCGTCCCGAACGATCTTAATGATCGTCTCGTCGGCACTCAGGCTGCCATAAACGTCCTCGCCGATCGCCTTCTCTTTGACTCGGGCGATGAAGTCCTTGGAGACTTTGAAGTTAACGTCCGCCTCAAGAAGGGCAACCCGAACTTCCCTTAACATCTCCGAGACATCGTCCTCAGTAAGTCGGCCCTTGTTGCGCAGGCCAGCGAGGATGCCGTGGAGGCGGCGGGTAAGGGAGTCGAGCATGTAATCGGAGTTTACCGGCCCGAGTCATTTGGCCCTACTTCTTACGTCCAAGAGAACCGAGAAAAGGAATAGACCGACTAATAAGGTGGATGCACGCAATGATGCAAAGCAAAGACTCGAACAACTTCACCCCGTTTGTAGCCGTGGCCGCCGTCGCCGGCATCGCCGCCGGCCTCTGGTGGCTGCGCCAGAACCGAAAGTCCGTTCAGCAATCCATCGAGAATGTGATCGACTTCTGCGACGCCGCCGCCACGAACCTCGAACGGAAGATGGAAGCGGCCGCCCAGACGGCTGCCGGCTAAGAGATACGCGTAGCGTGTAACCGTCGGCTACGCCCGACGCTTCCAGTTCACGAACAGGAATTCTCAATCGTCACGCCGAATCTATCGCCGTGACCTGCTTCCCGCCATCAAAACTTCCCGACCAACCCGAATTGAAGGCTGCATATCAGCTTTTTCGGCATGTAAAGGGAAGTGACGTGAGTGCCCAGAGTAAGGGGTGGCGACTCGTAGCCAGGGCGATTGCCAAACTCGAGGAATCCAAACATCTTGCATGGGGCTACCCCGAAGCATTCGCCACTGCCTTCCAAGGGGTCCCCGAAAATGGATTGGCGGACATTTTCATTCACCATTGGGATCGAAGCCGCGAAGGGCAGCCGTGCATCTCGTTCGAGATCGGATTCATCGTTTCTGATCGCCAATTTAATGCCCGAATGCTTTTGTTTCGAGACCGTGGTGTCCTCCACGTTCCAATCGTATCGATGGACTACGACGGAGATCGAGTCCTCCCGGTCAATGTTAACCCGCCGATCCTTGCCAAGAACGGTTTGACAATCGCTGGCTTGGGCAGCAGTTCCGGCGCGATGCGTGAATCACCCATCTTCCAATATTGGAGGCGGAACGGCGACAGATTCCATCTCGTGCAGACCGTACTCCACGAGGAGTTCACAGGCAAGACCTACTGGCTAAAGCGGGGCCACTTCGTAATGGAGTTCCCCGTCTCCACCCCGCTCACCAGCGAAGGCGCGCCCTGGTGGCCGAAGCGGACGCGCGTGGAGCAGTGGGTCTTTCGTGGCCATCGCTATCACCTTGTCGATTCACACTGGCTAGACAACGCGTTCCTCGCCACCGAGCGCTTTCTTCTGGCCCTTAAGATCAAAAACTGGGCCTTGGCTGAGCGGTACGCGGGAGCCCGTTGGACGAGGCTCGCCAGAATTCACCACCTGGGACGCCGACCATTGCGGTTCCAATACCCGGAAACCAAAAACGAAGTCAGGTTCGGTGTCGGCAAATCCTTCGATCACACGATTCGTGTATCCCTGCGCAGGGAGAAGGGTCGATGGCACATCATTGGCATTCACTTTTAAGCCCGCCCGAACCTAGACCCCATCCAGATGAAGGTTTTTCAAAAATCGGCTTAGGGAAGGGCGTGATTACCTTTCTGATAATCATTATTATGAAATCGAGCAGACCACCCTCTTGCGGTTCGGGCAAGCCGAATCCTCAGAGTGTGACGCAACTGGTTAGGTCTACTAAGTCGGTGACACTGCACAGCACCCCGATCCTGCAACGCTCTTTCTTTGAGGACTTTGTACGTCGGCATGGGTGAAGTGCTGGTCTGAGGGACCTACCTGCTTTGAAAAGACAATACATGCGGCAAATGGGGTTTTGGAAATCGGCGTCTATAATAGTTATAGGGGTGCTACCTAATTTGGGGTGGATCCTAAAAGAGGATTAACATGGGAACAGGTAAAAGCAGCGGGTTCGAGGCGAGCGAGCTAAGGACTCCAGATGCACAAGGGAGAATCAATATCGGAAAGGATTACTCCGAAAAAACTTACGCCATCCGGCACGAGACAAACGGAGACATCATCCTTCACCCCGTATTGGTCTTCCACGAACAGGAAGCGTGGCTCTTCAAGAATCCTGAAGCCCTGGCTGCCGTTAAGGAGGGCTTAGAGCAGTCCGCTAGAGGCGAGACTCACGACCTGGGAGACTTCACCCAGTTCGCGAATGACGACGAGGAATAGAGCCAGAAGTGCCGACAGAGTTAAAATTCACCACCAGGGCGAAAGCTGACTTGTCGGATCTCGAGAAAGACAAGGGCAAATACAAGAAGGTAAAGGCATGTCTCGGAAAGCTCCAGGGTGATCCGAGACACCCGGGGCTAAAGTCGCACAAGTACACGGTGATGAAAGGCCACAACAATGAAGATATGTGGCAATCCTATGTTGAGAACAACACGCCTGCCGCATGGAGGGTGTTCTGGCATTACGGCCCAGAGCCAGACACAATCACAATCTTCGCAATCACTCCCCACCCATAAATGTTAGACTAGCGGCCCAATGGAAGCGTCCGGCCCGCTGACCGAAAGCGACCCCCTATTCGGCTGTTACCAAAAGTTGAAGCGGGTCGAGGATCAACTGGACTATGTCGTTCGGGAGATGACTTACCAGCCGTGGACGAGCTTTTGGGCCTCAAAAGCGAGTTGAGGACTATGCGTCCCCAGGCCGTTCTTTACCAGGACACAGGCGTATGGTTGCTCAGTTGTCGGAGGACTGTCCATTGCCACCAGGCCTGTATTGCTCAGGCCGAATTCGGTATGGTTGCAGACGTCAACCTCTACATTCCCCTTGCGGAAAGAAAACCACTTGTTCGATTTATCCTCGACAAACCCCTCGCTGATCAATTCAGCTCGAGCGTCCTTGGCAATCGCATCCTTAGTCCCGATGGGCAGGAAGTAGTAAGCCCACTTGTCCGGCCCCGCTTGAGTCATCGAAACCGGGTGAGTAGCCTTGATGAATCCATAGCTCTGCTCCATGGGCTGGCGGAAAATGTTGAGGCTAAACCCCAACATCATAATTGCCAACAGACCCGCTATTAGCCAAATAGTCTTCTTCTTCTGACTCATCAACGACCAGTATAGGGGCGGTTTTAAGGTCATGGGGAGTTGGACCTGGGTATATGCGAAGCTACTAAGCGGGTTTGGGTCCGGTCAGCGAAATTCGGATCTCTTGTACTCAGCCCCAGAGAGAGGCTGAACCGATCCCCTTGACGTTCGGAGATGGTGCCCATCGTCATCGAGGAGAACCGTGAGGGAGCGGGGGCCGCAACCCGACTTCGAAGCCCGAACGCTTTCAACTGTCCCCTCCTCAATCGCTAATCTTCAATCTTCAATCCTCAACCTCAATCCCGAGCCCGGGCGGTACCCTTACAAGCAATGCGAGGACTCTTCCCCGCCGCCATTCTGGCCGGCATTCTCCTCTTCCCTTCAGCTTCACTGGCGCAGCACCGACCCATCGATTACGTGAACCCCCTCGTGGGATCCGACGGCCATGGACACACCTTCCCTGGCCCTCAGGTTCCCTTCGGTATGGTGCAGCTCAGCCCCGACACGCGCACCGACACGTGGGACGGAAGCTCGGGCTATCACTACTCGGACAAGCGGATCCTCGGATTCAGTCACACCCATTTGAATGGAACCGGTGTGGGATGCATGGGCGACATCATGCTGATGCCAACCCTGAAGAAGTTGAACTCACAGGGTGAATACTCCTCGGCATTCTCCCATCGAAACGAGCTCGCAAAGCCGGGCTACTATCGAGTGTTTTTGGATGATCCGAAGGTTACTGCGGAGCTGACGGCTACTCCTCGGGTCGGATTTCACCGATATACTTTCCCAACTGCGTCGCAGGCGTGGATCGCGATTGACCTGTTGCACGGAATCTCGAATGACCCGAAAGACACTTCGGTCAAAGTTGTCGACGGCTCGACATTGACGGGATACCGAAAATCCGGTGGTTGGGGCGGAGATCGGACGGTTTACTTCGCGATTCAGTTTTCGAGGCCGTTTGAGAGAATCATTATCGAAGAGGACGGAATACGCTACGGAGACCAGAAAGAGGGCAAGGGCAAAGTGCGCGCCTACACCGCTTTCACTACGAAGCAGGGCGACCAGATTGAGGTTAAGGTCGGCATCTCCTCAACCGGAGTCGAAGGTGCCTTAAAGAATTTGCACCAAGAGACCCCCGGATGGGACTTCGACGCCGTCCGAACGGCCGCTGAGAAGCAGTGGTCCGACGTTTTGGCCCCAATCCAGGTCCAGTCCAAGAACTCTCACGTCCTGCGGACCTTCTACACGAACACCTACCTATCGTATCTGGCACCGAGCCTCTTCAACGACGCCGACGGCGCCTACTACGGCATGGACCACCGCGTCCACCGAGATGCGAAGTTCCAAAACTACACGACGTTCTCCCTCTGGGACACCTTCCGCGCCCTACACCCTCTGCTCACCTTGAGCCAGCCGAGCCGGGTGAAAGACCTCACTTCTTCCCTGCTTGCCGAGTACCAAGAATCGGGCCTCAAAACGAGTCCGATCTGGCCCCTCTGCGGAAACGAAACGTGGTGCATGATCGGTTACCACTCCGTCCCCGTCCTGGTCGATGCCTACTTCAAGGGCATCTTAGGACCGGATGCAGAGAGGACTTATCGAGCCATGCGGGACACCGCAATGCAGAACTACAACGGCCTCATGTCTTATCGAGAGCTTGGCTACACCGCAAGCACCCCGGGAGCGCAAGCGACCTCGAAGACCCTCGAAACGACGGTGGACGACTGGTGCATCGCGCAGATGGCGAGTGCGCTCGGCCACAAAGAAGATGCCGCTCTCTTCCTCAAGAGATCAACCAACTACCGAAACCTGTGGGACGGCACGACCCGGTTCTTCCGCGGCCGAAAAGCCACTGGCAAATGGCGTGCCCCCTTCGATACCCGAGGTTTGGTCGGAGACGAATACACCGAAGCCGACGCTTGGCAGTACGCGTTCACCGTTCAGCACGACGTTCCGGGAATGATCTCCCTTCTCGGTGGCGACCAGAAATTCCTCGCCCGAATGGACGAGATGTTCTCGCTCGACACCGTCATCCACACCGACATCCCAGACATCACCGGTCGCATCGGCCAGTACGCCCAGGGCAACGAGCAGTGCCACCACCAGGCCTATCTGTTCAACTACGCCGGCGCCCCATGGAAGACTCAAAAGCGAGTCCGCCAGATCATGGGCGCATTTTACAACGACACCCAGACCGGTCAAGTTGGCAACAACGACTGCGGTCAGATGTCCGCCTGGTACGTCTTCAGCGCCCTCGGCTTCTATCCCGTCAACCCGGCAAACGGCGTCTATGTCATTGGCAGTCCCCTGGTCGATCGAGCCGTCCTTACCGCCCCGGGCGGCAAGAAGTTCGTGGTCGAAGCAGTTGGGAACGGACCGAAGAACGTCTACATCCAGTCCGCTTCCTTGAATGGGAGGAGCCTGACCCAGTCCTACATCACTCACCGGCAAATCCTGGCTGGTGGGACTTTGCGGCTGGTCATGGGTCCCAAACCGAACAAGAAGTGGGGCACGTCCCGTGCCTCGCGACCTCCCGCGACCATGCCAGTCGGCTACAAATATGGCCCCCTCCCAACCCCTTCTTCGGATAAGCCAGTGACGTTGTCACTCCCGATTCGGGTGATTAGCGGTGAGGACGACGAGTTCGATGGCTTCGTCGGAGACCCGAACATGCTGGAGGGCTCCGCCGCCCGATCCGACCACCGAATCGACACCAGTGTCCCAAACGCCGCCCCCGCCAGAGTCTACATGTCTGAGCGGTACGGCAGCGACTTCAGCCACCGATTCACCGTTCCCGCCGGTTCCTACACCGTCCGCCTCCACTTCGCCGAACTCTTCGACGAAGAACCCCATATGCGAATCGAAAACGTCTCGATCAACGGAGTCCGAGTCCTCTCAGATTTTGAGATCATCGTCGCCGCGGGCGGAATCAACAAAGCCGTCGTCCGCGAGTTCACCGGCGTGGTCCCGAAGAACGGCAAGATCGTCATCCGCATCCAAGCCACCCCCGGTTCCCCCGACCAGAACGCGAAGATCAGCGGAATCGAGATTCTGAAGTCTTAAAGGTAGCGTCGGCGCCCCCGCCGATGAGCGCCGCACGATCGACCATATCCGCGATGAAAGGTGGCTTCTCTGAGGGAGGCTCCTTTTATCGACGCTTTACGCGCCGCCGACTTTCACCGTCATGTTCGCTACGCCCGCCGTTGACAGCAAATTCTGAACCTGAGAAACCGCATTCCTCTCCGCCTCTGCCCGAATCTTCTGCGAGTCCGCAGCCGCGATCAACCGCTCCTTCGCCGAATCCACGGCATTAAGCGCAAGGTTGTCATCCCTCCAGAAGGCACCTCGCTTGGTGCTGTAAACGTGGGCATGCACCTGCGGCTCATAAATCGTGGCCGGGGGCAAAACGATGAGGCTTCCTTCTTGCTTTGCCTTACTCAAATCCACGCCCGCCTCGACTTCCGCAGTCACCCCGACAAGCGCCGAGTTGCGCGTAGCGTTATGCACCAGGCTGTCGAAACCGGGGATTCTTTGGGCCCAATCCTGAGCGTGTCGATAGCTAATGTGCTCGAACACGTTTTGGTAGGTGTAGCGGGCGGTGTGCAAGTTGCCGAGCGCCTGGACTTTCTCCAACACGAGAGGCATTGGAGCAGGTTGCGCCTCCTCCTCAAGATGGGTGCCGCCCCGAAACAGCATCCAGCCGCCAAGGAGTCCGATGCCGACGAGGGCGATCGTCTTGGAATGGGTCCGAGTTCTCTTCACAGGTAGAGACAACGCCAAGGGAAGCCTTGCCGTTCGCTACTGTGTAAAAGGACTACACCACCGCGCCAAGCGAGAGGAGCTTGCCATCCGCGATCGCAAGCACCTGATCCTGCCGTTTCGGCCGTACCTTGGCGCACCCCGTGAAGTCACCAAACGCCGGCAGAACCCCCACCCTCTCGCCAAACCAGAAGCAAGGCAACCGCACCGAATCCATTCCCCGGCCGTGAAGCGCAACACAAGGATGAATATGCCCCGCCAGCACGTACCCTTCATCCGAAACCTGGGGATGGTGCCTAAGATCAAAGGGCCCGAGAATCAGATTCGGTGCTTCCGAGACATCACTTCCCTCCGGAAGGCGGCCCGCCTTGAGGTCATGGTTCCCCTCAATCAACGTCATCCTGATCGACGCATGTTGCCGCCGCCAAGCGAGAAAAGCCGCAACCACATCGGGAGTCCTCCCCTCCTTCGCATGCCAGAGATCACCAAGAAGTACAAGATGCTCAACCTCGACGCGCTCCAGCACACAAGACAGCGCACGAAGGGTGCTAGCCGTAGTCCCCGAAGGCACGCTCACCCCGAGCGCCCGAAACGTAGCCGCCTTCCCTAGGTGAATATCGGCGACAAACAACACCTTGCGCTCAGGCCAGTAAAGCGCCTTCTCCACCAAGGCGAGCAGCCGCTCGCCGGCAACTTCAATGGGTTGCGATGTCACTAGACGAAAGTCTACTCCTGATCCGCTTCGGATTCAAACTCCACTACCATTCTTTGGATTCGGCTGGACACACTTTCCGACGTGACTGTTTCTCGTAAACGGTCAATAAGCAACGGAAAAGCAAGTGGAGTCGGCTTCTTGGGATGAGTGATGAGCAATGAAGAGTTTTCCAATCGCTCCAACGCAAGAGACATCCGGGTCTGCTCAAGCTGCCGCTCAAGCACTTCCCGATTCGCCTGTTGGAGCAACATATTCTGAGGTTCGAAGCGAGCGAAGACATCGTAAAACAGCCCACTTGACGACTGCAACTGCCTCGCAGACTTGTTCATGCCCGGATACCCCTGAAACACAAGTCCCGCGATCCGCGCAATCTCCCGAAACTGTCGGCGAGACAGCTCAACCGCATTCAAACTCGAGGCGATATCCTCCGCGAGATTCTCGCGGCTAAACATTCCCGCCTCAATCGCCTCCTCCAGAGGTGCCGACTCGGGCGCAAGGAGCTCGAATCCGTAGTCGTTGCACGCGATGCTGAACGTGATCGGCGAGATGCGCCCAATCCGATAGGCGAACAAAGCCGCCAGTCCCTGATGCACCAACCGGCCCTCGATAGGATAGATAAAAAGATGATGCCCCTCCTCGGTTTCCACCCTCTCGATCAGCAATTCAGATTCATCGGGAATCGCTGACCATTTCGCCTGAAGAGTCAGCAAGGGTGCAAGTTTCTCCATCTCGGGGCTATTGAGCTCTCCCTGCTTCGCTCGCCCAAGTTCCTGCCGGATCGCATAAGACAATTCCCCCGAGAGCGCCATCCGCCCGCCCGCCCATCGGGGCACCGCGCCCACTAAGCTTCGAGCCGGCTTGACCCAAGCCGTCATGTCCTTGATCCGCACGAACTCAAGCGGCTTGCCTGCAAAGAGAAACTTGTCCCCCTGGCTCAGCCGAGCCAAGAACGACTCCTCAACCGTCCCGAGGCGACTTCCCTTCAGATACTGGACATGCATCGCCACGTCACTCATGATCGTGCCAATGCTCATCCGGTGTCGATGCGCAATGTCCTTATCCTCAACCTTGTAAAAGCCTTCCGTCTCAACCACCCGGCGGAACTCCGGATAGGCCTTGAGCGACTCGCCGCCTTTAGAAATGAAGTTGAGCGCCCAATTCCACTCGTCTTCTCCAAGGTCGCGGTAGGCGTGGGTGTCTCGCACCTCCCGAAACATCTCCTCTGACCGAAATCCAGGCCCAACCGCGATCGTGACGAGGTGCTGAGTGAGAATGTCGAGTGGCCGAACTAGCCCTTCCCTGCTCTCAATTCGCCCCTCCTTCGCCGCGTTCCGCACGCTCGCGATGTCAACAATTTCAAGGGCATGGGTGGGCACACACGTAACTCGACTCGCCACCCCCGGTCGGTGGCCGCTACGTCCCGCCCGCTGCAGCAACCGGGCAACCCCCTTAGGCGATCCTAGCTGAAGGACCCGATCAACCGGAGAGAAGTCGACACCCAAGTCTAAGCTGGAGGTACAAACGACGGCTTTCAAGCGGCCGTCTTTAAGCCCTAATTCAACTTCGTCGCGTACCTCTCGAGACAGCGAACCGTGATGCAACGCCACAAGGTCCTGCCACTCCGGACGGGCATCGAGGATCCCTCTGAACCAGATCTCGGACTGCGACCGAGTGTTGGTAAACACCAAGCACGTTCCACTATCCTCAATCGCCTCAACCACGGGGCCGATCATCGCCGTCCCAAAGTGGCCCGCCCACGGAAAGCGGTCAATGTTCGGCGGCAAGATGCTGTCGATGACGATCTGCTTGTCAGTGGCTCCTTGCACCAGCCGACCGGGGCTCTTCGGGTTTGGCCCGAGCATCGTGTTCATCGCTTCTTCCAAGTTCCCAAGGGTCGCCGACACCCCCCACGTTTGGGTGTTGGGCGAAAGTTTCCGCAACC
The DNA here is from genome assembly GCA_038321975.1 of Fimbriimonadales bacterium. GTDB lineage: Bacteria > Armatimonadota > Fimbriimonadia > Fimbriimonadales > Fimbriimonadaceae > Fimbriimonas. The sequence goes on along the minus strand of JBBQFM010000043.1, from coordinate 827 downwards.
GGGCAAGCACGAGCTCCGTTTGAACGCCCCTCTTAGTCGACATCAACTCATGCCACTCGTCAACCACCACGCAGCGCAGGTTGGTAAAGAGCGGCTCCGAGTCCTCCCGCGAGAGCATGATGCTCAGACTCTCTGGGGTAGTGACGAGGCAGGCGGGCATGTCTTTGACTTGCTTTGCCTTGTCACTCGTGCTTGTGTCCCCGGTGCGCATCTGGACATCCCACGGAAGTTGCAACTCGTGGACTGGGAGCTGCAACGACATCAGAGTGTCGGCGGCGAGGGCGCGAAGCGGAGTAATCCAAAGGACCTTGAGACCCGGGCTGCCCTCACCAGATAAAGCCTCGGCGACCGGCCCAAGCCAAGCCGCATACGTCTTTCCCGTACCCGTCGCCGAGTGGATGAGCCCGCTCTCTCCGTTCAGATAAGCGTTCCAAACCTCGATTTGAAAGTCGAACGGTTTCCAGTTCCGCTGGGCAAACCAATCGAGCAGCGGTTGGACGGCCATTCCGGTTTCATTCTAGCCGAATGGTGGACATTTGACGAGGTCATCGATTTGTGCAAAAGTTCCAACCCAAGTCAGCTCAACGTCTGGAATGTCAGTTGGAGCAATTGACACCCGGCGAACGAGTTCGCATCGGGCGAGGACAATGGGGTCTCTCCTGCAGGCCCGAAGGGTCGAGAATAAGGTAGCCCAGGGCAACGCCCTTGTCCTTACCCACATCTTTTTTGGGATTGGTATCGTCCTTAGCTCATCTTAGTCACGCCACGGAGGGTGTGGATATGGATGGTTGCGTTTTGCCCATGGATTGGGCTCATCGTCAATTCGG
>JBBQFM010000042.1:0-50626 GCA_038321975.1 Fimbriimonadales bacterium | reverse complement strand
GGTAAGGGCGAGCCGCTTCGGGCCTACCTGACGGCTAAGAAGGTCTCGCAACGACAACACGGATACGAACCTAAACTGAGGTTATGTCCTTAGGAAGGAGGCTCGCCGAGTGAAGGACCCCTACCTGTGCCTCAAACTGTTCGAGGACAGCGCCGACCGATGGCCAAAGAATTGGGGAAGGCCCGGACTGCGTAGCTGGTTGGTCGCGCCCCCTCCCCCACGGTTCCCCCGGGAGGGGCACCATCTCCGGAGCCTAGGGGGATCGATTCGTCAAATCTTAGGGTGATCCTTTGGGCGTCCGTCGGGCGTAGCCGACGCCTACACGCTTCGCGTGGATCCGGCTAGTTGTTTGCTTTGAAGTCTTTGGTGCTCATCGAGCTTTCTTGGAGGCCGTTTTGGCCGAAGTGGAGGGTTGAGCCTTCGTCGTTGAGGAGGAACTCGTATTCGAAGGGCTTGTTGGGGGTGACCACGACCTTTGCCTGCCAGAAGTCGTAGAGGGCGTTCGAACTGGTGACGACGAGCGGGTAGCTCTTTTGGTGGAGGTCTTGGCGCACGATGGCACCGACGTGAGCGACGTCGGCATGGCGGGTTTGGAATTTGAGGATCACGGTGCGGCCGATCGCCTTCGAGGTTGTGTCCTCGAGCGGGAGCGCTTTAATGCCGAATTTTGTGATGAGGCCGTCGCCCGAGATGCCGGGCTGGGCGTTGTAGGCGTTGGGGGTGACCACGATTTCCTTTTCGTCCTTCTCGTCCGCGGTCACGGTAGAACCCGTGGGCGCAGGATTTCCTTCCACGAGGAAGCTGTATTTGTAGACACCAGGCGGAAGGGAAGTCTTCACGGTCCACTTTCCGTCCTTCCCCTTGGTCATCACGATGGTGTGGGCCTTGAAATCGCCGACGACCGAGACGGATGTGATGGCCCGGTCGCCCGTGTAATAGAAGTCCACGGGATGGAGTTCGGGCTTTGGAGTTGGGGCGAGGAAGAGCCACATGTCAACGGTTGGACGGGTGAGTGGGCTGAATCGTTGTGGGTCTTTGTCGCGCGGGTGGCGCGTCGCGCCCTTGGCGGGTGAACTTGCTAGTCTGCAGGCTCACGCGCCGATGCAATCGTCGGTTACACGCTACGCGTGGATATCAGTAAAAAGCGGCTTCCCACCTACTAGGTGGGAAGCCGCCGAATCGTTCCCTTGTAGGAACTTACTTGACTTCGACCTTTCCGCCGACTTCTTCGATCTGCGCCTTGATCTTGGCGGCATCGTCCTTGCTGGTGGCTTCCTTGACGGGCTTCGGAGCGCCATCAACGAGGTCCTTGGCTTCCTTGAGGCCGAGACCGGTGATCTCGCGGACCACTCGGATGACCTGAAGCTTCTGCTCGCCGGCAGCCGTGAGGATGACGTCGAACTCGGTCTTCTCTTCCTCTACGGGAGCAGCGGCGGCGCCGCCGCCCATGCCTGCGAACATAGCCGGGTTAAAGCTAGGAGCAGCGGCGGTAACGTCGAACTTGGTCTCGAGGGACTTCTTGAGGTCGGAGAGCTCAAGCGCGGTCAGCTTGGCGATCTCATCAACAATCTTTTCTACTGCGGTGGGCATATTCTTTTCCTTATGTTTTGAGGTGCGCGCTTACTCGGAAGCGGGCTCCTCGGAATTCGTTTCTTCAGCGGCAGGAGCTTCCTCGGCGGGAGCTTCTGGCTCCGCGGCGGGGGCTTCAGCGGCCTCGACTGCGGGTGCTTCAGGTGCAGCCTCTTCAGGGGCGGCGGTTGCTACGGGCTCTTCGGCTTTGGCGGGGGCCTCAACGACGGGAGCAGCCTCAGGGACAGCCTCGCCAAACTTGTCAGCGACAGCGCCGATGGTCTGGATAGGTCCTGCGTAGAGGGCTTCGATCGTTCCAATGAGGCCGGTCAGCGGAGCTGCGATGGTGCCGATCACTTGAGCGATCAACACGTCGCGCGGAGGCAGCTCGCTTAGAGCCTGAACTTCCTTATCGCTGAGGGCTTTGCCACCGAAGAATCCGCCTTTAACGACGAGCTTCTTACTGGATTTGGCGTAATCGAGGAGAGCCTTGGCGACGTCTGCTTCGTTCGCGTAAACGAACGCGAAAGCGGTCGTCCCGTTATGAAGTTCAGCCGGAAACTTGGCGGTGTCCTCACCGGCGGCGATGCGGAACAGGGTGTTCTTCAGAACGTGAATCTCCGCGCCCTTCTTTCGAAGGTCTGCGCGAAGCGCCTGAAGCTCTTTGACCTGTAATCCGCGATAGTCTGCAAAGACTACGCCGACCGACTTGGAGTACCACTCCTTGGCCTGCTCGATTGTGCGCGCTTTTTCTGCTGTTGGCATAATTCGCACCGATCTCTTAAAACAGAAAGGGCCTCCGCCCAGGTCGAGTTGGCGGAGGCCCGTGCATGCCTTTAGGCATGTTCAAACCTTTATTTCGCCCCCTCGGCTGGCCGACCTCGCGGTCGATTAAAGCATTAAGCCACCTGCTGTCTTCAGAGTGTTTCGCGATTATGGCACATGTTTGCCGTTTTGTGCTTGGGGGTTTGGGCAACGGGTGAGGGGCGGCCACCGACAATCATCGGAGTCATCCGGTGACGCGACAACCCTCTGAACCTTTCACGAATCAAAGGCTGCGTCGGGCGTAGCCGACGGTTGCATGCTTCGCGTGGATGCCCCTCACCCTGCCCTATGGGGCAGGACGAAGGGGTGGTGCCGAATTGGCGAGCCAACTTTTTGCGGCTTACTTGTCCCGATGGTCTGGGTCGATCTCGTTCGCAAGGTCGATCATTTTCAGAACCTCGCCACTCCGTTCCTTAATGGTGATGACTTTGGCTGAGCGTGGATAGACTTGCTCAGCGACTTGACGGGTCGACGGAAGTGGACTGGTGGCCGAAGATTGACCGTGGACCAGGCTGACCGGTTGACGGGTCGTCGGAAGTGGACTGGTGGCCGAAGATTGACCGTGGACCAGGCTGACCGGGACGATGCAGGCGAGAGCAAGGACAGAAAGTACGGAGACGAGCGATCGAGAAGGGCGGAAGGTTGGTAGTTTTTCTAGCATATGGATTCTCTTGCGAAGGATGCGGAAGTGGGAGGAAGCTCCCGGTGATCACAGGGTTATGTCGCGGTCGACTCGTACCCCGAGTTTCAGTAGCAGCTGCCCGTAATGATCTCGCCGGGCGCCAAGCGCCTCGATCGCGATGCGATCGCATTCGGCTTCTCGTGCCAACTCAAACTCAGAGGCGGCAAGCCAGGCAGCAGGGTGAAAAAAGAAAATGATTCGTGCGAGCTGAGGCACCAGCGAGAGCCACGTGTCGTGGCGTTTCAGGTGGGCGAGTTCGTGGGCGAGGATCATTCGGCGCTCCTCGGACGAGATGCCGTCAAGGACCTTGCGGGAGACAACCACCGACGAACCGAGGGCGTGGACTTCGCACGGGGCCTCGCTCACCAACAGGGTTGGTATCTTGCCCATGCCGAGGCGCTGGGCGATTTCTTGCAGGTCGTTTAAAGCTTCTCGGTCTTGGGTTGGCCTCGCCCTCCGTGCTTTGCGAGCGGTGCGGATTAGGGCTAATGAAGGTAGTGCCGCTGCCGCACTGACGCCGATGATCCAAAGAGCGAATACAGGTGTCGCCTTGGTCTCGAAAACGATCGCGGAGAAGTCGAGGCTGCCGCTTAGAGGCACATCTGTGGTTTGGATGGTTTCGTGGATAGGGGGCAAGATGGCAATCGGAACCGATGCGGGCACGAGCGAAAGGAGCATTCGGAGGCATACGAGCCACCAGAGTCCGCACCGAATTGCACTTGGCATCGGCCGGATTGCCTTGCAGATGAGCCACACAGCTGCGGAAGCGATTGCAGCTTGCCAGCTTGCTCGCCAAAAACTGTCGGCCCAGGTGGTTACGAGGTCATTCATGACTTCTGCTCCAACTTCTTCACGAGCCTTTCGAGCTCGGCGAGTTCTTCGGCAGACAGCCGGTCCTGTTTTGAGAAGTAGGTGACGAATGGGACGAGCGAGCCGGCGAGAGTTCGTTCTACGAACTGCTCAACCAAGCCGCCCATTAGTTCTTGGGGTGCTTCGGTTGCTTCGTACTGGAACGCGCCCTCTGCTTTATTTCTTTTGAGGAACCCTTTCTTTCTTAGGCGCTCCAAGACGGTCTCTATCGTGCTCCGGGCGAGGCCGTTGGGCTCGCCGAAGCCGGCGCTGACTTCGCCGGCGGTGGTTGGCTGGTTGGCTGCCACGTATCTTAGAAGGGCGAGTTCTTGGTCTCCGAGGGTCTGGTTTTGCATTGTTTCCCTATAGCTGTAGGGAGTGTATCACAGTTTTCCTTACATTTGTAGGGGGAGGAGGAAAAAATGATGAATGAGGAGTGATGAGTGATGAATGGGGGAGGGGAAGCGATGAGCGATGAGCGATAAGCGATGAATGGGGAGGGGAGTGGAAGGGATGAGCGATAGGCTCTCGGTTGAACGTTCCACTCGCGCCTGCCCCTCATAGGCATGAGCTTCGAACCAGGGCTTTCTGGTTGAGTTTGGCCGCAACCCCCACCCTGCCCTCCCCCTCCCAAGGCACAAACATCCTCGGCAAGGGGAGGCTCAATTCGCCTAATTTTTAACGTCTATGCCCTTTCCCCCGGAGGTGCGAGGGGTTCTGAGGGGGCTATTGGTTGGCGTCGAATTCTTTTACGGCTTGCTTCGGTGCCTTGCATCGCCAGGCTTCGATGAGGAGGTCTTCTAGTTCTTCTTTGTCGATGTTCGCCAGACGGACGAGGACGGCGGGGAAGCCGTTGTAGTGGGGGTCTAGGGCGTAGACCTCGCTTCCCGAGCCTTCGAGGATTTCTTTGGTTTGGAGGCCGGGGACCATGATGGCGAGGACGGAGTCGTTGACGACCTTGGGCTTCTTGGGTTCGACTCGCTCGGTCCAGGACCAACAGAATCCCTTCGCCTTCCCTTTGACCATCACTGAGAAGCCGAAGCGCTCATCGCCTTCGCTGACGCCCGGGAGGGACATGGCTATTCTGCGGACATCTTCTTGGGTCGCCATGTTTGGACGTTACCCAAGGGGGTGGCTTGGGGCTACAATTTGCCGTGCCAACCCAACTTGCATGGCTCGGAACGGGCCACATTCATACCCCTGGTTTCTCATCCGAAGTCCTCAAGCGCGGCGTAGGCTGCGCGGGGGTCTGGGACCACGATGCGGAGCGCGCGAAGAAGAACGCGGACAAGCTTGGCGGCTCGGTCAAGTCGATCGCGGATATGGTGGCGGACAGCAGCATCGATGGTTTCGTCGTTTGCAGTGAAACCGTCCATCACCTCGACATCGTGAAGCAGGTGGCTCCGGCTGGAAAGCCGATGTTCATCGAGAAGCCGATGGGTTTCAGCGCCGAGCAGTCGGAGGCGATTCTGAAGCTCCTCGAAGATCATAAGATCGTTTTCCAGACTGGCTACTTCAGCCGGGGGGGCGCGAACTTCCGTGCACTTAAGAAGAAGGTCGACGAAGGGTTCTTTGGGACGGTCACCCGCATTCGGGTGAGCAACTGCCATAGCGGCGCTCTTGGCGGATGGTTCGACACGGATTGGCGATGGATGGCTGACCGAAGTCAGGCGGGGGTCGGCGCGTTTGGCGACCTTGGGACTCACGTTCTCGACCTCGTTCTCTGGATGTTCGGCGGGATTCACGCGGTCACCGGCGTTCTTTCGGTCGGGACCAACCGCTACCAGGGTTGCGACGAATTAGGCGAGGCCCTTTTGAAGTTCTCGAACGGCGCAATCGGCACTTTGGCTGCCTCGTGGGACGATGTGGCCGATCCGGTGCGGATCCAGGTTTGCGGAACCAAGGGGCACGCAACCCTCGGCAGTGAGCTCCTGGTTGCCGGATCGGACGGGAAGTTCGAGAAGGTTGAGGGCGAAAGCGCTCCGGCTGGGTTCACGGCGTATCTCGATCACTTGGAAGGGAAGACGGTGGATTTGGTAACGCCGCGTGAGGCGGCCAATCGGGACATCGTGATGGATGCGATCTACAAGGGTGCCGAGACCCAGAGTTGGATCGAGATTCCGACAAAGTGGCACTGAAGAAGTGAGATCTACGTAAGCGCTTGGTCCAGGTCGGCGAGGATGTCGTTGATGCTCTCGATTCCCGCCGAAACTCGGATCAGGTTATCGTGAATGCCCAATTCCTTCCGCAGATCGGGAGGGATTGAGGCGTGGGTCATGATCGCCGGATGCTCGATGAGGCTCTCTACACCGCCTAGTGACTCGGCGAGGGTGAAGAGTTTGACGGTCTCAAGGAACTTGCGGGACTCCGCAAGACCGCCTTTGATGAAGAAGGTGATCATGCCACCGAAGCCGCTCGACTGAACCTTCGATAGCTCGTGACCGGGGTGAGAGGTGAGGCCGGGATAGATGACTCGCTCGACCTTGGGATGCTTCTCTAAATACTCGGCGACCTTCTGCGCGTTCTGGGCGTGGCGCTCCATGCGCAATGCCATCGTCTTTATCCCCCGGAGTACGAGGAAGCAGTCGAAAGGTCCCGGGACTGCTCCGACTGCGTTCTGTAAGAACTTCAGCCGTGCATAGAGGGTGCGAGGAGCCGAGAAGTTGGGGTCGGTCCACATTCGCTTGGGGGCCGACATTTTGCAGTCTTTGATCATCAAGGCCCCCATCACGACATCGCTGTGGCCGTTGATGTACTTCGTCATCGAGTGCATTACGATGTCCGCGCCGAGTTCGATGGGGCGCTGGAAGTAGGGGGACATGAAGGTGTTATCGACCGCGACCAGAGCCTTGTGCTCGTGACCTACGGCGGCGACTTTCTTGATGTCGAAGACGTTGAGCATTGGGTTCGTGGGAGTCTCGAACCAAACCAGCTTCGTGTTCGGGGTGAACGCGGCGCGTAGGGCGGCTTCGTCGTTCATGTTCACGAAGGTGAAGGTGATTCCGCGGTGAACGGCGACCTTGGTGAAGATTCGATAGGACCCGCCGTAGAGGTCGTCGCCGGCGACGACATGGTCACCTGCTTGCAGCAGGTTCAGAACCGCGTCGATGGCGGCAAGGCCGGAGGAGAAGACGAGGGAGTGGTCGGCGGATTCTAGCGCGGCCAACTGCGCTTGGAGAACTGTGCGAGTCGGGTTGTCGGTGCGGGAGTACTCGTAACCGTGGTGTTCGCCGGGGGAAGATTGGGCGTAGGTGCTGGTTTGGTAGATCGGCGTCATGACGGCGCCGGTCAGGGGATCGGGCTCGACGCCCGCGTGAATCACCTTTGTCTCGAAATCCATTTCGTGCGACATTGGATTAGTCGGGTGTGTAGGCGAGCTGTCGTTTGATCATCCGGTAGCCGCCTTCCTCTGGTACGAAGGCATCGCACCAGTTCATCTCACCGCCGTAGACGTGAAGCGTGATCGCGGGGCGGGCATCCGGGTTCTCGATGGTGTGGTGATCGAACGGCGGGATCAGTGCGCCTGCTTCGCCGGGTCCGGCGAAGATCTCGGTTTCCTTTACGAATTGGTGGAGGCCGTCGTTGATGCCCTTGCAAGAGTAGGACGTGACGAGGATGCGGCCTCGGTAGACGCACTCGACGCACCACATACCCGCATGATCATGGAGCGAAGTGCCCTGGCCCTTGTCCCACACCATGACGAGGGCCGAGTAGCGTCCGTTGGGGTCTAGGTGGAGGAGGCGGCGAGCGTATTTATCGGCAGCAGGGCGAAGATACTCTTCGGGAATGAACTCCTCTTGGGAGTTGACGATCTGTTTGAGGGCGTTTTTAACTGCCGTACAACAGCCGTGTACTTCCTGCTTTTCGACCGCGGTGTCGAGAAGACCGATGAGTTCGTGGAGTCTGCCGGTGGTGGGAGCGCTTGCCATGGGATTGCCTATAGTTTACGGTTTTTCGGGCATCTTTGCCCGAACACCTCTATCTTACAATCTTCGGCTAATCAACCCCTTTTTCCTTACGCCATTCGGGCACAAGGAACTTACTCATATAGTTTCTTAGGCCATCGGCCAAAACTGCCACGATTCGTTCGCCGTGGGTGCAGCGTGCGGCGATCTGCATAACGCCCTCCATTACGGAGCCGCTGGAGCCTCCAACAAGCAGGCCTTCTTCGCGGATGAGGCGGAGCGCGAGAGGGAAGGAGCCTTTGTCGGTGGTGTAGATGTACTCGTCTACGACCGAGTTGTCGAGGGTTTTGGGGATGAAGTCATAGCCGATGCCCTCGACGAGATAGGGTGCGCCAGGAGGGCCGCCACCGAGAATCGACCCGACCGGGTCGACGGCGATGATCTTGACGTTGGGAAGGACCTCTTTAAGTCGTCGGCCGACTCCAGTGATGGTGCCGCCGGTGCCCGCGCCGGAGATGAAGTAGTCGAGCTTGCCATCGCACTGCTCGAGGATCTCTTCGGCGGTGAATTTGTAGTGAGCCTCCGGGTTGTCCATGTTGTCGAACTGGCCGAGGATGTGCGAGTTGGGAATCTCTCGATGTAGCCGATCGGCTACTCCAAAATTGGACTCGGGGTCGTCGTGAGCGGCCTCGGTCGGGGTACGTACAATCTCCGCGCCGAGCGCCTCCATCGTGAGCTGCTTCTCTTTGCTCATCTTCTCGGGGAGAGTGATGATGAGCCGGTAGCCCTTGATTGCGGCAGCCATCGCGAGGCCAATACCTGTATTGCCTGAGGTCGGCTCGATGAGGGTGTCGCCGGGTTTGACGCGTCCTTCGTTCTCGGCCTGTGCCAGCATGTAGTAGCCGATGCGGTCCTTAATCGACCCGCCGGGATTGAGGAACTCGCACTTGGCGAGGATTTCGCAATTGAAGCCCGCCCCCACCTTGTTCAGCCGAACCATCGGGGTCTGACCGATGACTTCGAGGATGTTGTTGTAGATGTGGGGGTTATTCATGGTGGATTGGGGATTGAGGATTGTGGATTTCGGAGGGAGAGGATCCGGTCGGCGAATCCTCAATCCTCAATCCAAAATCCACAATTCTTAAAGCGGAACTTGAGTCGTGTACTTCGGCGTGCCCAGAACGAATGACGACCGGATCTGGTGGATGCCTTTGATCTTGCTTAGCTTCTCTCGGATGAGCTGCTCGTAGCTTCGGATGTCCTTCACTACGATCTTGAGCAGGAAGTCGAATTCACCGCTGACGTGGTAGCACTCGAGGATCTCCGGGATGTCTTGAACGCTTCGGCGGAATCGCTCGATGGGCTGCTCTTGGTGGAGCGACAGGGAGATCATGGCGAGGGCGGTGATTCGCATGCCGAGGCGCTCGGCGTCGAGGATGGCGAAGTAGCCTCGGATGAGGCCGGCCTTCTCGAGGGCGCGGACGCGTTGCAAAACGGAAGGCGGCGAGAGGCCGACGCGCTTTGCGAGTTCTGCGTTGGTGATCCGCCCATCTGATTGCAGAAGGGACAGGATCTGTACATCGACTTCATCCAGGTGCGTCTTCATCTAAGTTTGGCTAGATTACAAGACCAGAGCCTTTTGGTGCAGACTCTTGGTATAAAGGCAGCCCTTCAGCTGCGACTTCAGGAGCTTTTCGTTATATGGCAATCGTATCTGCACCCCCGCGATGGGACATGGACGTCGTGTTTCCGGGCCTCGAATCGGCCGAGTTTGAGGCGGCGCGCACCCTGTTAGACACCGAGCTAAAGAAGCTCGAGGGCATCTTTGCGGTGGGCAAGGTTGGCAAGTGGGATTCGCCGACGGTCGGTCCCGACACAATTAGGCTGTACGAAGAATTGACCGCCTGCTTCGTCAAGGTTCTGGAAACCTCCCGACTCTTGGGTTCCTACATTCATTCCTTCGTCTCGACCGACTCGCGAAATGACCTCGCGCTTGCGCGTAGGAGCGAGATGGAGCCAGGGCAGGCCACTATTCGCAAGTTGGCCAAGTCCCTCACGGCTTGGATTGGCTCGCTCGATATCGAGGTTCTGTTGGCGGGCAGTCAGGTTGCTCGGGATCATGAGTTCTCGATTCGAAAGGCGAAGATCGGGGCTCAGCACCTGATGACTTCTCTCGAAGAGTCCCTCGTTTCGGACATGGAGCTGACGGGCGGGAACGCTTGGACCAAGTTGTATGGCAACGTCACAAGCCAGCTGAATGTGTCCCTAGTCTTGAATGGCAAAGAGCAGGTGATCCCGATCAGCGAGGCTCGTGCCCTTGCATACGACGCGGATCGGGATGTCCGCAAAGCAGCTTACGAAGCCGAATTGAAGGCCTGGAAGACGGTCGAGGTTCCCCTTGCGGCAGCGATGAACGCGATCAAGGGCGAAACGATCAACCTGGCCAAGCACCGCGGATGGGGCGAGCCGCTGGACGAGGCGGTGTACGCGTGCAACATGGACCGGGCGAGCCTCGAGGCGATGATGACCGCCGCCCATGAGTCCTTCCCTCACTTCAGGCGGTATCTGAAGGCGAAGGCGAAGGTGCTCGGAGTCGAGCAGCTTGGCTTCTACGATTTGTTCGCACCGGTTGGCAACGACGATCGCAATTGGGAGTTTGGGGAGGCGGCCGACTTCGTGGTGCGAAGCTTTGCTTCGTACAGCGACAAGCTCTCCAATTTCGCCAAGCGCTCGTTCGATGAGAACTGGCACGACGCGGGACCTCGCCCGGGCAAGCAGGACGGCGCTTATTGCATGGGGATTCGCGGAGACGAGTCGCGGCTGTTCATGAACTTCAAGCCCGCCTTTGGTGCGGTCAGCACCTTGGCTCACGAGCTTGGGCATGCGTATCACAACCTGTGCTTGTACGGTCGCACACCGTTCCAGCGGGCGACTCCGATGACCCTTGCCGAGACGGCAAGCATTTTCTGCGAGACGATCATTCGGGAGAACGTGCTGGAGCACGGGACAGATTCCGAGAAGTTCACGGTGCTTGAGGCTTCGCTACAAGGCACCTGCCAGGTGGTCGTAGATATTTCGAGTCGGTATCTGTTCGAGAAACGGACGATTGAGGCGCGCGCGAAGCGCGAGCTTTCGACTTCTGAGCTATCCGACATCATGATCGGGGCCCAGCTCGATACCTATGGCGATGGTTTGGCGCCTGATGCGCTTCATCCCTATATGTGGGCGGCTAAAAGCCACTACTACGGCCGGTGCTTCTACAACTTCCCGTACATGTTTGGCTTGCTGTTTGGTCTCGGGCTGTACGCGGTGTATGAGAAGGACCCTGAGAACTTCAAGGGCCGTTACGATGTGCTCCTTTCTTCCACCGGTCTCGCTGACGCGGCGACTTTGGCGGATGGGTTTGGGATCGATATCCGCACACCGGACTTCTGGCGAGCCAGCCTGAACAAGATCAAAGGGGACGTCGATCGGTTTGAGTCTCTAATATGAGGATCCCCTTCGACAGCTTGACGCTCGCCGCGGTTGTGGCGGAGCTGCAGGCGTACGTCGGGGGGAGAGTTCAGGGCGTTCGACAACCGAACGAGACGGACGTCGCGCTTGGGCTCTATGCAGGTGGGGCAGAGGCGATGTGGATGCTGAGCTGCCATCCCGAGTTCTGCCGAACTCATTTCGTGACCAGGCGCTTCTCCAACCAGCCTCAGCCTCCCGCTTTTTTGGCCGCGCTTCGGGCTCGTCTGGATGGTTCCTCGCTCGTTTCGGTGAGACAGATCGATTCGGACCGCATCCTGCACGCTGAGTTCGAGAGCGACCGAGGGAGCCATTTGCTCATTGCAGAGCTGATGGGGAAACACTCGAACCTGATTTTGCTGGAGGAAGGCTCTCGCATTGTGTCGGCGGCGAAATGGGTGGGGCGGTCGAAGTCTTCACGGCCGATTCAATCGGGCACGAAGTACGAGCCGCCGCCCGTCACTCGGGCGGGGACGACGATGCCGACTTCACCGTTCTTGAAGAAGTTGATCGAGGCTTCGGGTGAGGCGCCGGTCCGCGCGGCCTTTGAATCGGGGCGATATCATCCCGTGTTGAGCATCGGGAACGGGGCGTATCCGCTGTCGGTTGCGCCGTTGGGTTTGCCCGAGTTGCCTCGGGCAACGATCAGCCTCGCACTTGAGCAACACTTTGACCAGGCGATCCCCGCTCACGAAGCGGACGTCCTTCGGCAGAGTTTGTTGGGGCAGTTGCAACGGGTGGTTTTGGCGCGGGATGTGGCGCTGAACGACTTGCGCCAGGCCGAGCAGGCGGGGGAGAGGGCGGGTCGGATGCAGCGCAATGGGGAGCTTGTGCTTGCCTATGGGGCGAGCCTATTCGAGGGCGCGATTGTTTTGAATGCTTTTGACTACGACGGCACTGCGGTTGAGATCAAGCTGAACCCCGAGCTTGACTTCAAGGGCAACGCCAATGCTTTCTTCGACAAGGCGAAGAAGGCGAAGGGGCGGATGGGGCTGGTGCGCGAGCAGATTGAGCGGCTCGATGCCGATCGAACCGCACTGCTTGCTTTGATTTTGCGGGTCGAGGATGAGCCGCGGCTCGTGCGGCTACGTGATTTGCAGGACGAGGCTCGCGGGAAGCGATGGCTTCACGTCCAGGCGTCGAGTGGGAAGGCAAAGGAAGACCGACCGTTCGAGGGTCACCGAGTTCGCGAGCTAATGGGGCCAAGTGGCTTCACGGTGTATTTTGGTGAGAACGCAGAGTCGAATGACTATCTCACCCTACGGGTCGCGAAGCCCAACGACTGGTGGCTCCACATCCGAGGTTCGACGTCGGCGCATGTAGTTGTGGCGACACAAAACCATCCGGAGAAGGTAAGCCGAGAGGTTCTCATGTGGGCCGCGAAGCTCGCGGTGGAGAACTCACCGAGCAAGCACGCAGGGTATGTTGCGGTCGATTACACGCTGAAGAAGTACGTGCGGAAGCCGCGCGGGGCGGCTAAGGGCACGGCGTTGTATACGAACGAGAAGACGCTACACGTTGAAGGATGACTTGGGAGGGAGGTGTTGGGTGTTAGGCCGGAAAGGTTTGCTCCTCTTCTGGCCCAAAATCTATCATCCAACACCGAACACCTCCTCCTATTTTTTCTGCCAACCGTTGTCTTTCAGCCAATCCGCCATTCGCAGCGGCCAGCCTTTGATGGATGCCAGGTTTGAACGGTAGCCCATGTTGAAGGCGTGGTTGCCTTGGGCGAAGATGTGGGCTTCTACCGGGACTTTGGCGGTGTGGTACTTCTTGAGCAGGTCGATCAACGTGGTTGCGAGGCCGTCGTCATTGGCCACGACTAGAAACGCAGGGGGAGCGTCGGCGGGGATCTCGGCGGGGATCCAGAGGGGGCCGGGGTAGACCTCCATGATGAAATTGGGCTTGCCGTTGAGGCGGTCGATCGCGTCGGGGGCGTTGGCATCGCCATCGCCTTTGCCGTAGGCGATCGCGTTGACTACTTCACCGCCGGCGGAGAATCCGAGCATGCCGAGGCGCTTGGGGTCGATTCCCCATTCGGTGGCGCGGCTTCGGATGAGGCGCATGGCGCGGTAGGCGTCCTGGGGGACGCACTCGGTGAGCTTATACGGGGAGTTCTCTTCCCGGGCGAGGCGATACTTGAGGGCGAAGGCGGCTACGCCGAGGGTGTTGAGGTACTTCGCGGCGTCAGTGCCCTCAGCTCCAAACACGAGTTGGCTGTGGCCACCTCCGGGGCAGATTAAGACGGCGGCGCCAGTCGCGATCTCCTTGGGCGGCAGAAAGACGGTGATCGAGGGGTTGTGGATATTCTTTACCCACCAGTCTTTCGCCAGCTCGGGCTCATCCTTCCGGCTCTCAAAACCGGGTACTCCGTTCTGCCAGAGGTGCACGACCTCGGGCGTCTGCGTCGACGTCACGATGGAGAGGAAGGGAAGGAGAAGCATGTGGCCATTGTATCAAACCTCTGGTCGCCGGAGCGGAGGGTTACTGCTTGTTCGTCACGACCACCGAGGCTTGGGTTGGGGTGATCTTGGTCCAGCCGTCTCGCTTTGTGTCGATGACCGCGCCAGTCAGCTTTGCATCCTTACCGAGCGGGATCCAGATCGACTTGCCTTTCAAGTAGCTGGGAATCTTTAAGGTCAAGGTTCCGGGTTCTTCGAAGGCGGTGGCGATTGCCTGGGGGTAGTCCTTGGCGTCGTTCGATCCGGTGAGGATGATCGAGCGAGCGAATACGGGATCGGTAAACGTGGTTGCGGCGTACAAGGCAAGGCCGATGTAGGAGTCCATCGCCTCTTTTGAGGTTTGCTTGAGTAGGGCCAGGTCGGGACCCATGGTTGCCGCCTTCAAGGCTAGTGGCTCGACGTTTGTTTTGATCCACGTATCGAGTTGTTCCTTCGTCACGCCCATCGCGTCGTCGGGCACATATCGGCCGGCGGCCATTCCGTCCCGCAGGTAGCCGAGGTAGAGTTTTTCGCCGAGGTAGCCGTTCGCCCAATCCTCGGGTTGTTTGAATCCGCCAATGGCGGGGAGGGTGGCATGACCGTATTCGTGGGCAACTTCGCGGGCCATCTCGACGGGCTCGGTGAAGCTGGGCAGGTCATAGAAGTACATCGTGTTGACCTTGTAGGGGACAGCGTTGGTCTGCTTTTCGAGGTCGAAAAGCTGTTCACCCCCCGCTTTGCCGCCCCAGCAGACGTAAACATCGATGGTGTTCTGGTTGTAGCGACTGCTGTGATCTAATTTCAGGCGATTGAAGTTGATCTGCCACATTCGCATAAGCTGCCTGCTCATCGAGATGGCGGGATCGCCGGTCGCTTTTCGTTGCTGCGAGTAAATGTTGAACCGCGCGTTGAACTGGGGCAGGTCCGGGAGGACCTTGCCAAAGCCGGCGGTGTACCACTCAAACATCCAGGAGTTCTTGTCCTCATCGTCGCCAAACTGCTTGGGCGATAGCTTTGGGATGGGCAGCCGATCTTGATAGATCTGGATCTGGACTTTGTCCTTGCCGTCGGGTTCGGGGAGAACCATTCGGGCAAAAGCGCCAAGTCCATCCTTGGCGACGACGAGTCCGATTAGCAGGGGAAGAAACATCGTTTAATGACCTTCGCTTTCGAGATACCGCTCCGCTTCGATCGCCGCCATGCAGCCGGTACCGGCGGCAGTTACCGCTTGGCGATAGATGCTGTCGGCGACATCTCCTGCAGCAAACACGCCGGGAATATTAGTCCTCGTACTGTCTGGCTGAGTTTGGATGTAACCAACTTCGTCCATATCTAGAACGTTCTTAAACAGCTCAGAGTTCGGCTTGTGGCCAATCGCGATGAAAACGCCACTAATTGGCAAAGTGGATACAACGTTTGTCTTGAAATTGATAATTCGCGCGCCGGTTACTTTCTTGAAGGGCTCGGTTTCGCCGATAATTTCTTGCAAGCCGGAGTTCCACAGAACCTCGATCTTGGGGTTGTTCAAGACGCGATCTTGCATGATCTTGCTGGCCCGAAACTCTTCGCGACGGTGGATAACGTAGACCTTGCTGGCGTGCTTGGTTAGGTAGTGCGCCTCTTCCATAGCGGTATCTCCGCCGCCGACCACGATGACTTCTTTGTTGCGGAAGAAGAATCCGTCGCACGTCGCGCACGCGCTGACTCCGAATCCGCCGAACGTGACTTCAGAGGGAAGACCCAGCCACTTGGCGCTCGCGCCCGTGGAGATGATGATTGTCTTCGTTTCGTGCTCGGAGTCTTCGGTCCAGACCTTGAAGGGTCGTACCGTCAGGTCGACTTTGACGACCTCTTTGTGCTCGATCTTGGTTCCGAAGTGCTCGACTTGGCGGCGGAACAGCTCCATGAGTTCGGGGCCGAGGATGCCGTCAGGGAAGCCGGGATAGTTCTCGACGTCAGTGGTGATCATCAGTTGACCTCCTGGTTGGAGGCCGGAAAACATCACCGGTTCGAGATTGGCCCGCGCGTTGTATAAAGCTGCCGTGTACCCTGCGGGACCGGATCCGATGATGATGACGTTGTGAACCATTCGTTCCTAAGATTACTCGCGAAACGGGGTGGTCGTTGGCGTGACAAAGGGTGCGTCTTTCCTAGGTCCTAGGACGTCATTAGACCTGGAAAGATGGCGAACGACGAATCTAGGGAAGGGAAAGAGCCGGTCAGCATCTACGGAATGGTCATGATGATGCTCGAGCAGACGGCGACTGTTTCATGGCAGAAATTAGGTTTGCAGCCAGACATGATCACGGGCAGGATTGAGCCCAATCTGGTTGAAGCGAAGGTTGCGATCGACCTCGCAGCGCACCTTACGCAGGTGATCGACCCCCAGCTTGATGAAGATGATCGTAGACAGATACACGGTTTGATCCGAGACCTGAAGATCAATTACGTTCAGAAAAGCTCGGGAGCCGGCTCCTGAAGCGCATCGCCAAAGTCCGAACTCTCGCTTCGCCTGGTTTTGTCGGGTCGGTGGTGAACCGAGTTCGCATCGCGTTGAAGGACCGCTCTGAGTCTCGTGATCGGACGCGAGCGATGCTTGCCGGGCCCACGGTGGAAGAGAGGCGGCATGAGCTTCTCAAGTTCTATGCGCACTACGAAGACCTGGTCGAGGTGATTTGCGATGCGGCCCAGTATGGGCCGACGCCTCGCCTGGAGGCCCACTACGCGGACTTGAGACAGTGGATGCGAGCGGGCTACGTGAGCGTGAAGCCGTACATCATGGCGTACCTCCGAGTTGCGGTCGAGGACGCGGCGGCTTGTTTGCGGATGTCGGATAGTGGCGGTGATGCCTTCGAGGCGCTTTGTGCGGCGGAAGATTTGAGCGAGTTTCTTCGGGAAGACGACGGGAACATGATCTTCCGCATCACAAGGACTCGCGAGGCGTTGAACTTGTACGGCGAGCATTTGCGGCAGCTCGAAGCTAAAGGCTAAGTGTGGGAGCGCACTCCCAAAGGGATTGGGCGGTAACCTTTTCTCTGCATGAAGCAAAGCTTTCGCGAGGCAGATTTTGACGCGCTGGTGAAGCTCTGGAATAGTTTCTATCCAGAGCGTTTTCGAATAGATGTGGCGCAGTTCAAACAGAGCACGGTGGATTCGCCGTTGTTCGATTGGGGGGCCTCGTGCATCTCGATGAGCGAAGAAGGGGAGGCGCGGGGGTTCGTGGCTATCAAGCGCTCTGCGGCAAGCCTCTACAAGGGGCCGGACAAGGACACCGCTCACCTGAGCGCAATCGCATTTGGCGATCCTCGTATCGCGGTCGATCTCTTGGCGGAGTCCAAACGGGTGCTTCGAAACCGCGGTCTCTTCCGACTGGCCTTCGGCCAAGACGCCCGACACTTTTTCCCAGGCTGCCCTTGTGACGTTCGCGGTCTATCCGACTTCTTGATGATCGAGGGGTTCGAGATTAACGGCGAATGCTTCGATCTCGAGCGAGATCTGACCGGTTTTAAGAACGCATTCCCGATTCCGAAGGGTGATGAGCTGAGGCTCATCGAGGAGAAGGACGTGCAGGCCCTCGATCGCTTTCTCGCCCGAGAGTTTCCTGGTCGTTGGCGGTATGACGTGATGGGCAAGGTGCGCATTGAGGGGCCTGGCACCGTTTTTGGGCTCTTTCATGGCGACGAGATGGATGGCTTCGCGCAGATTCAAGACTCGAGCTGCAAGATGCCGGTCGCGGGTGCGGTCTGGCACTTGGACCTCGGAGAGAATTGGGGAAGCCTAGGGCCGATCGGGGTTTCTTCTGCCTTGCGTGGCAAGGGAAGTGGCAATGCCTTGCTTGGGGCTGCTTTGGAGAATTTGGCGGGGCGCGGGGTTAAGCGCTGCATTATCGACTGGACAAACTTGGACAAGTTTTACGGCGGTCACGGGTTTGAGAAGACCCGGATCTATAAGCCGATGAGCTTGCTGTTGGACTAGGTTCGGGAGTCCGTGCGCGGGCCTGCCAGCCTGGCTCCCCTGCGGGCCCGAAGGGTCGAGAATAATGTAGCCCAGGGCAGCGCCATGGCAGCGCCCTGGGTAGAAACCCCCTTAGATCCAAGCCCTGAAGGGGCGAAATATGGCCGCCCCTTCAGGGCTCAGAAGGTGGGTCAGCTTCACCCAGGGCGTTGCCCTGGGCTAGGTTATTCTCGACCCTTCGGGCCTACTTGATGGCCGAGAAAGTCTCGTACCTGCCACGCAGATTTAACCTAAGTTACACCTACGTCCTTAGGATGAAGCCTTAGCGACTGGAGAACCCCTACCTACATCGACGCTTCTCAATTCAAACCACTCGGGACCAGAAATAACGGCAATGCTTCCGGGGCACCATCTCAGGACGTTACAGCGAATGCGCGCGCTCGTATCGATCGGCGAGGGTTAGATTTCATCGCCCCATCCGCTGCTTGGCGCCATTTCTTGTAGCGGCCGGTGGGCACAAAGACGACGTCCCGGCGAGCAACTACCGTCTCGTTCGACCGGACGGCTCGGCGGTCGAGCTCTTCCATGCTTTTTCCCAGACTTCGACGAGCTCGGGCAGGTTGGGCATATCGTGTATGATGCGCGCATCACGCCTAAGATCATCCTTCTGAACGGGACGTCGTCGTCCGGCAAGTCAACTTTGGCGAAGGCTTTGCAGGCAACGTTGTCCGAGCCTTACCTTCACGTGTGCATCGACACATTTGAAGACATGATGCCCGGACGTTGTGAGGAAAGTGGGGCGTTTACCTATCATGCGGTGTTCGACAAGCTCCTCTTGGGGATGCACAGTTCGATTCGCGAACTCGCGAAAACGGGAAGCAATCTGATCGTCGATCACGTGCTGATCGAAGGAGAGGAGCCGTTCTTCTGGGTTTCGGACTGTCTCGAGAAGATGGCGCCCTTCGACGTTCTGATGGTGGGGGTCCACTGCTCGCAGGAAGAGTTGGATCGACGGGAGCGCGAGCGCGGCGATCGGCGGGATGGGCTCGCTCGCTGGCAGATCACTCGGATGCACAAGACGTTGGTGTACGACCTTGAGGTTGACACCTCGGTGGAAGCGACCGGTGATTCGGTGGCGCGAATTGTTGCAGCCCTGGCACAAGAGCGCCAGGGCTTTCGAAAGAGCAATGCCCTTATTTCAGGCTAGCAAGATCGATCACGAATCGGTAGCGGACGTCGCTCTTCATCATTCGCTCGTAGGCCTCGTTGATGTACGACATCGGGATGACCTCGATGTCGGCGGCGATGCCCTTCTCCGCGCAGAAATCGAGCATCTCCTGAGTCTCCGCGATGCCGCCAATCATAGAGCCAGTGAGGGCCCGGCGCTTTCCGACGAGGGGGAAAGCGGCGATTTTGGTTGGGTTTGGGAGGCCGACGAGACACATGGTACCGTTTCGCTTCACCATGCCGAGGTAGTCGTTGTACTCGTGGTCGGCGGAGACGGTGTCGAGGATAAAGTCGAACCGCATCTTATTCGCCGCGAAGACATCGGGATCGCTAGTGGCGACAAAGTCGTCGGCACCCATGTTGAGGGCCGCTTCCTTCTTACTCGGTGAGTGGCTGAGAACGGTAACGTGCGCGCCGAGCGCCTTGGCGAACTTTACGCCCATGTGGCCGAGGCCGCCGAGGCCTACGACGGCCACGTTGTCGCCCGCCTTGACCCCAAAGTATTTGAGAGGCGAGTAGGTGGTGATGCCTGCGCAGAGGAGGGGAGCGGCGGCATCCAAGGGAATCCCTTCGGGGATTCGGACGACGTAGTTCTCGTTTACGGTGACCTGAGTGGAATAGCCGCCGTAGGTTGGTTCCTTGGATTCCCGTTCCTTGGAGTTATAGGTAGCGGTGATTCCGTTCTCGCAATACTGCTCCTCACCCATGAGGCAGGCTTCGCAATGGCGGCACGAGTCCACGAAGACGCCCACGCCGACGGTGTCACCGACTTTCCATTTGGTGACTCCCGGGCCGACCTTCGTCACGCTGCCAACGATCTCGTGACCAGGAACCATTGGGAAAATAGACCCGCCCCACTCGTCGCGGGCTTGGTGAATGTCGGAGTGGCAGACGCCGCAGAAGAGGATCTCGATGAGGACATCGTTTTCGCCCGGCTCCCGGCGATCGAACGACCAGGGTTCCAGAGTAGATGTGGG
Source organism: Fimbriimonadales bacterium (assembly GCA_038321975.1). Lineage (GTDB taxonomy): Bacteria > Armatimonadota > Fimbriimonadia > Fimbriimonadales > Fimbriimonadaceae > Fimbriimonas. Next base: position 30,687 of record JBBQFM010000042.1, on the reverse strand, counting down.
CGAGTGGGTGGCGTAGGCGGGGGTGAGAATGCTCATGGGGCTTCTTGATTCAACGAGGACGGCGGCCAAAGTATTGCACGGCGGGAAGTGTTGTAATCTTTAACTTCCGGAGACCTGAATGAGCACAGCAATCGAATTGAACGAATACATCTTCCTCATGCGAGGGGCGGACTGGGACGAGGGGCTTTCGCCTCGCGAGGCTCAGGATGGGCTCACCAAGATGATGGCTTGGATTGAGAATCTGCGCCTGACGGGCGTCCTTCTCAGCGGCCAACCGCTCGTGTCCCATGGCACGGTGGTGAAGGCAGACCGCAAAGCGATGATTACGGACGGGCCGTTTGCGGAATCGAAGGAAGCGGTCGGCGGATATCTGGTTCTTCGTGCGGAGAGCCTCGAGGCGGCGGTGGAGATTGCGAAGCAATGTCCGTCGCTAAGGTACGGCCTTTTCATAGAGGTGCGACCGATCGTGGTGGCCTGCCCGATGACGGACCGGCTCGAATCCGAGCTCTCCTTGCAGTCGAGCTAGGCATGCAGCCATCTCAGCTTGCCGAAGACTTCTTTCGGCACGAATCCGGCAAGCTCGTCTCTCTACTCGTGCGCATGATGGGGCCAGAGCATTTGCCTCTTGCGGAGGATGTGGTGCAGGAGACGGTGGTCCGAGCGCTGAAGGCGTGGCCGTACTACGGAGTGCCCGAGAATCCGGCCGCTTGGATGACCTTGACCGCGAAGAACCTCGCCCTCGACGTGCTGCGCCGAGAGAAGCTGGCGAAGCGGAAGCAGATCGACATGTTTGGGTCGAATTACAAGTGGTCGGCGCAGATCTTGGAGGCGGATGCCGCCGAATTCGACCGAGACATCGATGACGCAGTTTTGCGGATGATGTTCGTCTGCAGCCACCCCTTGGTGCCTCGCGATGCTCAGCCGCTGCTCGCTTTGAAGACTCTGTGCGGGTTCAGTATCGAGGAGATCGCGAGCGCTTTTCTTACTTCAGACACCGCCATCCAGAAGCGGCTGACTCGTGCGCGCGAACGGTTGCGCGAGGCGGAAGTGCCAAGCGAGTTCGTGCTCGGGGACGACTTCGACGAGCGGCTGGATGGGGTTCTTAAGACGATCTATCTGCTGTTCAACGAAGGGTACAAGGCGACCTCAGGAGAGAGCCTGGTTCGGGAAGACCTCTGTGCGGAGGCGATCCGCCTCGCTCTTTTGATTGCGCGCCATCCGAGTGGGAATCTGCCTCAGGTCCACGCGCTGTTGGCTCTGATGTACTTCAGCTATGCCCGCCTCGCGACCCGGACGAGCGAGGACGGGGACCTTATGCTGTTGAAAGATCAGGATCGGTCGAAGTGGGATCGGGGGACGATCGAGAAGGGTCTTTGGCACCTTGGCCAATCTTCGCGGGGGACGGTATGCAGCCTCCATGTCCAGGCGGCAATCGCGGGGGTTCATTGTTCTGCGCCCGAGTATGCGGTGACCGATTGGGCACAAATCTTGGGGCTGTACGACGTGCTGATGTCGATTGAACCCACTCCCGTTGTGGCCCTCAATCGGGCGGTTGCGCTGGCCGAGGTGGAGGGGCCGCGGGCTGCTTTGTCTGTCCTTGACGACCTTGGGTCGCTGGATCGATATCACCTGTACTTTGCGGCGAGGGCGGATTTCGAGATGCGTCTGGGCATGGATCGAGAGGCGGCGGAGGATCTGGCGAAAGCCATTGAGTTGACGGCTTCTCCGGCCGAGAAGGCGTTGTTGTCGAAGCGGCGCGAATCCCTCTCCGGCCACCGGCAGGTGTAGCCGGCGATGTCATCGACGTGACAGCCTCTTGGTGCCGCCCGGCGTCGATGTGATCGCCGACTACACCTGCCGGTGGCTGGAAGGGCCCCTTTTAAAAAACTTTTTCTTGGGGTGTCCGATCTTTCGGAGCCGTTTCGTTGTGTCCTCGAAGCAAGGCCAGAACGGCCACTGGAGACGACGAAAATGATCACGACCTCAACCCTCACCGACACTCGCCGAGACACTACCAAGGCCAAGCTCTGGACCGGTCGCGTCCTTTGGGCCCTGGGAGTTCCGTTCATGTTGATGGACACGGCTCTGCACCTCACGATTCCCCAGGTCGTTGTGGACGCGTCGCTGAAAGCGGGCATCCCGCTGAGCATGGTGCGACCTTCGGGCATTTTGGAGCTGGTGAGCATCGTGCTCTATCTGGTTCCTCGAACCGCGGTGATCGGCGCGATTCTGCTCACCGGCTATCTCGGCGGCGCGGTGGCGACCAATTTGCACACTGAGCAACCTTTCTGGATGCCATTCGTTTTCGCAGCCTTCCTCTGGGGCTCGCTTTACTGCCGCGACAAGCGTGTCGCGCAAATCTTCGCATAAGGAAACAACTATGAAGACATTCACCCCCTACATCGGATTCAACGGAACTTGCCGCGAGGCCATGACTTTCTATCGCGACTGCCTCGGTGGCAATCTCGAGGTCCTTACCGTCGGCGAATCGCCGATGGCATCTCAGTCGCCTGCCGAAGCCCAGAACCTCGTCATGCACGCCGCCCTTACGAATGGCACCTGCGTTGTAATGGCGACTGACATGGGCGAGGCGGATTACAAGGGCATGGCGGTCGCCATCGATTGCAGCAGCGAGGAGGAGATCGACTCAATATTTGGCAAGCTATCGGCGGGCGGGGAAGTAAGGTGCCCGGTCAGCCCGGCTTTCTGGGGCGGCACGTTCGGTGCTTGCACGGACAAGTTCGGCGTGCATTGGATGCTGACGCTTGCGGCGTAATCAAACTTCAAAACCCCTTCCTTTGGGGAGGGGCAGTTGGTCCGCGGACCGATGTATCATGAGTCGTGACTTACTCCGAAATGCTTGACATTGCGCGCCGCCTCGATGGCGTCGAACTCGAGACCGTGACGGGCAAGAAGTTCACGGTTGGAGTCTACATGGAGTGCCCGTTCTTTGTTCCGAAATCCACCGGTCGGGGGAGGAGCGACGGTCGCAAGGCAGCCGAGCGGTTCCTTGAAAGGTTCAACGAAACAGGAAGCTTGCGAACAACCGACTACCAAGACGCCACGCGAAATGCGTCCTACTTCCTTCCTCTTGTAATGTCCAGGCGCGCTTTCTGCAAAAGCTAAAGCCTTCGGCTACAGATCGCGGGAGCGATCTATTTTTATGCCTTGGCATTCATGGCAACTTTGGTTTTCACCAAGGCGGTGTCCACTCGGAATGGCTGGCCTTCCTCATCGAAGGGTTTCGTGAAGTCGAAGGCGAAAGGGGTGGGTCCGTTCTCGTGGAGGTGATCTAGGCGGGCGGCGGCTTCGATCCAGCTGACGGGGCCTTCGGTGTCTGTCCACCACGCAACATATGTGGGAGCGTCGATGTCTTTGAACCAGTCCTTTCGGTGGATCAACGCCTCGCCATGGGCGCCGCGGTACGCGAAGGCCATGACCGACTCGATGTCGTTCCACAGGGAGAGACTGGTGGCGTACTGCGAGGTATCGAGGGCGCCTAGGCACTTCGGTGCGATGCGTTCGCCCCAGGAGTGGCTGAAGGTGACGAGGTCCCGATCTGACCGGGCGTGGAAGCCGTCGCCGCTGTCGGCCGCATCATAGACTCCCGGAATGCGATCCACAAAGCCCTGAACCTTGGGGGTGCCGAAGGAATCGTGGAGGATTCCGACCGTCATAAACGCAAGCTTCTTACCCATCGGGTTAGGATAGCTCAGGGGTAGATTTGGCGCATGGGGAATCAGGTCTTTATTCCGATGCTCAGCTATGAGGACGGGGTCGCGGCGATGGATTGGCTAGTGAAGGTTTTCGGGTTCACCGAGAGAGAGCGATGGCTGGATGACTCGGGTGTCCTCACCCATGGGGAGCTTGCCCTGGAGGATCAGGTGGTGATGGTGGCTTCGCCAAGCCCTCTGTACCAGTCGCCCAAGTCTCTTCAGGCCTCTCATGCTCCTGCTGCGGAATTGGCCAAGGTTCCTTTCATCATCAACGGCGTGATGGTGTATGTCGCGGATGTCGACGCGACCCTCGCCCTCGCCAAAGTCGCTGGTGCGGGAATCCTGTCGGAAATCGTCGATGGTTTTCCAGGACGTCGCTTCCGGATGGAAGATCTGGAAGGTCAGCGTTGGTACGTGTTCCAGAGGTAGGTGGGCCTACTTTTCATCGAGCGCGGCGAGCAACTCTTTGCCCTTCAATCTGATTTTGTAGTCCGGGTTTGAATAGACGTAGATGACCTGCCCCTTGGTGTTGAACACGAACACCGACGGAACCGGCAATATGTGGTGGGTCTCTCCAGATGCCTTTTCGAGATCGATGTGGTAGCTGTCTCGGTACTTCGTGACCGTGTCGTCGTCGACGCGAAACGCGACGCCGAACGCCTTCATGGCGTATCCGGGGGAATCTGAGTAGAGCTGGTAGCTAAGCTTCTGCTTGTCGACCATCTTCTTCAGGTTATCGGGCGTATCGGGGCTGATTGCCACCATTTGGTAGCCGCGCTTCTTTAGGTCGCCTTGGATCGTTTGCAGGTCGGCCATTTGCCTATTACAGAACGGGCACCAGCTTCCTCGGTAGAACACGACCACCGTCTTTTTACTGAAGACCACCTTGCGGATGGAGGTGTCTTTTCCATCGAGGGTCTTGAGCGGCGTATCGGGCATGCCGTCCTTTACTTTCAGTGGCTTTGCCTCGGCGGCGGAATTTGCCACTCCGTCTTCTGTGGCCGCCATGGCGGTGAGGCAACTTAGACCGACGAGGAGTCCGACGGTGGACTTGAGAGCGCGCTGCATACGTAACGATACGCAGAAATACCGGGAGCAAGCGGCACTAAAAGCAAAGAAAGCCACCACGCCGTGGAGCGCGATGACCTTCTTTGTTTGAAACGAGACTGTACCCGGTTAGAGCGCCTTCCAGTCGGTATCGATGCCGAGGGCCATCAGAATCTCGGACAGTTGGCCGACGTGACCCTGGAGGTGGCGGATGTTGAGGATTTGGTGATCCAGCTTTGCCATCCCGGGGTACCAGGAAAATCCGGTCTGGTCGGCATCCAGGTCGAGCGCGTCGACGAACCCATCGACATTTGCGTCGAGTTCGTCGATGTAGCTCAGAATTTCATCCCCGGTGTAGGGCTCGACCAGCGGCGGTTCCGCCCAAAGAATTCGAGCGGTGTCCTTGGATTTGTCAGTTTTCTCCCAAGGCGTAAAATCGTGCTCGGAGGGTTGAAGGTAGAGGTGGGTGTAAAACGCCGCGTGATAAGCGATTCGCCACGGGTTGCGTGGGTGAGTGCCTCCCCGCCAAACGTCTTCTGGACATTGCTCGACACACTGTCGCATCATTTTGAGTCCGGCGTGATACTGCCCTTTGAGAGCTGACTGAACGTTCATCGTGACAAGTCTAAAGGGTAAACCGCGTTTGTGGCACTAGAAGGTCTCTCTCGATACATTTACGGCACAACCCGCCTTGGCGATGAGAACATCCCGTTTGGCGATAGGGTGATGATCGCTAGACAGGCGATCCAGGCGGGGCTGTGGGTTCACACGAGCCATCAATACGGCAGCGCCCTCTCAGTTCTTCGAGCGGCTTTCGATGAGGATCGTTCTTCACTGCCCAATGCGATCTTCAAGATCGGGCATGACTCGGCATCGGATGTCCGCGCCCAGATTCTGCTTCAGCTTGAGGCGCTTGGCACGTCGAGTCTGGCGCTCGGACAGGTTTGTCCGGGCGGGCAATTGGCCGAGGATCTGGCGACGGGCGGTCCGGGCGTGTCTGGATTGGCCGCGCTGAAGGACGAGGGCATCGTGGATCGGTACGTGATGGAAGTTTGGCCTTGGACTTCTGACGTCGCGATTCGGATGGTCCGCGGGGGACACGCCAAGGGCGTGATCGAAGGGCTGATCTTTTATCTGAACCCGCTCCAGCGGTTTGTTACCAACGAGCTTTGGGACTTGCTGTTAGAGCACGATTTTCCCATCGTCGCGATGCGAACGGTCGCAGGTGGCGATGTGCACCGGATCAAGGGCAATCCGAACGCGCCGGAGTATCTGCGGAAACGTGCGGCCGCGGTCGCGCCGTTGTTCGATCGGTCGGGGATTCCGATGTGGCCGGAGTTCGCGGCTCGCTACTCGCTAGGATTCTCGCAGGTTCGGGCGACGGTCGGGGCGACGAGTCGGAACGAGAACCTTGCCGAGTTCATCGCGGTGACCAGGGATCCGCATCCGTTGCCGACGGATATCGTTGAGGAGCTGTTGAGGTTGCAGCGAGAGTGGTCGGACGAGCACGACCGATTTGCCGCGCCGTGGTCGATGTAGTTCAGTCAAATGTCCAAATGTCGTCCTCGCCAATCGTCATCTGAGTGCGGGCGACTGCCCGGAATGGAGACTTGAAATGAAATACATCTTGTTGGACTACGTGTACGAAGCCGGTTGGCCCCAACTCACTCCCGAGCAGCAGAAGACGGGCCTTGCCGCATATATGGCGTACATGGAGGCGATGAAGCAGGCGGGGGTTTTGAAGGATAGCGTTGGGCTTTCGCGAACCGAGAGCGCCACAACGTTGCGGATGAAGGATGGCAAGCTGCAGGTTCTCGACGGTCCGTATACGGACACCAAAGAGCAGCTTGGCGGGTTTCACCTCATTGAGGTTGAGAACTTGGATGAGGCGATTAAGTGGGCGAGCAGGGCGCCGACGGTGCACTATGGCGCGATGGAGATTCGACCGGTGAACGAGCTTTCGCTTGCGGAGATCTCGGAGCGGATCGATGCGTAGGCTTGTGTCCTTCACTTCGATCACTTTGGACGGCTACTTCACCAGCCCCGATGGCGATATGTCTTGGGCTCACGGACGGCCTTTCGATGCGGAGTGGAATGAGTTTGTCGACTCGAATGCCAGCCAAGGTGGAAGGCTTCTGTTCGGCCGCGTGACCTACGACATGATGGCGGGCTACTGGCCGACCCCGATGGCGGAGCAGCAGAACCCGGTGGTGGCGAAAGGCATGAACGAGATGCCGAAGGTCGTCTTCTCGCGATCGATGACGGAGGCGGGGTGGCAGAACACAACTTTGCTGTCAGGCGATCCATGTGAGGAGGTTCGCCGGCTGAAGGCGGAGGACGGTCCGGACATGGCGATCTTGGGAAGCGGGAGCATCATCGCCCAACTCGCGAAGGCGGGGCTGATCGACGAGTTTCAGTTCGTGGTCATCCCCATCGCGCTCGGCGCGGGCCGAACGGTGTTCGATTCTCGAGTTGACTTGAAGCTGACCAAGACACGCTCATTCGCTAACGGAAACGTGGTTCTGTGGTACGAGCCAGCGCCTTAGTCGACGCGGTCGCGCGGCGGAGCTACGGCAAGCTCATTGCCTACCTCGCCACGCGGACGCGCGACGTTGCCCTCGCTGAGGACGCCCTCGCCGAGGCGTTTGCGGTGGCTTTGGTCGAATGGCCCTCGGGCGGTTGCCCGGAGAATCCGGAGGCGTGGTTGCTGACGGTGGCTCGGCGAAGGATGATCGACATGAGTCGTCGGCGACAGCGCGAGGTGGCGATTCCTGAGGAGTTTTCCGTGGATGTGGAAGTGGTGCCCGACAGGCGCCTAGAGCTCATGTTCGCTTGCGCGCACCCGGCGATCGACGCGGCGGCGCGTTCGCCGCTGATGCTTCAGGCAGTGCTTGGGCTCAAGGCGGAGACGATCGCGTCGGCGTTCCTCGTGTCGCCTGCCGCGATGGGTAAGCGGCTGGTGCGGGCGAAGGAGAAAATTCGGCAGGCGGGGATTCCGTTCCAGGTTCCTTTGGATGAGGAGTTGGCTCCGCGGCTCGACTTCGTTCTGGACTCCATCTACGCCTCGTTCTCGCTGGGCTGGACCGATCCGGGTGATGTGGCTCGGTGCGATCTGGCGCACGAGGCGATTGCGTTGGGGAGGATGCTGGTGGAGCTGATGCCTTCCTCTGGAGAGGCGCATGGGCTTCTTGCTTTGATGCTTTATCTGGAATCGCGGCGGTTTGCTCGGCGCGTGGATGGGGAGTACGTGCCGCTTGCCTCGCAGGATGTTTCGCTTTGGTGGGAGGACTTGATCATTGAGGCGGAGATCTTGGTTGCTCGGTGTTCGTCTTTAGGGCGGTATCAGCTGGAGGCGGCGATTCAGTCGGCGCACGTCTTTCGCCTTCGTTCGGGGGTGGACAACTGGGCGGCGGTGGTCCAGCTCTACGATGCTTTGTATGAATTGACTTTGTCTCCGGTGGTGCTGGTGAACCGGGCGCTGGCGATTGCGGAGCTTCATGGTGCGGCGGCTGGTTTGGAGTCGATGCCTTCGGAGTTGGAAAGCTATCAGCCCTATTGGGCGGCTCGGGCGGACTTGTTGGGTCGGGCGGGGTTTGTCGATGAGGCGGCTCGGGCTTACGATGTGGCGATCGGGCTGGAGGCGGATCCGGTGGTGTGGCGTTTTCTCATGGGGAGAAAATTGTCGCTTCGCTCCTGCGCGAGCTAAAGCATCGCGACTACAGATCGCCGGAGCGATCTACAATGGCGTCCAATGGCCGAAACTGCCTTTGAAATGGTTCTGGCCATCATGACCAACCTTCCGGAGGCGGAAGCATTGAACGTTGCCGCCTTGCACTATAGCTTGGAGGTCGGCGGGAAGGGTTTTGGGTGGTACATGGACGACCATCATGGCGATGGCCGGCTCCGGCTGGATTGCAAGGCACTGCCAGGCGTTCAGGAGGCCCTGATCGCGCAAGACTCCGATCGCTATTACTATCCGACCTATGGCTTCAAGGGCTGGGTTGGGGTTTGGCTGGATGTGCCGGGAGTCGATTGGGATCAGATTCGGACGCTCCTCGAAGACGCCCATGCGATGACTTTGGCGAAGGTGAAGAAGCCTAAGAAATGAGGATGATCGAGCGGCTGTCGACGACTTTGGGAGTTCGGAGCGAGGTCCCGAACCAGGAGCTTGGGGCGGACATTGTGGCACGGCAGGATGTGGAGGCGTTGCGCGATGTCGTCTCGCTCTTAAACGACAAGAGTCGGGCGATTCAGGGTGATGCGATCAAGGTCCTGGACGAGATTGGGCAGTGCGACCCGGCTTTGATCGCGCCATATCATCAGGTGTTCATCGAGGGACTGACCTCGCGCTACCAGCGGGTGGTTTGGGGGGCGATGACGGCGATTGCTTCGATTACGCCGCTCGTGCCTCGCGAAATCTTCGCATCTTTGGAGGTGATCGTAGGGGCGGCGGACTGCGGTTCGGTGATTGCTCGCGATCACGCGGTCGGGGTTCTTTGCCATCTATCCTCGATGCCTGAGTTCAGCGAGAAGGCGTTTCCGCACTTGATCTTTCAACTCCGCAAAGCTCCCGTGCTTCAGTTGCCGATGTATGCGGAGAAGGCTCTGGTGATCCGCGATCCCGCGCTCCGGGAGAGGATTGCGGCGGTCTTAACTTCGCGATTGGCTGATTTGGACCGCGAGTCGGCGGTGCGTCGGGTGGGAAAGGTTCTTAAGAAGTTGGCCTAGGCGACGCGGCGAAGGGCGCCGGCTTGAGTAGGGGTTCTTCGGTCGCTAGGGCTTCTTCAGAATGACATTGTCATTCACCTAGGCCCGAATGTCTACAGCCTCACCCAATCCCGTCATCTGGCTCTCTTTCGCCTTATCATGCGACTGAAGGGCCGACGTTACGGAGTCGAGTTGGACTTGGAGGCGACCCACGATGGCGCGCTTGGTTTGAGGATCGGTGGTTGGGCAGGTCTCCCAATCGTTGATCTTTCCCTTCAGCTGCTTGACCTCGGGGTCTTGCGCTGCGCTCGTGGAGATGCCGGAAATGGCCATTGACTTACATCAATCATCGGGGGTGCCGAGGTTAGTCGGGTCGGTATGTATACCGGTATCGTACGGATATGAGAGTTCCATCTCAAACCGACGACTACCTGTTCGACCTCCGCGGCTACCTGCAGCTTGAGGGCGCGGTGGACACCGACCTCATCGCCGACCTCGACACCGCGCTTGAGAAGTTTCGGCACTTGGAGTACGGCGACTGGCTAGGGAATGTGCAGCGGAAGGACGACAACGGGGCGGCGGGAATGGAGCTTCAGAACATCGTGGAGGGCGGCGAGCCGTTCGAGCGGATGATCGACCATCCTTCGTGGATCAACTACATTCGGCGGTACTGCGGCGAGCAGGATTCGTATGTCCAGGGGCTGTTTATCGACGAGTGTTTCGCCTCTATCCGACGTTCCGGTGGCTTCTTTCCCGTGCACTCAGGCGGCTATCAGGGCGCGTTGCGCGGGGCGTACCACTACAACAATGGGGTGTTTCGGTGTGGGCAAGTCAACATTTTGCTGGCCCTCACCGACGTGGGTCCGGGCGACGGCGGCACGATGGTGGTGCCGGGAAGTCACAAGTCTAATTTCCCGCACCCGACGGGTGCGTATGTGGATGCAGAAGGAAAGCCGCAGCCGATGGACGACCTGGTCGGCGCGGTCGAGGTGAACATGAAGAAGGGGGATGCCTTGCTCTTCGTCGACGGCATCTCGCATGGGGCGAGCAGCCGCATCAATCCTGGCGAGCGGCGCGTGGTCATCTTCCGATACGGCGTTCTCTGGGGCAGTACTCGGTATGGGTATCGGTATTCGGATGAGCTGTTGGATCGACTGACCCCGGAGCGGCGGGCGATCTTGCAGCCGGTTCCGTTGCGGCAACCGCCGAACTAGCTAGCGATTTCGCCCCACTTCTTGTCTTGGGGGAAGCGCCAGAAGAGGTAGTCGGAGTCGGTGGTTTTGCCGCCTAGCTGGTCGACCAAAAGTGCGATTTGGCCACGGTGGTAGGCGGCGTGGCCGACGAGTTGGATGGTCTGCCCTTCCACATTCCAACGCCACTGTGTTGAGCCGTGCTTGTATTCGAAGTCAGCCGAGAGTGTTTCAGGAGAAAGGCTCTCCAGGAACTGGATCCATCGTTCCTCGATTGCCTCGTGGCGGCTCTCAAGCGTTTCAAGTTTCTGACTTTTTGGCCACCAGGTTTTCTGATCTTGCCCACCTGTCAGGATTCGGTCCAACCAGTTCTCTCGGCAGGCCGCGAGGTGTCCGGCGATGACTACTGCTTGTTTGAACCGAGTGTCCTTTCGGGCTTCGTCGGGCACCGAGTGAAGCCAAGTCATCAACTTCTTCCGGCTCGCGATCTCGTGGTTGAGTAGGTGCAGGTAGTAGGAAGGCTGGATCATGTGTCTACTGTAACACGATATATGTTGGGTTGTCGTGTGGCGGCTCGACCTGGCCGGAGTGGGATAACCTTTGAACATGGCCGATGGCAACTACAACATCAACCTGGACGTCAAGTTCGCGCCCCTCACCAAGATCGACGTGACCGCCTACGGCGCAGCGCAGACACCGTGGTGGAACCAGACTTTGCTGAACGTGAACGACTGTGTCGTGCGCCTCGGCGTGCTGGATGGCGACTTCCACTGGCACAAGCACGACGACGAGGACGAGTTCTTTTATGTGACGGAAGGGAAGTTGGTCATCGACTTCGAGGGATCGTCGGTCGAACTGCTTCCGGGCCAGGGAGTGGTGGTGCCAAGGGGCGTCATGCACTGTCCGCACGCGATCGGGCGGACAGTGGTGCTGATGTTCGAAGGCGCGGGCGTGATTCCTACAGGCGACTGACCGTCGCCGTCACGAGGATCATCTTGTCCTTGTAGTGGGTTCCCTTGTATTCGCCACTCACCGGCTCGACCACGATCGCGCCCAGCGAGAGGACACCGCTCTTGACGGCGGGGACGGCGATTTCGCCGTTCTTGTCCGACTTCAGATTGTCGACTGAGACACCAGTTCCGTAGACCTCGAATTTTGCGTCGGGGCAAGCTTTGCCGTTGTGCTGGATCTTTGCGATTAGGCCGCTCTTTGACTTTCGGACAACGATCTCGTAGCTCTGTCCCAGGGGGGTGGACGCGGATTTGACGTCGGAGGTTGCCTTGGCGAACCAGGTGACGAGGTCTTCGCCGTGGAGTCCGTAGGTGAACGCCGCGGTAGCCGTCGAACCCTTGGTGAGCGATGCGTTGAGCGCCTTGCCGTCGGGCTGAGACTGGAGGGCGGCGAGGCCGGTGGTTTGGATCGCGGGCTTGAATTGGTTGAGAATCGGCGCGATGTCGGTGCCTGGGGTTTCCGCGATCTCGATGTGGACGAGCTTGGTCTTGGGGTCAAGGACGGCCCAGAGGAAGTGAGCTTGACTTAGGGCGGGAATGAGGAGAAGGGGTACGAGGAAGAGTCGGCGGAACATAAGAAACCGAATATACTGTTCGATAACGTAGATTCAAAAGAACAAGAAAGGTGATTTTGTTCGATCTCGAACAGATGGGCCTGCTTTGTTCGAGAAACGCTCATGAAGACCGATCGACGCGTAGTCCAGACCCGGCACAAGCTACAATCGGCGCTCATCCAGCTGATGGTCGAAAGGGGCTATGACAACCTGACTGTGCAGCACGTCCTTGATCGGGCAGATGTGAGCCGCTCGACGTTTTACTCCCATTTCACGGATAAGGAGGAGCTGTTTGTGAGCAGCATCGCGAATCTCCGGATGTCGCTCACTCGCCAGTGGCAAGAGGAAGTTGACGCGGGCGCTCCTCGCGGGGAGCTCTGTTTCGTCAAGCAGTATCTCAGCCACATCGCGGGGAACCATCAGCTTTGGCAGGCGGTGATGAAGGGCGAGAGCGGCCGGATTATGACCCGAGAGTTTCGCATTATGCTCGTGTCAATGACTCGGAAGGATTTGGGCATCGGCAAGAGTGCGACGCATAGGCAGGAGGCGGCGGTTGCTTGCGTAGTTGGGTCGCTGATGTCGCTGGTGGAGGTTTGGATGGAGGGTGGGGCGCGGGAGAGTGCGCAGCAGATTCAGGATTTGTTTTTGCGGTTGACATTGCCTGGGCTGCGGGCAGTTTTGGCGTAGGAATAGGCATCTTTCGAGCGGATCGGGAGCCTTATGGCAATCCGGGTGAACTTCGGCCCGTAGGTGGCGGGGTGGTCGAAGGCGGGGAAGAACGAGTGTTCTTGTTGAGCAAGGAGGGCAAGGGAAAGGGCGACAAGCACCCATGAATTATACGAACGAGTCCCGGGACGCTAGGACCCTTGGAAGTAAGATCGGTCGGTGGAACGGCCGGAAATGCTTCAGCTTTGGAACGACATGTGGGACGAGGGGAATTGGATCCCTTCCTTTCCCGACTCGCTAGACGGTCTGACCGCTGAAACGGCGGCGTGGAAGCCGGAGCCGCAGTGCCACTCGGTTTGGGAAGAGGTGGTCCATGTCACCTACTGGCGAACTGTGACATTGGACAAGATGGCCGGGAAACCGGGGCCGAGCGAGCAAGATGTCGAACTTCTCGAATTCGCTTTGCCCGAGGTCTTGGACGATGTCGCGTGGACGGCGGCGATGGATGCACTTAAGGCCACTCAAGAGGGGATTGCCGCCGCGATCAGGGATGAGGAAATCGATGTGTCCAGGGTGACTTACCATCTGGTTCACGATCCGTATCATCTGGGTCGTATTACTCAGGTGCGTCACATGCAGGGCTCTAAGCCGAAGTTCTGACCCTTGAAATGAGGTTTCGGGGGCGAAGATCGCCCCCGAAACCTCATCGTGTGCGGAGCTTACGCTCGCTTTCGTCGTCGAAGAATGCCAACCGCGCCAACGCCCAGTGCGAGCATGGAAGCAGGCTCCGGCACCGCGCCCAACTGACCTTGACCGGTCGGGTTGGTGTCGGCATGATCCCAATAGATCGCATCGCCGGAGATGGCGGTGAGATCGAGGGCAGCGGCGTTCATCGCGTCCGTCGAAGCGGTCGCGGTGAATGCGCCGTTTGCGAGGCCGTCGCCGCCGTCAATCAGCATGTCCCAAACCGCGAGCTGAAGGCCCGCGCAGTCGGCGTTGCTGACAGCGCTGCTGAAGTAGGTGCCAACGATGTGGCCGGCGGCCGGGAAGTTGGGCGACATGGTGGACGTGAGCTGAGGAGTCGCGTTCCAAGTATCGCCGCCACCGACGTGGTGGAACAGGTCGCCGCAAATGGTCTCGACCGAGTTACCGTTGATGGTGAACTCGAGCTTGCCGGCGAAAACGCCGCCGAACGAGGTGCTTGCGCTCTCGCCAGCTCCGATGCCGTTAAAAGTTAGGGTGTCTGCATGGGCTGCCGACACGATCGCGATGAGGGAAAGAATTGCAATGTTTCTACGCATGGTGCTCCTGCGCGGCAATAGCCGCGTGTACATTGACCATGCGAGGCAATTTCTGTGCCAGAAGGGGAGGGAAGTGATGAATGCCGGAGGCTTTCATTCGTCATTCATCGTTCATCACTTCCCCTAGAGGCAGTGGTGCCAGACGTCGCCTTCAGCGTCCAGCAGGTCGTCCAGGCGCAGATCGGCGCTTCGGAGGCGACACGTGAGGACTCGGGCTAGGTTTGCCAAAATCGTGAAGCCCACGGATCGATTGGCGGACAGATACTTGCGCAACTCGACGGCGGGAAAGCGTGCGACGGTTAGCAGGTCAACACACACTATATAAGCGGTCCTAGGCTGAGCGTCCAAAAAAGCAACTTCTCCGGCAATGCTGCCGGGGCCGAGGTCGGCGAGTTTGTCGCCGTCGTGGGTGTTGACTACGGCGTGGCCCCCCAAGATCACGAACAGATCGGAGTCGCTTTCACCCAGTTCGGTGAGATGCTCTCCTACCGACAGGTTTTGATAAGTGGCCAGGGCGGAGACTTGCTCGATTTCATCGGGCTTCAATCCACAAAAGAGAAAACTGCGCTTGAGGGTTTCGGTATCGGGCGACATGCTCGGCGAATTGTAACCGTTCTGAGCCGGTTTGTGGAGCTATTGTTGCCCCGAGGCGGCTTCGCGTTTTGATTTCTGGTACTCGGCCAAGGCAGCCGGATCGTTTTTTAGGGCGGATTCGATCTCGGCGTCGCTCTTCTTAGGGAACGCCTTGTTCGTTTCGTCCGCCCCGATTTGATTCGAGCTGCAACCGGCGAGGGCAAGCAGGACGAGGCTTGCGAGGTTGAGCTTTTTCAAACTAGCCTCCCAATCCCCACATCGGATAAGGAATGTTCGTGTTCGGCGTCTTGATGCCCAGGTTGCCTGCGGTCAGGCCGCTGTTCGGCATGCCGTGGCAGTCATTCTGGAACGTGTATCCGGCCGAGACTCCACCGGTGACTCCCACCATTTCCAGCTTGGTTGGGCACTTCGCGAGGAAGGCGCCTGCCTTCGTGAACTTTGCGCTGCCGTCGCTGAACGCGAGGGTAATGCCGCCAGTCACTGCCTTCTTGTCGTCCACTTCGTCGCTCACCGTGTTTTGGAAGCAATCAAGGAGGCCACGGGGTGTCTTGTTCAGCTTGTTCTTCCAATATTCGCGGAACGCGATCGGGTAGCCGGTAATGTCCTGAGTCTGCTGATTCCATGCGGCATCGTCAGTGGCCGAAGGGATCACGCTGAGGGCGTAAGAGACTTCCATGAGGATCATCGCCTCGGACGGTCGAGGGATCGCAGTGAGACTGCCGCCCAGCCACGAGTTGCGGCGCCCCCTCGATCCAACGGTGCCGTTGGCGAGGTCGCTCACGAAGATCGATCCGGTGAGACCGTTGTTGAGAAGAAACTGATTGAAGAGCTCGCCGTTGTCGTCCCAGTTCTTAGCTTCCTTTTCTCGAAGCGGATCGAAGAAGAGGTCCACATTCTTGACGTACGGCATGATCCACTTCTGCCAAGAGAAATTGTTGAGGCGGTTATAGAAAGGACCGTTGCAGCCGTCGAGAGGCGCGGTGTTGTACTGGGGCGCACGGAACTTGGTGTTCAACGAGCTGTTCAGCTCGCAGTTGTCGTTGCGCGGATAAGTGTCGTCGTAATCGCCGGCGTACATCACCAGGGCAAGACCCTGCTGCTTCGCATTAGAGATTGCCACCGTCTTCTTGGCCGCAACCTTCGCCTGGGCAAAGACAGGGAAGAGGATCGCGGCAAGGATGGCGATGATAGCGATTACTACGAGGAGTTCGATGAGGGTGAAGGCTTTTCGCATTTTGACTTAACCGTTCTTTTGGGTGCGTCTTCGCAAGAGGAAGCCAAGGCCGAGGGACATCGCGAGGAAGCTTGCAGGCTCCGGAACGGCCGCGATGTGGTAGCTGGCAAAGACGGGGAGGTGGTCGGACGCGACGCCAGAGTCCCCGAAGAAGAAACCGGGAGGGAGAGTTCCGAGCTGATAGGCAGCAGTATTGAAAACCTGACTGTTGTTGACGCTCATGCCGCCCTGTGCCGAAAACAAGTTGTAGTCGAATCGGTTCTTGGGATTGGCCGAGCCAGAACTGATGGTGTCCTTGTCCCCGTTGACGCTCAGAGGAATCGGATCCAAGAATCCTGCCGACTTGAGCACGGAAATCGGATGGTAGATGTGCCCGTTCGGGAGGGTGCCGCCAATATTGCCGGCGGTCCAGTTATCGTCCTCGCCTGCATCTTCCGAGAGGTTGAAATCGCCAGTAAGAATGGCAGGGTAGAGGGAATTGGCGCCGAGATAGCTGGTCAGATTCGTCTTATCGGTCTCTGCCTCACCCTCTCGCCGCTGGCTGTCTGCCGTGCTCTGGCTCGAGTTGGTCGTAGCCTTCAGATGAGTCACAAAATCGCCAATTTGACCTCCGTTAGGCAACTGCACGGTCGCTGAAACTAAACCGCGTAAGTCATCTAGATAGGTCGTAGTGTTCGAGAATTTGTATCGACTTACTATTGCGTTACCAATGAACCCATCAGACTGACTTCCTGCGTATACATAGTAGTCTTTACCTTCAACCGGATTGGCTCCGAAATAGGTGATGTTCGCGGATACGAAATTGATGACCGCTTGTTTCTCTGAGCTCTGTAAGTAGCCTGAGTTGTTGCCACCTAATTCGTTGATATTCCAGACATCCGGATGGAGATAGTTGACGACTTTGGCAATCGTTGCTTGCGAACCAGAGTTCGGATTATTGGAACCAATTGCGCGGCGGATGTTCCAAGAGAGCACCGAGACATCTGAAGACGATTGGGCGAACGCGGCGGGAGAGCACCCGACGAGAACTAAAACGATTAATGACTTTTGCATCGCGATTGTTAAATTGCTTGATTGACAACACAAGGCGTTCGACCGCTTGTTGCGGTCGAACGCCTGAGAGGCTTACTTCGCGGACTTGCGTCGGCGAATCACACCCAGAACGCCAAGGCCGAGAACGGCCATCGAAGCGGGTTCCGGCACTGCAGCCACTTGCAACTGAAGCGTCGCGGGGACCGCGTCGGCAAAGCCATTGTCAATGTAGGGCTGCTGTCCTTCGCTGGTGACCATGGTAAGTCGTCCGCTGGGCGTGTTAGGGCCGGTTTTGAGGAAGATCGTGAAATCGGTGCCAGCAGCAATCGCGTCCGAAATCGCGGTGATGCTTGAGAAGTTGAACGTCTGAGTCGTGTTGACGACGTCGGATCGGAGAGCAATGCTGTAGGTGCCGAGACCGCTCGTGGTGCCCAGGAACCGACCGTTGGTCGAGCCAGCCTGACCCGAATCATTCCAAGTTAGGTAGGGCGTGGTTGCCGCGTTCTGATTGGTCAGAGTGGAAGCGGGGGAGGTCCAAGCCGCGTTGCTGTTGAACGTGAAGACGATGTCGGAGTTGTTCACTGCGTCGGCGACGCTGAACGTGAGGCCGATGCCAGTGATGGTGCCGCCGGCGACCTGAGACTTGAGGGCCGCGCCGTCGAACTTGAGCCATGCCTGGTTCGTGGTGCCGAGCGCGGAGACCTGGAAGTCGCCGTTGTTGGCCTTGTCCTTATTGGCAGCGTTGCCGCTGTTGATAAAGGTATCGATGCTATTGACGGCATTGATCACGGTGGCATAGGCACCAGTGGTAAGCAGTGCGCCCGCGATGATAAAGATAGATTTGTTCATTTGTTCCTCTCCTCGGTGACCGTCGAGCCTCGGGTCGACCGGACCTCTGGCGTTATCGACGATTGCCAATGAGTTTGACAGGACTATTCTAATTGTCACAACCGAATAGTGTTAAGGTTGACCAAGTAACGAATTGTTAATAATGTTAAGAAACTGTTGGCTCCCTTTTTGTGCCCGTTATTAAATTGTTAAATTGCGTGCACGATGGAATCCTGACTCCGAGGGTCTGCCTATAATCGACCCGGAGCGACCACTCCCCTGAGCCTTCGGTGGGTGGTCCTAGAGGAGAGATCTTATGAAAAAGACAATTGTCCGACGGTCCGCGATGGTCTTCGCGATTGCTACCATCTTTTCGGCATCGCAAGCCGACCCTGTGAGCCAGCTTGATATTCAAAGAGGCGGCCTTCTTCTTAACAGCTATGGCGCGTATCTTCTGGGGACAACTCAGCCAGCTACTACTAGCCCCGCAACCATTCCCACCCGAGATTCGGGCAGCTATGCGGCCAGCTACAACAAGCGATTTGTGATCGGCGGTCAGGAATTCTATCTAGGCGCGGTAAGCAACGGCATCTTCGACAACGCGGGCGGCGCCAGCGTCTTGGGTAAGAATGACCTGGTCGGATTTCGCATCCTCGAGGATCCGGAGAACCCGGGCATCATCGACGTCACCCGTCGCGTGATCGCCAATGCGCAGGGAGGCACCGGCAATATCGCATCGCTTTCCCTGTTCAGTGTTGCAAACGCAGGAAACATCGGCTTCCGATATGACCTCGGCACGGGAGACCCGGCCGGCAACGGATATGCGAACGCCAACCTTGCGACTTCGATTGTGTTCGGCAGCAGTTTCACGGTTCCGACCTCGGGCGCGGCTGGCATGACGGTTCTCGGTACGAGCACCGCCAACGCCCAAAAGCTTGAAGTTCCGTGTATTGGCGCCACTAACAATATCTTGTTCGCCGGCACATTCAACAAGGAGATCGTGGCGGAGGGCCTCGGCCTGCCGGGTCCTTTCTTCTATTCTCCGAAGGGCGAAGTGGTCGCGACGATTACGGCTGCGACCGAAGATAATCGAGGCCACGTCACCTATAACCAGACTTCTGGCATTGCGGCCGTTTATCGCCGCAACACGGTTGCGGGTACGGGCCACGTGCGAGGTGTCGCAGTCTATCGGGTGGCAATCGTCTCCGGCAACGTGGTCCTTCGAGACCTCAACAACAATGCCTCCGCCACGGGAACGTTCATCCCATTCCCAACTGCGGTCAAGACGGTTGGCTCCAAGACCTACGACCTCGAGGGCACCAACTACTTCTCGGGCGCGCCGTTCCGCGGTCCCGCTCAGATCTCGATCAACGATAACGGAGACGTCGCGGTCCTGACGGTGGCTGCAGACCCGACCAACACGACCGACGGCGAGGAGCGAGGCGCGCAGGACAAGCGCTACTTGTACATGCAACACACCTCGCCTTCCACTTACGCGGCGTGGAAGACGGTGGCCCAGTCGGGAGCTAACACCTCGACCAACATGCCGAACGGGGACATCATTAACAAGCCGGGCACCGGCAACTTCGTCACACTGAACCAGCTGGACGATCCGACGAACCCGCTGAATTCGTGTGCGGCTAGCCCTCCTTCGCTCGACAACGATGGGAACTTGTTCTTCACCGCAGCGACTGAGCTGGACTACTTTGCGAATGGCGGCTCTCCCTTCACGACTGTGAAGACGGCGGTCTATCGGGCAAGGCCGAACGGCGGCGGCGGCTTCACGGTCGACAAGATCCTCGCCGAAGGCGACAAGTTCGTAGATCCTCAGACCCTCTCGGAGCGAACGGTTTCGTTCATTCCGCTATCCGTCGCCACCAGTAATCTCGGCAATCCGAACATCCGGTACGCGGCTGACAACACCCTGAACGTGAACTCGGTCATCAAGGATTCGCTTGGTGGCATCACCATCGCATGCAAGGTGGGCGAGTTCGACGACGATACGCTGCCGACCAGTTGGCAGTACGTTTATCTCGCCTACAAATAGAGGCGAGTAAGTTCCACTAATAGGAGAGAGAAGGCTGGCGCCAATCGGCGCCGGCTTTTTTTGTACAGAGGTCAGTAGTCGGCGCTGACGGATTCCATTCCGCTGCCAACCGGTTCCAAGAGGGGTCCACAGGGATGCGGACTATCAAGTCGAGAGTGATGGAGTCGACGTCAATGCGGCCGACTTGGTTGGGCCAGTTTGAGACTGCCATCATGCCAATCGTCTCAAAGCCGCCATACTGAAGATATGGCTGCACGACCGAAACAGGGAAATATGTATACACGCGATCAAATTCACGAGATGGTTGGAGGTGGGATTCAGTCATTTCTGCCCACTAAGAATGGTCGCGTGGTCTGCGGATGCTTCAAGGCAGCGCTCAATCCGGACGCGCCTCGCGAAGTTCTGGTGGGTGTTGGACCGCAACGTGAAGGAAACGCCAAGATGGCCGTCTTGCAGCAAACCGCCATTCCAATATTCCTGAAACAGGAACCTGGAGAATGGCTTTGCGTGGGAACTTACAGGGCCACTCGATATCTCGACAGCGGGCACGCCCTCCTGGAATCGGAGAAGCGGGCTAAGCGCGATGACGTTGCCGGCATTCTCTATATGATCGAAGAAGAGCCGAGCGACAACTAACCCAAAGATTTCCTTCGCTGCCTTCGTTTTTACGGGTGGCGAAGGTGGAAGATTCTAGCCGTACAACGGTCCGTAGTTCGCGCAGGCCCGGAAGTCGGCCCCTACCGACTCCATTCCGCTGCCAAATCGGTTCCAGGCGGTGGGGCGGAACAGGGATTCTTCGGGGAGGTTGTGCATGTCCACTGGGATGCGGAGCATCGAGGCGAGCGTGATGAGGTCGGCACCGATGTGTCCGACGCTGATTGCTCCGTGGTTAGCGCCCCAATGGGCCATGACCGAATAGACGTCGCGGAAGGCGCCATGACCGGTGGTTCGAGGGACGAACCAGGTGGTCGGCCAGGTTGGGCTGGTGCGCGTGTCTAGGGCTTCGTGAACGTCCGGCGGTAGTGATATGCTCTCGCCTTCCGCAATCTGGAGAACAGGGCCGAGACCCTTGACCAGATTGATTCGGAACATCGTGCAAGGCACACCGCCGCGTGTGGTGAAGTCGGTCGACCAACCTCCACTCGGGAAGTAGCCGAGGTCGCTGGGGCACCAGAGGGTTTCGTCGAGGGCATGGGTGGCGTCTTCGGGCTTGATATCCCACCAAGGCTTGAGGCTAGCGCCCGTCCAATCAAGGGCGGTGGGACCGGAGTTGATCAGGTGGAGGAAACCGTGGGCGCCAGGGCCGGTCAGGTTTCGGCCGGTGACTCGCTCGACCGCATCGGCCGACCAGTAAGTGCGGACATCGGAAAACATTTGGGCGGTGCCGGTGAGCAGGTGGCCGAGCAGCATTGAGGCGCCGTTGAGGCTATCGTTCTCGGTGGCGACCACGAATGGCTGGCGAATGCCGTTCCAGTCGAAACTGCTGCAGAGGATCGCCTCAAGGAAGTCGCCGTTGGGGAAGTAGTCAGTCCAGTTCCGCTGGCCTTGGAAGCCTCCGGCGATCGCGTTGTGGCCCCGGCTTGCCTCGGTGAAACCGAGCTCGGCAAGGCGAGGATTGCCCACCATGAGGTCTCGAGCGATGAGCGCCATCTTGACGCAGTCTTGCCAATCCTTGTCCTTCTGCTCTCGGGTTCTGGGCTTCGGGTTCCAGTCCTTGCCCTCCGGGCAGTTGGCCACAACCCAATCGAGGGCTTTCTCGAATTCAACGTGATCGTAGAGGTTTCGGTTCATGCGACCCGCGAACTCGGCCATGTCAACCGATTCGACGCGCATGCCCAGGTAAGACTCGAAGAACGGTTGGTCGACGATGGACCCGGCGATTCCCATGCTGACTCCGCCCATCGCGAGGTAGCTCTTGCCGCGCATCGAGGCGACTGCGAGTCCAGCGCGAACGAAGCGAAGAATCTTGTCCTCGACGTCGTCCGGGATCACCTTGTCCCCCAGGTCCTGGACGTCTTGTCCGTAAATGCTAAAGCAGGGGAGGCCCTTTTGGTTGTGGCCCGAGAGGGTTGCGGCGAGGTACACGGCGCCTGGTCGGTCGGTTCCGTTAAATCCCCAAATGGCCTTGGGGATGCTGGCGTCCATGTCCATCGTCTCGGAGCCGTAGCACCAGCAAGGGGTGACGGTAAGCGAGACGCCAACGCCTTCCCGGGCGAATTTCGCCGCGCAGTCGGCCGCCTCGGCAACTCCACCGATGCAGGTGTCGGCTATGACGCACTCGACCGGCAGACCGTTGGCGTGGCGCTCGCTATTAGAAATCAATTGGGCGACGCGAGTCGCCATTCCCATCGTGACTTCTTCGAGTGACTCTCGAACTCCGCCGTAGCGGCCATCGATCGTCGGTCGGATGCCGATTTTGGGTAGATCGCCTCTCAGGCGGTTTACGGGAGGGTTCACTTTCAGGGACGGAGCGTTGGCCATGACTGGCGGGAGGTTTACCTTTTTATCAGGGTTCAGGGTTCAGGGTTCGGGGTGGGAGACGCAAGACTTCAGAATTGCTGGCAGGGAGGGTCGATTTACCCTGAACCCTGCACCCCGAACCCTGTACCCTAACTGCTATGTCTCCCGAAGCTGCCCATGAAGCTCTCCGCCAAGCGTATGTCGGTCGTGACTTTGAGCCGGCGGAGAAGTTGATTTTGAAGACGCCTGCCAAGGCGCTGATCGTGCCTGCGGGGGCGCCTTACTCGATTGCTACCAACGTGGCTCATGCAGATGTTTGGCAGCGGGTTTGGCTCGCACGGTTGGAAGGTACACCGGTGCCCGAGATCAAGGGGCAGGCGGACGACTTTCCGCTGATCTCGGCGGAGGAGTGGCCGGCGATTCGGGAGCGATTTTTGGCGGGGTTTCGTCGGGCGATGGAGATCGCGGCTTCTAGGCCATTCGAACATGCACTGGACACCGATCAGGCAGCGGTGAAGAAGCTTCTCCAGATCGCGGTTCACAACACGTATCACTTGGGGCAGGTGGCGTTGTTGAAGAGGTTGATCAACGCAGCGAGGGCCTGAGCGATCTTGCTCTTTGGCCCGGTATTCTTCGAAGCAGCATGGCTGATAAGTTGCGTTGGGGAATTATGGCGACGGGTGGGATTGCCCACCAGTTTGCAGAGGGCGTAAAACTCTCAAAGACGGGAGAGCTGGTGGCGGTAGGATCGCGCAGTCAGGAATCTGCGAAGGCGTTCACCGACAAATGGGGCGGGAAGCCTCACGGCACGTACGAAGACCTTCTCGGTGACCCGAACGTGGACGCGGTTTACATCGCCACGCCTCACCACCTTCACTACGATTGGACGATCAAGTGCGCGGAGGCAGGGAAGGGAATCCTCTGCGAGAAGCCGTTCACACTGAACGCGCTCGAGGCTCAGCGGGCTCTGAACGAGGTACGCAAGAACAAGATGTTCTTCATGGAGGCGTTCATGTATCGCTGCCATCCGCAGACTCGGAAGGTCGTGGAGATCATCAAGAACGGCGACATCGGCAAAGTGGTCTCGATCAACGCGGAATTCAGCTTCCAGGCCGGGCACGATTGGGCCAACTTCCGAACCGATGGATCGGTCGGGGGCGGCGGATTGATGGACGTTGGTGTCTATCCGATCTCGATGACTCGGATGATCGCAGGCGGTGAGCCGACCAGCGTTCACTATGCGACGAAACTGAACGAGAAGGGTTACGACGAGACGGGCAGCGGGAGCTTGCTCTTCGCGAACGGTATCAATGCCCATTTCGGCACCGGCATTCACCTCAACATGAAGAACGACGCGCGCATCTATGGCGACAAGGGGATGATCGTGATCGAAAGCCCTTGGAAGTGCTCAAAGGGCGACAAGGTGCACGTTTTGCGCCAGGGCAAGGACGCCGAAGTTCTGGATCTTGGTAGCACGAACGGCGAGCTTTACGCGTACGAGGCGGATGCGGTGGCCGAGTTCTGGGATGCCCGAGAGTGCCCCTACATGAACATGGAAGACACGATTGGAAACATGAAGACTTTGGACGCCCTGCGAGCGACCGCAAACTTTAGCTTCGGCTCGGAGATGAAGGCTTGAAATACGGAACTATCAAACACATCGACAAGCCGATCTCGAAGGTTGTGATGGGCGTGATCCCGCTTCCCCAGGACGACCATCCTCGTGCGTTCGAGCTGCTGGATACCTACCGGTTGGCGGGCGGCAACATCATCGATAACAGCTACGGCTATGGACCCGGCTTCGCCGGGATCATGAAAGGCTACTACGAGAAGCACGGCGAAGATGCACTTATCCGGTTCGATAAAGGAAACCACCACCACTCGAACGACGACGCTGGCCGTCGAGTGACCAAGGCGGACATTGACAATGACCTTCGCGGCAACCTCGAGCGACAGGGCGTAAGCTACTCCGACTTCTATTCGCTGCACCGAGACGACGTTCGCGTACCTGCGGGCGACGTCGTTGAGTGGCTGAACGAGCACGTTGCGGCGGGTCGAATCAAGGCGTTCGGCGGTTCGAACTGGCTCCACACGCGCATCGCGGAAGGGAACGAGTACGCCGAGAAGCACGGGCTTCAGGGCTTTTCGATCAGCAGTCCTAACCTCTCGCTGGCTCTGGCCAACGAGCCGATGTGGTGGGAAGCGCTTCAGGTGGATCGTGAGGCGCGAGATTGGTACGAGAAAACCCAGTTTCCGTTGTTCTCGTGGTCAGCCGGCGGCGGCGGTTTCTTCGCGGGCGTGAATTCGGCGGACGTGCATCGGGTGTACGACAACGACACGAATTTCCGACGGTTGGAGCGAGTCAAGCAGATGGCTCACGAGAAAGGTGTCTCGCCGACCCAGCTTTCGCTTGCGTGGACGCTGAATCAGCCGATGGAAGTTTGGGCCCTCATCGGTCCGGGAACGCCGGACCAGGTGAGAGACAACGTTCAGGCGGTGGATATCGTTCTGACTCAGGCCGAGTTGGATTGGTTGGAAAAGGGCGAGTGATTTTGGAAACGATGAACGATGAATCATGAGTGATGAGCGGGGAGGAGGGGGCTTGACCAATTCTCTACGAAGC
This sequence comes from Fimbriimonadales bacterium, assembly GCA_038321975.1. Lineage (GTDB taxonomy): Bacteria > Armatimonadota > Fimbriimonadia > Fimbriimonadales > Fimbriimonadaceae > Fimbriimonas. The sequence goes on along the minus strand of JBBQFM010000042.1, from coordinate 5,678 downwards.
CCTTGCTCCTTCCGGAAGAGATTTTCGCTTCGCAGGAGGGCTGTCGCACCCCTCCCACACGGTTCCAGTGGAAGGGGATCCATCTCCGGAATTCTAGAATTCGCCCAGGGCCCTCAGGACGCGTAGCGGGTCGTAATATTCTTTGATCGAGGCGATCTTGCCGTCTTTGACGGTGATGACCGAGATGTAATCTTGCTCGTAGGGGAGGCCGGTGGACTTGAAGGTTGACGAGCCGTGGTATTCGGCGATGCAGCCGGTCGCGGTCTCGTGGATGGTGGGTTCGCCGAGGTGAAAGTTCTCGGCGAACTTGCCGATGTTCTCGAGAAACGCGGCGATCTTTTGCGGGCCTTCAAGGCGCGAGGTATGGCCCTCGGGGGCGTAGGGGAATTCAGCGATGACGTCTTCGGCGTAAATGGCGAGTTCGTCGGGGGTGGAGGCCTTGCCGACGAGGGCGAGGTGGCTGCGAAGAAGGTCTGAAGCACTCGGCATAATCCAGAAGCATGGCACCATCGTGCCCTTTCGAAATTAAGGGCGCGAAAGAGAGAAAATTGCTCGGTATCCGACACTCCACCCCTGCCCCTCCCCAGAGGGAGGGGTTCCCGTAAACTTCGCGCCGCACCAGATGCGGAGTCATACTTGATTTATGAGTCGACCAGGCTTCCCCATTTCGAAAGCGAAATGGGGAAGCCTAACCAACCGAGTCACCGCTTCTAAGCTTGCCAAGGTTCTCAGCTACTCTGACTTCCGGCTTCTCTGGTTCGGTGCCTTCTTAAGTTTCACGGGGAGCCATGTGATGCGGGTGGCTCAGGGTTACTTTGTCAACGAATTGACTCACGACGAGCAGAAGTTGGCGTTTGTGACGTTCTGCGGGAGCATTCCGGTTTTCTTCTTTGGCTTCTTTGCAGGGTCTATGACGGACGCATTCGACAAGCGAAAGATGCTTGTTCTGACCACCGCGATCTTTGCGATGGGATCGCTTTATCTGGCGGTCGCGACTCAGTGGAATTTCGTTCAGTACTGGCAGATCGTGGCGGTCTCGCTGGTTCTCGGGGCGGTGTCCTGCGTCGAGATGCCCACGCGGCAGTCCATTGTCAGTCGGGTGGTCCCGCCGGAGGTGCTCGCTTCTGCGGTGCCCGTGAATGCGATGACGTTCAACGTGGCTCGCATCGTCGGGCCCGTGGTTGGCGGCATCCTTTTGGCGAATTTTGGAGTTCCGATCTGCTACCTGATCGACGGCTTCAGCTTTACCGCGCTGATTTGGGCGGCCTATGCGATTAAGAGCGACCTCACCCCGCATCCGCGGGAGCCGCAACCGATTTGGGATCTGTTGTTCGAGGGGATGAGGTACACGTTCAGGGACCGGCGCCTGCGAACTCTATTCATCCTTGAAGGCTTCACGGCGGGAGTGGGAATCTTTTACATCACACTCATGCCGGCCTACGTGACTCAGGTGGAAGGGCTAGGGAAGACGTGGGTCGTTGAGCACGGGCACCGGGTGCTGGTGGACCTGGCCAAGCAGGGGATCGCCCAGGCTTACACGGCGGTCGGCCTTGGGGCGTTTATCGGCCTTTTGTTCGCCACGCAGGCCTCGGACAGCCCTTATAAGGCGACCATTATCCGCGGCTGCATGTGGACGGCGGCGGCCGGGTTGGGGCTGATCAGCATCGTCCATATTCACTGGCTTACGTTTGTCGTGTTCGCCGCGATGGGTGCGGCGACGATCTTGCAATTCAACACCACGAACGCGCTGTTCCAACTTCTATCCCCCGAGCGCCTTCGAGGGCGAGTGCTTTCGATGCACATCTGGGCACTGAATGGGCTGTCGCCGTTTGGGGTTTTGTTCTTTGGGTGGCTCGCGAAGGTTAGCCGGGAGACCGGCGCCGTTCCGCTGGGGCCATTTGGTTCCGTGGCGACTCCGGTTGGGGGAGTTGTTTTGGCGCTGCAGGTTGGCTGCGTGCTGATGATTGGCGGGGCGCTCGGGGCAACCTTGTCTCGGCGCGGTTTGATGGGACTGGCGTAGGCGGGGGAATTTTAGATTTTAGATTTTAGATTTTAGATTTCAGAATGAACCGGACCGGTTGCTGCACTCTCAAATCCTTTGTCCGTTTCTGGAAATCAAAAATCCAAAATCAAAAATCCAAAATCTCCCTGCCGCCGTTCGGCGGCTAGACACCCTAGTACAATTCACAACATGGCCCACCGCGACATTGAAGAGTGGTTTTGGCAGGTAGGCAACGAGATGCAGAGGCTCACTGAGGAGCTTGCAAGTGGCCGACCTAAGGTTGCGAGTGCTCGCTTTTGGGAGCCTCGGATCGACCTTTGCGAGGATGAGCGGCGCTTTATCTTGAAGGCGGAAATCGCGGGAGTGAAGGGCGAGGACATCCAGCTCCTTTACATTCCTGAGCGGCACTCGCTGTTGTTGCGCGGAAACCGGCCGGAAGAAGACCCGACCGACGGCAACCGAACGGGCATTTATCAGCTCGAAATCTATTACGGAGAATTTCAAAGAGAGGTCCCGCTCCCGGACATCCCAATCGTGGCCGACGGAATCCGTGCCCAATACCGAAACGGATTCTTACTCGTCATGATCCCCAAGCGAGAGCGGGCGGCCCTAACGAAGGTCGTTAAGGTCAAAGCTTACTGATGGCAGAAGTCAAATTACCCATACACGACGAGGAGCTCATTACCGGAGAGGTCTCGGAACCCCAGATCCAAGACCCTTCGCACGACGAGCCGCGCCCGGACGTTCCGAGCATCCTCAACATTCTGCCTTTGAGGGATAGCGTCATCTATCCTATGCTCATTGCGCCCCTTAGCGTGGCTCGAGATGCGGGCGTTCAGCTCATCGACGAGAGCGTGGTAGGCAATAGCCGCGTAATCGGCGTGGTCGCCCAGCGGAACCCGAGCGATGAGAATCCTGGCTTCGACGACGTTTACGAATATGGCTGCGCAGTCATTATCCGCACCTTGGTGAAGATGCCGGACGCGGTCCGATTGATCGTGCAGGGCGTTGCTCGGTTTAAGATCGTCGAGCACATTCAGGAAGGGCCCTATCTCCAAGCTCGCATCGAGGTATTGGATGAAGAACAGGTTCCGGCGGATAGAGCCGAGGAATTCGAGGCGCTGCGGCGCTCGGTGGCCGCCCTGTTTGACCAAGCGATCCGGCTTTCGCCCCAACTCCCCGACGAGCTTCGCACCCTCACTCAGGCGGTCCAAGAGACGAACGTGATGGCCGACCTGGTGGCGGCGCACATGACGCTGAGTGTCGAAGAGAAGCAAACCATCCTCGAGACGCTGGACCTGCAGCTGCGACTCCGCACTCTGCTGGAGATGCTCGGTAAGGAAGTCCGGGTGCTGGAGCTGAGCAGCAAGGTTCAGAGCGAGGTCAACACCGAACTCAGCAAGAGTCAGCGCGAGTACTACCTGCGCGAGCAACTCAAAGCGATTCAGCGAGAGCTGGGTGAGACCGATGAGCGTGGGGAAGAGCTTGAGGAGCTTCGGACCAAGATCGACGAGGCGAAACTGCCTGAGGTGGCTCTTAAGGAAGTAAATCGCGAATATGACCGGCTCCGCCGAATGAACCCGGGCGTGCCCGAATACACGGTGGCGCGGACTTATATCGACTGGGTCATCGCCCTGCCTTGGCATGCGGCAACGATCGACGATCTCGACCTCAAGAACGTCAAGGAAGTGTTGGACGCCGACCACTACGGGCTCGAGAAAATCAAGGACCGAATCATCGAGTTCTTGGCGGTGCGTAAAGTGAAAACGGACGGCAAGATTCGCCAGCCGATACTCTGCTTCGTAGGCCCGCCGGGCGTCGGTAAGACGTCGCTGGGACGTTCGATCGCGCGGGCGATGGGGCGGAACTACGGTCGGATTTCGCTAGGTGGCATGCGGGATGAAGCGGAGATTCGCGGCCATCGGCGAACCTATATCGGGTCCTTACCGGGGCAAATCATTCAGAGTTTGCGGCGCGTGGAGTCTAGCAACCCAGTTTTCGTGTTGGACGAGATCGATAAGCTGGGTAACGACTTCCGGGGCGACCCTTCGTCGGCACTGCTGGAGGTCCTCGATCCCGAGCAGAACAGCACGTTCCGTGACCACTATTTGGATATCCCGTTCGACTTGTCGAACGTGTTCTTCATCACCACCGCCAACCGTTTGGACACGATTCCCGCGCCACTCTTGGACCGAATGGAGGTCATCGAGCTTGGTGGATATACGGAGGAAGAGAAAGTTCGGATCGCCGAGGTCCACCTCATTCCGAAGCAGATCGAAGAGCACGGCTTGAAGTCGAGCCAGCTCGTTTTCAAGAACGAGGCTCTGGTGCGGTTGGTCCGGCATTACACCCGCGAAGCGGGCGTGCGAAACCTCGAACGCGAGATCGGCAGCGTCATTCGAAAGGCCACGCGCAAGTTCGCGGAAGGGTTCAAGGGGAAGGTTACGGTGAACGTGAAGTTCCTTGAGTCAGCCCTTGGCGCGCCGCGCTTCCTGCATGACGAAGTCGTGGAGCGCGAGATGGAGCCGGGCACCGCGGTTGGACTCGCTTGGACTCCGGTGGGTGGCGAGGTGCTGTTCATCGAGACGACCAAGATGCCGGGCCAAAAGGGGCTGATCGTTACCGGTCAGCTTGGCGATGTGATGAAGGAGTCGGTCACTGCTGCGCTGAGCTACATTCGCAGCCATGCGAAGGAGCTGAAGATCGATCCCGGCTTCTACGAGAAGATGGAGCTGCACGTGCACGTTCCCGCGGGCGCGGTTCCTAAGGATGGTCCCAGCGCGGGCGTGACAATGCTTACCGCCCTCACCTCTTTGCTCACGGATCGCCCGGTGAAGAAGCGATTGGCGATGACGGGAGAGATCACTCTGACCGGGCAAGTGCTTCCGGTGGGCGGAATCAAGGAGAAGATTCTCGCCGCGAATCGGGCGGGAGTGCAAGAGCTGATCCTTCCCGATCAGAACGAGAAGGACTACATGGAGGATGTGCCGGCCGAGATTCGAGCACATCTGAAGGCACACTTTGTGAAGCGTGCTGACCAAGTTTTGCGCTTAGCCTTGGAGAAGCCCAGTGCAAAGGCCTGATGCGGTGATTGAGGGCTGGCCTATTGCGCTTGCGGACGCGGCGTAAACTAGCTCTCAATGCTCGAGACGCCCCTCTTTGGTCGCTTCCAAGGCGAGAACAAACGACTCCTCTTTGCGCCCGCCCCGGCCTATCTGGGCTTGGTGAACGGAACGATGGTCGCGGGAGGCGTCTTTGTGCTGGCTGGGCTGCTAGGCGGGGGGACGGTCAGCATTCTGCACATGGACCCCTCTTGGTGTTTTTTCACCGGCAGCATGGTGCTGGGCGCTTCCGCCTGGGCGAATTTTTCACTGGCCCGCATCACTTTTGATCTGCGTGAGCGATTCTACAAGCGCCGCCAGGGTCCTGGCATCTTGCCCCGGACCACTCACGGTTCGATGAACAACCTGGACGCGGTGGTCCTAATCTCCGAGATGAAGAACGTTCCGCTCGGAGGGGTGACTTATCACCTCGTGCTGTATTGGAAGCAGATGCAGGAGCCATTGATGGTGCTGCAGAGCGATACCCGAGCCATCGGTCCGGGGCAGCCGTTGAATGCGGGCGCGGGTCAGTTATTGCAAGCGGGAATGGCCTTCGCTCGGGCGATGAATTTGAC
>JBBQFM010000041.1:0-54139 GCA_038321975.1 Fimbriimonadales bacterium | reverse complement strand
CCCCTTTCGCACCACCAAACCCCGCACAACGGGCTCGTGAGCGGTGTGGGCTGCTACTCTGTTGGCTCCCCCCTTAGCTCACCGGTTCGGGGGCAGCCCCAACCCCCTTGGGGTTGGTAGAACCGAGAGCCCGAGATGGCTTCACGTGAGCGAGTCGAAAGATGTGGGTTGGAGAGGGACAAGCCTCTTGGGGGTGGGCTTGCCGGCCGCAAACATCATCCTGAACGGGGCTCGCCGAGAAAAGACCCTTCCCCTCAGCGACGCAGTTTTCACGGGGTCCGCCGACCCCAAACGGGTGCGCCCCGGGAAGGGAACATCTCAGGACCGCCTTATGCCTTCTTCTCGATCTTCGCCCACGAGTCTCGGAGGGAGACGGTGCGGTTGAAGACGAGCTTCTCTGGTGTTGATTCCTTGTCGACGCAGAAGTAGCCAGTGCGCTCGAATTGGAACTTGTCACCTGGCTTTGCCGAGGCGAGGCTTGGCTCGAGTCGGCCGGTGATCGCTTTCAGAGAATCGGGGTTGAGGTTGTCCAGGTAGGTTTGACCCTCTTCCACATCGTCCGGGTCTTCCTTGGTGAACAGGACTTCGTAGAGCCTGACTTCGGCATCGACGGAGGTCGCCGCGGATACCCAGTGGATCGTTGCTTTCACCTTACGACCGTCGAGTGCGTCCCCTCCGCGGGTGGTGGGATCGTAGGTGCAACGCAACTCGACGATTTCGCCCGCGTCGTTCTTCACGATCTCTTCGAGCTTGATGAAGTAGGCGTAGCGGAGGCGAACCTCTCGGCCCATGGTGAGTCGATAGAACTTTGGCGGAGGGTCCTCGCGGAAGTCGTCCTGCTCGATGTACAACTCTCGGCTGAACGGGACCTTTCGAGTTCCTGCGGAAGGGTCCTCGGGGTTGTTGATCGCATCGAGCTCTTCGGTTTGGCCCTCCGGATAGTTTGTGATCACCACCTTAATCGGATTCATAACGGCCATCGCGCGCAGCGCGGTTCGGTTCAGGTCCTCTCGGACGCAGTCCTCGAGCTGGTGCATCTCGATGACGCTGTCGTTCTTAGCGATGCCAATACGCCGACAGAATTCCTGGATGGCTTCGGCCGAATAACCGCGACGGCGCAAGCCCGCGATGGTGGGCATTCGAGGGTCGTCGTAGCCGTTCACGTAGTTTCCGTTCACCAACTCGATGAACTTGCGCTTGCTCATCACGGTGTAGGGCAAGTTGAGTCGAGCGAATTCGATCTGGCGCGGGTGGTAGATTCCGAGCTGCTCTAGAAACCAGTTGTAGAGCGGGCGGTGAATCTCGTACTCCAGCGAGCAAAGCGAGTGGGTGACATTCTCGATCGAGTCTTCGAGGCCGTGGGCCCAGTCGTAGGAGGGGTAGATGCACCACTTGTCGCCCTGCCGGTGGTGGTGGGCATGGCGAATGCGGTACATCACGGGGTCGCGCAGATTGATGTTAGGCGAAGACATGTCGATCTTCGCTCGTAGGGTCCGTGCGCCGTCAGGGAACTCGCCCGCTTTCATTCGGGCAAACAGATCGAGGTTCTCGTCCACCGATCGATTGCGGTAAGGGCTATCTTCGCCGCTACTGGAGAGGCCGCCACGCAGCTTGCTCATCTCCTCGGGAGGGAGGTCGTCCACGTACGCCTTGCCCGCCTGGATCAGCTGTACCGCCCAATCGTACATCTGGTCGAAGTAGTCGGACCCGAAAAGCAGGCGGTCTTCGAAGTCGGCGCCAAGCCATTTGACGTCCTCGATGATTCCGTCGACAAACTCCTGCTCTTCTTTCAGGGGATTGGTGTCGTCGAATCGGAGGTTGAACTTGCCGTTGAAGTCCAGGGCAATTCCGTAGTTGATCCAAACCGCCTTGGCATGGCCAATGTGGAGGTAGGCGTTTGGCTCGGGAGGAAAGCGGGTGTGAACCTCTTTGAAATTCCCTTCTTTGAGGTCTTGCTTAATCGCGTCCCGAATAAAGTCCGAGGGAGTCGCGCTCGAAAGGTCCGTTTCTAAGTTGCCCATTGTCTCTCGCCGCATCGTTCCTTCGATGCCGCACCTAGAAGTATACGGTCGCGGAGACCTTCAATTCCTGCACTTGGCCCATACTTCGGTTAGATGGCTGACAACCTTCAAAACTGGGCCGGACATTACACCTACAAATCGTCGCGAATCCACTATCCCAAATCGGTAGCGGAAGTGCAATCGATCACCGCCGCGGCGACGAAGGCAAAGGCATTGGGCACGCGCCATTCCTTCAACGACCTCGCGGATACCGAAGCCGACCATATCTCAACCAAGAAGCTCGATCAGGTCATCGGAATCGATAAGAACGCGATGGAAGTGCGCGTTCAAGCGGGCATACGTTACGGCGTCCTTGCGGAGCTTCTGCACATGCAAGGCTTCGCCCTCCACAACATGGCTTCGTTACCTCACATCTCAGTGGGGGGCGCATGTGCTTCGGCGACCCACGGGTCGGGCGATCAGAACGGCAACTTGGCCACCGCGGTGCGCGAGTTGGTGGTTGTTGTCGCAAGCGGAGACGTCGTGAAGCTCGGCCCCGAGCAGACCGCCGTCGGGTTGGGCGCGTTAGGCACGGTTGTCGAGATGACGCTCGAGATCGAGCCGACTTACGAGATTCGCCAAGAGGTCTTTGAGAATTTGACCCTCGAAGCTCTCCACTCGAATTTCGACGCGGTAACGTCTGCCGCCTATAGCGTGAGCCTCTTCACCGATTGGCAGCATCCCGTGTTTAACCAGGTCTGGCTGAAGCACCGAATGGACGAGCCGTACGGTGCCGAGTCGCTCTTTGGAGCCCGAGCCGCACGGGTCAAGCTTCACCCGCTCCCCGGTGCAGCTCCCGTTTGCTGCACCGAGCAGCTAAACGTGCCTGGAAACTGGCAAGACCGTCTCCCGCATTTCAAACTCGACTTCACCCCCAGCGCAGGCGAGGAGCTCCAGACCGAATACATCATCCCGCGAAACAACGCCCTTGCTGCACTAGAGGCGGTCTATATGCTGAGCGACAAGATCTGGCCCGCCTTGCAAATCACGGAGGTGAGGACGATGGCTGCCGACGACCTGTGGATGAGCATGAATTACCAGCAGCCGTCGGTGGGAATCCACTTCACATGGAAGAAGGACTGGGCGATGGTCGAACCCCTGCTTCCTCTGATTGAGGAGGCCTTGTTGCCGTTGGGTGCGAGACCGCACTGGGGCAAGCTTTTTTCGGCCGAGGCGGCTACCATTCAGCCGCGCTATCCCCGATTCGAGGGATTTCGAAAACTGAGCGAAGAATTGGACCCGACCGGCAAATTCCGCAACGCCTACCTCGATCGCCATCTCTTTGGGACTGCGCTAAGCTCTTCGCGCCTTTGATCTCGCCAGCTCTTCGCGCAGTCCCAAAGGGTGGTGATCGAAAACTGGGCTAACCGACGACTGAGAACGGGGTCATGTCCCGCACGACTCGGTTGTCCTCACCAAGTAGCACCATCTTCGGGATGATCGGCTCATCGGAGAGGTCGAAGGCGGCGATGATGACCTTCTCTCCCGCCTTGAAGAAGTGGGCGGCGCCGCCGTTGAGACCAATCACTCCCGGAGGGCCGGCGAAGGCGTAGGTTTGGATTCTTGAAAGGCTGTCGACTGCCCAAACGTGGACGAGTTCGCCGTCTTGGATGCCGACACGGTCCATGAGGGCAGCGTCGATTTCGATGCTGCCGACGTAGTCGGGGTTGGCATACGTCACGCGGGCGTGATGCAGTTTTGCTTTAAGCAACTGGGACAGGCGCATGGATTTCGGTTGCGTGTTCGGCTTCCTCCACCTTGGCAGGTTCGGGAGCGGCCTTGCGGAGGCGTCGGGACCAGGCCGAGATGAGGCCGCCGAGGAAGAGGATCAACGTGCCAAACCAGACCAAGCACGTCATCGGCTTGTAGAAAAGAGTGATCGGAAACTGGGGAGGGGAATAGAAGAGCTGCAAAGTCGCGGCCTTGTCGGCCGGATTCTTCTGGAGCAACGCTACCTTGGTGCCGGGGAGGGCATCGGGGAAGTCGGGCCGAAGTTGTCCTTCGCCCATCTGAAGCGTGGGATGGGCGAAATACTCTTTGCCCTGCCACTCGAACTTGAGCTTGGCACCGAACTTGGCGCTGGGTGTTCCTGGCTCGCCTTCCATGGTGGACTCGAGGTAGGTGACCACCATGTCGAAAGCGGGAATCTCTTTACGCTCACCGACCTTGAGCTCGATGGGGTCCTTCCATACGTTGACTTCGGGCGGTGACACGCTGAGGTACATGTCGTGCGACCACTGTCGCTCGATGTGCGGCCAAACCGTTGGTTTGTCTTCGTCACCTTCGTGGACATAGAAAAGGGCGGGACGAGCTTCGAACGTGTCGCCATCGGGAGTGGTGACGGTGAACAAGACCTTGTTGTTCCGGTCGTACAGCTTGGTGCTGTCGAGGTCCTTGTAGGCGATCGTGTAGCCTAGCGCCTGAACCGAGCCGCCTTGCGGCAAGGTCACGTCTTTCTTCTGCTCGAACCCCTTTGAGATGATGAGGCCGCCGAGGAGGGTGGCGAGTCCGACGTGGGCGATGAACCCACCGATCGAGCCCTTGGATCGCTTGAACATCTCCACCGCCCGCCAGGTGTTGGCGACCGCCACGAACATGCAGAGGAAGATGAGGACGGACATCCATCCGAACAGGGGCAGTTTGATGCCGAAGAGGAAATCAACCGTGTCGCCAGGCACCGAATGAATGCCATGTTTCGGGTTCGCTAACGCCATGATCGCAAAGCCTAAAAGGCCAATCGTGATGTAGAGGACCTGGCGCACTCGCTTGTCGATCTCTTTGACTCCCATCGCGCGCCAGCTCACAAATGGCGTGACCGCCATGAAGAGCATCACGGGGATGAAGAACCAGACGACGACCTGGTGGTAGAGCGCTTCTTCGACGCGCGACTTTTCGCCACCTTGAAGGAGGGCAGAGAACCACGGCCAACTCATGCCTATCGCGATTACCACCGCTAGGAGGCTTACCATAAGGATGCCGATCCGGTAAAGACCCTCGCGCTGAATGCCTTCGTCTTCGGGAGAGGACGGCGACGCTTCGATAGCGGCCTGCTTTCCGCGTCGGAAGTACACCGCGGTGTAACCGACAATCACGGTGGCCAGGAAGCATTCGAGGATGATGAGCGCGGAGCGGTTCATCGACGCAAACGAGTGAACGCTCACGTTGTCGAGGAGGCCGGATCGGGTGAGAAACGTGCCGTAGGTGAAAAAGATGAAGGGAAGGGCGCCGAGCCAAAGGTTGGCTTTCATCCAGCGACCTTTCGTGCTTTGCACAATGATGCCGTGGATGAAGGTGGCCACGAACAGCCACGGAACGAAGCTGACGTTCTCAACTGGATCCCAGCCCCAGAAACCGCCCCAGTTCTGAGTCTCATAGGCCCAGAGGCCGCCCATTGCGACGCCAAGTCCGAGGATGGCGAGCGAGGTGAGCGCCCACGGACGAACGAGGCGGATCCAATCGACGACGTTGCGGGACATCATCGCGGCGAAGGCAAAGGCGAACGGCACCACGAGCGAGCCAAAGCCGGTGAAGATCGTCGGAGGATGGATGACTACCCAGTAGTTCTGAAGCAGCGGAGGCATTCCGGTGCCGAACGGAGGGTGCAGGACCTTGCCGTGAACCACCACTTCCTTCATCAAATTGAAGGGGGTTTCATAAGCGAGGATCGAGGCGAGGGTGCCTAGGAAGAAGGAATAGGCGACCCCCATCCATCTGGTGTAAACGCCCGCCTTGCGAAGGGAGAGGAGGGCAAAGACGGAGCTTGTGACGGCCCAAAGAAGGAAGCTGCCCTGTTGGGCGGTCCACACGCTTGCGACCTTGTAGGGGAGGGAAGTGTCAGGAGCGCTGTGCTGAAAAATGTATTCGAACTGAAACTGGTCAGTAACGAACAGGCTGACCAGACAACCCATCGCGCCCACCATGGATAGGGCACCAACCGTGAATCCAATTCGGGCCAAGCGAGGAAGAAGGATGTGGCGAGCTTGAAAAATCCAGCCTAATACGGCGACCAGAAAGAAGGCGATCGCAGCGATGATGAGGCCTTTTCCAAGGCTGCCGGCCCACAGCGACCAACCGGCGGCTTCTGGGAACGAGGCTAAGGGATTGTCGTTCATCGGCTCGCGAATTTAGGTTTGTCCTCGGACTCATATCGCGAGGGACACTTTAACAACAGCTTTTCGGAGACGAATCGTTCGCCGTTCATGTGGCCGATGGCCACTACCTTTGTCGCTTCGGCAAGGTTGACCGCTTCGCCGTGATGGTCAACCGTAATCGTCGCTTTATCCGCATCCAAGATTTGGAACGAGACGGTGTGATTCACCAGATCAGACTTGATCGATCCCTTCACCATGTCTCCGGCGAGATGCAGCCGATTTCCGTTGCTCTTTCGCGCTTGGGCGATGGTGACGTACGGGCTGGCGTTTGTCATGAACGCAGCAACCACCGCAGTCATTGCGACGACGGTGACGACGGCCGTAACGATTGGACCCTTAATCATCTTCCTTTTAGGATACCGGAGCCTTTTCGTTACTACGTGGGAACCGGCAGGCTTGTTATGGTGTTCATCGGATAAACTTCCAATGATGCATCTTATGTGCCCGAAACGATTGCCAACTGTCTTAGCGGTATTTGGCGCCCTCGCACTGACGCTGGTGGTCGCTCAGGCCCAGGGTCAGGGTCCCGGAGTTCAAGCCCGTCCGTTCAATCCTAACTCGATCCCGAAGCCGGACCCGAACGCGCAACAGCGATTGGGCGACCTGTATTTCACGACGATGATCGGCAGCTTTAAAATTAATCCGGTTGGCGATATTCCCGCCCAGGGAACGCTCACAATGAGCTTCCAAGGCACGGTTCTGGTGAGCGGCGACGTGAAGCAGGCAATCGTAACCCCTGGAGCAGGAGTCATCCTGGAACTCGACCGATCGAAGCAGGGAAAGAGGGTGTATCACGGCAACGGGACGATTACGATTTCGGGCCGATACAAAGGCATCCAATTCTTTGGAGAGAAGCTCAACGCCTATTGGCACGGGTACGGCATCCTTCTGCTCTACGGCGAATTCGACAAGAACCTGAATACGGGCAGCTTTTGGTATAAGGGCGATCCTTCGAAGTCCGATTGGGGTAGCGGTGGCCATACGGTGACGGTTCCGAAGAGCGAAACCTCGAACCCGATGCCCAGGGTGAAAATCCTTTCCGGAAAAGGCTAGACTCAAAGCACAGACGTGCTTGAGCGAACATTTGTCCACATACCTGGCGTTGGATCGACGACTGAAAAGTTGCTCTGGCGTCAGGGATGTTTGTCTTGGCACCACCTACTTTCGAATCTTGACAAGTATTCAGTCGGTAGTGCCGACCCTAAAGTCGTTCGGGCCACGCTCGAAAAGAGCATCTCGGCCTTAGAGAAGAAGGAGCATCAATTCTTCGCTCGACGTCTAAATCCACGCGACGCATGGCGAGCGTTTCCCGCCTTTCGTGACAACTGCGTTTACCTAGACATCGAGACGGATGGCGGTAACTCCCCGGCCTCGATCACAACGATCGGGCTTTATGACGGCAAGGAGTTTCGGTGCCTGATCAAAGGGCAGGATCTTGGGAATTTCCCCGACATCATTTCAAATTACAGCATGATCGTCACCTTCTTCGGGACCGGGTTCGACATCCCGGTGCTGCAGAAGGCGTTCAAGACGACCAAGCTGGATCAGATTCATGTTGATCTGTGCCCGGTGCTTAGGCGCCTTGGCGTGCGTGGCGGCCTCAAGAAGATTGAGATGGGCCTAGGAATCGAACGTGATCCTCGTACGGTCGGGTTAAACGGGCTGGATGCGATCAAGCTTTGGCGCAAGTACCAGGTGCTGGGCGATGAGAACGCTCTAGCGACCTTGATCGCCTATAACCGCGAGGATGTGGTGAACCTCGAGAAGCTGGCTGATTACACCTTTGGCAAGATGGAATGGGTCACCACAAGAAAGGAACCCGAGCCCGAGCCAGAAGAGGAGGAGCCGCCTCCAAGTCCAGTTAAGCCAAAGGCTCCCGCTCTCACGTATCCTCGCCTCCGGTGACGCTACGCGTTGACCGGCGACTTGACTAACTTCTTGAAAGCGCTTAGTGCTCGGTCGGTGAGCTCGTCGTCGATGTCCGCGTGGAGGACCAGGCGAATTCGGTTGGGTCCAGTTGGCAGGCAGAGCACTTTCTGGTCACCCAACCGATCCATCCAGGACTGGGAAGAATCTTCGGTGTCCACCATGACCATGTTAGTCTGAACCGTCGAGAGGTCCACGCTGAGGCCGGGCAATTCGTTGACCGCTTCCGCGATCGACCTCGCGCGGCGATGATCGTCGGCGAGTCGATCGACATACTGAGTCAGGCTCACGATGCCACAAGCAGCGAGGATGCCGGCTTGGCGCATTCCGCCGCCGAGCCTCTTTCGCCAAATTCGAGCCTGGTCGATGAAATCCGCAGTCCCGCAAAGGAGAGATCCAACCGGAGCACGCAGACCTTTGCTGAGGCAGAAGTTGACGCTGTCCGCGTATTGGGCGATCTCGCCAACCGGAATGCCCTGGGCTACCGCGGCATTGAACACACGAGCGCCGTCAAGGTGCACCTTGATATCGTGCCTCTTAGCGATCACCGAGTAGGCGGCCATGTTGGCCTGCGGGACGATCGAACCACCCGCTCGGTTGTGAGTGTTTTCGAGGCAGAGCAGGGTGGTGCCGGGAGTGTGAAGATTGGCCTTCAGGACTCGGCTCTCGACCGCTTCGGGTCTCATCACTCCGCGCTCCGAGGGGATCGTCCAGTTCACGACTCCCGCCAGAATGGCGGAAGCGCCGACCTCATAGTAGAGAATGTGCGCCTCTTCCTCGATGAGCATTGCCTCGCCACGTTTCGTGTGGCAGGCAAGAGCGATCTGGTTGCCCATGGTGCCGCTCGGCACAAAGAGCGCCGCCTCTTTCCCCATTGTGAGGGCAGCTAGGGCCTCCAAGCGGGTGATCGTGGGATCGTCTCCAAGCACGTCGTCGCCGACTGGTGCCGAGATCATTGCCTCATACATTTCCGGCGTCGGACGCGTAACCGTGTCGCTCCGCAGGTCAACAACGTCGCGAGGAGGGGTGGGAAAGGGGAAGTCGGGCATGCTCTTGTATCTATCTTGACCCATGGTTTAGGTAAAACGCCGGTCAATGAGAGCTTTGGTAGTTGGTGCAGGCGGCATGGGACAGGGATGGGCGAAAACGATCTCGGCGAGCGATGAGGCGGAGCTGGCGGGTTGGATCGATGTGAGGCCGGGGGCGGCCCAACAGACCGCGACGGAACTCGGGCTCGAGCCTGCCTACGTAGGCGACGATCTCGCTAAGGCGATCGACGACATTTCGCCCGACTTCGTGGTGGACGTGACTCCGCCTGAAGTGCATCACGACATCACGGTGTGCTCACTCTCCCGGGGAATACCGGTTATCGGCGAGAAGCCGATGGCCAGCAGCATGGCGGAGGCGCGGGCGATGGTGAAGGCGTCGGATGACGCGGGCAAGTTGTACATGGTCAGCCAGAGCCGCCGCTACGATGGTCGATTGTTGGCTTACAAAGAGCTCGTGCCTCAGATCGGCCGGATGGGAATTTTAAACGTCGACTTTTACATCGGTGCCCACTTCGGCGGGTTCCGAGACAAGATGCCCAGCCCGCTCGTGCTGGATATGGCGATTCATACCTTCGATCAGGCTCGCGTCATTTCCGGTGCCGACCCGGTGGCGGTCTACGCCGAGGAGTTCAATCCTTCGTGGAGTTGGTACGACGGCGACGCCTGCGCGACTTGTCTCTTTGAGATGAGCGATAACCTGCGGTTCACCTACCGGGGCAGTTGGTGTGCCGAGGGACTGCATTCCTCGTGGGAGGGGAACTGGCGTGCCGTTGGCGATAAGGGGACCGCCATCTGGGATGGCAGCGACAAGATTGTCGGTGAGGTTTTGGAGTCGGCAAACGGCTTCCATTCAACGATGCGCCCCATCGAGACGCACTCGCAGACGATCAAGTGGGGAATCGAGGGTTCGCTCTTGGAGTTCTTGGACGCACTGCGCACGGGGAAGACGCCGCAAGGGGAGTGCCACGACAACATCAAGAGCCTGGCTATGGTGTTTGGCGCGCTTGAGTCGAACAAGCGCAAGCAGCGAGTGGATATCGCAGAAATATTGGTGGGATGAAACGTCGTAATATGCGGTGGCAACAATAAAATGCGAATCCCCATAGAGCTTTAAGGCATTCTGGTCTCTGACCCTGAAACCTTAAGCGGCGCGATCCGCTTCAGAGGAACGCGAATACCTGTTCAGGCGCTGATCGATACTCTCGATGAAGGTCACGGAATCGACGACTTCCTAGAGGGGTGGCCGAACGTCCCTCGGGAGCACGCCGAGTCTGTCAACCACTGGCTGCAAAACTTGGCCCGTTCCACTTTTGGCCTCGACATCCTCGATGAGCGTTCTGCTTGACAACAACGAAAACCATCGGTTTGGAAGGCTGCTTCTTGGCCACCAAGTCACTCATGTCCAGGATGTTGGTTGGGAAAACTTGAAGAAGGCTCCGATGGCATCCTTGGCTACACGCCTTCTGCGTAGTTGTCCAGACCCTTCTGCGCGATTTCGATTGCCCTTAGCGCTGCTTTCGCCTTGTTGCGCGACTCCTCGTACTCGTTCGCGGGAATTGAGTCGTAGACGACTCCGCCTCCGGCCTGAACGTAGGCGGTGCCGTCTTTCAAGAAGATTGTGCGGATGGCGATGCACGTATCCAAATCGCCGGTGTTGCTGAAGAAGCCGATCGAGCCGGCGTAGGTGCCGCGGCGGGTTGGTTCGAGTTCGTCGATGATCTGCATCGCGCGCACCTTCGGAGCGCCGCTCACGGTGCCCGCGGGGTGGCAAGCCCTAAACAAATCGAATGCGTCGTGCGAGGAATCGAGGGTGCCGGTTACGTCGCTTACGATGTGCATCACGTGGCTGTACCGCTCTATGACCATGAGTTCGTTCACTTTGACGGAGCCGTACTCGCAGACCCGACCGAGGTCGTTGCGGCCGAGGTCAACGAGCATGATGTGCTCGGCACGCTCCTTCTCGTCTGCCAAGAGCTCCTCGGCGAGGCGAGCGTCCTCCTCAGGGGATGCCCCTCTCCAACGGGTTCCTGCGATCGGCCGCAGTCGCGCGGTCCGGCCGTGAAGGCTGACGAGCAACTCGGGCGAAGCGCCGACTACATCGAAGTCGCCAAACCGCAGAAGAAACATGTACGGAGACGGGTTGATCGATCGCAGCGCCCGGTAGATGGTCAGGGGGTGCGCGTCGATCTTGGTTGAGAAGCGTTGGGCGGGCACCATTTGGATGCCATCGCCTTGGCTGATGTACTCAATCATCCGCTCAACCATTCCCTCGAACTGTTCGCGGGGCATATTCGACTCGACCGGATGGGGCTCAAATTCGCCGGCGGGCAAAGTTGGCAGCGGCCCTGAAAGGCGACCGAGGACCCATTCAATCTCAGATCGAGCCTTTTCGTAGCTTTCCGCCGAGCCGTCGGTAGAGACGATGACGCGCAGAATGTTCTTCGCATGATCGAACACGATCACCGTGTCGGCGAGCATGACGGCCATGTCGTCCACGTTCAAATCGTCTTTCGTCGAGTCGGGAAGGCGCTCGAAATAGCGGACGATGTCGTAGCTCAACATCCCCACCGCACCGCCAACAAAGGCGGGCATCCCAGGGACGTGCAATGGCTCGGATCCTTCCATCTCGCGCTTAAGGACGTCGAGCGGATCCTCGCCGCCGGAGAGTGTAGAGGGCGTTGAGACCCCATTAGCCGTCGTCGTGAGGTGACCGTTCTTCGAACGAATGACCTTGCGAGGACGGACCCCGAGAATGGAGTAGCGGGCGAGTTGCTCGCCGCCAGTGACGCTCTCAAGGAGGAAGCTGTAGACCTGGTCGTGCGCTAATTTCCAGTATGCGCTCAGCGGGGTTTCGATGTCCGCCAGCACGTCCCAATACACGGGCATTGGCTTGGTGCCGCCCGTCTTGGCCAGAAACTCATCGCGCGTAGGTGTGAGCACGCCCGTCATCGTACCGAGGGGCGCGGTCGAACCGCCACTCTAGCCGAGGGAGGAGAGGTGATCTCGCAGCTTTTCCGCAGCTTTGTGCTCGGGGACACCTAGTGAACGCAACTCGCTGCGCAGATCGCGAATCTCTGACCGAAGCTGGACGATTTCCGCCTCAAGGGATGGGTCGTTCTCTTTTGCCCCCCTCATGATGGACGCCATCTTCCTCTGATGCTCAAGCAAGAAAAAGACAATCGGGAGCACGATGAAGAGCCCGATCATGAAGGCTACGATCCCCATTTGCACTATTTCGGCGGTGTGCATATCATTACGATCCTCTAGGTAGACGACTTTCGGAACAGTCTGCGTTCAAATCTGCGTAAACTGCGGGCTAACACGTTCCCACTTTTGGAGACTCCCTTGTATCTCAGAAGAACCATTCTCGCCTCCGTATTGTTCCTTTCTCTTTTCGCCGCCGCTCAAGAAGCCAAGAAGACTCTTCAACCGGACGACTATAAGCAGTGGGAGTCGCTTCAAGCGGCCGCCATCTCCAATGACGGTCGGTGGCTGACGTACGTGTCGGCGAAAGTCGGCGGGGATAACACGCTCGTTGTAAAGAACAACGACACTCCGGCGACGTGGAGCACCCGCGGCGGCTCGGGAGCGGCATTCTCGGACGACTCGAAGTGGGCTGCCTACATCGTCACTCCTCAGGCTCCCGGAGCGGGTGGCGGACCTCGACCCGGAGGTGGCGGACCTCGCCCCGGTGGCGGTCGGAGGCCGGGCGGCCCTGGTGGTCCCACCCCAGCTCCCACGCCCGGAGCGCCCGCGCCCACTGCGCCAACGCCTCCGCCCACCAAGCTGGGCCTGCGAAATCTAAGTAGTGGAGATGAGCAAGTATTCGAAGGCGTTCAACGCTATCAGTTCTTGAAGGGCAGTAAGTTCCTGCTCGCGCAATCGGTTCGGCCCGCAACGCGAACCGATGGCGGTACGGACCTTCTCGTGTTGAACCTGGAAACTGGCGACTCTCTGAACCTCGGCAACGTCGTCGACGCAATGCCGAACAACGATGGCTCGCTGGTCGCGCTCACCATTAAGTCGGATAGCGGCCTGCAGGCGGTGCAGATTCTCAACCCGGCGACCCAGTCCCTAAAGTCGCTCACCGGAAGCAAGGACGACATCTACAGCGTGTCCTGGGCCCGAAAGGCGGACGTGCTGGTCTACATGCGCGGCAAGTCGGACGAAAAGAAGGAAGGCGATCTTAACTCGATCGTCGTGGTCAACGGCATCGCTGCCGGCAAGCCGAAGGCAACCACCCTTGAAACGGTTGCTCGCGAAGACTTCCCGGTTGGGACTCGAGCGGTTGAATTCAGCGGCGCCCGACTAAATGAGGACGGCACTCGCGTCGCCTTTGGCTCGCAGACCTGGGCAGACAAGAAGGCGCCCTCGGCGGTCGAGCGGGTGCCCGTCGAGGTTTGGAACTCGAAAGACATCCAGGTGATGCCCCGACAGAAGTTAACCGCGGCGGGAGATCGACGGCGAACGAACCTCTGGGTTTGGGACCTCGCCACCGATCACCTGAACCAGGTCACCAAGGATCCTGAGGAATCGGCGCAACTCATCGGCAACTTCGACCGGGCACTGATCCTCGATCAGAAACCTTACGAAACCGCCGCGACGGATGGCTTCAACTACCAGGACGTGTATCTCGCAGACGTCGCTCGTGGCTCGCGAACCGTGCTTCTCAAGAAGACTCACAACTTTCCCGTCATCTCCCGCAAGGCCAATTACTTGGCGTATTTCGAGCGAAAGAATTGGTGGCTCTACGACCTTCGGAACGATAAGAAAACGAACCTGACGGGCAGCGTGAAGACGTCGTTCGAGAACACCGAGGACGACCACACGGTGCCTGAGAAGCCGGCGGCCGGATTCCCGATTTGGCTTGCCGATGACGCTGGCCTCTTGGTGAGCGACCACTACGATGTATGGCTGGCGCGCACCGGAACCCTTGGATTGACCCAGCTGACGAACGGCGCGAAGGATCACCAGATCCATCGTTTCACCGACATCGAGGGAGACGAGAACGGCCATAACCTAAACCACCCGTTCTACTTTCGAGTGCTTGACGAGCGGGCCAAAGCCACTGGCTACTTCACTTGCGACGCAACCGGAAAGGGTGCGATGCTCGCGATGGACAATATGGCCTTCAACGGCCTCACCAAGGCCAAGGATGCGGACCGTGTCTTCTTCCAGATGGGCAGTTTCGAGAAGTCGCCGAACCTCTTCCTGACCAACATCAAGTTCTCCGCGATCAAGCCGGAGACCAGCACGAACCCGCAGCAGAAGGACTTTCTCTGGGGTCATACCGATCTGGTGCCGTTCAAGAGTCGATGGGGCAAAGAGCTGAACGGGATTCTCATCTATCCCGCCGATTACGACCCGAAGAAGACTTATCCGATGGTGACGTACATCTACGAGCGCCTCTCGGATGGGCTGCACAACTATGTGAACCCGGTCGATTGGAGCGCCTACAACCCGCAGGTTCTTTCCCAGAACGGCTACTTCGTCTTTGAGCCCGACATCGCGTACAAGGGGCGAATGCCGGGAGAAAACGCAGTGGACTGCCTTGAACCGGCGGTCGCCGCGGTGCTTGCGATGAAGGTCGGCGTCGACCCCCAACGCATTGGGCTCATGGGCCACTCTTGGGGCGCGTACCAGACCGCCTTCGTCACGAGCGTGAGCAAGATCTTCAAGGTGGGAGTCGCGGGTGCGCCGCTTACCGAGCTCACCAGCATGTACAACACGTTCTACTGGAACAGCGGTACAAGCAACCAAGAGCTGCTTGAGACGGGCCAAGGCCGCCTCGAAGTCCCGTTCTGGGACGACCCAAAGACATACATGGACAACAGCCCGGTCTGGCGATCTAAGACGCGCATCGCCCCTATCCTCATCACCTGCGGAGACAAGGATGGCGCGGTCGACTATCACCAGGGAATGGCCCTTTACCAGACACTTCGGCGAATGGGCAAAGATTGCGTGCTGTTGATCTATGCCGACGAGAACCACAACTTCACTAAGCGGCCCGACCAGCTGGACTACGCCCACCGAGTTCGTCACTACTTGGATGTGTATCTCAAGGGTGCCAAGCCGGAGCCCTGGGTCAGCGACGGAGTGAGCTACCTTAAGCAGTCGGAATGATTAGTGTAAAAGGCCTGAATCAGAGCTTTGGCGACAAGCAAGTTCTGAAGGACATCAACCTGGAAGTCGCCGACGGCGAGATTCTGGCTGTGATGGGCAGTAGCGGTGGAGGGAAGACGACCCTCCTCCGTTGCATCTCGGGTCTCTTGAAGGCGACGTCTGGCTCCGTATCTGTCGATGGAATTGACGTGGAGCAGGAGCCCGACGAGGCTCGGCGTCGGATGGGAATGGTGTTTCAGTCGGCCGCCCTGTTCGACTCGATGAACGTGTACGACAACGTGCTGTTCGGGATTCGTCGGCGTTTGGATTTGAAGCCGGCGGAAGAGAAGAAGCTGCTCGCCGATTCACTCTCTAAGGTGGACCTCGCAGATGTCGAGCGAAAGATGCCTGCGGAGCTGAGCGGAGGCATGCGCAAACGAGTGGGTATCGCTCGTGCTTTGGCCCTCTCGCCGAAGATCATGCTGTACGATGAGCCAACCACCGGCCTTGACCCGATCACCACCTATACAATCGACTCGCTCATCGTGTCTTTGCGGAAGGAGATGAAGATGACGAGCGTCTTGGTCAGTCACGACGTTAACTCGGTAGCTCGCACCGCGGATCGAATCGCGTTCCTGCACGATGGACTGCTGGTGTTTGAGGGCACTCCGAAGGAGTTCTTAGACTCGAAGGAGCCGAACATCGAAGAGCTGGTGCGGAAGTCTCAAGCAACGACGTTAAGTTAGTTCATCGTTCCAAAAAGGCCCACCCACAAACACCTGCTTACCAATCCCTGCCCTCTGCCGCTGAACTCCTTCACCCAAGAATCGTTTGTACAGACACCCATGAAGAAACTAGCACTATCCATGATCCTAGTCGGCGCAACCCTCGGCGTCGCCTTCGCCCAAGCTGCCGGACCCACCGGTGGAGCACCTGCTGGCGACCAGGCCAAAGCCAAACACGCCGGCAACCCGATGAAGCGGATGCAGAAGCTGAACCAGGAAATCCTGAAGGAACTGAAGCTCACGCCTGAGCAGGAGACCCAGTTGAAGGACCTGCAAACGAAAATGCAGGAGAAAGGGAAGGAGTTAGCCGCCAAGCTGAAAGAGCAAGGTGCCACTCCAGACAAGAAAGCGAACCGAAAGGAGCTGATGGCGTTCCGAAAGGAATACCAAGACGGCATCAAGGCGATCTTGACAACCGATCAGCAAAAGCAATACGCCGATCTCATGAAGAAGAAGCTCGAGGACCTCAACGAGAAGAGGGAAGAGGCGGGGAAGAAGGCGAAGAAGGGCGGGGGCTAGGGGAAATGATGAGTGATGAATGATGAACGCCGGAAGGGTGAAGGAACCCGTCCACTCATCACTCATCACTCATCACTCAACGTTTCAATCACCAGCCCCCACTCCGGACTCTGGTCCGGGTCGTGGCAGATCCGCTCGCCGATTACTTTGCCGCCAAAGCGGCCATAGAGTCGGTGGGCGTCGCCAAAGCGTTTGTCGCTCCAGAGCTCGATCTTCTTGCGGCCTGACGACTTTGCTTCGTCGATGACCTTCTGCACGAGGCGGCCGCCGATTCCGCCGTTTCGCGCTGTCGGCAGCACGTAGAGGCGCTCGAGAGAGCAATCCGCACCGGATGCCCGAACCGCGCCTTTGTAGGTAGTGCTGGTGGTGCAGTCATCGGGAATCGGCTCGGCAAAGAATTCAAGGGCCACCGTCCCCACGATCTCGTCATCTCGCACGGCGACCCAGAACAGGTGGCCCTTGTCGAAGTAGTGCCCCTGAAGGTTGTAGAGGTCGGCGTGGTATCCCCCCTCTTCCCAGGTGAACGAATACTCGTCGAACACCGCCCGAATCACGCGTACCACTCCCTCGGTGTCGGCCATCGTCGCCAATCGAATCGTGTCAACCATTTCAGTCTGCGAGTGTACTGGGGCTGAGTTGAGGGCTGAGAGTTAGGCGTCGAGATTTGAGGGTACGCCCGACCCTTCCTCCGACCCGAACCCAAGGCGCAGCCCGCCGTCGGGCGGCAGCCCTTGCAAACTCCGCCGTCTGGCGGTATAATTTCGATTCATAAAGTGGATCGTTAGCTCAGTTGGTAGAGCAGCTGACTCTTAATCAGCTGGTCGATGGTTCGAGCCCATCACGGTCCACCAAACAATTTTTAGAGTCGCCGTAAGGCGGCTTTTTTTATGACTGGTGACTCTGCGGGACTTACACGTTCGCCTAACCTTACGGCATGGGTTTTGCGTGGCTCAAAGGTTGCTAAGAGCCGGTATCCCGGCTCGTTCTGGAGCAACTATGAAATCCTTTCGCATTTCTTCCCTCGTTCTCGCCCTTGCGGTGGTGGGCGCGGCCCATGCTGACCTCGCCTATAGCAGCTTTCCTTTCGTGGAGGGCAACGGTTGGACGATTGCCAGTCCGTCTAGCATCGTTGGCTATCAGTCAGCGGCCATGCAGTTCAATTCTGCGGTGAGCGGTGACGTCACGTCGGTCGATTTCGCCTCCTTTGGCATAGCCGGAAGCGGCAACATCCACTTCTCAATGTTTTCCGATAACGGTTCGGGCCAGGTGGGTTCTCTCTTAGGCGACTGGGATGCTCACGTCGATACCGATGGCGTTTCGAAGATTTATTCGAGCAACGCCCCAGCCGGCATCACCCTGGCGTCGGGTCAGAACTATTGGCTCGGCATGGCCGCGCAGGATGACACTTGGAACGCATGGAACATGAGCAGCTCCGTTCAAGGCAACATTGCCTTCAATTTCGACTCTGCTCCGTTCTATAACGTCGACCGACTAAGCGCTTTCGCGGTTAACGCCCAAGCCGTCCCGGAGCCCGCCTCAATGGCTGCCTTAGGGATCGGCGTAGTTGCGGTTCTTCGACGCCGCACGAAGCGCGCCTAAGAACGACGACTCCCTAATAAAGCCGCCCTATGGCGGCTTTATGCCGGTTAACCTGAAAGTTAGCCATTCGGGGCGTCCCCTAGATGTACGCTTGAAGCGGAGAGCTTATGAGCAATATTCCATCCGACGATCTCACCCGTACTCTCATCATCGCCAAGCCCGACTCCGACGACACGCTGCGCCACATCGGCCTCGTCGGTGACACGTACACGATTCTCGTAGATGGAGGTCAAACCAACGGCCGCTACTGCCTCGTCGACATGCACGTCCCTCCAGGCGGTGGCCCACCTCCTCATCGACACGATTTCGAGGAGATGTTCTCCGTTCTTGAAGGGGAGATCGAGGTCACTTTTCGTGGCGAAACGTCCGTCCTCCGATCCGGCGAAACCGCCAACATACCTGCCAACGCGCCCCACTCATTCAAGAACGCCGCGGAGATGCCTGCCCGTCTCTTATGCATGTGCACTCCTGCCGGTCAGGAGGAGTTCTTCGAGAAAGTAGGTAGTTCGGTGGCCACCCGAACCACTCCCCCTCCTTCGCTCGAAGGCGAAGCGGGCCCCGCCTTTATCGCCAAAGTCCAGGCGCTCGCGCCGGTCTATCGAACGGAGCTTTTGGGGTCCTAACGGATTCAAGCTTAGACCGAGAACGCGGCATCAAGCAAAGTCAATTTCGCGATTCGACTGACCATTGAACGCCTCGCCGACCCAAATCCGTCTCTTCCAGCAGGAATAACATTCCGGCCAGCCTATGTATGCACTCAAACAAGACAACTGCACGTCCGTGAAAGACGAGTCGGTGACTCTGTTTCGCAAGATTGAGGGGGCTTGGTTGTATTTTTCGGACGTGCCTCGGACGGATGATCGGGAGATGCACGCGCATGACTGCGTGCTGATGACCTTTCTGCTGAGGGGGGCGATTACCGAGATTGACGAGGCGGGATATGAGAACCCTTGCGAGCCGTATTCACTGCACGCCCATCCGGCGGGGTCTCGGCATGCCCATCTGGTGCAATCATCGCGGGTCACTCGGCTGTGCTTCTCCATCCGCGACGACCTGCTGCAGGCGCCTGGGATGGATGTGCTTTCTATCGATCGGCCGATGTGTCACAACCACGGACCGGTGGCGGCCTTGGCCCCGAGATTTCATCGTGAGGTCATGGCCTCCGACACCGCCTCTGAGCTCGTGCTTCGAGGGCTCATCTATGAATTGGCGGGCGAAGTTGCTCGGAGCAAAGACCTCGTGGTCACGACCAAGCCTCCGCCTTGGCTTCGTCGGGTGAAGGAGATGCTGCGCGATTCAACGGAGCAAAACCTGACAATCGAAGAAGTGGCGGCGGCGGTTGGCGTTCACCCATCGCACCTCAGCCGCACCTTCCGCACCCACGTCGGCCAGAGTCCGGGCGAATACGTTCGCCGTCTGCGTATCGAGCGCTCCACCCGCTGGGTGCTCACGTCCGACATGCCGCTGAAGGCGATTGCGGCGCGCAGCGGTTTTACCGACCAGGCCCACTTCACTCGCGAGTTCAAGCGATTCAACGGGCAGACGCCGTCTGAGATGCGGAAGTCGTTTCGCTAGGGGTCTGAGCCCTTTGGGCTGGGTTCGGGGTTCTGGGTTCTGGGTGCGGAAAGGGATCCGGAGATGGTTCCCTTGGTAGCGTTGGCGTCCCCGCCGACGATCCGGAAGGGTTTGTCATAGGTTCAGATCTCGCGGATTCTCCGCTGCTGGCAGATCATCGACGGGGCGTCGTCGCTACATTTGGGCCGCCTCCTTTACCGTCCGACGCTCTCCTACTCAGCGGGAGCGGTTCCCGAAGTCCCTTCCGACCCCGAACCCCGCGAAGCTTTGAACTTCCCGCGCATCATTTGAACGCAATTTGCGGGGTGGGAACGCGGGAAGGCGGCTCTTCATATAGATGGCGAGAGCAAATATTCGCATGAAATCTTTACGATGCCTCTTCCTAATTGCGCCGCTCGCCGGCGTTGCGCACGCGCAGTCTTACAAGTTGATCGACCTCGGCACCCTCGGTGGCGCCGCGTCCGACGCGAAGGCCCTGAATGCAAAAGGGCAGGTGGTTGGCGAGGCCACTACGGCGGGCGGACAGTCCCACGCCTTTCTTTACGATGGGGGCGTGATGCACGACTTGGGCACGTTCGGGGGCACGACCTCGATTGCCATGTCGATCAATGCCTCGGGGCAGGTGGTTGGGTCGGCTTCCACGGCGGACAACCATACCCATGCCTTTCTCGATTCGGGAATCAATCTCCAAGACCTGGGCACGTTGGCGGGCAACTACTCGGAAGCGCGGGGGATCAACGATTCGGGGATGATCGTCGGAATGTCCAGTTCGAGCGTGGTGAACCAATTCCGAGCGGTGAGCTTCTCCGGGGGAGCGGTGCAGAACTTGGGGACCCTCGGTGGCAACTTCTCTTACGCCCAGAGCATCAACAACAAGGGCGACATCACGGGGAATTCGAACACGTCATCGCAGTTTGAGGACGGCTTCTATAGGCCCGTCGCTGGCTCGATGCTCGACGTGGGAGTTCTGCCCGGCAGCTACGCGTCAAACGGTCTCGACGTCAACAATTCGGGTCAGGTGGCAGGCTATTCCTACTTCGCGGATAACGGCGCGTACTCCCACTCGTTCGTCTACGACCACGGAACCCTGACCGATATAGGCGCTCTCGGGCCGGGCTACTCGGTGGCGATTGGTCTCAACGACGGTGGCGCGGTGGTCGGCTACTCGGATACCAACGGAGCAGGAAGGTACCGCGCCTACCTCTATCAGAACCACAAGATGATTGATGTCAACACGCTCATCACCATCGGTGGTGCGGGTTGGACGGTCTTTCGGGCAGACGATATTAACGCGAACGGCTGGATCGTAGGCACGGCGACCAATGCCGCCGGCGCCTCGCATGCGGTGCTGCTTCAGGCGGTGCCGGAGCCGGCATCCCTCTTCGCCCTAGCCACCGGCCTGGTATTCCTCTCGGGGCGTCGGCGACGGGCGTAGGGAGGGAAGGAAGACAACCTGGGCGTCTACTTGTCCCGAAAGGACAAGCGACTCTTGGCCTGAGAGTCATAGGGCCCCAGGTTGCCTTCTCGCCATTTGGATAATGGGAAGGCGACCCCCAGAACCCAGAGCAAAGTTGAAAGGTAAAGCCGATTCAACACCTTCGCCCTGGAACGACAATGGAGGACATGACTTAGACACGACCGAGAAAACCTAGACCTCTCGGCCAGGCGTCCCCCCGTACGCTGAAGGCATGCAACACGGCTACCCCGAGATCGAAGAACAGGAAGGGACGCGAGTGGAAAAGGTCCTACTCGCCGCCCTCGTCGCCTTCCTCCTAGTCGGCGGGTTCTGGGTGCAGGGCCGGTTTGAGGAGCTGATCCCCGCGCCGGTGCTCCAAAGTTACGACGGTCGCCAAGGCATCGAGGACGAAGTAGGGGTTTCGCCACTTAGGTCGCGAGTCGACAAACTCCAAGTGGTCGCCAACAATCGGCAGTCGACGCTCGGCGGAAAAGAGAATGCAAGAGACGAGGCGGCGAAGAAGTACGAGTTTCGGCGGGAGGAGTATCGAACCGCGATGGAGGCGGGCGGGGCGAGCGCAGTTCAGCGGGGTGCTTTCGAGAAAGCTCGCGCTTCCCTAAGCGCGGCCCAAGCTGAGATCGCCCCCGCGAAACTGATTGCCGACGAGGCCGCGCAAGGCTTGGCGAAAGAGCGAGCCAATTTCGAGGCGGCATCGGCTCGAGCCAGAGATATCTTCGAATCCCGTGAACTCCAGCGCAGCGTCAAGATGTTCGCCCTGCACTTCGGCTTCGCCGCTGGATGCGTAGGCATCGCTTGGATCGTGTGGCAGCAGGGAAGGCAAAAGCGGTGGCGTTACCTCACGATTCTCACCGCGTTGTTCACCGCATCGGTCCTCCAGCTTCTATTCCTGCTCTTCGAATACTGCTGGCGTTTGTTCCTCGAGGCCTACGCTGCCTTGGGCGTCTCACTTCTGGGAACGGTGGTGTGCATTCTGGCGATTATCGGCATCAAGCGATGGCTGTTCTCGCCGGAGAGGTTGGCGGAATCGCGATTGGGGGCAAGCCGCTGTCCACTCTGCTCTACTCCGTTCACCGAATCGCAAAACCATTGCTGGCACTGTGGCCACGCGTTAGTCGAAGACTGTGAAACCTGCGGTTCCCGGCGGCTCCTTTATGCCCCGCACTGCGGAAACTGCGGGAGCTCCCCCAGCTGACGAGAGCGGGAGGAGCTCGCCAAACCTGCCGCTTCAGCTCCAATAGATCCAAATCATCCTGGTCAAATCGCTTTAATGTGCCGACAACTTCAATGGCATCTCGAACCCCCATGTGGGGACAAATTTGCCGAATTGAATCGCCATGCGCACGAAATCAAGGTTTTTCATTCTCGGAAGCACTCTCCTGCTGCTGCCTCTCACCCTTCATGCCGACGAGGACCAGAGCGGGAAAGGGAAGGACCTCGGCCAAGCGGACATCGAGAGCTTGATGAACATGGAGGTTACGACGGCCTCCAAGAAGTCAGAGTCCCTATTCGATGTCGCTGCCGCAATGACCGTCATCACGCAGGACGATATTCGCCGCTCGGGCGCTCGAACCATTCCCGACTTGCTTCGAATGGTGCCTGGCTTCGAAGTTCAGCAGCTCACTTCCAACCGCTGGAAGGTCTCGGCGCGAGGATTCGAGGCGGAATTCGCCAACAAGCTTCAGGTCCTCATCGATGGACGAAGCGTTTATGAACCCGATTTTGCCGGCGTCTATTGGGATAGCCAGGACATGGTGCTCGACAACATCGAGCGTATCGAGGTGATCCGCGGACCGGGTGGCTCCCTGTGGGGAGCGAACGCGGTCGATGGAATCATCAACATCATCACGAAGTCCGCGAAGGACACTCTTGGCGGATTCATCCACTCCGGCGCGGGAAGCTTGGATCGAACCGTTCAGGAAGCGCGGTACGGCAGCAAATTTGGCAAAGATGGATTCTTTCGGGTGTCTGGCAAGTACCGCCTCGGAGCGGCCACCAGGGATACGCTGGGCAACGACAATCGGGACGCGTGGCATAGCACTAGAGCCGACTTTCGGGCCGACTGGGGCGACGCACAGAAGGGCGCCTTTATGGTGCAGGGCGGAACGTACCGAGCGCGACTTGGCCGAACAAGTCATAAGGCAGTCATGGATCCTCCGTTCGTGGCATCTGTCTTCGAGACCGACACCGTCCTTCACTCGTTCATCCTGGGACGTTGGGACGTAGCGGGGGCCGATAAGTCAGGCTCCACGCTCCAGCTCTTCTATGAGCACACTGATCGCGACCTTTTCGAGGCGCACCCTATTCGAGACACGGTTGACCTGGACTACTCCCATCGTCAGGATCTCGGCGCCCGGAATTCTCTCATCTACGGATTGGGCTACCGACAGAATCACGATGACGTTCTATCGAAGTTCATCATCTACACGCCGGAGCTTCGAAACACCCATCTGTATAGCGGTTTTCTGCAAGACGAGCTGAAGCTTGACCAGAACAACAAGTTGGTCGCGGGCATCAAGGCCGAGCACAACGACTTTACGGGGATGGAGATTCAGCCGAGCCTTCGACTGACCCACACGATCAGCAAGGACCAGGTTTCGTGGCTGGCGGTGAGCAGATCGGTGAGAACTCCTACCCAATCGGATTTCGACCTCGCGGTCGATTCCTTGGACTTCCCAACCGACATGGGAATCCCCGGTGTGGTGCGATTGGTTGGCGGACATATCAAATCTGAGGAACTCATTGCATACGAGGCCGGATTCCGACTTCGCAAGAACGATCGCTTCCTGTTCGATGCGTCCGCGTTCTTCAACCAATACCGAAATCTGAGGGCGACCCTGGCACGCGACCCGTTCCAAGAAGACTTACCTACGCCGCACATCGTCTTTCCCTACCAATACGTGAACGGCCTCTCGGCGCAAACCGCAGGCATCGAGCTCGACACAAAGTATCAGGCGGGACCTTCGTGGAAGTTCGACTTGTTCTATCGGTATGAGGCGCCGCGATTCCGGTTCACTCCTGGCAGCACCTCCGACTTCCAGACCGATATCGACAGTTTCTCGCACCACACGGCTGGTTTGACCGCCGCGTTCCAGCCGAGCAGTTCGCTCTTGGCGAACGTCCAACTGTTCTATTACGACCACGTGCGGCCCTTGGCCCCTACCGACCTCGTGAGCATCAACAGCAACTGGCGCCTGGATGCGAACTTCATCTGGACGGCGAAGCCGGGCCTCGACTTCAATCTCAACTTCCAAAACCTGTTGATGCCCAAGCGAGTGGAGACCAACTTCGATGGCTTCACGGTGCCCTCGTCGATCCCCCGTTCGGTGTACGCGGGCGTTTCCTATAAGTTCTGAGCAGGTGTTAAGGTAGAACCAATCCAAGGGGCGCTGGCCACTTGGAGGGTTTACCGATGCTTAAGGAATTCCGAGAGTTTATTGCAAAAGGGAACATGCTCGACCTCGCGGTCGGCATCGTGATTGGGGTTGCGTTCGCAGGAGTCGTTGCGTCTTTTGTGAAGGACATCTTTACTCCGATCATCAGCATTCCTGGAAAGGTCGACCTGGGCGCCGCAAAGCTCGAATTGAAGCCGGACTTGTACCTCACCTACGGCGCTTTCCTCAATACGGTCATCAACTTCCTTATCGTTGGTTTCGCCGTATTCCTCATCGTGAAGGCCGCAAACAAGATGAAGCGAAAACAGGAAGTCGAACCGGAAGCAGCCCCCGCCCCAGCCGCCGATGTCGTCCTCCTCACCGAGATTCGCGACCTACTCAAGGCCAAAGGCTAGTTCTCCGCGCATAATGATCCTTTGGGATCCTTATGAGTCAAGACATCGCCTACGCCGTCATCCGAAAGACGTTCTTTAACGACAAGCTCAATGAAACTGAGCTCGCCGTTCTAAAAGAGCGAGTGATCATTCGCGAATTCAATGATGGCGAACCAATCCTGACGATGCAGGATGCGAGCTTTCCCATCGTCGCCCTCGTCTCCGGGCAGGTCACCGTGGTCGGCCAGTTCGGAGACGTGATCAACGTGATCAGCTCGGGCACCCTGTTTGGCGAAGTCGCGTTCCTTGATCGCCAGAAGCGGACCGCCGATGTGGTGAGCAAGGGAGAGAGCCAGGTTGTTTTCCTCTCTGAGGACCTCATCTCCTATCTTGAGATGGAGCACCCGGAGATGGTATCGCAGCTTCTCTATTCGATCGGGCGGGAATTGTGCGCTAAGTTAAGGTCAGCCCAGAGAATGATGGATGCGTCAAATCTGTCATTCGCGTAGGCCATGTTCGGGCTCCTGGTAGTTTGTTAATAACGTCTTAACAGTTCGATAACTTGATCTTAACAATCGGGATTCACCTTTCTAGGCAATCTGGTTGGAAAGTCAAGTTATATGAAGAAAGCCTTTACCCTTATCGAACTTTTGGTCGTAATTGCGATCATTGCAATCCTCGCCGCTATCCTCTTCCCGGTGTTCGCTCAGGCGAAAGAAGCCGCAAAGAAGACCTCCTGTCTCTCCAATGACAAGAACATTGGCACCGCCCTCTTCATCTACGCAGGTGACTACGACGACAGCCTCTGCCAGACGAGCTGGGAAAGCGGCCTAACCGTCCAACCGTTCAACCCGAGCGGAAAGTATCAGATTCACTGGACCTACTTGATGCAGCCGTACATCAAGAGCTTTGACATTTTCCGATGCCCGAGTGACTCCACTCCGGTCAAGCCGAAGAATCCTTGCCCCAACGGTATCGGCGACCTCGGAAAGGTTGACGGTAGTGGCCAGATGTACTGCGACTGGCAGGCTCCGGCGTATAGCTATATCGGCAACTACAACTTGCTGCCTGCCCACGACTGGTCGACCACGGTGATGACCGTGTTCCCCGAGCCCGCGACGATCATTACGGTGACCGAGCGACGCAACTCGTTCCAAGGTGGCGGCGCCAGCCCCGTCGTGATTGGTCTACATAAGGGAATCAGCGGTTTCAACCCTTCGCAGCCTTGCCCCGGATCGGTTCAGATCGCTCCGCAGTACGCGAAGATCAGCGGACCGAGCTATGCCTTCTGGACCGCCGACTTTGCCAAGCAGCACCTGCTTGCCGATACCAACGACAAGAACGACATCGTTCGACTCCAGTGGGATCGACACACCGGTGGTGCCAACTACGCCTACGCCGACGGCCACGCGAAGTACCAGAAGCTCGAGCAGATTCTTAACCCGAACGCTTATCAGTTCGGCGACAAGTTCTATCCGGGCTACGCTACCTACAACCCCGGCACCTGCGTCAACTAAGATCAGGTTGCCAAAAGACCGCACCCCAGAAAAGGGGTGCGGTCTTTTTTTCGTTCGGTTTTCGACGAATCCTAGATCACGTGCATTTGCAAAAGCGTCTAGGCATTAGCATTATGCGGAACGCTCATGGGCTGGCCGAAGCCGAGGACCGTCTCGATCCAAAAGAGATCGAGGAGCTTCGTCGTCGGCTCAACATGGGCTTCGAGGACTCCCACAAACGGGAAAGCGAGGGGTTTAGCACGGTTCGCGATCTTGCGGAGGCCTTTGGTGTTCCCACCGAGGCAGTTCTTGCCCATCTGGATCGACTTCGCACCGAGCGTGCTTTTCAGCCCAAGCAGGAGCCAAAGAAGCAGACTGGCCTCGTTGCTTTGGCGGGAGCCTTGTTCGTGGCGGCTTTGGCGATTTACGCCCTAACTCCTCACAAGCTGTCGGATGCCGAGGTAGAGGCCAGGGCGAAAGAGCTCTCGGATGCTCAAGTTTCTAGGCGCAAGGGCATCGTGGCACAATTCGAATTGGAAGACAAGAAATCTCTGCCTCCTTCCGGAATTCGATTCGTGGTAACTGGGGCACGCACCAAGGTCACCGCGATCGGAAGCCGGGTTATGGGAATTCCTACCGAAGCGAAGGCTATTGCGCTCTTGGCCGATTCGCTGAGGGCCGCCTTCGACCAAGAGGTGCGGCAAGAGTCGAAAGAAGGCACCGATCATTCGGAACAGTTTGGGATCCATATCGCGGCGTTCTCGATTATTTACGATGGGCAAATCGCGGCCACTACAGGTTCGACGACCGATCAGTTCAAAGAGACTGCGGTCGAGGTAGTAAGCAGACTTAAGCAGAGCCAAGATGCGGCGTTCGGACCATCGGCAATCCGTTTAGGATTGCCGCCCGGATTGGTGGTTCGACTGAATGGGCGAAGAGAGGGCAATGCAAATGGTCCCTCATTTGCGTTATCTCCCGTTGACGCCGGAAAGGCAGGAGTCCGCCTTCTCGAGGTCCTTCAGAACCTCCTTGAGGACGATCTTAGGCCGCCAAACCCTGCTTCGCAATTGCAAACCATCGCCGACTCGAAAATCCCAATCCCCCCATTCACAACAGTTTCGATAACTAGCCCTCTCGGAAAGCTCGATTTCGAAGTTCCTACCGCCGCCTCACCGAAGTACCCGACGGCGGCGGATGCGGTCCGTGCGCGAGACAAGATTCTGCGGGACAATGTTAACAAGGTGGTCGAGCAGATTGATCGCTTGAACCATGGGGCGGCACCGACGTTGACGATCAATGAATAAGTCGGTTCAAGAATCGGTGGTGCTGGAGAGGATCTCGGAGGAAGAAAGCGTTCTCCTGCGCGAAAGGCTGCAGGTCGCTGAGAGTCCAGAACCAACCTCGCCATCCGACGCGACGACGGTGGCCGCCGTCGCCGAGGCGACGGGCCGGAGCGTGGACGAGGTTCGGATTCAGCTTCGCCGAATCCGAGCAGAAGAGGCGCTTGCTGTTGTCGAACCGCGTCGATCTTCGCGACTCATTCCAATTGCAGAGGCGCTCCTAATTGTGGGCGCGGTAGTTGCGCTTCTTCGATCCCAAGGATTGTTGTCTCACCCTCTCCCTCCGCGGACCGTTGATTCTCTGGGAAAAGCTGAATCTGCGCGACCCTCGACAACCGTAAGCCACCTTCCCGCCGAGTACCTACTCAAAGGAGCAGGAGCGGCACCTGGCGGATTTCGAGTGGACGTCGTCTCAAACGGATACGAGTTGGTCGATAACGGGCAAGAACTCGCGAGTTTCCCGATGCCGTATGAGTTCATCTCGGCGCGGCTCTCAGAGTCGGCAGGGGCGTTGATTGCCAAGGCTTCTCATAAGACAGGGACGGCCCGTAATCATACGTTGGGAATGATCGAAGACCAATCCACGTCGCGATTTTCGCTGACCGACTCTCAATCGAGTATTACGCTTAGCGGGTGGCCGGGTCGAGAGAATGTCATCGTCGAATCGACCCTCGACAGGAGCTCGCAAACTAAACTCGATCAATCCGTCCGTAAGTTCCTCGAGGAGAAGAGAGCACAACAGGAACAGTCTCTTAACGGAAGAGTCGACTCTCAGGGGATTTTGCCTCCACCTCCTGGGTTCACGGTGGACTTCGCGGGCTACCGTGCCGACAGTCAGTCTGGTCCGCGAATACTTTTCGCTCCGATCGCTGAGAAGTTAATCGCGGAGCGACTGACCCAATCAATCTTGAATGCGATGATGAGGGATCGAATCGCCGCCACGGGTCCCAAGGGCCGGTTGCCAGCTGAGGCAAGGGTGTCGATTCGGATACCGGGACGGACTCTCGATTTCGACGTTCCCGAAACGAACCCAAGTGATGCGTCGCGCATCATCCGCGTGAAGGCTGCCGAGGCGGCGAAGTTCATCGCGCCGATCAATGAGAAGGCAAGTGGGCTGCTAAGTCATGGAAAGTCTAAAGACTGAAAGCGAGGCCATGATTGCGCCCCAAGAGATGAAAGAGCTCTTGACGCGGTTGACAGAATCCCAGTTGGAAGGCGTCAAGGTTGACGAACCGAGAACTCTGGCTGGCCTGGCGCTGGAAACCGGAGTGCCGCTCGACCAGCTTCGGAAAAACCTGGAAGACCTTCGTACGGGGCCTAGAAAGAAGACAAGACGGATCGTCGGCTTTGTGGCGGTCGCCCTCACCCTGTCGGTAGGATTCGCCTTTCTGTTTCAACCCTTCCAACCCGCAGAGGCGGTGATTCCCGCCAACGTTCCGCCATCCTTTTCGGCCGTGAGCACAGATGGATTGTTGCCTCTAAATCGGGTGACTTATGGTCCGGATGCTGGTTCCATTTGGGTGGATCCAAAGTTCGAACCCTCGGCCCCGGTGCAATCCGGAATCAGCATTTCGGCCCAAGTGGGAAACGTCCTGTGGGGCGTTGGCGACAGTCGGTCGGCGCTCATTACTAAGTCACTTGATGAGAAGTCTCTTGCGCAACTGAAGCTTCAACTGCGGGAGTTGTTAAGGTACGTGAGGAATCATGCCGGTGAACGCGTTTCCACGAATGCTCACACCTATTCGGTGGGCATCGACATCCGATTGGGCGAGGGAGATTCGCAGACGGTCATCACTTTGCCTTTTCCGGACCATCAATATGACAAGGATGCGGATTGGCTCATCAAGAAAGCATCCGAAGACATGGCAACGCAGCTCCAAGACAGTCTTCGATA
This sequence comes from Fimbriimonadales bacterium, assembly GCA_038321975.1. Classification (GTDB taxonomy): domain Bacteria; phylum Armatimonadota; class Fimbriimonadia; order Fimbriimonadales; family Fimbriimonadaceae; genus Fimbriimonas. The sequence continues at coordinate 24,400 of JBBQFM010000041.1, read as the reverse complement.
CCGAGAAGGAATCCAGCGCAATGCCGGTCCATAGTCGGCGTCAAAGTATCCTAAAAGGGTTGGGGAAAGCGAAGCACATGCGGCGTCGGCGCGAGGTGCCGGCTGGGGAGCGGCCGAGGATTTCGGCTTGCATCATCGCGAAGGATGAGGCGCGGTGTATCGGGCGATGCCTCGACAGCATCAAAGACTACGTCACCGAGATCATCGTCGTGGACACCGGGTCAACTGACGACACGGTGGCAATTGCCGAAAGCAAAGGCGCGAAGGTTCATCACTTTCCGTGGCAGGATAGTTTTGCCCTGGCACGGAATGAAGCGTTGAAGCATGCGACTTGCGAGTGGGTGCTGGTCATCGACTGCGACGAAACCCTTTTGCCCGGTAGCGGGGAAGCCCTTATCCGATTGCTGCAAAAGCAGAAGGAGCAGGTTGGTCTCCGCCCCGTTATCCACTCCAAGAAGGGTGTCTTCCTTCTCTCAGCTCGGGTCTTTCGAAGGGAAGGGGTGGAATATCGATATCGACTGCATGAGCAACCGACTTTCGAAGGGAAGCAGGTCGCGGCCATCGAGGCGCCTCAGGTCAACTTGGGACACGACGGAGACGTCGTCGAGATTCGCGACCAGTTTGGCAAAATAGCTCGAAATCTGCGGATCGCGAAGCTCGACCTCGAGGACAATCCTGAGGATCCGCATGCCATGTTGAACCACGCTTGGTCTCTCCACGAGGAAGATGTGAGGAGTGTGGAGGCGATTCGCATTATCGAAGAGGTTCGCCAGAAGTTCAACATGAAGAGTGAGCACACCACGTATTTGCTCCTGAAGGGATATCGAGCCCAGGGCAATGAGGAAGCCGCCCAACGGGCTCTCGTGGAAACGCTGGAATTTGGCTGTCGACACCGCTACTTCCTTTTCGAGCGAGCCAAATACTTTGTGAGCAAAGACGAATACGCTCAGGCGGTGCCTCTCCTGGACGAGGCGATGTCGATGCCAGAAGAAAACGGGGGCCATCCCCAAGAGCTCTCGTTCATGATCACGGGTCTGCGCGGGGTAGCACGTGAGGGCGTCTTGGACTTGAAAGGCGCCCAAGCGGACTATGAGCTTGCCCGCCGCTCGAAACCTAACGACGCGCGTATTTTGGATGGGCTTTCAAGGGTGTCCAAAAAGATGAAGATTCTGGCCGATGCTCGGGGCTAGATTCCCCGCATTCTCAGCACAAGCAGTTCACCGGGGCCGTGAACACCTCGTACCAAAACGCTCTCGATGTCGGCCGTCCGGCTAGTGCCGGTGACAATCACCGTCGTGCGGTCAGTAGCTCGCTCCATTCCATCCTCGACTCGCTGAACGATTCGAGATTCGGGGATGAACACGATGTGGGTCGGTGGCGTGAGGGAAGCAAGACGCGACCGCCCTGGCTCGTTGGAAATCACGACACTTCCCGTATTGGCGATGGCGACATCACCCATCGTAAGGCCGACTTCGGCCTTCCAGATCGATTCCACCGGATTGGGGAGGTCGATGGGAACGTCAGCATCTTTCCAGGCTGGTCGCTCGATCAGGTTCTTGACCTCTTCCATCTCAACCATGCGAGCGCCGAGGCTTGCGAGTTGGGACGCGAACTCTTCCCATAGTTGATCGATGTCGGCGGTTGTCGCAGTAGCGGTCGGGATGGGCGGCGGGAGTTCGCCTCCAAGCCTCGGAAGTTTGGACAGGATCTCTTCGCGACTGGACATCTGCCTTCTAGTTTAACCACCCGCCAGCAATGCGGACCCCCGAAAACGTAAACTAGGAGACGGTAATGGCAGCGCAACGCACGGTCATCGTCGTCGGTGGGGGCCTTGCGGGTCTCATGACTGCTATGAAGCTCGCGGAGGCGGGGCATAAGGTCAAACTCTTTTCCCTCGTTCCGGTCAAGCGGTCGCACAGCGTCTGCGCTCAGGGCGGAATCAATGGCGCGGTGAATCTGCGCGGCGAGGGAGACTCGCCCTACCTACACTTTGAGGACACGATTACCGGTGGCGACTTCCTCAACCACCAACCTCCCGTCATGCGGATGGCCGAGCGAGCTCCCGCGATTATCTATCTGCTGGATCGAATGGGCGTCCCCTTCAACCGCACAAGCGAAGGGTTGCTTTCTTTTCGTCGCTTCGGCGGGACCCTGAAGCATCGAACGGCGTATGCCGGCGCCACCACTGGACAGCAGCTTCTTTACGCGCTGGACGAGCAGGTTCGCCGATGGGAAGTTACGGGCCTGGTCGAGAAGTACGAGGGCTGGGATTTCCTCGGCATCGTGAAGGACTCGAACGAGGCATGCCGCGGCATCACCGCTCAAGACCTGCGGTCCATGCAGATTCACGCCTTCGCCGCCGACGCGGTCGTGATGGCGACCGGCGGATGCGGACTCATTTTTGGCAAGAGCACCAACTCAATCATCAACAGCGGCTCTCCGGTCAGCATTTGCTACCAGCAGGGTGTGAAGTACGGCAACCCAGAGATGGTCCAGATCCACCCGACCGCGATTCCCGGTGAGGACAAGTGCCGGCTCATCTCTGAATCGGTTCGTGGGGAAGGCGGCCGTATTTGGGTGCCGCGCGATCCGCTCGACGAGCGACTGCCGACGACGATTCCCGAGAAGGATCGTTGGTATGTCTGCGAAGAGATGGACTCGAAGTACGGCAATCTGCTCAGCCGCGACATTGTCAGTTTCATCATCTATTGTGTCTGCCGCATGGACAAGGGGATTAAGAAGCGCCAGCAGGTCTATCTCGACATCACGCAGCTTCACAAGGACCATGGCGGTCCATACACACGCGACCAGATCAACGACAAGCTGGAAGGCGTGTTGGAGATCTACGAGAAGTTCATGCGGGAGGATCCGATCGATCTGCCGATGCGGATCTATCCGGCGGTTCACTATACGATGGGTGGCCTTTGGGTGGATTACGAAACCAACGGCGATGGGGCGTGGGACGTGGACAGCCATCGAAACCAGATGACCAACATTTCCGGCCTTTACGCGGCGGGCGAGTGCGACTTCCAGTACCACGGCGCGAACCGCCTGGGGGCGAATGCTCTGCTTTCTTGCTTGGTGGCAGGTGAGATCACTGCGCAAGGGATCATCGCCTACCTGCAGAACATGCCGGCGAGTGGGGTCGATCTTCCTTCTTCCGTGCTCGAGGATTCGCGACATCAGCGACAGTCGGAGTATGAAGCCCTCTCGAAGAGCAACGGCGATGAGAATCCCTATCGTTTGCACGCGGAACTCGCCGAGACGATGTGGAACAACTGCGGCATTTGGCGAGTTCAGAAGGACCTCCTTTCTGCTCGGACCAAGTTGGACGAACTCTCTCGACGAATCCACAAGTGCAAGCTGGTAGACGATAGCGGCTGGACAAATCAAGCGGTTCCGTTTACTCGCAATGTTGCTCATATGATTGAGCAGTCGAAGGCGATCGTCGGCGGGGCGATCGTCCGCGACGAGAGTCGCGGAGCGCACTTCAAGATGGACACTCCTCTGCGGGACGACGAGAATTGGCTACGGACAACGCTCGCTTCGTACACGCCTTCCGGGCCGACGTTTGACTTTGAGAAGATCGACACCCGCTACCTCGCCCCTCGGGCGCGCAAGTACGCGGTGAATCAGATTGGGATCGTGAAGAAACTAATGGGCGAGAACTTTCTGGAAGGCTTTGCCGCGGCGGGTAGCTGATGTCGGTTCCCGCTTCATATAGCGTCCGTATCGAGCCGCTTCTGGTGGGCGATAGCCCGAAGCTGATCGCTCGAATGAAAAGCGGCTTTGTGGTCATCGGGGATACCCAATTTCTTCCCGGTTACGCGTTGCTGTTGGCATATCCCTATGCGAATCATTTGACGGATTTGGTTGGCGATGCGCGGGTGCAGTACTTGGCCGATATGAGCTTGCTTGGAGAGGCGGTTCTGCGAGCGACCGGTTGTAAACGGATCAACTACGCGATCTATGGCAACCTCGATCCTTTCCTGCACGCCCACGTTTGGCCTCGGTACGAGTGGGAAGACGCGGCATATGCGGCGAAGCCCCCGTTCTCGATCCCAGCTGAGCTTCGCGAAGCGTCTGAGCATGCGTTTGATCCTGCGAAGCACGGGTCGATCCGCGATGCGATTGCGACAGAGTTGGCGAAGTTGCGATAGTCATCCGGAGACTTTACAGTTAGGCAGTCGCACCCCTTCCCCAAGGTTCCCCAGGGAGGGGCACCATCACCGCAGTCCGAACCGGGATTTCCGCTCCTCGGCGCCTAAACGCACCGGGCGCGACGCCGATGGTGCGCTTGAACGCCTTGGCGAATGACGCCTCCGACTCGTAGCCGACCTTGCCCGCGATCTGAGCCGTGCTTTCACGACCATCTCGCAGCATCTGCGCCGCGAGGTGCATGCGCCAGCGTTGGAGGTAATCCATTGGGGTGTCGCCGAGCAGCCGGCGGAATCGTTCGGCAAAGACGGAGCGGGACATTGAGACGCGCTGGGCGAGCCGCTCGACGGTCCAGGCTTCATGGGGAAGACGCTGCATGAGGTCGAGGGCTTCGTCGATCGCAGGGTCCTTTACGGCCATCGGGAGTCCCTCAGTTGCGTCGTCCGTTCTAATCCAACCCCGGAGGCTCTGGATAAAGAGGACGTCACAGAGGCGATCGAGGACAGTGCGTACTCCAGGGCGGACTTCCATCGATTCGAACGAGAGGAGCCGGAGGGTGGCGTCGATCCATTCAGTTGCTTGGCCGCTCTCTCCCTTGAGGACGATGTAGGGTGGCAGCACCCGGTACAGGGGGTGAGTAGAGCCTTCCTCAAAGTGAAAGACCCCGGAGATGATGGAAGTGAGCGGGCCATCGCCTCCGAACTGGAGGGTGATCCCGCTTCGGCACACTACTTTGGCACGCTCGACCAACGTACGTACGTCGGTAGGAGGCGACAACTTGAAGTCCTGGACCGAGTGGTCTCCCACGAATACGATCGCGAGATCGCCTTTCTCGAGACGAACCGGCTTCTGACCAGGGAGCACCAGGTAGCCTCCACCTTCTTCCACGAAATGAAACTTCGCGGTGTCCGGTCGTTGAGGGAAAGTGACGCCCCACGGCTCGTTGAGGAGCACGCGGTTGTGCAGAACACTGCGAAGGCGCAGAGAGTCGAGGAGGCTGTCAAGGGATTTCATGTTAGGACGATCTGACAAGAATATCGGACATTATGACATAGAGCGTATGGAAAGGATGACGCAATATCTATCCATGAGTATTGTCATTACAACTCCCACCGGCCAGATCGGCTCCCGCGTCACTCGCCTCGTAGTCCAAGCCGGGGTCCGACCCACACTCCTCGTTCGCAACGCGGCTAAGCTTTCGGAGGAAGTTCGAGCAGCCAGCAATGTGCTCGAGGGCGATCTGAGCAACCGCGAATTTGTGCTCAACGCCACCAAGGGCGCAAACGCTCTCTTTTGGCTCACTCCCACCGACTACATCTCGGAAGACCCGGTCGCGAAGATCATCGAGATGGGACGAAATGCCGCCGCCGCGATCAAGCAGAACGGTATCGAGCACACCGTCCTTATTAGCAGCATGGGTGCTGAGAAACGCGGTGGTGACTTCATCGGGGGCCTCGGACAGACCGAGGATTTGCTCCTTGAGACGGGCGCCAACGTGGTCTTTATTCGTCCGGGATACTTCTTTTCGAACTTGCTTGCCAGTCTGGATGCCCTGAAGCAAGGCGTTCTACCCACAACCGTGCCGCTCGACCAGTTGGTGCCTTGGAACGATCCGAACGATGTGGGCGAAGTCGCGGCGGCTCGTCTTTTGAACCGATCTTGGACGGGACAGAGCGTTCAGTTCGTTGCGGGTCCGAGGGAGTTGAGCTACAACGACGTCGCCCGAATCGTGTCCGAGAACGCGGGGCACCCTGTTCAGGCCATCACGGTTACCGATGATGAGACTCGCGAGGCGTTGATCGGCGCAGGATTCTCGGCGGGCGCGGCGGAAGGCTTTGTCGGAATGGGGCATCGGATCAGCAGCGGAGTCGCATCGGAGCGGACCTACGTCAGCACGACCCAATCGACTCTCGAAGCGTGGGTGTACACGAGCCTACGCCCAGTCCTTGCGGGGTGAGCGCAGGTACCCTAAGAGGCTCCTATGACTCACGCGAAGATTTCGGTTGCGGTAGTGGGGGCTAGCGGATACGGCGGCGCGGAAATTGTGCGCCTGCTGAGCAGCCACCCACGTGCTGAAGTGGTGACCGTGACTTCGGAGCGTAGCGCGGGCCAGCTATTGGCCCAGCAGTGCCCCTGGATTCGAACTGACCTCGTTCTCACTCCCTTCGACCCCAACTCGATCACTGCGGACTTTACGTTCCTGTGCCAAGAGTCGGGGTTCGCGATGGAGCGGGCGGCGGAACTGATGGGGAAGACCCGCGTGATCGATCTCTCAGCCGACTTCCGGCTGGACGATCACTCGGTGTTTGAGCAGTACTACAAGAAGCCGCGGGCCGCTGCCTCGATCGGGCTGCCATCCGTTTACGGATTGCCCGAGCTCGTCGAGCGCTGCTCGATCATGTCGGCAAACTTAGTCGCGAATCCCGGTTGCTATCCGACCGCATCGCTTTTGGGGCTGATGCCCTTGGTGAAGGCTGGTTTGGTCAACGGAGTTCCGGTGATTGATGCCAAGTCGGGCGTCTCGGGCGCGGGCCGCTCTCGGTCGGAGACCGACTATACGTTTAGCGAGCTGAGCGGTGGATTCAAGGCTTATGCGGTGGATGGCCACCGCCATACTCCCGAGATTGAGCAGATGGCGGGTCGCGCGGTGCGCTTCACGCCTCACTTGATCCCTGCTGCTCGGGGGATTCATGCGACGCTGCATGTGCCGGTTTCTTCGGCGGTAGATGCTTCGCTGTTTAGGGATTTCTACAAGGGTGAGCCGTTTGTGAATGTGCAGGACACCTTGCCGAACACGAAGCAGGTGCAGGGCTCGAACACATGCGCTCTTAGCGTGACCTACGACGCTCGGACCCAGATGGCGGTCATCTGCAGCGTCATCGACAATTTGGTGAAGGGTGCCGCCGGTCAGGCCATCCAGAACATGAACCTTATGGCAGACATCCCGGAGACGACGGGCCTGCCCATCCACGGAGTGTGGCCATGATCCCAAAGGGATTTACCTTTGCCGGCGTTCGATGCGGGCTCAAGAATAAGCGAAACGACCTCGGCATCCTATTGTCGGATCGTCCCGCGGTTGCCGCGGGTGTTTTTACTCAGAGTTACGCGCGGGCCGCATGCATCGACTTCTCGCGCAACGCCATCGCCGATGGCAAGCTTCGCGCGGTAGTTGTGAACAGCGGCAACGCCAACTGTTGCACGGGCTTGCAGGGCGAACGCGACACCCTGCGCATGGCCGAGCTGACGTCGAAGGCGTTGGGCCTTGAGTTGGGAGACGTGGCAGTGGCTTCCACGGGCGTCATCGGGCAGTTGCTCGATATGTCCAAGGTTGAACGGGGGATCGCCGAGGCGTCGGTCGCCTTTGGCGAAGATCCCAAGCCTTTCATGGATGCGATTCTGACTACCGACTTGGTGGAGAAGCAGGCGCATGCATCGGTGGACGGAGCGTTCATCTACGGAGTGGCCAAGGGCTCGGGCATGATTGCACCGAACATGGCGACGATGCTCGCCTTCGTGGCGACCGATGCGGATACTTCGGGGTTTGATTTGGACCTGGTTCTGAAGAGGGCGGTGGACAAAAGTTTCAACCGGATGACGGTTGACGGCGATACCTCCACCAACGATACGTTGCTCGTGTTGGCAAACGGCGCTTCCGGGGTTAAGCCAACCTTGGCTGCGTTCGAGGAAGGGCTCACCGCGGTGTTTGTATCCTTGGCCAAGCAAGTGGCGCGCGACGGGGAAGGGGCTACCAAGCTGATCGAGGTGCGGGTGACGGGTAGCGAAGACCCAACCAAGATCGCGAGAACCATTGCGGACTCACCTCTAGTGAAGACCGCGATGTTCGGATGCGACCCCAACTGGGGACGGGTCCTGATGGCGGCGGGTCGCGCGGGGGTTGAGTTCAAACTCGCCGACGTTCGGTTATCCCTTTTCGCGGGCGAGGAGGAGCATGTGCTCTTCGAGAACGGGCCGGCGTCATTCGACCCGAAGCGGGTCTCGACGGCGTTGAAGTCGGACTACGTGGTTATCGACCTCACGGTTGGCGACGGCGAGACAGCGGTGATCTACACCTGCGACTTCGGCTACGGCTACGTCCGCATCAACGCGGAATATCACACGTAGTTCTTGAGGACTTCGAGGAGCACAACCGCCTGGTTGTGCTCCTCGTCTTTCGTCGCGTAGACGAGGGTGACCTTGGGTCGTTCTTGTCCACGTCGTGGCAGAACTCGTTGCGCAGTTTGGTCGAGCCGAGGTCGAAAAGTATGGAATTCTACGCATTCTCAACAGGAAGCGCGCAAACGTTTCAGCCTTGTCGTGGGTTTGCTGCCTACCGCAGCTCGACGAGCGATGAGTCGATCCCAGGCCTGGGCGGATTCTCGAGTCCGACCGATGATCGCTAGTGCGCGCGCCTCTGCTTCACTCGCATAGAGTCCGTGAATAGGGTTTTCGAGGGATTTGCAGGCGGTGGCCAATTCTTCACCGATCTTGAGCGCCTCTTCGGGCCTACCGATATTGGGGAACAACTTGGTTTGGGCGTGTTGGATGCCGGTTGCAGCATCCAAATCCAGATCGGGAATGATCAGGGATTCGGCTTGCCGAAGGCAGTCTTCGGCGGCGCGATACTGCCGGCCTTCCGAATAGAATGCCGAGCTATTGGTGAAAAAATGGATCTGATCGCGCCGGCTGTGGGAGTGAATGACCTTCAGCCCTTGCTGCACGTGTCTTTCCGCCTCGCCGAAGTCGCCCCAGTTCCAATGGAAGCACATAAGGGCGTTTATCGAGAGCAGCTTAGAGTTTTCGGGCGCTCCCGCGTTATCGATGTAGTTAAGCCAATGGCGAGATTGAACCCGATCTCCCATCTCCGTGGCGAAAAACATGAGCCACGAGGCCATGGTGGCGGCAAGCGGCACTTGCTTCTTCTGATTCGCCATCTGCCATGCTTGGAACCCCAGGTCCTGCGCCCGCTGAATGGCGAGCGAACGGAATGCATGGGCTGATCTCAGCATGAGATGTTCTGCGGCCAGTGGCTCCCGACCTCTCTTCGGAGCGGTTGCGGTAAGCATCTCTGACAAGTCCTTCGTCGAAATGTGGTCGAAGAGCTCGCTCGACGCTACCAAGAGGCCCCTGCCCATTGACGGGTCTTGGCGACCAAGGCGCAGGACGGAATGGGTTAGGTCTTGGAATCTTGTCCTCGGCTGTTGCTGGCTCACCGGGCTCCAGTGAGCGCGCAGTTCGTCCATCCACGGGTGGTCGAATCCGGGTGCGATCTGGGCATATCGGGCCGGCGATCCGTCTTTGAGGCTGATATTGACCAGACACTTCTCGATCGCGATCCGGACGCAGCCGTTCGAAGTACGGAGAACCTCATCTCCCAGCCAATGCCTCATCCGAGAGAGGGTTTGGCGAAGTGCCGTCTTTTTAGATTCCGGGTCGCTGTCTGGGTAGAGTTTGTCTCCGATCTCCGATCGTGACATCCACTCGCCGTTTTGCTGGACCAGCGCGCAAAAGAGAACGGCGGTCAGACGAGTCGGAGGTGAGCCAAGCTTTTGGCCATCTCTCGTGACAGCAAACCTTCCCCCAAGGCCGATCTCCCAACTCATCCCTTCGGATTATACATTTCGGCAAAAATGCTGAATTTGGTTCCAGGCAAGCTCCGGTCACGTTTTCGTCACGCATTTTCAAACAAGCATGATCGTGTAAATCGCGGCACCCTGAGTGCCGCACCAAGGACTTATTAAAATGAGAGCTCTTCCCTTTCTTGCAGCCGCCCTGGTGGGCGCTGGTCTGTGTGGCAACGCGCACGCGGACTATTTCAGCCACTACGACTTCACCCTGAGTACAGGGAAGCAGGTCACCAATATGTTCCTTCTGGAAAGGGCCCCGGATGGCGAGCATCGAGATATTTGGTCGTTCAACGGTGACGGTGCGGGGACGACTCACATCGACATCTACTTCCCAAGTACCCAGCCTATCGCCCAATCTCTTTTCATTGGGGAGGTGCAAGGTCTTGCTTCAGACGTGGAGAATCCTGACCAGAAGCACATTGTGCTCTTGATGGCCGATGATGCCGCCGGTCTCGCCAATCACATCGCTTGGGGAACTCTGTTCCGTAATACCAACGAGGATGAGCTGTTGCGACACCTGGAAGATGCAACTTCGGGCGACGACAATGTTGTCGACGACGGCATCATCCACCTTGAGGACTTCGCCTTCGGCGACGCGGTGACTGGCATTCTCGACAACCTTGCTCAGCCGCACAGCGCCTGGTTCAACATGGGTGGAACGTTTTCGGCGATGACCTTCTCAGACGGCGAGATCGTGGGTAGCGGCAGCGCCTACATGACCACGGTGCCCGAGCCTCCGAGCTTCCTGCTCTTTGGGGTGGGAGTTGTCGGATTCATGGTTCGACGTCGGCGGAAGTAACCCGTAGCGTCGGCGCCCCCGCCGATGAGCGCCGCGCGATCGAGCAGGTTCCATTGTAGAGTGATGCGTTTCAACGATACATGCTCGGTCGTCCAGCGCTCATCGGCGGGGGCGCCGACGCTACGTTTTGGTGCCGTGGGTTTCGTCCCACCACTTCCGGAAATCCTTTCCTTCTTTCTCCGGCGGCTCCCGAAACTCGCTCCAACCCCACTTCATCGGGTGGGGGAGATGGGAGGCCATCGGGAGGAGCTTGAGGCCCGTGCGCCATCGTCCGGCCGACGTAGCCCCAAAGGCGTACGTCCCCCACGGGATCGGCTCCTTGATCACGCCTTTGCGATAGGCTTCGTCCCGCAACTGCAAAAGCATCTTGGGGATTGGGATTTTGACGGGGCAGACTTCTTCGCAGGCTCCGCAGAGGCTTGACGCTTTAGCGAGGTCGCCGAGTCTCTCAACTCCTTCCAAGGCCGGTCCTAAGACCGCCCCCAAGGGACCGGAATACACGTGTCCATAAGCGTGGCCGGTTGCCTGTCGGTACACCGGGCAAACATTGAGGCAGGCGCCACAGCGGATGCATCGAAGAATCTCGCGGTAGGGGCCGTTGAGGACGCCGGACCGGTTGTTGTCCAGAAGAACCAGGTGCACCTGCTCGGGGCCATCCATCTCATCCGCACGGCGAGGGCCGCTGATCATGTGGATGTAGGAGACGAGCACCTGACCCGTGGCCGAGCTCGAGAGGAGGCGGAGGAAAATGGGGAGATCGGCCTCTCTCGGAAGAATCTTCTCGATGCCCATGAGGGCGATGTGAATTCGAGGGGCGGTGGTCGAGAGGCGGTTGTTTCCTTCGTTCTCGTTGAGGACGATTCGTCCCGTTTCCGCCACGGCGAAGTTGACTCCGCTTATGCCGATGTCGGCCTTCATGAAGTCGGCCCGAAGCTTCTTTCGGGCCTGCATCGCAAGCTCCTCAGGTATCTCGGAGTAGGGTCCGAGGCCTTCGCGTTCAAAGCTTTTCGCGATCTGAATCCGGTTCTTGTGGATGATCGGGGCGACGATGTGACTGGGGGTGTCGTGATCGATTTGGACGACGTATTCGCCCAGGTCGGTTTCCACGGGGTGAAATCCCGCTTCCTCGAGATGATGGTTGAGGTGGATCTCCTCGGTCGCCATCGACTTAGCTTTCACAATGGTTGCGCCATCAGGGGCGGTGTCTTTGCATATGCCGACGATGATTTGGTTTGCCTCGGCCGCATCTTTCGCCCAATGAACCTGAATACCATTTGCCGTGCATTGAGCCTCTAGCTGCTCGAGCAAGGTCCCCAGGTTGTCGAGCACGTAGTCTTTGATCGCGGCCGCTTTGGTGCGGGTCGATTCCGCATCCTCGAACGTGCGATCGAGGGTGTTTCGGCGCGCAATCGTATAATGCGCGGTGGCGCTGCGCACGCTGTCGGTCGTCCCCTGAGGAACCTGTCGGGCGAAGACTTCTACGCGACCTTTCTTCACGCGGAGATCGCCTCCGCGAGAAGCTGAGCGTAGTGCACGGTCTCCAATGGGAGTTTGTGCCGCTTGATGAGGCCACCAAGCTGCATGAGGCAGCCCATGTCGCCGCTGGCGATGACGGTGGCCCCGCTCTCCGCGATGTTGTGAAGCTTCTCCATCCCGATGCCCGCGCTGGTAGCCCCGAACGTTGCCGAGAAGGCACCCCCGAAACCGCAGCATTGTTCGAATTGGGCAAAGGGAACGAGCTCAAGGCCGTCGATCGATCCCAAGAGTCGCTCCTGCAGGTCACCCAGGCCAAGACCTCGGCCGTGACATGCTCTGTGGAAGGCGACCTTCTTGTTCAGTTTGCCTTTCCAAGTCTCGATGCCCAACTCTCTCACGATGTACTCGCCAAGTTCGAAAGCGTGGGGGTGGTCCATGCCTTCGAAAAGCATCGGATAACCTTCTCGCATCATCGCCGCACAGGAGCCGCTAGGGGTGACGACGGGCTCACCGCTGGTTAGGAGCCGCTCTTTGGCGTAGGTGGCCACGGTTCGCGCGGCCTCCCAGTCGCCAGCATTGAATGGCGGTTGGCCACAGCAGGTTTGATCTTTGTCGAAGATCACCTCGCAACCTGCGTGTTCGAGGACCTTGACGGTCGCGATTCCGACCTCGCCGAAGAAGGCGTCGCAAAGGCAGGTGAGCATTAGGCGGACCTTGGGTCGGGTTGCGGTCGGGGCGCTGCTCATTGGCGTACAGTTTAGTGTATACGTAGCTCGGGAGGCATCACCTCCGCGTTGCTACTATGGATTGCATGCCCACCTTTGACGAACGACTTGCCGGACAGCTCGCTCTTCGCGAGCGCCCGGCAGGGCAGCCGGTTATGTACCAACGGTGGCGGTCCCTGCTCTTTCTTCATTTTCCGTGCACGCCCAGCGAGATTCAGGCTTTGCTTCCGGCTGGGCTGTCGGTGGATACATTCCGGGACGAAAATGGGGAAGAGAAGGCATGGGTTGGATTGGTGCCCTTCGGGATGGAAGGAGTTCGGTTGCGGTTCACGCCAGCGCCGATGAGCTTTCCGGAAACGAATGTCCGCACTTACGTTCATCGAGAAGGTCGCGAACCGGGCGTTTGGTTCTTCTCGCTCGACGCGGCGAATCGGCTTGCGTGTCGAGTGGCGAGGCAGTTCTTCAACCTGCCGTATCACGAGGCGACGATGACGGTAGAGGAGCGCGGGAACTCGCGGGTGTATCGAAGTCGTCGGTGGTCTGATGGTTGGGAGTTGGGAATTCAGGCGGAGTTCGGAGCTGCCCTGCCGGCAGCCGAACCCGGAACGCTTGAGTTCTTTCTCATCGAGCGGTATTTGCTCTATGCGTATCGGGGTGGGAGGCTTTTTACGGGTCGGGTCTCGCATCCACCGTATCCGTTGCGATCGGCGGTAGTGGAGCGGGTCACCGACGGTTTGGTTCGAGCGGCTGGGATTGAGCCGCGGCTCTTCCAACACGTGATGGCGAGCGACGGGGTCGATGTGGATATCTTCCCGCTCCAATCCGGTCGCCGGCGGGTGTAGCCGACGATGCCCTCGATGCCAGGTTTCTGATTCATCGAAAATGTCGGTTCAAGGGGCTCAGCGCCGATGACATCGTCGACTACACCTGCCGGTGGCCGGACAGTCTAGTTCAAGAAATACCGAGTGTTCGCGACGACCACGTTCTTTCGCTTCGCCAAGGCGTGTTTGAGCTGCTGAGCCACGCTTTCGGTCAGTAGTTTCTGATACCACTTCGTCGAGACCGCCTCCGCGACAATGACGGTGATGAGAACACCGGGGCGGTCAGAGCGGATTTGGTCCACGTAGTCCAACACCGGTTGGATGAGGGAACGGTACGGGGAGGGTAGGACCACGAGGGGAACATCCTCGCCGTATTGCTCCCACTTTCTCTGGAGGTCAGGGAGGGCCTTCTCGTTGATCGTGACGTGAACGGCCTGGCAATCGCCCTTCATCTGCCGGGCGTACTCGAGGGCGGCGACAGTTCCTCGGTGAACGCGCGGAACGAGTAGGAGGGCGATGTGACCACTCGGCTTCTCCGGTGCCTCGGTAATGAGAAGCTGGCGGGACATTGAGTCGTAGCGAAGCTTGATCGCATAAAAGATCCCATAGACCATGGGAATAAGGATCAAGACCAGCCAGGCTCCCTCGAAGAACTTGGTATAGGCGATGATGCACAGCACGACAAGGCACAGCACGGAGCCGAATCCGTTGATGAAAGCGCTACGCTTCCAGCCCGAACCTTTGTCGCGTCTCCAATGCTTGACCATGCCGGCCTGGCTCAGCGTGAAGGCGGTGAACACTCCGACCGCATACAGGGGAAGCAGGGCGTCCAACTTGCCACCGAAGATGACGATGAGCGCTGCGGCGGCGGCCCCGAGTACGAGGATGCCGTTGTGGAAGACGAGCTTATCGCCCTGCCTTGACAGGTAGCGGGGGAGGTAACCGTCTCGGGCGAGAAGACTGGCGAGGCGAGGGAAGTCGGCAAACGCGGTGTTTGCGGCGAGGACGAGGATGGCCGCCGTGAACGCGAGCACCGTGTAGAACATGAACGAGTTCTGCCCAAACCCGAACGCGGCGATCTGGGCGATGAGGGTTTGGTACCGCGGGTCGGTGGCCTCCACGATGCGGAAAGAAGCATAGTGCTCCGGCATGTGAAGAGCGATGAAGCCCATCCCGATGAACAGCACGCTGAGCAGTGACGACATGATGATGAGCGTCTTGCCAGCATTCTTGGTCTCCGGCGGTTTGAAAGCAGGGACGCCATTGCTCACCGCTTCGATTCCCGTGAGAGCGGTGCATCCCGCCGCGAAGGCGCGGAGGACAATGAACATCAGCGGGAAGTTGTGTTCCTTTCCGGCCATCGGAGAGAACACCTGGGTAGGCATTGCAGGAGTCTGTATCAGGTGCACAACGCCCCAGCCAATAACCACGAGCATCGAGATGATGAAGCCGTACGTGGGCACCGCGAACACCGAACCGGACTCGCGTAGGCCCCGGAGGTTGGCAAAGGCGACGAGAGCGATAAAGAAGAGCGAAAGGGTGACGGGGGCGTCGTGGATGTGATCTTTCAGGTGGGGAAGGGCAGAGAGAATGGCATCGACTCCCGCTGCGACCGACACGGCGACGGTAAGGATGTAGTCGATGAGAAGAGCTGCGCCGGCGATCAGGCCGATCTTCGGCCCCAGATTGTTCGAGGCGACAATGTACGACCCTCCCCCCGTCGGATAGGCGTGAATCGTCTGCTGGTACGAGATCGAGATGATCACGATGAGTAGGACAATCGCGACCGAGATCCAGATCTGATACTGCAGCGCAGCTACCGAAAGCAGGATGAGAACGCCAAGAATCGCCTCTGTCGCGTAAGCGACGGACGAGAGAGCATCGGAGCTAAAAACGGGAAGGCCGAGTAGCGGCGAGAGGCGCTCGTTGTGGGCTTTCGAGGTAGGAATCGGGGCGCCGAGTAGGGCTCTTATTATCCGTTTTGAAATCGAGGGAGGCGGTGCGTCAATCATAAAGTTTGCGCGAGCGCTTCACTGCACCGGTGCAACCTAATGATCCCATCTGGATCGCGTTAGCGATCTCAAGATTGCGTAAGGATTGGGGCGGGAGGGAGGAAGGTGTTCGGTGTTGAGCGGGAACGCGAAGTGAAGGGACCCTTAAGGGCGTCCGTTCCGGCCCAACACCCAACACCTAACACCGAACACCTCCCTCCCGCCTAATTGAGGAAATATCGGGTGTTCGCGACCACAACCTTCTTTCGTCTTGCAAGGCCGATCTTGAGTTGCTGCGCCACGTTCTCCTGGAGGAGCTTTTGATACCACTTGTTCGAGACGGCTTCAGCGACGATGACCGTGATGAGCACGTTGGGGCGGTCTTCTCGGATTTGGTCGACGTAGTCAAGGACGGGCTGGATGAGCGACCGGTATGGCGAAGGCAGGACGACGAGGTCTACGCCTTGGCCGTGCTGGTCCCACTTGCGCTGTAACTCGGGCAGGGCCTTTTCGTTGATCGTCACATGCACGGCTTGAATATCGCCTTGCAGCTTCTTAGCGTACGAGAGCGCTCCGAGGACGCCACGGTGGACGCGGGGAACCAAGAGGAGGGCGATATGGCCACCGTCGACTTCGGGTTCCGTAATCGTCGTGAGCTGGTCGCCCATATGCTTGTACCGCTTCTTGATCGACGTGAACAAGCAGTACACCAGCGGGATGAGCAGCATGACAAGCCATGCGCCCTCTGCGAATTTCGTGACCGCGATGATCAAGAGGACGATGAAGCAAAGGAACGAACCGACTGCGTTCACCGCGGCCCGTCGCTCCCACCCTTGTTCGCGCTCTTTCCACCAGTGCATCACCATGCCGGCTTGGCTGAGGGTGAAAGCGGTGAAAACGCCGACCGCGTAAAGGGGTAGGAGGGCGTCGAGCTTGCCACCGAAGATAACGATGAGCCCCGCGGCCGAAGCGGCAAGCAAGACGATCCCGTTGTGAAAAACAAGCTTGTCCCCTTGCCTGGCCATGTAGCGCGGCATATATCCGTCCCGAGCGAGGAAGCTGCAAAGCCGGGGGAAGTCGGCGAAGGCGGTGTTCGCGGCGAGGATAAGGATTGCCGCGGTGAACCCGAGAACGGTGTAGAACGGAATGGAATTGAGTCCAAAACCGAAGGCGGCAATCTGCGCGATGAGAGTCAGGTAGCGCGGATCGGAGCTGTCGACGATGCGGAAGCCGGGATAGTGCTCGGGCAGGTGGAGCGCGATATAGCCCATCCCCATGAACAAGAGAGTGAGCAGGACCGACATGATGAGCAGCGTCTTGCTCGCGTTCTTAGGCCCTGGATCCTTGAATGCGGCGACCCCGTCGCTTACCGCCTCGATTCCCGTGAGAGCGGTACATCCGGCTGCGAACGCTCGCAGGATGATGAAGCCAAGCAAGTAGCCCGCCTCGTGTCCCGCCTTTGGCGCGAGGACCTGCACTGGACCAGCAGGCGACTGCGCAAGGTGAATAACTCCCCAGATGATGACGGTGAACATCGAAAGGATGAACCCGTAGGTGGGGATGGCAAAGAGCTTGCCCGACTCACGCATCCCTCGCAGGTTGGCAAATGCCACCAGGAGGATGAAGAAGAGCGATAGGACAATCGGCGCGTCGGGGATGGTGTGTTTTAGTTGGGGAAGCGCCGACAGAATTGAGTCCACACCCGCCGCCACCGATACCGACACAGTGAGGATGTAGTCGATTAGAAGGGCCGCGCCGGCCACGAGGCCCGCTCGGGGGCCTAGGTTATCCGACGCTACGATGTACGAACCGCCACCACCCGGGTAGGCCTTAATCGTCTGACGGTACGAAACCGTGATCATCGCGATCAGGACCACGATCGCGAGGGATATCCAAATCTGAAACTTCAGGTCGGCAACCGCGTGCAGAACGAGGACCGCGAGGATCGCCTCGGTCGCGTAGGCGACTGACGAGAGCGCGTCGGAGCTGAACACGGGGAGGCCGAGAAGCGGGGAAAGCTTTTCGTGATGAGCCTTGGATGAGGCAATTGGCGCTCCGAGAAGGGCTCGGCGGATGCGTTGGACTAGGGAAGGAGGAGGGGCGCCTGTCATCGGAATCTTTACGAAAACCTTACGGGCCGAGGGCCTCCCCAATGATATTCGGTTGAAGGTACGGATTGTTTCGGCCCGCCAGATTTAGGCCGAATGTTTCGCAAGTCTGGGGGGCTGCGCGTTGGGTGGGGAAGGAGACGCCGAGCACGATCAGGCAGTCCCTAGCGTTAGTAAGACCTTCGAAGGGCAAAGCTCATCGGCGGGGGCGCCGACGCTACAAGGGACTACCAACTAACGGCGTCTACGTAGCATGTGCCCGACCAAGCTGAGGTGCTCACAAACTGGACGCCGAGTTGATAGAGGGGCGGGGATTTGGGCGGCAGGGTGACGGTGATCGTGTTCCACGCATTCGTGGTGAGTTGCGCGACCGGGTGCCAGCCGCCGATGAAGGTCCAGTCGCCCTTGGCGCTCTCCATGGCGAAGGGCTGAATGCCTACGAGGGAGCTACCCGAGGGGATCCAGACCTTGAAAGTAATTGTCTTTCCGGATGGAACCGTTGGGTTTCTGACAAAGGCGGTACCAAATCCGGCACCGCTTAGGTTCACGGCCAACGCTTTCGCGCCATTCGCATGCTGAGCAGTCGAGGTGTTCAGGGAACTCACGATCCCCCCGTTTGAAGTCCAGCCCTGAGCGTCTGTCTCAAAGTCGTATTGCGGGCCCGCCACAACGGTTGACTTGGGGATTACGTAGAGGGTGATGCTTTGGGCGGGGACGGTGGCGCTGATCGATCCGTTGCTTACGGTGGCGTTTGAAAGGTGGTTGATCGACGTCTGAGCGTCGGACGAGATCTGCCAAACCTCGGCTGCGGACGATGGGGTGAAGTTGGCGAGGTCGACTCGGATGTTGGCGCTCCCAATCTTATTGATCACCATCACAGTCATCGCTCCGTCGGACGAACGTTTGGAGGCGAACGCCGATAGGTTGTCCGGGTTGGGCACCGCGCAGGCCACACTCATGTCTCCAAACGGAGACTTCGATCCATCGTAGTTGCGATAGATCTTCATCGAAAGATAGGTTGGAGAATTCGTGGTCGGCGTCGTCCAGCGAGACGCGATATCGAGGCCCTCGCGGCCGAAAATACCGAGGATGTCGGCTTGGGTGGTAGCGCCATTAAGCTTGCCCTCGTCGCCCCAGTTGTATTCGGTGATGCCGGTTTCGAGACTTGGATAGTACTGATTGACCCACGACTTCATCCGCGGAATGAGTTGGACGACCGAGCCAATCCAAGAAGTGTCCACATAGTTCGGATCCCAGAGTGACCGGGTGGATCGGTTCCGGGTGGTTCGCATCCCGTCCGAGTCGTCGTCGCTGAACTCGCCCTGCTGAGGGTAGTAGTGGAGGCTGAAGACGTCGAGCAGGCGTATTCCCGTGTTGAGATGGTAGTCCCGCAGCTTGGAGAGCAGCCATGGCACGTGGTCCATGTACGCGTGCGCCTTGCGATCGGGAAGGTTTCCCCAGTCTCCGGTGTCGGAGCCGTACTTGAGGTCCATGCCGCTGTAGAAGTAACCCGACCAGCCCCACTCCTCCGGTCCCACGATTTTGGCGTTCCAGTCGGCCATCCGTATCGCTCGACCGAAGTTGATGTAGTCGTTGTACAACTCGTCGTAAGTCTCGCCGTTCGGATGGACATCGCGATGGGTGGCATGCCAGATGCTGGGCTCATTGTCGAGGATGTAGTATTTCAGCCCACCCTGGCCAGAGGTGCCCCACTTGCCGATGAGATGCTGGATCCAAGCGTTTTGGAAAACGACATCGCTCGGGACGTTGGCGTCGAGCGGGTTATTCCCAAGAATAATCTGGTTGGACGTGTTCACCCCGTTGCCGGCGTCTCCATTCCAAGGGTCGAAACTTTGCTGGTTGCCGTACTTCGCCTTCGAGAATGACCAAAGGGAGCTTCGGTTCGGGCCAAGCTTGGCTACATAGGGCAGCAGGGGGATGGTGATCATCGCCTGTGCACCGCCCGCCTTGATACCTGAGAAGAAACTGTCTCCCCGCTCGCCTGCGACATCGCTGGCATCGCCATAGGACGAGTAGTACCAGTCGTTGGCGCGGTTATCCGCGTTGATCAGCCAGTTGTAGCGGCTGGAGTTGTTTCCCCCGTAACGCCCAATCGTGTAGTTGAGGTCGAGAAGCTGGGCGGTAGACGGATAGGCAGATCCGTAGATGTTGGGGTTGATTGCGTGACAGTTCGCCTTCGCGTCAACGCTGATGACGGTCTGAGCGGGGCAGGACGAACTGTGGATCGCGGCTAGGAGGGCAGTGGTTGGTTTCATTGCGTTATCTCCGTTGGCGACGCAACTTCAATGATAACGCTATTTCCGTTTTCCGTTGGCCGTGTACAGTTAACCGTTCGGAAATACGGTCAACGGTCGAGGGTCAACGGAAGCTAGTGCTCCGTCGGGACCTGCTCGGATTCGGAGGCGATGACCATGATGTCGACCGTCTTCAACGCCCGGATGAGGTCGTTGATGATGGAACCCTTGAGCATCTCCTGAATTCGGTTTCGCTCGGGGTGGCCGACGATGATCTGGGTGATGTTGCTTTCTTTGGCGTACTTGATTAACTCGTCGCCAACTTCACCCTTCAATGTGACCGTCTTGATGCCTAGCCTTTCGGCCAAGGCAAAGTCGTTCTTAAGAATTTTTGCGTCTTTTTCGTTGAGGTGGCCTTCCTCAACGTGGACGGCAACCACTTCGCCGTGGAGCTTCTGCCCGACGCGATAGCCGCGGCGGATGAGCCGCAGGGAAGTGATGGTGGGGCTGACGCAGATCATGACGCGGTCAGTGGTCGCCCACGGCTTCTCGATCTTCTTCACGCGCCGATATTCGACGACGTCCTCGTCCACGTGATGGGCAACTTCTCGCATCGCCATCTCGCGCAGAGCACCGAGGTTGCCTTCTCGGTAGAAACTCTTGACCTGATCGGTGATCTGCTCCTTCGGATACACATCGCCACGCTCCAGGCGGTTGATGAGGGCCCGGGGAGTGAGATCGACGAGCTCGACTTCTTCGGCCGAATGGAGCATCTGGTCGGGGACGGTCTCGGCCTCTTGGATGCCCGTGATGTCGGAAACGTGATCATTGAGGCTCTCGAGGTTGCCTACATTCACGGTTGAGAGAACGTTGATGCCTGCGTTAAGAAGATCCTCGACGTCTTGCCAGCGCTTCTCATGGGCGGAGCCAGGAGCGTTGGAGTGGGCCAAATCGTCGACGAGGGCGACTTCGGGTTTTCTAGCGAGGATCGCCTTGATGTCCAGCTCGCCGTTGGAGGCGGGGATGACCTCGAGGTCGCCGATCTCTTCCGTGGTCGCTTCGCGGCCACGGGTGTTGACGAACCCGACCACGATGTCTTGGCCGCGCTTGCGGCGGCGGCGAGCTTCGTCGATCATCGCAAACGTCTTTCCGACGCCAGGAGCGAAGCCGAGAAAGATCTTTAGTTTGCCGGGGGCGGTGGATCGCTTACTGTCGGACATGTTCTTCTTGCAGACTTACTGTCAACACCGAATCCAACCATTTCTGAAGACCCGTTGATAGATCCTCAATCCTTAAAATGTTATCCGGTGGCAACTCCGCATTTTGCCACAGATGGTTGGCCAATGCTTCCTCACACATCCGGTGCCAGAATCGGTGGCCACCGGGAACGTTCTCGGAATCGGTGTACGCCTTGACCAGCTCCATGACGTAAGCGGGCAGGATGACCTTAACGCGACCCACGACTTCGGCGGCTCGACTCACCTCGAAAATGCAGGTGAGGTCGCCAATGTGGTCGTCGGTAACTTCTTTATCCAACTCAAAGCTGAAGCCGTTGATGGTGGCCCGAGTGAACTCGCGGCATACCTTACCCACGGGGACGGCTCCGGTATGAGTCACGTCGCGCTCAAGGGCAGACTTTACGGCAAGCCGAAGAGTGTCGGCGGTAAATGGCTTGCGTAGAAAGTCGGAAGCTCCGGCCTGGATCGCCTCGAGGGCGAGGTCGATCGTTCCAAATGCGGTGATGAGGATCAGCTTGGCTTTGGGATTTCGCTTGTAGATCTCCTTCTGGACCTCGATGCCGGGCATGCCGGGCATTCTTTGGTCAAGGAGTACGAGGTCCCAGAACCGGCCGTCTCCAAATGTTTGGAGGCCCTCAGTTCCGTCTGCCGCTGCACCTGTTTCATATCCGGCATGCTCAAGCGCGAGCTTGATCATGAGTCGTATGTTGGTTTCGTCGTCGATTACAAGAATTCTTGCGCTCAAACCGTGTCTTCTCCGTCCAAGGCCGCATCCTCACGTGGCAACGTGAAACTAAAGACGCTCCCTTGGCCAATCTCGCTCTCCACTTTCATGTGACCACCGTGAGACTTCACGATGTTCTGCACGATGGAAAGTCCTAGGCCTGCGCCACCTTGCGTTGCGCCCGGAACTTGTACAAACCGGTCGAAGATGGAGTCGAGGTAGTCCTTGGGGATGCCCTCTCCTGTGTCTTCGACCGAAAAGGTTACTCCATCTGTGGAGGCCTCTGCTCGAACCTTAACCTTTCCGCCTGCCGGCGTGTGTCGAATCGCGTTCACCACGAGGTTTGTAATGGCTCTGCCTATTTGGCTCCTGTCGGCCCGCACCTTCGCTTGGCCGTCCTTTACTACGATTCCCAGGGCTACATTCTTCTTTTCTGACAAAGATTTGAGCCCTTCGACGGGACTCTTAAGTAAATCCTCGGCAGACACCACCTCAAAGCGAGGGGGCGTGGAGCCCGCTTCCAATTTTGTTACATCTAACAGGTCACGCATCAGCTTCTCGAGCCGCTCGAGATCTTCCTGCTGGGTGTGAACGATGCTCAACTGGGCGTCGTTCAGTGGGCCAGCCGCGCCTTCCTGGAGCAACTGCGTCGCAAGCATCAGGGAAGAGACAGGGGTTCGCAACTCATGAGAGGCCACCCCGATGAATTCGGTCTTCAGCCGGTCTAGCTGCCGGAGATGGGTCACATCTTCTAAGACGGTTACCGCTCCTAAAAGATTGTCGTCCTGATCCATCATCGGGGTTGCGCGAAGGCGATAGGATCGTTCGGCGCCTCCCACCCTAATTTGGACGATGGTTGTCTCGTCGTCAGTGGCCGCAACTTTGTGCTTTGTTACCGCGTTTTGGATAGCTCTTACGATTCGTGGATCCTGGATATGGTCCCCGACCGGTCTGCGTGGGGAGGCGGGGGCACTTCCGAAGAGGCCGATGGCCGCTTGGTTCAAGTAGAAGATGCGGGCTTTGGCGTCGGTAACGACGATTGGGTCGTACAGGTACTCCAGGGCAGCGTCGGTCATCCGTTCCGCGCGTTGTAAACGGCGGACGTCACTGCGACGCACTTGAGCTAACTTTGAGGCCATCTCATTAAATGAATCGGCAAGTGCACCAATTTCGTCGTGCCTTGGAACCGAAACTTTTGTCTTTAAGTCGCCAGATGCGATGTTTTCCGCATGTTTAGCGAGAATTGCTAGGGGGGTCAGGGCCAAACGGATCATTCGGAACGCCAGAACGATCGCGATGATGAGGGCCAGAGCGGTGATCGCGAGACTGCGCCAAGATGCGCTGTCGGCCTCGCGCTTGGCCGCTTCGTTGTCGGCGACGATGGCCGCCCGACTGAGTAGAAAAAGCTGATCGACTCCATCCTGGATCGCGGCGGCTTGTGGCTTGAGTCGAATCTCGTAGTACGGTGCAGCATCCGGTTGCACGCTCAGTTGGTTCTCAGAGAAGAATTTGTCTGACTCATTCTTGAGGGTTTGCGCATGACTATGGATGTCGGCGAGCACGGCCTGCTGCTTAGAAGAAGTAGCCGCCTTGTTTGCATCGTTGAGAGCGACGAGAAACCGGGCCCAGCCTTCGTCCGAATCCAGCTTGGCGTCAGCCTCTCCGCCCGCCAGGACCTTCACATAGGCCGTCTCCTGACGGTCCAAACCACGTGCCATCTCTTGGGCATCCAAGATGAGCTTGAAGTTGCTTTGGAGAAGGCGGTCGATGGAGTAGCCGAGGCCAAAGAAGCTAGCGATGGCTACGCTCATGACGGCACCCATGATCAGGACCAGCGACAAGTGGCTGATCAAGAGCTGCGTTCTCAGGCTGCGCATTGGGTTAAGCGAAGCGCTCTTCGAGGTTCTGCCCTAACATGTAGACCTCGATCTGCTCGCCATTTCGCACGTCGAGATCGTAAAAGCTCCTAGTGACTTCGCACCCGAGCACTTGTGCGACGGTCGTCTCGATTTCCCGACGGGTGAGTGCGCGCTGCTCTCGGCGAGCGCTCTGCACCAGCTTTCTTCCATCGTGAGTCTCGATGAGCGTCGTCTCGGTCGGCGTGAAGACACCCTGGGAGTGCACGATAAGCATGTCACGAATGAGGGTTCCTTCGATGTTTTCGGGCGCTCGTCCCTGCTGTTCGCGGTGAAAGCGCCGCACGGCGTCGACAACGTCGGTGATCAGGGATTCCTTGGTTAATGTGCTCACGGGTTTCCTCGCAATATATCCAGTCTACGACGTTCCCCGCAGACTCCGTTCGCTACTTGGGCGGAAACGCGCAACCGGTGCGCTTATAAGTCGGCGCGTAGAGAGGATCGAACGCTTGCGTCTTCTCGCCAACTGACTTGGACATCAGGGCGTTCATCTCCTTCAGCATGTCGACTGAGAAGCCCGGCCACATCTTGAGAATCTTGCCTTGACGGGTCACGAGGCAGGAGT
>JBBQFM010000040.1:0-54712 GCA_038321975.1 Fimbriimonadales bacterium | reverse complement strand
TCCGAGCAACATCGAAAAAGTCTCGCGCCTCGTAGACCCGGAGGCGGCGAGTTGGGCTTTTAGCCAATGGGCTCTGCGCAAGCAGGCTCAATCCAAATTTGACCGAGCGAGGACCATGTTTTTCGTGCGTGAGGCGCTGGAGCAAGCGAGCCACCCTGCGATCGCCGCTTACCACGCGTCTCTCTTTCCTCGGGCAGAGGTCGTCGGCGATCTCTGCTGCGGCATCGGGGCAGACTTAATCGCGCTGGCCCGGCGAGGACCCGCGATCGGGTACGAAATCGATTCGGAGCGGGCGTTCTACGCCGGCCACAATCTCGAGGTTTACAAGACATCGGCGGAGATTCGGACCGAGGACTCGTTGGCGGCCAAGTGGGATTTCCGATACGCATTTGCCGATCCGGCCAGGCGAGTACAAGGACGACGAACCTTGGATCCTGCCGAATTTGCACCCAACCCGGTCGAGCTCAGTCGCCGGATGTCTGAGCTGAGCCTTGGTGTTCTCAAGCTCAGTCCGATGCTCTCGGATGATTTCCTTTCATCCCTTGGCCCCCTTTTGGAGTTTCTCTCGTTCGGTGGTGAGTGCCGAGAGGCACTGGTCTCGATGGGAACAGAGGCTACCGAAGGGCGATTTGCCGTTCACATTGAGTCTGGAGAGCGCCTCGCCGCCGGACATTCGCCCTCCGAGACGGCGGAGCCGGGCGGATTCCTGTTCGATGCCGATCCCGCCGCCGTCCGCTCTCACGCCCTCGGTACCCTGTGCCAGCAGTTCGACCTGCGCATCCTGGGCACGTCTCCCGGTTACCTCACAGGTGCTTCACTGGTTGAAAGCGTCTGGTTGAAGTCGTTTCGGGTGCTGGCGACGGGGCGATTCGACATCAAGGATTTGAAGCGGAAGCTCGTCGAGCTGGATTCAGCGACGCCGGTTTTGAAGCAGCGGGGCGCCGGGCAGGATTTGGACCGGATTCTGAAGAGCCTTCGGCTTGATGGGAAGCGGAAGTTGTCGGTGGCCATTTGGCCCGTGGACAAGAGCTTGCGATACGGAATTCTGGAATAGGATCGCTCCGGCTACAGCTGCCGCTGGCCGGAATTCTGGGACCTGGAAAAATTACCTAAAGAAAACTGTGCCGCGATCCGACATACCTAGTGGGCCCTTATGGCCCAACTAGAAAAACCTAAAGTAGGTTCTCAACAATGCCGGTTCAAAACATAGAGTGCCAGATCGCCAAGGGCCAGATAGGCCGATACCTCGCAGGAGACGCCCTCTCCACTGAGGCCGTCACCCAGCTCGAGGCTCACATCGGTGAGTGCGAGCATTGTCAAGGATTAGTGGCTGACCGACGAGCCGCCCTGGTGGCGATGCTCGACGCGCCCACTCCTCAGCATGCGGTGGTGGAAACCAACAACCCGAATCCCCTCGCAGAGGCGCTTCGCAACGCCACCAAGGACGAGCCGAAGCCGCAGATCAAGGCGGTCGTGCAGACCGAGAAGCCCCAGCAGGACCTCAAAAAGCCGCTGATCTACTCGATTGGCCTCGCCGTAGTGCTGGTCGGCATGAGCTATCTCGGCAAGAGTTTTGGACCCAAGGTTGCGGCAAGCCTCCCCAACACCCCGCCCGCCGAATCGACGCCCGCCACCACTCCGGTCAACCCGCCCGTCTCCACCCCGCCGGTGAACACCACGCCGATACCTACTACGGCAGTGCCAACCAGCACCACTCCGGCACATACGACGACGACGCCCAACCCGGCGACCACAACTTTGCCTACCGGCACCACGGCGACGCCTAACCCGACGTCAGCTTCCACAACGACACCGAAGACGACCACCACCGTCCCGGCCACTACGACCCCACCCGTGGCAAAGTCTGCGACTCCGCCGGTCACCAAGACGGTAACCCCGCCGACCACGAAGGCCACGACGACTACGGTGCCAAAGACCACCACTCCGGTCAAGACCACTACCCCGATCAAGACCGCAGCACCGATCATCAAGACGCCCGCCAAGAAGATCGAGGCTCCTAAGCCCCACGTCGCCAAGCCCGTCATCAAGGCCAAGACGCCGGCCCACCACCGAATTGTCCGAACCCGCAAGATCCGACGCCCCGCCCGAACTCACGCCATTCGCGTCTACGACGCCGCAGGAAACCCGATCAAGTAAGTCAGGAGATCAGATTTAGAATGAAAAAACTCGCGCTCGCCCTCACCCTCATCGCCCTCCCGTTCGCGGCCCTCGCGGGTTCGCAGGACAAGACGGAAACGACTCAGCCCAAGGTGACGATCACCGCCAAAGGCAACGACGTGAACACGATTCTCGGCACGATCTTTGAGCAGGCCAAGAAGCAGTACGTCATCGCCCCGAACATCCACTTCGCGCTCTTCTTCTCGCTAGACGGCGCCGATTTGGACAAGGCTCTGAAGATCGTTGCCGACCAGGCTTCGCTTCAGATCGAGTTCAAGGAAGGAATTTACTACGTCACCAAAGCCATCAAGAAGGTTCCCGTCGTCGTAGTCCCCAAGCCCGCCCCCAAGACGTTGAGCAACGACGTGCTGACCCACAAGGTCACCACCCGCTTCCCGAAGACTGACCTCCGAACGGTGTTCGCCGAGATCAGCAAGCAGACCAGCGTGACGATTGAGATCGCCGCTGAGGTTCCGAGCTACAAGGTGGACGCGTTCCTGATCAAGACGTCGTTGAAGTTCGCACTCGACGAATTGACGAAGGCGACGAAGCTGGACTATCGCTTTACGGATCACGGGACGATTCAGATCTTCGCACCGGTTGAGCCGAACCATGTGGCCATGGTTCAGGGCTAAAGGCCGAACGAATTACCGCCCCTCTCTCAGCCACCGCCTTCGGGCGGTGGCTTTTTAATGCACGAAAAGTGTTGGGAGCAGACCTGGAATTCGCGTAGGGTTGCCAAGAGAAGTAAAGCGTTCAGATCTTCCGACCCTGAACCCTGCACCCCGAACCCGGCACCCGTTTAAATTGGCGGAGAAGGTGGGATTCGAACCCACGGTGAGTTGCCCCACACCGCATTTCGAGTGCGGCGCACTAGACCACTATGCGACCTCTCCGAGCGATATTATGCCCGGTTGAGGTCGTCCGATGCTAGTTCGGGGGGACGTCGAGGGTGGCGACGGCGGGCAAACGCTGAGCGGCCTGCTCCACCGTGAAGGGTCCGGAAAGGGCGCCGTCCCGAATCACGTAGACTCCGGGGGCTCGATTTTGAAGGTCCTTGCGCACCGGGCCGTAGGCGGCGGCGACGAACCGGGTGGGGACTCGACGGTAGAACTGGTCGCTCAACTCTTGCGACTGAGGACCTACGCAAACCGCATAGGCATCGTCCACAACCTGGGCCGCCGCGCAGTAGTAACCGCCTACGTCGGCGCCGCCTTCGTCGATGAGGCCCGCGAACAGGTTCATCGCGGTATACGAGCGCTGCTGGAACTCGGAGCCCTCCGACGTCGGTCCGAGAAGGCGGCCGTACGCCTTGAGCAAGCGAATGATTTGGGCGGTGCAGGATTCTTTGGTGACGTCGACAACCTCGGGCACCAGGGTGTCCTGTGGACCGAGAAGACTGGTGGGGCGTTGTCGGGTGACGAACTCACCGGAAAAGTCTCCCGAGAAGATATGCAGGGTCTGCCGCATCATCGTCAGGCCGTTCTGGAACGAGACGATCCGCCCGGTGGCGAGGAAGTCCTGAAGCATCGCGTCGCAGTAGGCGGTGTAGTCGCCCAGGTACGAGGCCCCAGGGGAGAGAGAGCCACGCGAAGGATAGAGACGGTCCTGCAATCGAAACTCGTGAAGTCCATCCACGATGGCCAGAGCTGCCTGCAGGCGATTTCGGTCGTTCCACAGTCTTGCTGTCTCGATCAGCCGCGCGGCGACGAATCCGTTCACGTTCAGCTTGGCGATTCCGGAGAGCTTTACGGAGTCCCCAGAATCCTCCCGCATCAACTTCATCGCCTTCTCGAACGGATCCTCGAAGCTCTTTTCAGAGACGAGATGCGGCACCATAAGGGGATTGTCGCCGAGCTTCAATCCGAGGTTGTCCTGCGCCCAATCCTTGTATCCGCCCAAGACATCGCGCGTTCTCCGGGGCGAGAAGCTGCTCCTTAGGCTGCGCCCAATCCCGGACTCGTCGCCCACTCGGCAGGCGGCCACCATCCCGTCGCGAATCATCTGGCCGGTGAGGAAATCAAAGGTATCAGCCGCGATGCGCCGCTGAATGGGGTTCGGCTTCAAGGCTTCGCCAAGGGAGATCACACCCATCATCTCGGCATTCACGCAAGCCAACTTGTCGAAGTTGATCGTCCGCCAATCAGGTGTCTCGCTCAGGCGAAAAAAGCCGCCATCCATCAAGTCGACGATCGACGTGAACAACATCGGATCGAGCGCTCGATCGAAGTCATCGCGCCGACCAACGAGCAGCAGGTAGCGGAGCGCGTTGGGGAACAGCTGCTGGGTGCCCCGGCTGGGGAAGCCGCCGAACTTGGGATGAATCCGTCCGGAAAGGTACATCGCGTAGCCAGAAAACGGGGGGACAAGCTTCGCGTGACCTTCCTGAATCCGCTGAATGTCCTGGCGTTGAATCTCGCCAGGAGCCACTGCGCCCGGGTTCAACGATTGCGATTCATCGAAGCTGGACTTGCCTTGAACAAGCATGTCCAAGAACGCCTTGTCGTCGACTTTGGTGTTGAAGTTGTTGCGACCGATGAAGTCGATGACTCGTCCACTCGGGTCGAGAACCCAGCCTTGAAATCCGGGAAGGA
Source organism: Fimbriimonadales bacterium (assembly GCA_038321975.1). GTDB lineage: Bacteria > Armatimonadota > Fimbriimonadia > Fimbriimonadales > Fimbriimonadaceae > Fimbriimonas. The sequence goes on along the minus strand of JBBQFM010000040.1, from coordinate 49,940 downwards.
AGCCCGCCCGAATTCGACCAAGTGGAAGAAATGCGCTCATCCATTCCGGGTTTTCGACGCCGTCGACTCGAATACAAACGAAGTTTCGCGACAAGTAGCGAGACACTTCCGACTTCGGGAAGACATCGTGGTCCATCGACCGGGCAAATTTGCTCCACGTCGTGCCAACCAGCATGAGGATCGGCTTTCCGGTCCGGCGAGCGAGGGCGAACGCCTCATCTCCGTAGGGGTACCAATCGACCGGCTCGGCGTCCCCCTGCATGAGGTATTCCGCGCTCTCAAGGGCCAGCCGGTTGGTGGGGGGCGCGGGAATGTGTTTTAGAAGGTACTGGCTCGCGAGGCCCAGAAACGTGAGGATGCAGACCACAATGGTCGCCACGGTAAAGCTTGGCTTGTACATTCCTTCGGGACGGTCAGAGCCATTATGCCCGCGCTGTGCTAAAATCCGCCCATGTCGATTTCCCTCGATGAGGTTCGACACGTTGCGCGTCTAGCGCGTCTGGAACTCGATGAGGCCGAAATCTTTTCCCTTCAGGGCGAACTGAACGCTCTGCTGGGACACTTCGCGGATATTCGCGACATCGACACCTCCGGTATCGCGCCCAAATCGCACGCCGTGGCCATGCATAACGTTTGGGCGTCTGACGTCGCCGGCCCGACGCTGCCCAGGGATCGCGCTCTGCGAAACGCCAAAGTAACCAAAGCAGGGCTCTTCATCTTGCCCAAGATCATCGAGGAATAGCCGTTGTCGCTGACCCAACTTTCGGCTGCCGAACTCGCGCGACAAATCGCCTCGAAGGACGTTTCCTGTGCCGAGGTTGCGGATGCCTTCCTCGCGCGCATCGAAGCGATCGACGGCACCTACGGCGCCTTCCTTAAGGTGGATCCCGAGGCAGTTCGAGCGAACGCAAGCAAGGCCCAGGATCTTATCGACCGAGGCGACGCAAAGCCTCTCACGGGGGTTCCGGTGGCGGTCAAGGACAACATCTCCACCCTGAACCTGGAGACCACCTGCGCCTCCAAGATATTGAAAGGCTACGTCCCCCCTTTTAACGCAACCATCGTCGATCGGCTTGAAGCCGAAGGAGCGGTGGTGCTCGGCAAGACCAATCTCGACGAGTTCGCGATGGGGACCTCCACCGAGAATTCGGCCTTCCAAGTCACCCGAAACCCGTGGGATCCCACCCGTGCCCCGGGCGGCAGTTCGGGCGGCTCGGCTGCGGCAGTTGCCGCCGAGATGGCACCGCTTGGAATAGGGTCGGATACGGGTGGATCGATCCGGCAGCCTGCAGCTCTGTGCGGGATCGTGGGCTTCAAGCCGACCTATGGTCGTTGCTCTCGCTACGGGCTCATCGCGTTCGGCTCCAGCCTCGACCAGATTGGGCCGCTCGCCCGCTCCGTAGAAGACGCGGCCCTGATCACTGAAGTGATCAGTGGTCACGACCCGATGGACAGCACGTCGCTGCCAAACGAGCCCATTCACACTCGCGACCTGAAGACCGGCTCACTCAAGAGTCTACGCTTTGGCTTGCCCAAGGAGCTCTTCACCGAAGCAAACGATCCCGGAGTCCTGAGCGCGGTGTATGCCGCGATCGAAACGCTCAAAGCGGAAGGCGTCGAGTTTACGGAAATCTCACTTCCCTCAATTGCCCTGGGGGTGACGACCTACTACATCATCGCGCCTGCCGAGGCGAGCAGCAATTTGGGCCGCTTCGACGGTATTCGCTTCGGTCCTCGAAGCGAAGGCGCGAACCACGTCGAGATGGTCGCTCGCACCCGCGCCGAGGGGTTTGGTCACGAGGTGATCGCTCGGATCATGATCGGCACTTACGCCCTTTCCGCCGGTTACTACGACGCCTATTACTTCAAAGCCCAACAGGTGCGAGCGCTGATGCAGGACGAGTTCGCCCATGCCTTTCAGGACCTGGACGCGGTGCTTTCGCCGACGAGCCCGGTGCCCGCATTCAAGTTGGGCGAACTCGCTGGTGATCCTCTTGCCCTAAAGCTTTTAGACTTCTGCACGATTCCCGCTAATCTGGGCGGGATGCCCGGAATCTCGTTGAACTGCGGCCTTTCCGAGGGTTTACCAGTAGGTCTTCAGCTACTCGCACCGCCGATGGCCGACGAAAAGCTGTTGCAAATGGCGTATTCAGTGGAACGGGCCCTTCCCAACGCGACCCAGCGCCCCCCAATCCCGTAGGCATCATATGGACGATATCCGACGCCAGGACATGAGGCTCTTTGCCAAAGAGATGGCAAACCCTGCGCGGATCATCCTCTCTCTTGCCGTCATCCTGCTTCTTTACGCACGATTTGTGAACGGCTCTGGAGGATTCCTCCCCTTTTTCCTGGGCAGCGCGTTTCTATTGTTTGCATCGGGCGTGACCGCTTGGACGGCCTCGGTCAAGAAGCGATTCTTGAGCAAGCGCATGGAAGCCCTTTGGAACGGATGCGAAGACCGCCTCAAGCGGTTTGAGGAAGTTCTGAAGAAGATGAGGCGCGAACAGGTTGCGGATTTACACGAGATGCCGAGCACCGTTCGCAAGGTGCACGAGTCGCTCTACTTCGCCCTGCGTCGGGCCGACATCATCTCCCACGAGGTTCAGTCCTCGGAAAAGGGCCTCTATGCGGAACCGCCGATGTGGAAGCCACCCTCCCACGACGCTCAATCGAAGGAGCTGTACCGAATCGCCGATAAGAACATCGCGGAGTATCGGGCTCAATTCGCGGGCGTGATGGCCGGGGTTCAGCGAACCGAGGCGCAGAGCGCAGTGTTCATGACGACGCTCGACACCCTGCGCATGAAGATGATCGGCTATCGGCTGGTCGGTCGTAGCCCGGAGCTCTCGAGCCACGACTTCCTCGAGGCGCTCGCCGAAGCGAGAACCCAACTCCAGTCGATTGACACCGCCCTCGACGAGTTGGACCTCGGACACTATCCGAAGACGATCGCCGCCGTCCCGCCTCCCATGCCGGAGGACGCGATCCGGAAGCACCTGGAGCAGCAGGAGTAGGTCCTCTTTTCCGGGCGCAGGGAGCAGGGCGCAGGGCACGGGGGGAAGGTTCCAAGCCGCGGAGCTAGGTAACTACGAACAAGGCTCAGGAAGTTCTGGTCCGACCGGAACCCTGCGCCCTGCGCCCTGTGCCCAGTTCCCGGTGCCCGGCTAACCAGAAAAACGTGCCACAATAGTCCGTTACGCTCCGCGAATCCCTTCCTGGCCTCAATTCCGCCCCGGCGCTTTTGAATCTCGAACCGACCGCCGGACCCGCAACGAGGAGGCCTCACATGGCTAATAAGACTCTTTACGTAGGAAATATCCCTTACTCGGCTACCGAAGAAACGCTCACCGCAGCGTTTAGCGCCTATGGCGCAACCAACATCCGAATCATCGAGGGACGCGGCTTCGCGTTCGTCGACATCGAATCGGACAAGTTGGAAGCCGCAGTTGCCGATAAGAACGGCTCCCAGCTCGACGGCCGAACGCTCAACGTCAACGAAGCCCGACCCAAGACCCAGGGTGGCGGCGGCGGTGGTGGTAGCTACGGCGGCGGCGGCGGTGGTGGCGGCGGCTACGGTGGCGGTGGTGGCGGCGGTCGATCCGGTGGCGGCGGTGGCCGATCGGGTGGCGGTGGCGGTGGCGGCGGTGGTCGCGGCAATCGCTGGTAAGACCCAAGTCCAGTGGCCTCGCTCGATGAGAGCGAGGCCTTTTCAATTTCCTGCCTGAATAAAAATCAGTGCTTCGCAATCAGAGCTTTCAGGCGAAGCCTAAAATCGTCCCATTGGGACGGTGTCGAACCTTGGTTGGGAATATCCTTGACGCCAAGCTCATTGGCGGCAATCTTTGTCGCCAGCTCGCGCCCCTCGTCCACCCAAAACGAATCGTATGACGAGGTTATATTTGCATTGGAAAGTTCAGAGCGCTCAAAGATTTGAACGAGGAAATTTAGCCAGAGCTTCCTATTCATGCCTCTTCGCTCGACATGAGACGTTTCTTCAATCATATTGAAGCCAAGCGCATCGCGATTGTCTTGAATGGCCTTAGTCAAAGCGCCCCAAACCTTTTCTGAATTGCTAAGGGAGGCTTGATAGGCAAATGAGGTCACCCCAAACCGATTCACTTCGTCGGAGACCCCCTTCGGGAGCTCGGGTAAAACTTCCAAAATGGCCGAGTCAAACCTCACCTTGTCCAGACGATATAGAGTCCAGATGGAGGCATTAACTTGGGACAGGTCTTTTGCTATCAATCCGCGACTAGCGGCATCGATAATGACCTGGCGTTTGAGAGTGGACGCTTCCATCCCCTCGAGAAGCCCGTAGGTTTGCGTTTTCTTGCTCCCGTGGAGAATGTCGTCGTAAGCCAGGAGCAGGAGGTCGGGAGAGCGCTTAGTAGCCCACAGAATTGGTGCTTCGGAAAAGTGCTCGTCGTGTTGCATAAGGCGCTCAAGGCAGTTTTTACGCTCGTCCTTTTTGGCGGCACTGGCCCACCACTTTCTCAGCAGTTCTTTCCGTTCGGACAGGGGGATCCAGTTCTCTGAGCGTAGAGTCGAGAACTGTTCTGCGAGGTTTGTACACACCTCACCTACGGCCACCAGGCGAAGTATGGACACTTGACCAGGGCCCCCAGTTGAACGGGTGAGGCGATTGTCGTCCAGGTGCTGAATGAGCTTTGGAATCGCCTCGTAACCGAATGAAACTAGCTCCTGAAGGGCATGAAACTTATCCTTGCCTAGAGGGTCGGGACTTGAGAATCGCATTCCATCGGTCTGGACATCGCGAAGGCCTTCGATCAACCGCTCGACCCGATCGTTTCCCGCATACCGTTTCGAGATGGTCTGTCTTAGGTCGGCAATCACCTCTTTGCCCTCGTCATTCAGCAAAGTAGGGGAACGCTTGTCAAGCGCTTCCAACTCGGCAAGGACCAAGGCGCGATCGGAATGAGGGGTGACCAGCACATTGAACCAATGCGCCAGGGCGAGCTGAAGCATGCGACCATCGTAGCTCTGTGGGCGGGGATATGCCGCTACGTATAAGCCGCGACCGACTCGACGAGACTTTCGCAACGCGGCTAAGGCAAAATCTTTGTGTCCACGCGCTCCCTCGATAGCGGCGAGTGATAGTCCGAAGTCTTCCGAGAAGGGCGCCCCGACTGCGTAAGCGTCAGGGGATATCGAAGTGGCGCCCGCCATGGTGAGCTTTATCGACAGCCCATCCTGATAGAACTGGTCCACCACTCTCGTGCCGATCATTAACCTCGCTCTGGTGTGAGGAAGCTTCCTGATCAGGTATCCGCAATCAACAAAGCTGTGAGCCCCGCTTATGGAGTCATATCCGCGATGAATGCCCCCGGTCGTGACGAGTTTCGCACTCTTTGGAGGCATCGGAAGGCGCAGATTTTTGTAGAGTGCGACGAGATGATCAAGGTCCGCGAGAGTCGGGCCATCTGAAGCCAGAGTCGGCTGAGTCCCCGCGATCGTGGCCAAGAGTAAAGCGACAAGGGACCCCATGGTGGGACTATACAACCTCTGGTCGCTAAGGTCGCACAAAAAAAGAGACCCCACTTACCGCAGCCCACGACATAGACTGTCAACATGCCCGCGCTCGTGCCTCGCCCTTACACCATCGAGGAATATACGCGCACCGTCTGCCCGCATTGCTTTGCCGAACGCCAACGCAGAAGTGACGAAGAGGGTGTGTTCGTGGACGGCATGCTCGTCTCTCACGACGGCAAGATCTGGATGCGGCGGTTCTGTCCGGTCCATGGCGAGACAGAGAGCCTTTACGAAGAAAGCGCAGATATCTGGCGATCCCGCTCCGGATGGGCAACTCCGACCCTTGCAATCACCCCCGATCGGGGCGACAACTTCGCGGGATTCCCGGCTGGCTACCGCGAGGGGCTCCCGGCATCTCATGGCCAGCACACTTGCATCCTGCTGCTGAACGTCACCGAACGCTGCAACTACGCTTGCCCAACTTGCTACGCAGCCGCGATGTCCCCTGGGACTCCGGTCGCGCACCCAGACACGCCCAGCATCGAGGAGATGCTTCACACCGTCGACACGATGATCGCGAGAGAGGGCGGCAAGCTCGGCGTTGTGATGCTGTCTGGCGGAGAACCGACCGTGCGAAAAGACCTCGAAGAGCTGCTCCTCCGGCTGTTCGAGCGAAACGTCACCCGCGTGATGATCAATACGAACGGGCGGCGGGTGGCCAAAGACGACCGCTTCCTCGCCTTTCTGCACGAGCATCGGAACAAGGTGGAGGTCTACCTCCAATTCGACGGTTTCCGCCCTTCGACCCACCTCACCCTGCGGGGAGAGGACCTGAGCGAAGAGAAGCCGTTGGCCCTATGCCGCCTGAACGAAGCGGGCGTATTCACGACGCTCGTCACCACCGTCGTGAAGGGCGTGAATGAGGACGAGGTCGGCGAGATCATGCTCATGGGTTTGGAAACCGCCCACTGCGCGGGCATGGCGATCCAGCCCGTTTTCGGCTCGGGCCGAAACCCGGGTTTCGATCCCCAGGATCGGGCCACCCCAACCGGAGTTTTAGCCCGCCTCAGAGAGCAAACGGGCGGCAAAGTGACCGCTGATGACTTCATCCCGCTCCCCTGCTCGCACAAGGATTGCTGCGACATCACTTACATGCTTCGCACCAAGGGCGGCTGGAAGTCGCTGCCCAACCTCATCGGCCGCGACGAGCTCAAGAACTGGATTCACCTCGTCGCCAACACGATCTCCTTCGAAGACGCCTCGGAGACGGTGAAGGGTCTCGTAAAGGCGGGCATCCTTCAGCGCGTGTTCTCCGAGCAGCAGAAGGTCACTGCCCTGCAACTCGCGGGGGACATTCTGCGCATGTGCGACTGCGTGCCCGGCGTAGTCGAGCTATTTGGACCGAAGGGTCGTGAGAAGGTCATCGAGAACTTGGCCCAGCGAACGTTTAGGGTGACCACCAAGATGTTCATGGACGCCCACACCTTCCACGAGGCGCGCATCCGGCAGTGCTGCGTGCACGTGGGCACGTTCGAGGAAGACCCTCGGCGTCATTCGTTCTGCTGGCGCTGGCTCTTCGCCGACGCGACCGATTTCCCCCAACGTAAATCCAACCTGCGAATGGTGAGTGGATGACGATCGGCGAGGTATTCACCGGGCTCGGATACCTCGTCGGCGCCGTCGTGCTCTACCTTGCCTCCCGCTCGAAGAAGATGGCGACCGAGGGGATTGGGTTGGTCGCCATCTGGGGTTTCGTCGGCGCGATTATCGGCGCCAAGCTCACTCAATGGATTGCCCAGGGCGCACCGGGTTGGGCCTTTGATCCACGGACGGGTGGGCGAGCTTTGCTCGGTGGGCTCGTCTTCGGTTGGATCTCAGTGGCCATCGCCAAAAAGCGACTCGGCATTCGCCGGGACACGGGAGACCTATTCGGCCTCGCCCTGCCCGCCGGCGAGGCAGTCGGACGGATCGGGTGCTACTTTAACGGATGTTGCTACGGAAGCGAGTGCGCTGCCCCATGGGCGATCTGGCAACACGGCGCTTGGCGACATCCCGCGCAGATCTACTCCTCGATAACGTCGGCTGTTCTTTTCGGGGTTCTGCTTTGGCTTCGGCCGCGATTGAAGACCGAGGGCGATCTCTTCCGTTGCTACCTTCTCGGCTTCGGTTCGTCGAGGTTTTTGCTGGAGTTTGTGCGTTGGCGCGAGAGCCTGATCTTTGGGCTGTCGCCAATGCAGTGGTTCTGCATCGAGTTGGTCATCGGCACCCTGGTTTGGTGGGCGATACGCCGTCGACGAGAGCTGAAGAGTGTGGCCTTGTGAAGAACTGCCCCAATTGCGGTGAGGATGTTCCTTCCGAGGCCCCACGGTGCCCTAACTGCGGCCACGCTCTCGTCAAAAAGCGTCCTCCGTCATGTGGAGCGATCGCCCTTGTGGTCCTCGCAATCCTGTTCGGCCTGATGGGTGCGTGCTTACTAGGATCGGCTCTCATCTCTCCCGGTTCGGGCGCACTCTTCCGGACGCCGGCTAAGGACCTGTCACAGGGTGTTGCGGAATTGGCCGCGGTCTATGGTCTTGTCTTCGCGGTCGCTGCGGTGACTGTGGCGGTGCTAGCAAGGATTTTTTGGAGGCGCAAATGAAGTGCCCAAACTGCAAAAGGCCGGTAGAGGAAGGCAACCGTTGCTCATACTGCGGTCACTCCTCGTTCAGGCCCTGGAAGTCCATTCTTGGAGTGATCCTCTTGGTAGTGCTCGCGGCTCCTTGTTCCTTCGCCGGCAGTTGCGCGATGTTGACGATCTTCAAACCACAGAGCGGGGAGGACGCGGTAGTTCAGTTCGAGCGGGTCTTTTTCGGACTCCTTGTGTTCGTCGGCATCGTCGGCACAATCGTGGCGATGGTCAAGGCGGCGAAGCGGTGAGGGCCGAATTTTGGAGCAAGAGCTAATGAGTAGTCAAAAGGAATGCCCTTCCTGTAGACAGCCCGTCGACGAATGGAGCGACTTCTGCCCTAACTGCGGTCGATTGCAGGGAAAGGAGCGGAGGTCGATAGGCTGTGCGATTGGTCTAGGTGTAGGGGCTGTACTCTTCGCTTTGATGGGTGCCTGCGCAGCGAACGAGTATGTGGCTCACCCTCACCAAGACCTCATTGGTGTCGTGCAAGCCTTTGCCTTCCTCGCTTTCGGGGCGTCAGCGATTTTAGCCCTTGGCGCTATTTTTGTGGGCACGAAGCGGTGAAGTGTTCGACCAGCAGAACCTCAGAGCCCCACTTCCTTCCTGGTGCGAGGGGCAGGGGTGAGTGGCCCGGATGCCTCCCCTTGCCAAGGATGGATTGTGCCTTGGGAGGGGGAGGGCAGGGTGGGGGTTCGACGCGTGACGCGATCAGAAAGTCCGTTTCAAAGCTTCTTAACCAGGGTGAGGTCAAGGATCCTTGCCTTGATGAGTGATGAGCCATGCCTTACAGCAAGCAGTGTTCGAAGTGCGGTGGGGCGGCAGAGGTGCATGACATCGTTTGCTTACATTGCGGAGCCTCACCGATGGTGGAGCCTGGGCCACCCTGCGCGGCCCTGGTCTTGATAGTGATCGCACTCGCTTCGGCTGGCGCAGCCGGGTGCGCCTTCATCCTCGCTGCAAGTGAGGCGAGTGTTCGACACGTGGCCGCGACCTACGCCGAGGCTCTCCTTACATTCGCCATTCTTTCTGCGATCGGGGCAACAATGTTATCGAGAAGGAAATGAACTGCCCAAAATGTGGTCAAGAAATCAGCGAGACAGATGCCTACTGCCCGAATTGCGGTTGCGGTCTCGAAGCGAAGGGAACGCGTGCTCTCCGCACCTTTAACCAGGTGTCTTCCATCCTTGTCCTGGTGGTTATCGGAATTCCCACCGCCCTTGCCGGCGGATGCTTCCTCATCATGTCGTTCGTTGGCGGAATTCAACCTGGCCTCATCGCCTTAGGGCTGCTTGCCGTGTTTGCCGCGACCGTCACCTATGTCGTGTACGCCTACAAGAAGTAACCATGGATACCTCCATCGAGCCAAAGACGAAGGGAGAAAAATTCGAGGGCGTCGCCTTCCAGTTCTGCAAAGTGGCGACGGTCGCCCTACTCGCGGGCCGATTCGTGCTACCCGTCGCGTCGGGGCTCTGCGCGGTGTTCTATGCGTTGGCGTGGTTCAACGGAAAGAGGGATACCCGGTGCGTTTTGAAATACGCGCCCGTTCTCGTCGTCTTTTGGGGAGCCATATGCGCGGTGTCGGTGATGTTGATGGTGAAGCGATGACGATGAACTCCGGCCCGTTCATCATTCATCACTCATCGTTTTGGAGCCTAGTCTTCTTCTTCGTCGTCGTCCGCGACCGCGATCTTCTCGACAACTTCGGCGACCGTGAACGTCACGTTCAGGCCGTGCTCTAGGCACAAGCGTCGCTCGGAGCGAGCGAACTCTTCAGGAACGCTCATCGCGCCACTGGCGAGGACGAGGCGGGTGACTTCCATCGCCCAGAGGTCTCCGTCGTGCGAGAGCACTCGGAGGGCGACTCCACCCTTGATCGCAGCGGAACCAAGCACCAGCGAAGCGGCCTCGGTGACCATCGAAGGGCGCATCGTTTTGGCGTGGCCAAAGCGCGCTTCCATGTTCATGCCGTCCTGAGTTGGGAATATGCGACCGTCGCCATCCACCTCGATGAGAGGAGGCGTGTTCGTCCGAAGCGCCTCAACGGTACTTGCGACTTCATCTTCGCTCAGCTCGGTCTTGGTTGCGAGATCGGTTGGAATCGATCCTAAGCTGCCTCGGCTGTAGATTCGCACCACTTCGGCGAGAACGCCTTTCACAGCGGCACTACAGAGGTGTTGAGGGGCTGGCACGTTGCATTATGCCCGAAATCCGTCTACTAGTGCCATTTAGGTTCAAAACTGGGGGCTAGACCTTCAAATATCGGCTCAACCAACCCGTAATTTCGCCCAACCGATGGAGCCTCATATCGGGCGGTCCGGACCGCGACATGCCGTGGCTCGTGCTGACCGGATATCGCACAAACCGCGACTCGATCCCCTGCATCTGAAGTGCGGCGAACACCTGCTCGCTTTGCTCGATGTTGCACCGCAAGTCGCCCTCGCTGTGAATCACCAGAGTGGGCGTCTTCACCAAGTTAAAGTACGCAATCGGCGACTGGCGCCAAAGCTCCTTCATCTCTTCGGGGGGACCCCAAGGGGTTCCGCGGAAGTAGCCGTCCTTGTTGAACGGGAAGTCGGAGTTGCCCGCCATCGAGGTGAAATTCGAGACGCAGCGATCGGTGATTGCGCATCGGTAGGCGTCAGTGTGACTGATCGCCCAGTTCGTCATGTAGCCGCCATATGAGCCGCCCATCACCGCCATCTGTCCGGGGTGGACAAACGACTGGTGCTGCATCCAGCGGGTGACTACCTCGATGTCTTCCCAGTCCTTGTTGCCCCAATCGCCCCGGATCTCGGCGCAGTAGTTCTCGCCGTATCCCTTCGAGCCGCGCGGGTTGGTGTAGACGACAACGTAACCCGCGGCGGCGAGGAGCTGAAACTCGTGGAAGAGGGCCCAACCGTATTGGGCGTGGGGACCACCGTGGATCTCCAGCACCGCCGGATATCGGCGCGGCGAGAGGTAGTCGATCGGCTTCATCACCCAGCCATGAACCTTGGAGGGCGTGCCGTCCTTGTTCGGGGTGGAATCGAGCCAGAACTCTTCGGGCTCGGAGAGCTTAACCTCGTCGTGGAAAGCTCGATTGAAGTCGGTGAGGATCTCGCGGTCCTGTTCCTCGTGAAGCGGATTGAGGGTGATGAATCCGACTTCGGAAAGCTGGGTGGCGTTGCCGAACGTGATGGCCATCGTCTTGCCATCTCGGCTGAGGTTGCCGAAACCGATGTGGTGTCGGCCCTCGCTCAGCAAGTCGAAGGAGGAATCGAGGGATACGCGTCCAACCTGAGTCTCACCGTGCCAGCCGACTTGGACGTAGATCGAGGAGCTGTCCTTTGCCCAAACGAGGGGGGCGTTGTGGGCGGCGTCCTTGGTGTCGCTGAGGGTGCCGGTGGCTAAGTCGTAGTCGGTGTGATCGGTGAGGCACTTGAAGTCCGAGCCATCGATCTTCACCACGTAGAGCTTGCTATTGCGCGTGCCCCACGGGTCCTTTTCGTCGACGTCTCCCGCGTAAGCGATCCAATTCCCGTCGGGCGACCACTTCACCGAACTCTTGTCGCCTTTAGGCAAGTTCGGAATTTGCACTGCCTGGCCGTCAAGCGAGACGCGCCAGATTTGGTCGTTGGGCGGATCGATGAGCGGCTTCTTGCTTGCCGAGTGGGCGATTGCCAACTCTTTTCCGTTCGGCGCCCAATCGAAGGAATACCCGCCGAGAACGGCTGCTTCGTAGAGCAGGCGGTGCTGGCCGGTCGCGACGTCGAGGATGTAAATTTTGTGCCGCTGGTTGGCGAAGTACCCGTCGCCATCGAGGCGATACCAGAGATCGTCGATCTCAATCGGCGGCGTGCTAAGGCCCTTCGCGGTCCGCTCTATCGTTTCCTTCTGAGTGAATCCGGGCATCTTCTCGCGGAAGGTGAACGCGATCAGTTTGCTGTCCGGCGACCAACTCATCTCGCCGATGGTGCCTTCGGGCAGGTTCGAGAGTTTTCGACCTTCTCCGCCGCCGCTGGGGAGCAGGAATATCTGGGCGAGCTTCTCTTCTCGTCCGGAAATGAATGCAATGTTTTTCCCGTCGGGCGACCAACGGCCCTGTCCGGCACCTGCATCGCCTTGCGTCCATTGGACAAACTTGCCGTCACGATCCACCGACTGCAGGTTGGTGATGTACTTGTTCTTGTCGTTGATCGTCTTGTGAGAGAACAGGATCCGACGTCCATCGGGACTCACCTGTGGGTCCCCAACATATACGATCTTAAGTAGGTCGTCCGCCCTCATCGGTCGCTTCGGCATGTCCGAAGGTTACCACCGACGTAGAATCAGCTAGTGCGCCGATCTCTCCGTCCCTTAACCGTCCCTATCGTTGCGCACGCGATGCTGCCCGAGCGATCTCGCAGCCTGTCGATGTTCGTTGCGATTGCCCATCAGGGGCTACCTCTTCCCTTTCGAATCGAGCACGCACGGGCGCTTCTTTGGGGTTACGGCGGACTCCTTGCCTTTCTCCTCGCCATCGGCCAAGCCGGACTCTGCCTGGCGCTCCTCTTTCTGGGCGCTGGGCTCTACTCGGCGGGTCACTTCCTCTTCTGGCGAACTATCGCACGCGAGCGGCAGCTTTCCACCCAGGCAGCAAGAAACCGCGTTAGGGTTATTCAGCTGCTGGAACGAGACCGCGTCCGCATCGGACTCGACATCGCTCTCGAGCCCGTGTCGGTGGCGCGCATGGAAGAGGGTGCGCTCCTCTGGGAGCGAATCGAGAACACCCTCGAGAGCCACGCTTGGAAAAGCCAAGACCTCCTTCGCATTCGCATCCGACTTGCAGCTCGCGCCGCCATGGAAGAGATCGTCGCCCTCGAATGCGGTTCTTTGAACGCCGAAGGCGTCGTGTACTCCGCAGCCGACATCCGGGTCGGGCGATTGACGAATGACTTGAAGAATCTGTCTTTGCGGACGGAGGCGGTGGCCATCGTGATGGACAGCTACCGTCGCGTCGAAGCGGACGGCAACGGCGCTCCGCTGCCGACGATGCTGGAGGAAGTGGAGAGTCTGGAGGCGCTGCTGGACGAGATGGGGTGACGTCCGGACTAACCTAAAATCGCCGCCAAGTCCGTAAATCCACCCTCCGCCGCGAGTTCCGCTGGCGTGCGGCCGTCCTTCAGCTTCACATCTGCCCTGGCCCCTCGCTCCAGGAGGAACCTCGTCGTCTCGATATCTCCCGCCGAAGCGGTGTAGTGCAGCGGCGTGTACCCCTCACCTCCGGCAAGGTTGACGTCCGCTCCCGCCTCAACCAAGATCCGCGCCATCTCCTTGTGCCCGCCCGAGAGGGCGGAGTGGAGGGGAGCAACATTGAGCCCGTTGTTGGACAAAACATTCGGATCGGCACCCTTTACGAGGAGGAGTTTGAGACTTTCGAGATGGCCGAAGTAGGCGGCAAGTCCAAGGGCGGTGAAGCCGTCTGTGTTGAATTCCCGGTGTGCGTCGGTCGAGAATCCTTCCAGCGCATGCAGGTCGCCGAGGGCGGCGGCTTCGAAGATGTCGAGGCTCTCGACATGCGGACGAATTGCCTCTGCGACAGCCTTCTGGCGGTAGTAAGCCGAAAACAGTAGGGGCGAGACACCCATCGAAGTCATTCCTCTCGCGAGCTCGGGATTCGCCCCGAGTGCGGATTCCACCGCCTTTACATCGCCACTCTTTATCGCCGCCTCAAGTTGCTCCATCGAAGCAATATTAACTCAGAATAGATTGCCGGATCGATCTAGAAAGCGGAAGCCTTCACCAAGGCAAGCGCTTCTCGAAACTTGGGGTGCTCGGCTGTCTTGAGCCACTCGTAGGCAACCGCCTCCGAGTGGGCGGGCACGACGCCCGCATCGCGAATCCGCTCCATGCCCAACTTGTGGCGATCGTTCGTCCGAGCCGAGAGGGCGTCTGGACACACGACCACTTCAAAGTCTTGTCCCAAAAGATCAATCGCAGTTTGGCTCACGCAGATATGCGTCTCGATCCCCACGATGACCGCCTGCCGTCGACCGGTTGCCTGCAATTCGGCCATCCATGACTCACAGCCGCAGCACGAGAACGACATCTTGTCGTGAGCGCCGATCGCCAATGACTCATCTAGTCCACCCATGCGAGCCGTGTATTGGGTGCTTGCGACCACCGGCACTTCCAACAGAGCCGCCATTCGAGATAGAAACAGAGACCGATCCAAAACCCGATCCGCCTCGTGGATCGCCTTCATGAACGATGGCTGGATGTCGATCACGAGAAGGACGCTTTGGGCGGGGGTTAGGTGGACGAGGGGCATTGGTGAAATGATGAATGAGGAGGGAAGCGATTGATGAATGGGGAGAGCAAGATCTTCCGGATTCATCACTCATCATTCATCACTCGCTTCCCTCCTCGGTAAACTAACCCCGTGACTCGCGTTCGCGTCTACGTGACCTTGAAGCCCTCGCTCCTCGACTCCGCCGGACGCACTGTGTCGGGCGCGTTGCAAAAGCTTGGGTACTCCGAGCTTCAGCAGACCCGGATCGGCCGACTCATTGAGCTCGAGCTCGACCCTTACGATGAGGCCCGAGTCAAGGAGATGTGCGACAAGCTGCTCGCCAATCCGGTGATCGAAGACTACAGAGTGGAGGTGGTCGAATGAAAGTTGCGGTTCTCAAATTCCCGGGCTCCAATTGCGACCAGGACGCCTACTTTGCCCTTCGCGATGACTTGAAGATTGGTGCCGAGTATGTGTGGCACGAAGACACCTCCCTCGCCGGTTACGACGCGGTATTCATCCCTGGCGGCTTCTCGTATGGAGACTATCTGCGTTGCGGCGCGATGGCCGCACGGGCGCCGATCATGGCCGAGGTAACTCGGTTCGCGAAGGAAGGACGACCCGTCATCGGCGCTTGTAATGGATTCCAGATTCTTTGCGAAGCCGGTCTTCTCCCCGGTGCGCTCCTCCTCAATGAAGGGCAGAAGTTCCTTTGCAAGGACGTCTATCTGAAGGCGGAGACCAAGCGATCTCTTTGGACGGAAGGCGTCGATCACGTTCTTCGCATACCGATTGCCCATGGAGAGGGGCGCTACGTGGTGGACTCGGACACCCTGGCCAGACTTGAGGACAATGAACAAGTGGCGTTTCGATACGTCAGCCCCGATGGATCGAGAATTGCCGAATTCAACGCAAATGGATCTGCGGATGCCATCGCCGGCGTACTGAATGAGAAAGGAAACGTCCTCGGCCTAATGCCTCACCCCGAGCGAGCGACGAAGCCCCAACTCGGATACACGGATGGACTTCAGATTCTAAACGGCTTAAAGTTAGTCACTTCGAACCTTTAGGTATCAGAAATCCCACCTATAATTAGATCAAATCCCATGAGACTTACCGGACTTGTTGTCGTCGCCTCATTGCCCATGCTTTCGGGCTTTGCTTATGGTGCCAACAAGATCGTGCTTGGGAAGCTCGGACAAGCAACGGACACGACCCCGATCTATGCAGCGCCCAACTCGCGCGCTCGCCAGTATTACAAAGTCGCCCCTTACGAGTACCTCGTGATTCGCCCCGCCAAGTCGAGCGCCTACTTCAAGGTGCTCCTTAAGAACGGCGTCTTCGGATACGTGTCCAAGTCGGCGGTCGCCCAGCTCCCGTACGAGGTCACTGCCCCGGCGGTCAATCGGTCCAGCGTCGCCCTAAGTTCGCGAAGCGCCTATGACATGGCTCGGTACTCCACCAATTTCATCGGCACGCCCTATGTGTGGGGCGGTAACGACGTTCAGAACGGCATCGACTGCTCGGGCTTTGTGAAGAAGATGTACGGCCAGATCGGCATCAACCTCCCCCGAACCGCTGCTGAGCAGGCAAACGTGGGGACCGTGATCAATCGGCTCGAAGAGTTGCAGCCGGGAGATCGATTGTATTTCTGGGATAAGAAGCGAAACAAGATAGGCCACACCGGCATGTATCTTGGCAATAGCTACTTCGTGCACAGCTCTCGCGGCCACAACGGCGTCGCGACTGATTTTCTCACCACGAGCTGGCGCAAGATCCTTGTCGCCGCCCGACGCGGCGCCTAGAGCACTACTTCTTGATGATCTGCTCTTTCTGGGTGGCCGTGTTTTGTAACAGCCACTTCCCGCTCTTCCACACCCACGTGTCGATGTAGTCGTGCTCGAACGTCACCGGCTCGGGGCCGCGATCGCGGACGGTGGTGGTCTCGCGTGACCAAACAGCGGCGACGCCGCCTTGCAGCGTCACATTGAGAATCTTCTGTTTGTAAGACTTGGTGTCCGGCTTCTTACCACGCTTCATGTCGAGGCCGACTTTGTATTCGGCGAAGTGGATGACGTCGCCTTTGGCGGTCTTCAAGACGTAGTCGGGGGCGAGGATGCCGAGAAGGATGTCGACGTCGTTATTGACGTAGGCGGTGGTCCAGGCGTCGTACTGCGATTGAATCGCCCGCTTTGCCTGCTCCGGCTTCATCTTGGGGATTGGGACTTCGCGGGGCACGTTGAAGGTGGCGGCAAGGGCATCGATCTGCGCTTTGGTGGGCGTGATGACGCTCGTGCTCTTCGCCCCCGGTTCCACCGGCTCCGCGATGGGCTCCTGATAGGGAAACTCGCGGGTGAGGATCACCGTGTCAAGTAGCTCAGGAAACTTGTACGAAACCCTCGACGATGGCTGAAGGTGGCAGGTGACGACGACGGTGAGCATCACGGGCAGCCGTACCTTCGGATTCTCCTTGACGTAATCCTGAATGTCCTTTAGCGCCGGGAACGTGATCGAGTCGATTGAGACCGGCATTCCCTCACTGAGGATGCTCAGGCCTTTGATAAAACGCGCTTCCGCGTCTTTCAGGCGCTCCCCAAGGAGGTCTTGATCGCCGTCGAGCATGGCGTTCATCGGCGGGTCGAAGATCACGGTTGGCTTCTCTTCGCAGACGAAGGCGAGGATGTCGAAGTGGACGCGTAGTTCGAGCTTGCCGTCCGCGCTGTACTTCGCTTTTGCGACGGGCACGTTTGCCGGGTGTGCGAAGGAGAGGGTGGTGAGTAGCAGCAGGAAAGCTACGAAGAAACTACGAAGGCTCCGGGAACCCCTCTCCTCTCCGCGGGAGAGGGGCAGGGGTGAGTGGCGAAGACCGCAAAATGCACTGTACTTTCCGGAGACCGCTCCGCGGTCGTGAAAAGCGCGGTCAGGCCCGCGCAGTCCCACATGATTTTCGCTTAGGTGATGGTTTATCGGCGGGCGACCCTTCACTCCTGCCCCTCTCCCCCGGAGGGGAGAGGGGTTCTGAGACCGACTAGTTATGCCCCGCCTCCCAGAGTCGTTTCACCGCCTCTGGAGAGAGATTCACATCCCAGATCGTGAATGCGGAAACCTGACCGTCGAACCGTCGCTTCCGCTCCCAGGCATCGAGCGGCATCGCTCGGGCTACTGACTGATCGTCTTCGAGCTTCACTGCTTCTTCGGCGATCTGCTTGCCGTTCTTGTAGACCCGCATCGTGGTGCCGTCGTATACGGCAGTCAGCATCTGCCACTTGCCGAGGTCGAGGGGGATTGTCGTCCGCACGTCGCGGGTCGAGACCCAGAAGTTGATCCCGGCGGGGAACTTGGTGAAGTAGCGACCGGTGCCTGCGCGGCCATCGACTGAGCGGCCGAAGCCGCCGATGATTGTGCGATCCTCGGGCATCTTGTCGGCCATGCACCACAGGTTCAGGGTCCAGCTATCGGTTGCCTTTACCGGCAAACCGGTTACGGGGAACGACTTCGTCGTGCTTGCCTCGAGTGCGGGAGCGGTAAAGACGGCGCCATGCTCGGCGATCTCGATCGTCTGTCCCGGGTTCACGTTGCCCGCGGCGTCCTTGATCGAACTCACGGTGAGGCTCTCCGACTCGCCCGCCTTCAGCGGCGCACGCAAGGTGAGCTCGGCCGTCTTACCCCAGAGCTTAACGGACGCAATTCGGGTTCCCGAACTCAGCTTATAGTTGGCCGGATCCCCCGCGGTGGCGGCATCTACGGGCTCTGAGAATTGAACCTTCACATAGCCAAGCGCCTTCGGGGAAGCGGCCACGACCACCGTCGGAGGAGTCACGTCGTTGGCTTCAACGCGAATCACGCTGGGCTCGCCGTGCTCCTCTCGAGCCAAGATCATCGTCGGCTTGCTCACGTCGATCGGGCCTTCGTACACCTTCCATCGACTCAGCGGCGCAGCAGGGTCGGTCGTGTACCGAAGCTCACCTTTCTGGTGGTACATTGGCGGCTCAATGGTTACATGCACGGTGTCAGTCGGCGCACCCTCAACCTTGAAAGTCGCAAGTCCCTTGTCCTGGTTCGAACCGAACTGATCGTACAGGGGCGAAGCGGAAGAAACCCCATCATGTCCGGCGCCCGTCGCCGTCATCGCGAGAATCTTGACTTTGGGATCGTTCGGCAATGTGATCGTCGTCTGGCCATCCACCACGAACTGGCTCTTAAAGAGGTAGCAGTAGTCGTAGTAGGTGTTCTCCGTCGGGGTGTGTCGGTGAGACGAATACCAAGCCACTTCGCCGGACTTGCGATAGCCGGGGACGAGGCCCGTCATGTTGTCGCCATAGTTCGAGAAGTCCTTCCCGGGGTCGGCCGCCCATGTTCGGTTGTCCCACTGGCCGACATATCCGTTCCAAGCGTTGATCCTTGCGAACTCTCGCACCGAGCCGATCTTGAAGATCGCATTCACGTCGCCGTCCGAAGAGGCGGCCAAGATGTAAACTTTCTTGGTTCCGGCCGGAAGGTTGATCGTCTGTCCGTTGGCGGCAACCGCATTGTTCGCGCCGACCGCCGTCGACCCGAGTTGGAACTTCACATCGTCCACTTTCAGGGTCGAGGGAAGCTGCTCGGCGGGAATCGACATGCCTAGAGCGTCGAACGCGCCATCCGCGCGGTTCGCGTCGGTCGAAACGACATCTGCGTTAAACGGAAGAGCTAAGGGCTGACTGGCGACGCTGCTCACCGCTTTGCGGCCGAGGCTCACCGAATACGCCTTGAGCGAGTAGGCGGGAACGTCCGCGATGAGCGAACCACCCGATACCTTTGCACCGCCGAGGTCCATCTCCTGACCGTTAACTTCTCTCGCGCTCTTGACCGCGCTCGAGAACGTGAGCTTCACGCCCTTCGCAGCGCTACCATTGAGCTCACGAAGTCGGACCACGATGTTGTTGCCGTCCTCCGCCTTCTTAATTGCCGTGACTTCGACCTGTCGGGAGTTCGTGGTGAGGAGCGAGAAGCTCTTGCCGAGGCTTCCCTTGTGGGGAGTTGCGTAAAACGCTCGCAGAGGCTGGTTGAGCCGCTTTGCAGACCACGCCACGCCACCCTTTCGCCAGTCGGAGGCGTGAGGAGCGATCGCGTAGAGGATGTGGTGTCGGCCGAAGTCCTGAGTCGCCTGATCCTCGAATCCGGAGCGGATGCCCGGTGTGTAGATGAGGGTCAGTCGAACCGTGTTGTCGTCCGGCTTGTCAGAGCCGAACTTCGAATCGTTGAGAATGCCAACTCCATAAGCGCCCTTCGGGTCGGTGAGGTCTAGCCACTGGTGCTGGGGGACTTCGTACTTCTTGGGATCGTTGTTGCCGCGCTTGATCGCACCGACCTGGAGGTCGTAGGTCGCTTCTGGGTTGCCGGAGGCCAGCGGAAACGCGACTTTCAGGGCTCGCTCGCGAGTCTGCCAGTCGATCGTGTTGTCGACATCAACCTGCTGACCGCCCTTGGTGAGGCTGATCTTCTGGACGAACTTCGATGCGCCAAGAGTTCGCGTCACTTCAAGCGAAACCCGAACCGGACCGTTTTCGACGATCTTAACTTGGGCAGGACCGCCGACGATTTCGCGCGGCGGCAGCTTGGCATCATCCCAGTCCATGTTCCAAGCGGGGAATGCACTGGGGTTGTGGTACTGCAGTTCGAATCGCGAGGGCGCTTTCATGACCTCTCGCTTTGCCTGCTTGTCGTAAACCGAGGCGATATCTCCCGCCGCGTTTACGGTCACCTTGAACCGCTCATTCTCGATCGTGTGGTCGGCAACCTTAAGAGTGCTTGCAACCTTGCTCGGGCTAAACCGAACGTGGTAGGCCGAGAACCCAACGGAGGGGGAATTGGCGAGGAATGCGATCCTGCTTTGGCCGATCGACTGGCTCGGAACCTCATGGCCATCTGGGCTATACACGTGCGGCGTTCCGCTGCCGCCGACCGATGCCTCGACCACGTCTTTCCGGGCAATCGAAAGCGGGTTGTAGACGACCAGCGCTTGACCCACACCTCGCGTATCCATCTGCGACGCCACTGCGCCGACCGCATCGGTCTCAACTCCCGCAAACATGTTCGAGGCCAGCAGCTCGTCGTTCCAGCAGAACTCATAAGCCTTTGGAATCGAGGTGCCGGGCAGCATGTCGTGCATCTGTGAGCCCAGCACGAGGTCCCAAGCATCGTACAGTCGCTTCGAAGGGTAGTTGGCGGTACCGAGGAGCATGGCGGCGACCGATGCCGTCTCAGCGCCGTTCGCCAGAAGCTCGTTCTTTCGGTTCCAACGCTTCATGTACGCCTGGGAGGTGATGGAACCGGCCGAGTGCTGGGTGAGGAGGAGTTCTCCCTTGTAGTGAGGCAGCTTCGCGACTTGGTCGGGTGTCAGCGACTTGACTAGCTCGTCCGCTTTGGCCGAGACGACCGAGATCGGTCCCGTGCCGGCTAGGCTCTTTTCCACCCAATCGACCGAGCCATCGCGAGGCGCTCCGCCCTGGTCGCCGGTGCCGTAGTAGTGGTAATCGACGAACGCGCCCGACTGCTTGCCGGTGTTCTGAATTCGCGCGAGCCAGCTCGTGTTCTGGCTCAAATCTTCTTCCACGCCGCCGCCGTACGAACCGGGATCGAGGGCGGCGACTACGCTCTTGCCGTCTGGACCTTCCCAAGTTCCGACCTTGAACGGAATTCCCACCGCCGAGCCCCAAGTCAGCTTCTGAGTCGAGAACTGGTCGATGCCGCAGTGCCGGAGCATGGTGGGCAGCGAGTATGGGAAGCCAAAGCAGTCCGGCAGCATGTATTCGCTGCTTGCCACGCCGAACTCCTTGCGGAAGAAGCGGTTGCCATAAAGAACATGCCGGACGTAGGATTCGGCGGAGGGCACATTCGCGTCGTTCTCGTCTACCGAGGAGCCGCACGGATACCAGCGACCCGCCTTCACATAGCCGATGAGCTTCTTGTAATCCTCCGGGTAGTACTCCTTCATCATCTCGTATCGTCGAGAGCCGCTGAAGTTGAACACGTAGTTCGGATACTTGTCGATGAGCGCGAAGTTCCGGGTGAGGGTGTTCGGAATGAACTCGCGGATCACCTGGGGATACGCCCATCGCCACTGGGTGTCCAGGTGGGCATAGCCGACGACGTAAAGGGTGTTCCCCTTGGTCAAATCGCGCTTGCCCGATGCGGGACCGTGGTCGTGAGCCCCCAATGCAGTCGAAGCAAGAATCGCGGTAAGGAACGGTGCGCGCAAGAACGGATAAGAAGACATGAGCTTCTCCAGAAACTACCCCACCGCTCGCCTGCTCAGGCTTGGCGAAAGTGGCCAATCCTTTGAAATTCGGTCCCCGCGAATTTACTAGCTCTTTAAGTGTGAATTGGTTGTCAGCATTTGTTTGGTGTTATAGTCGTCTATATAAGCTTTATTGCTCAAAGGGGTATTCATGTCTTCTCAGAAAATCATCCGCACGAGTGGCCTCCTCGCCACCATCTTTGTCGCCCAGCTCGCTTCCGCAGATCCCACGTTCTACGATCTGTTCAAAACCCACGCATACAACCAGACTTCAAACTCCTCACCAATCGACCCGAGCTTTTACTACAGCGGAAGTCGAATTTTCACGACGGTTGATGGTGAAGTGACTTCGGCCCATCTCACCGCTCCCTCGGGTGGCACCGATCGAGACCTCACCGGCTCAAATCCCACGATCGCTCAACCGACCTATGCCAGCGAGGCGACCATGGACGCGGAGACTCCGGCCGGCGACTATCTGTTCACGATCAACGATGGTGGTGCTTTCGACGGCGCTACGGGGAGCCTCACCCTTCCTGAGTCGACATATGCAGACGCAGTGCCGTACCTGACGGGCACCAGCTTTGACGCACTCCAGAACGCCACCGCCGGAAACAGCATTGCGGTCACCTGGAACTCCTTCACCCCGGTCGCCAACGCGAATTTCAACCTCGTGTTCTTCACCGTCTTCGATCAGACCGCGGGGACATTTATCTT
Organism: Fimbriimonadales bacterium; assembly: GCA_038321975.1. GTDB lineage: Bacteria > Armatimonadota > Fimbriimonadia > Fimbriimonadales > Fimbriimonadaceae > Fimbriimonas. Next base: position 27,539 of record JBBQFM010000040.1, on the reverse strand, counting down.
TGATCAGATCTACAACGACGGGGCTCCCGGCGATACGATCGACGGAAGCGGCCTCATCGCGGGACACTCCTACAGTTACAACCTCTTCTTTGACCCTCGATACGAGGTGACCCACGCTGGTCTCGGGGACGCGACGTCGATCGCGGGTTTCGACTCGGTGACCTTCGGTGACTTCCGAGTCGCTGCGGTGCCTGAGCCCGCCACATTCCTCCTCCTGTCGCCAGCGTTTTTACTTCTGCGACGTAGACGATAGGGCCTAATCTTCGAAAGAGGCGACTCATGGTGAGTCGCCTTTTTCTTTGCTCGAGAGACCGGCGAGTACATCCCAAGCGTTCATATGCGTTATCTCCAGAGGGATCGAGCGGCGTAGGATAGACCTGACATGCGCCTCGTCCTCCCCCTCTTGTTGATTTTCGCCTCGGCGATTGCTGGCCCCAAACCGAATTTGCGCGACCGGTTGATTGGATCTTGGGTTTCGTCTTCCATGCTGCGAGAGCAGCGCTTGACCCTTGATCGGAAAGGCAATTACATGGTGAGGATGGGTGTGGTCGGTATGAAAACCGGCTACCTCGAGATCACTGGAAATTGGAAGGTCGAACACAACCGCCTCCAACTGGTTCCGACGAATCGCCGAACCGCTATTAATCCGAAGGACAAGTCTTTGATCAAGGAGATGAAGGCTTACATGAAGGCGATGGACGAAGGCGCATGGAAACCCGCGCCGCTTGCGATTAGCTTCAGGAATGAGAATACGATTGGGGCTTCCTTCGACAGAAGGAAGCCAATAATCTATAAAAGGGTCACCAAAGGATTCGGAAATACGGGAACTTCGTCCCGCGCCCATGCAATTGTCGGCTACACGGCTTCGCCGGGATGGCTAATGGGCATCAATCGTCGACGCGGCTGAAATAGATTACGGTGACCTGGTGCTCGGGCGTGATGAAGTCGCCGTAGATACGGCTGAGCATTGCGATCACATCGTCCTGAGAGCGGAGCTCGGGGTTCTCTCGCTCGATGTCTCGGGGAGATAGATCCCCAACGCTCTTCACCTCGACGCGATCGAGGATCGCCGAGTACATCTTTTGCCTCCGACCAAAGCGCGGCCCAATCGTCACCCACACGATCATGCCGGTCTTGTATTTGTCGGTCTTGTCGCCGAGGCGAATGGTAACCGTCTTGCGGTTATTGCGGAGGACGTCTCCGTAGAGGTCGGTGTAGAAATTGAGGGCGTACATAGCGGTCAACGAAATCGGAATGGTCTCTATTGTTTAAGACCCAGGCCTCAAAAGGCAAATATCTGCAGGTAAGCACTTGATATGACATGGATTCTTGGCATCTTGGCGGTCTATCTGCTGATTCTTGTGGCGATCGCCTGGGTGAGCCTTCATCCGTTCCGGATGCCCGTCTTCGTTTCCCCCGGGGCAATGGGTGCCCCTCAGGAAGAGGTCGAGTTCAAGTCCGACGGGAATCTTATCCGCGGATGGTGGGTGCAGGCCGAAGATCCGAACGCGCCGGTGATGGTCCTGCTGCATGGCTACATGATGAACAGGGCCGAGCTGTCGCCGGTGGCCTATCAGCTTTGGAGACGCGGCGTCTCGAGCTTAGTGATCGACTTCCGGGCGCACGGTCGTAGCCAGGGAAACAAGTCGGGGCTCGGTTGGTATGAGCGGCACGATGTTGCCGCCTCGGTGGCGTTCGCGAGATCGAGAGCTCCAGGTGCCAAGATTGGCCTCCTGGGGAGTAGCATGGGCTCGGCGGCCAGTGCGCTCGCGATGGGAGATGATCCTTCGCTTGCCGACATCCTGATCTTGGACTCCTGCTACAGCCGTCTGAGCAGCGCGGTTCTTGGATGGTGGCGATTCCTGGGCGGGAAGGTTCTCGCCGCCATCCTTTCGCCCACCGTCCTCGTCGCGGCACCCTTCGCGGGATTCAATCCGTTCAGTATCGACATCTCGAAGGCGCTCGCCAAGATCGGAGACAAGCCGGTGCTCGTGTTGCACGGCGCGTGCGACACCTTGGCCCTTCCCAGCGAAGCCGAGCGAAACTTGGCGGTGATTCCGGGACCCAAGAAAATCGTGTGGTTTGCCGGATGCAGTCACTCCGAAGGGCGATGGGAGCAGCCCGATCTCTATCATCAAGAGCTGTTCGACTTTCTCGACCTGCACGGTTTCCTCGCAAAAATACGGGGGTAAACAACACTAAGGGGCACTTTAACGTCCCTAGTAGTGAGCATGCTCGCAAAAATGCGGTTTGCTCCGCAACCCGGAGACGACGACGTTCTGCGGGCGGTAGTGTTGGTGACTTAAGCGATCAAAGTGGCTCGCAAGCAACGTAGTGGAGATCAGTTCTATGTGGAACGTGCTTGAGCCTTGGCAGTTGGGTCAGTTGCAGCGCCTCGCGTCGCTCGATTCCGAGCGTGCCGAAACAATCCTGAACACGCTGTGGAAGTCCTATCCGGGGTTGTTCGAAGAGATGGCGATATCCGCCGTCGATCACGAAGTTCTCAGCGTCGATGAATGTGCATCGCGGCTTAAAAACACTGCCGCCGAAGTGGAGGCAATGCTCCTTCGGTTCCGACAACGCAGCCTGCGCATCGACCGTGCCGTGGTTTTTCACGAGGGCAGCTCCATCGCTCGCCTTCACGAAAGCCAGCTCAGCGTGTGGGAGATCATCCGCGAATTCCGCAAGCTCGGTTCGGTAGAGCGTCTCGAAGAGACCTTCCCATCGGTGCCTCGCATCGAGCTAGCCGCCGCTCTCACGTATGCCGAAGAGCATCCGAAAGAGATCGAGGATCAGATCTTGATGTATGAAGAAGCGGTGATGAAGCGCCGCGCCGAATACCCATTCGCCCGATAAACTTCCTCGTCACGGGAATAAAACTGCGACCCAATGGGTTGAAAATGGCGTAGGTACACTCGTCAGGGTTCACGACCATGCTTCCGGTTCTCTTCAAAATTGGCACCTTCCAGGTTCACAGCTTCGGCGTGATGATGATCCTGGCCTTCTTCTTCGGCCTCTGGCTGGTGAAGAGGCGTGCCGCCCTGTACTCCTTCGATCAGAGTCAAGTCTCGGATATCGCATTTTGGGCCCTCATCTGCGGAGTTCTCGGGGCGCGCATCGTCTTCATCCTTCAGGAATGGGGTTACTACTCGACCCACCCGAAGGACCTGTGGACGCTTCGTTTCGAGGGACTCACGAGCTTTGGCGGAATCATTTTTGGTCTTGCCGCGATGTTCTTCCTCGCGTGGCGAAAGAAGATCCAGGTCTCGCGAATGCTGGACCTGTTCGCACCCGGCTTCCTTTTGGGACACGTGTTTGGCCGCATGGGGTGCCTGCTTAACGGTTGCTGTTTCGGCGGGCCGACGACGCTGCCGTGGGGAATCCATGTGGAAAACAGCAGCGTGCTCCACCATCCTGCCCAGGCTTACGACGGCCTGATGAACCTGGCTGGCGTTGGCATTCTGCTGCTTATTGAGAATCGTCGCCACCTGAAGCCGGGCCAGCTCTTCGGCCTCTTCCTCTGCATTCACGGCGGCGCTCGGTTTATCTATGAGTTCTGGCGAGCGGGAACCCAAGCCCAGGTCGATAGCGGCATCGCATCCTCCACCTACTGGGGAACGCTGCCGATCACTCAGGCCCAAGGCGTCGCGATCGGGATGATCCTTATCGGCATCGGCGTCTATGCATTGAGCCAGCGCAAGCAGGAACAGGCGATCGTCAATCCCGACGCACTTGCTCCGGCCGTGAACCCCAAGGAAACCCAGCCCGCGTGAGGCTGGGAGAGATTCTCGACTCATTCAAAGGTCTTCGCGCCCTCGTGGTTGGCGACCTGATGCTCGACGAGTACATCTTCGGCCGGGCCACCCGCATCAGTCCCGAAGCTCCGGTGATGGTCGTTCGCCAGCAGCGGACTTCGAGCGTTCCCGGTGGGGCCGCCAACGTGGCCAAGAACCTCGTCGCCCTCGGCGCGACCACTCATGTCGTGGGCGTGATTGGCGACGATGCTGCGGGACGCACCCTGCGCGACTCACTGGTCGAGGCGGGGATCACCCAGGCTCAGTTGGTGACCGACGCGTCTCGCCCGACCACACGCAAGACCCGAGTCCTAGCCGACAGCGCCCACCAAGTTTTGCGCATCGACCACGAGGACCACTCGCCCTCGAGTCCCGAAATCGAAGCGTTGATTGTCGAGCGCGTTCGCTCGCTCGTTTCCGAAGTCGACGTTGTGCTGCTCAGCGACTACCAGAAGGGCGCGGTCACCAAGAGGGCGGTGGAACAGATTCTTGAGATGTGCCGTTTGGCGGGCGTCACAACGATTGCCAACGCGAAGCCCCAAAGTATCGGTCACTACCGCGGTGCGAACCTCGTAAGTCTGAACCTGAAGGAAGCCAGCGAAGCCACCGGTTGGCCCGAGCTTCGGGAGCAAGTCGAACTTGGAGGCTCGGACAAGTCTGAATTGCCTCGCAAGGCGGCGGCAAAGTTGGGCTCAGATCACGGCATCGAACACGTCCTTGTCACGCTCGGCGAATTTGGGATGTGCACGGCCGACTTCTGGATCCCGCCGCGGAAGGTAGAAGTCTTCGATACGGCAGGAGCCGGTGACACGACGATTGCGACGTTGGCGCTAGGGATGAAGTCGGTCGGCTATCGACCCGAGGTCTTCACCCTCGCCGCGCAGGCTTCGGCAGCGGTCTGCCGCCGCGTTGGCGTCGCCGTTCCGACCGGGGAAGATCTCGCAGAGATCTACGCCGAAGGTGGGTAACCCGTCCGGTACGCCGAAGGCGTGTAGTCGGCGATCACATCGACGTTCGCCACGCCTTCGAAGTATCCGGATGTTGATGCAGGGTATCCTTTGACGATATTGTTGGACGTTCTGCGTCCGACCGTACGATTTAAGGACCACGAAACCTAGCATGCGAGTTAAGAACAAAGAGATTCGTCGCCGCCGCCACCGCAAGGAGCAGGCCATCAAGGCAGGCGCCCGCGAACTGTTAGCCCAGTACGGCGACAAGAAGACGGCAACCCCCAAGGCTGAGCCAAAGAAGGCAGCCGCCCCCAAGAAGGCAGCCGCCAAGCCGGCCGCAAAGAAAGCCGCCGAATAGCTTTCAGTAGCTGCTTTTGAACGTCGGTGTCATCGGATCGGGAATCGTAGGCTCATGTGCGGCCTGGATTCTTTCGGGCCGAGGGCACCGCGTTACTATTTATGAGCAGTTCCCGATCGGCCATGTGCGGGGGAGCTCCCATGGCCATTCGCGCATTGTGCGCCGCGCGTATCCCGACTCGTTTTACACCGCCTGCATGGCCGAGGCGTATCCGCTGTGGCACGAGCTGGAGCGACAGAGCAACAGCCAGCTCCTGCACGAGGTTGGCCTTCTTTACTTCGGCCAAGAGCACTCGACGGACCTGATGTCGGTGGTCGCCGGGCTCTCCGGCCTTCGCGTCGACCATGAGGTCCTCGTCAACGCCCACCACGTCTTCCCCCAACTCCACCTTGAAAATCACGAGATCGGAGTCTGGACCCCACGGGCCGGCTGGGTCAATGCGGACGCCTCGGTCGCGACTGCTCTAGGGCTAGCCAAGAAGAACGGTGCCGAAGTCAAGGACTTGGAGAAAGTCTCGTTCGAGCAAGTCTCGGCCCAACACGACGCCGTCGTGGTCACACCCGGCCCCTGGATCCGGTCCTTCGTCGACGTACCCGTCGAGGTAACCATCCAAACCGTTGCTTATGTGGATGCCCAAATCGACGGTCCCGTTTGGATCGAGGATGGCGCCGAGTTCTGCTACGGTTTCCCCTCGGAATCGAAGGGATGCAAAGTTGGAGTGCATAACCGCCGAATCCCCATCGACCCGGACAATCCAAACCGAGACCCTGATTCGCATACGCTCGAGTCAGTTCGCTCGGTGATGAAGAGACGCTTCGGTATTGGCGACGCGCAGATTGTCGAGACGGTCGGCTGCCTCTACACGAACACTCGCAACGAGGACTTCCTCCTCGGGCGTCTAGGGGACAACGGCTTCTTCGCCAGCGCATGCAGCGGCCACGGCTTCAAATTCGGTCCCTGGATCGGCAAGCTGATGGGGGATTTTGTCGAGGGCCGAGACAAGCCGGAGGACCACCCGCGGTTCTTCTTTACGCGAAGCGTGTAGGCGTCGGCTATGCCCGACGGGGGCATCTCGCGTCGCGCGTAGGCGACGGTTACACGCTTCGCGTTCCCAAAGCCGTTTCATAGCGGCGACTAAGTTCTTCCGCGTAGAACTCCAAATCGATCGTTGTGCCCCCGCCCCGGTTGTTTGAGCCCGCGTTCCAGCGGCCGCCAAAGTTGGAGTCGAAGCCCCGGATATCCAGGTCATGCAATGTCAAACCAGCGGGAGCCGCTAAACCCAAACGAACCTTTGCCTCAGGCCCGATCTTTCCTTCCCGCTGTGGAGAGAAGAATAGGAGAAGCTCGGCATCTGGCAAGAGGGATGGGTACATCTCACCCTCGACTCTTCGCTCGAAGTGCCCCACCATTACGTGCCCTACCTGGTGGAAGATCCCTCTCTCTACCTGGCCACGCGCCACCTCGCGAGCGGCCAGTCTTCGATCGTAGCGGGTTTGCGCCTCCACTTCCAGAGCCTTCCCGTCCAACAAGCGTCCAAGGTTCTCGACCGAATAGGCGAGATCCCGCAACCCGGTCATCGACTGTAGCAAGTCGGCAATCGGATTCTCACGCCCGGTGTGATCAGCGGCGATCGCCGCCTCACCGAACCGACCCTCGGCCCCAAGCACGCCCCGGATAGTGCAACTGCTCAAGACGCTGTCGCAATCGGTGTGATTGATGCACACCGTCTTCTCCCACTCGATCCCTTCGTCTTGGAAGTAAAGCAGCGCCAAATTGGTGCTTGAGATCATGCGGGACATGCGGTCCACGTCCGCGTGGTGATCCACGTTTCGAATCCCGTCCTTCTGAAAACCCCAAATGCATGGCGTCCAAGTCTCAGAGTCGGTCACGTAAAAGTCGCATGCGATCACCGGCATTGGCGGAAGCGCAGAGACCGGCATCTCGTTCGCTTGCGGCAACAAGATGATCGGATTGCGTTCCAAAGCGGCGACGAATGGGTGCGGCATCAGTTATTGGACGGATAAAATCTTAATCTATGGCAAAAGCGGTGGTGCTTCTCAGCGGCGGCCTCGATTCCGCGACCGTCTTGGCGATTGCCAAATTCGAGGGATTCGCCCCGCATGCGCTCACCGTTCAGTATGGTCAGCGTCACCGTGTGGAGATCGAAGCGGCTAACCGGGTGGCTGTAGCGCAAGGGGTCACCGAACACCGATTCGTGCACGTCGAGCTAGACAAGCTTGGCGGGTCGGCTCTCACCGACAACATCGACGTCCCGAAGGACTCAATGGCCGAGGGCATCCCCGTCACCTATGTGCCCGCCCGAAACACCGTCATGCTCTCTATCGCGCTCGGCTACGCCGAGGTGATCGGGGCATCGGACATCTTCATTGGCGTCAATGCGGTGGATTACAGTGGCTATCCCGACTGCCGACCCGAGTTCATTGAGGCCTTCGAGAAAATGGCCGGAATCGCTACCAAGGCAGGCGTGGAGGGCAGACCCCTTCGGATTCATGCGCCCCTCATCGATCTCACGAAGCCGCAAATCATCCAACGAGGGATGGAACTCGGCGTGGACTTCTCGCTCACCCACTCCTGCTACGATCCAGATGCCCAAGGGGCCGCTTGTGGCCATTGCGATTCTTGCCAAATTCGCCTGAAAGCCTTCGAGAGTCTCGGACTTCCCGACCCCGTGGTTTACGTAATGTAAGCGGGAATGTGCCAAGGTTGTAGGAACCCAGTAAATTCACAGACGTCGGTTGCTTAGGCCACCCCTGGTTTTGGAGAGAGAAAGATCAATGTCACTTATGGATGAAACGGCTTCGCGAGCGGGGGTATCCCGCCGAACACTTCTTCAGAGCGCCGGTGGCGCAGTCGCCCTTGGCGGCCTTGGGACCATCATGGCGGGCTGCGGAGGTGGCGGTAGCAACCTCAGCCGTGGAAAAATCACCGACATCGACGTCCTAAACTTCGCCCTCAACCTCGAGTACCTCGAAGCGGAGTTTTATCTTCGAGCCACGACGGGTGCAGGACTCTCGGCGGGCGATGCGGGCACCGGTGCGGGCACCGTCGTTGGCGGAACCACCGCGGTTCCCTTCACCACGAACGCCTTCCAACAGTACGCGACGGAGATCGCGGCGGATGAACTGGCCCACGTGCGATTCCTTCGCACCGCCCTTGGCGCCTCTGCGGTTGCCCGACCGAATATCGATTTCACCAACGCCTTCAATGCAGCCGCGGTTGCTGCCGGCATTGGCGCCACTTTCGACCCGTTTGCCGACGAGACCAGCTTCCTCCTCGGCGCATTTGTGTTCGAGGACCTGGGAGTTACCGCCTATCGAGGCGGCGCCGCGCTCATCGATGACCGAGCAACCTTCTTCGCGGCAACAGGAATCATGGGCACCGAGGCGTACCATGCGGCCATCATTCGCGCGGCCATCTATGGCATCGGCGGAGCCGCCGTGACGAACGCCCAGAAGATCTCGGACCTCCGAGACAGCGAGGACGGCTCCACCGACATCGATCAAGGAGTCACCGAAGGAAGCAACGCCAACCTCGTCCCCACCGACGTCAACGGCCTCCCCTTCATTCGAAACAGCGCTCAAGTCCTGAAGATCGCCTATCTCGGTGGCAACACGAGCGGCGGCTTCTTCCCGAACGGCATGAACGGCGTTATCAAGTAAACATTTGAAACAGAGTGCCGGCATCCTCGCCTACCGCCGGCGACCACTCCTCGAGTTCTTCCTCGTCCACCCGGGCGGACCCATCTGGGCGAAGAAGGATCTCGGGGCTTGGTCGATTCCGAAAGGTGAGTTTACAGACGAGGATCCCCTCGAAGCCGCGCGAAGGGAGTTCCTCGAAGAGACGGGACAACCGATCAGTGGTGACTTCCATCCCCTTGGCTCTATCGTCCAGGCGAGCGGGAAGAAGGTCTTTGCCTGGGCCGTGGAGGCAGATCCCGACCCTGCCGCGATTGTCTCAAACAACTTTGAAATGGAGTGGCCGCCCAAGTCGGGCCAAAGGCGAGAGTTTCCTGAGGTAGATCGCGCGGAATGGTTTTCGGCTGAAGCGGCGATCGAGAAGATTAATCCGGCTCAAGCTACGTTCATTGTCGAGTTGGCTAGGTTGCTTAGGGGTTGAATTGAACCTGTGGGAGCCGTTGTCCTACAAACAGCGGACACGATTAAGCGGCTGAGTTATTGGCTTATAATCTTTTCTGGTGGTCGGAGAAGCTGAGAACAGACAATACGCAGTCTTCCTAGACGCCGCGGTTTCCGCGGTATCTGATTTCATCTACACATTCGACCTGGAAGGCAGATTTACGTATGCCAATCCCGCACTTCACAACCTCTTGGGACTGAAACCGGGGGAGATGGTGGGGCAAGACTTTCACGACCTGCACTATCCGTTTGAGCTGGCGACGACCTTACAGAGCCAGATTCAAGAAGTGATCTCAACCGGAAAGCCGCTGCGCGCCGAGACCCTTTTCGAAAGCGCTTCCGGAGCTGGATACTATGAGTACATCTTCGTGCCCCTGTTCGGCGAAAACGGTGAGGTCTCGTCGGTAGCGGGAACGACCCGAGACATCACGGAGCGCCGGGAGATCGAGGTGCGAAACTTGGGACTCGTCGCCGAGCTAGACTCCGAGCGCAGGAAGCTCACGTCTTTCTTCGAACAGTCACCGGCGTTCATCTGCGTGCTCACCGGCCCCGATTACATCTTTGAATTCGTGAACGGGCCGTATTACCAACTCGTCGGGCACCACGAGCTTCTGGGTCGCCCGTGCTTTGAGGCGCTTCCCGACTCAAGAGGTCAGGGATATGAAGAGTTGCTTAAGCAGGTCTATCACGATGGCGAAACCGTCCGCGGAGTTGGCGCATCGCTCCAGGTCAGGCGCAATGACGACGGTCCGGTTGAGGAACTTTCAATCGATTTCACCTACCAACCCCTCCGATCACCGGAAGGAGAGGTAGTCGGAATTCTCGTACACGGCAACGATGTCACCGACCGTCTTTTGGCCGAGCAAAAGCTTGCCGATGTGAACGCAAACCTTGAACGGATCATTGAGGAGCGGACATCGCAGCTCAAGCAATCGGTCGAAGAAATGCAAGGGTTCACCTATTCGATCGCTCACGACCTGCGGGCCCCTCTTCGATCGATCGCGTCCACATCCATGATCCTGTTGGAAGAGCTGTCCCCAATGATCCCAGAGGAGTATCACGTGCATTTGCAACGCCAGTCTCACAACGCAAAGAGACTGGCCCAGCTTATCGACGATCTCCTCAAGTTGTCGCGCAATAGCCGCCGGGCGCTCTCGGTGAAATCGGTCGACATCACATTGCTCGTAAAGCAGGAAGTGGAGGAACTGAGGAAAGCTAACCGCTGCGACCGCATCGAATTTGATATCCAGGAGGAGATGACGGGCTATGGCGACCAAGAAATGCTTCGCCTGGTGATCGCAAACCTTTTGGAAAACGCATGCAAGTTCTCACCCAATGGGGGCACGGTTGGAGTGACCGCGAACGACCAAATCTTCTCCGTAAGAGACGAGGGAGTTGGATTCGATCCCGCTTACGCTCATAAGGTTTTTCTGCCGTTCGAACGCCTCGTCGGCGAGTCAGAATTTCCTGGAACGGGTATCGGGCTGGCCAACGTCAAGCGGGTCATCGAGCGGCAGGGTGGCCAAGTCTGGGCGGAGTCCAAGCCCGGAGTGGGCTCGACTTTCTCCTTCTCACTGCCGATGAAGTCTTAGTCGCTCATCGGGGAAGCCAATCCTGCAGAATCGCCTCGATCTCCTTCTCCGCATCCTTTCGCGTGTTTCCTGAGCTCTTCTTGACCGAGAAACTGTGGTCCGCGCCAGCCACCCAGTGGAGTTGCCACACCTTCGGATCCAATCGTGCGAGCACTTGCTCCATAAGCTCAGGAGTGCAGAACTCGTCTTCGGTGCCGCTGAACTGCAGGGTCGGGGTTGTGATCGACGGCAGGTGCGCGTCCCGAAGTTTATGCGGCTGCCCAGGAGGGTGGAGGGGATAGGCGAATGAGAGGAGCCCATCCGCCGTCTTGCCCTCGGCCTCGAGCATGGATGCGGTGCGTCCGCCCATCGAGTGCCCGCCGATGATCAGCTTCTCCGGCGACAGCTTCTCGCGCACCGAGTCAATCACCGCTCGATAGGTCTTGATCAATACGGGCATCCGGTCGGGCATCGACTTTCCGAGGGTCCGATAGAGGAAGTTGAACCGCACGACTCGACCGCCCGCGTTTCGCACGCGTTGCGCGGCCCATTCCACCGTCTTGCCATCCCAAGCGCTCCCCGCACCTGGGGCGAGGATGACGACCAGGCCGCTTCCCTCGTCGTCGGCGATAACCGGGATCTCGGCACCCTCGAACGGGATGGTCCACTGCATTAGGGTTCTACAACCACCTTGGATCGAATCATTCCGAACATCGGGATCGCCTCCATGCGAAAGCCTCTGCCGGACTTGGCTATCGGGTCGTTCTCGGTGAGAGCATTCGCCGTCTCGGCGTCGGGTGCTAGGATCACACCAACTCCAATCGCGGACTGCATCGTGCCCGCCGGCCCCATCGCGAGCACGATCCCCGCATCCGCCTTTTCGCGCCAGTAGGCAGCGTGGGCGGCCATCAAGGCTCCCTCCTCCTCAGTCATGTCGCCGGGAAACGTGGGACGGGGCGGATCGAGGCGGCAGAAGAAATACGGCATTGGCTGAATCTACTAGCTAGCCCCTACCTCTCGCAAGGCCGCGTCATCTCTATGAATAGAGATGACATAGGCATCGGAGCGACGGCCTCCGCCGGAGCGATCTCGTTTTGTACACAAACGACCAAATTGCTGACGCCACGCCAATAGGGGCAAAAACCCGTTAACATAGAGGGATATGGCTGGCACCTCTGTTCGCCCGACCCAGGGAGGAATCTCCCTTGACGATCTCGTCTCCTACCAATCCGCCTTTGAGAAGAACCCTGGCAATCGGCAGGCGATGAACGCGGTGTGCGTGACTCCGGTGGACAAGGTGGCGCTCAACCGCCGCAAGGCGGCTCTGGTTGACCATTCATACAGCAACCACCTACCCGAGAACCCGGCGACTTCGCAGAAGTCCAGCGGCCGATGCTGGATGTTTGCCGCCCTCAACACCTTCCGCACGAAAGCGCAGAAGACGATGAACTTGCCCGAGGGGTTTGAGCTGAGCCAGAACTACACGATGTTCTGGGACAAGCTCGAGAAGGCCAACTACTTCCTTGAGAACATCCTTCAGACCCTCGACGAACCGGTCGGGAGCCGCCTCATCGACTTCCTTCTCCGCGACCCAATTCAGGATGGCGGGCAATGGGACATGTTCGTTAACCTCATCGACAAGTACGGGGTAGTGCCCAAGTCGATCATGCCAGAGACCGAGAGCTCTAGCAGCACCGGGCACATGGTCAACCAGATCACCGCGAAGCTTCGCGAGTACGCTTGCCGGCTGCGGTCTGCCAAGGGCCAGAACCTCGCCGAGATGAAGAACGGGTTCATGAGCGAGGTCTACCGGATGCTCTGCATCCACCTCGGCGAGCCCCCCACCCATTTTGAATGGCAGTGGCGAGACAAGGACAAGGACTTCCACCGAGCCGGCCAGATGACGCCGAAAGAGTTCTATGGCAAGTATGTCGGTTACGACCTCTCTGACATGGTCTGCCTCATCCACGACCCACGGCCCGGCCACTCTTTCGACACCGTTTATACGGTCCGGTTCCTGGGCAATGTGGTCGGCGGTCGGCCTACTGAGTATTTGAACGTCGGGCTTGATGTAATCAAGACGGCGGCCATCAAGCAGATCCAGGCAGGCGATTCGGTTTGGTTCGGCTGCGACGTGGGCAAGTACCTCGAAAAGGACCTCGGCACGATGGACCTCGACATGTTCGACTACAACCTCGTTTACGGCACGGTCCAAGGGATGTCGAAGGCCGAGCGCCTCCAATACGGCCACTCTCAGATGACCCACGCGATGGTGTTTACGGGTGTGGATTTGGACGAAGACGGCAAGCCCCGCAAGTGGCGGGTCGAGAACTCTTGGAGCGACAAGCCCGGCGACAAAGGCTTCTTCCTCATGACCGACCCCTGGTTCGACGAGTTCATGTACGAGGTCGTAGTCAGCAAGAACCACGTGCCCGGCGATGTGCTCAAGGCGCTTGCGACGACACCGGTCGAGTTGGATCCCTGGGATCCGATGGGAAGTTTGGCGTAGGCCGTCGGGGAGGGGCCCCACCTGCTTGGTGGGGGTTCTACCTTCGCGCTTCATCTGCGATCTTGTGGCGAGTGCGGCGCAAGATGGTTCGCCCTTTCCGAAGGGAGAACCGTGGGGGAGAGGGTTTGAGGGTTAGCTGAATCCATCCTCAACTCCAAGGCTAAACCCTCATTCGCGGCTGAATTGGAGATGACGTCCAACGTCCAACAACCCTCTCCCCCACGGTTCTCCCTTCGGAAAGGGCGAACCATCTCCGGATCGGACCCCTCACCTCCGGAGGGGCGAGGGGTTCTGAGATCAGATCAGCTTCTTCTCTTTCCGCTCGGCCGTAAAGTCAAACCACTTCCTCGCCTCACCGGTGTCCGCGAAGTGGACAACGGACATGAGCGTGTCCAGCACGCACGGGTCTTGGCGGGATTGGGTCATGGTGCAGAGTTGGTCGTACAGCTCGACCGGGTCTTTGCCTTTCAAGTCTTCTGTCTTCCGAATCCCCAAGAGAAGTAAGTCGCGCGCGCAGGCGGGACCGATGTTGGGAAGTTTGCGGAGTTCTTTGATTGCTTGTTCGTCGGTGAGCATGGTGTAGCGTCGGCGTCTCGCCGATGACTCCGGAAAATCTTCTCTTCGCCCACCGATCTCCGGAAACATCGGCGAGACGCCGACGCTACGTTCGGGCAAACGCGGGCATTCGGTCCCGAACCTTCTTAAACGCCTGAAGCGCAAACTCCAAATCCTCTTGGGTGTGCGCGGCACTGGGCATGGTGCGAATCCGGGCCTTGCCACGACCTACGGTCGGAAACACGATGGCGAGGGCGTAGACGCCCTCTTCCCAAAGCAACCGCTCCATCTCCTGCGCGGTGCCCTCGTCACCCACAAACACGGGAGTAATTGGAGTCTCGCTGCCCATCGTGTCGAAGCCTTCGTCGGCGAGTGCCTTCTTCCACCAACGGGTGTTGTCCCAGAGGCGCTGCATCGGTTCGGGGTCGGTCTCCATCACGTCGATGGCGGCGATCAGGGCGGCCGCCACCATAGGTGGGTGGGCGGTGGAGAAGAGGTAGGGCCGACCGCGGTTGATGAGCCAATCCTTCAGCAACGCCGAACCCGCGATGTACCCGCCAACCACGCCAAGGGCCTTAGACAAAGTCCCCAACTGGATATCCACGCGGCCATAGAGGCCGAAGTGAGAAGTCGATCCGGCTCCGTTCTTGCCGAGTACGCCGCTGGCGTGGGCGTCGTCAACCATCACGAAGGCGTTGTACTTTTCGGCGAGCTCGACGATCGTCGGCAGGGGGGCGATGTCACCGTCCATGCTGAAGACGCCGTCGGTGATGATCATCCGCTTCTCGAAACTCTGAGTGTTCTGGAGGATCTTCTCCAGGGACTCCATGTCCTTGTGAGCGTAGACGTAGCCCTCGGACTTCTTGTACTTCGCGGGGCTTAGGCGCACGCCGTCGATGATACTCGCGTGGTTCAGCTCGTCCGAGATGATCACGTCTTTGTCGGTGACCACGGCGGGAATCGTGCCTGAGTTGGCGGTAAACCCGCCGGTGAAAACGAGAACCGCTTCGGTGTGCTTGAACTTGGCCAGACGCTGCTCGAGCTCATCGTGGACGCTCATCGTTCCGCCGATCCAGCGCACCGCGCCCGCGCCGACGCCCCACCTCTCGATCGCATCCAGCGCGGCCTGACGGACCTTGGGATGGTTGGCGAGGCCGAGGTAGTTGTTCGACGAGAGGTTCACAACCTCCTTGCCGTTCATGCGAACTCGACCGCCCGCGGGCGACTCCAGAATCTTGGGAACCTTGTACAGGTTCTGGTCTTTGAGGGTCTGGATCTGGTCCCCGAGCCACGTCTGAAGCTTCGCGTTCATACGCGCAGTTTACTTAGCCCTCGGCGCCGATGCGAGTTTGCAGTTCCGCATCCTCGGTCTTGTTCGACACGCGCTGTTCCAGACGATGCAGGGTGCTTTCGAGGGTGAGGTCAAAGGAGGTGGAAGTTTCCCGCATGTCGGCCATGTCGGCTTTCAGGGCTTCGATCTCTTGCTTAAGCGCCTCGATCTCCTCAGATTGGCCCCCCGTAGCGCGTGCCATCTTCACTTTTGCATCCGTCTGCAGGAACGTGTAGCCCATCCATGCCGCGCCCGAAGCAATGATCATGAGGGAGTAAACGATCGTTTCGCCGAGTCCCATTCCTACTTCCGACCATCCACGAGATTCATGATGTTCTCAGAGTATCCCCGAGATTGGGGGCATAGGCCAAACGACCGATACCGGATATCCGGGAATTCATCCAACTTTCGGAGTGCGAAAGCAATAATAAGCGTTGGAGATATCTAATGACCAAGTCCGCCATCGTCGCCGCGCTCGCGCTCACCACCGCCGTTTCCCAAGCAGCCGGCGTGAACTGGGCTCCCACCTATCAAAGCGCGATGGGGCAGGCGAAGAAGTCGCACAAGCTGGTGATGATCGACTTCTACACCGACTGGTGCGGCTGGTGCAAGCGGCTCGATGCGGAGACCTATCCCACCGCCGTCGTCGGTCAGAAGTCAGCGAGCTTTGCTTCCGTCAAGGTCAACGCAGAAAAAGAGGGGATCAAACTCGCGCAGAAATTCCAAGTGCGGTCCTTCCCAACGATCATCTTTCTTAACGATCGCGGAGAACGAGTTTGGACGGTTCAGGGCTATCGCCCTCCCCAGGACTTCGCCCTCGAGATGCAGAGCGCCCTGGACTCGGAACGTAACTTTACAACGTATACGAACCGGGTGAAGGCCAATCCCAACGATGCAGATGCGCTACTAAAACTGGTTCCTCTGTACGAGGTTCGGGATCAAGGCACCGCTGCGCTCTCCGTTCTGAAGAAGCTTGAGCGGGTATCTCCCGAATCGAAGGAAAAAGCCTTGGCTCGTTACAACCAAATTGGCAATTCGTTCCGGGCGAAAGGCGAGACCAAAACGGCCATCGCGTGCTACCAGCGCGCGATCGAGGCGAAGAGCGCTCAAACCGCCACGATCGCGGCTGGATGCATCGCCATGACGTACGCCCAGGTTCGCCGAGCCGATCTGGCGGTCCCTGTCCTGCAGAAGTTTCTGAAGCGCAAAGACATCAAGCCCCAATACCGGTCGCAGCTCGAGCAGATGTATCGCTACTCCCTGGCGAATCAGGGGCAAGCAGGCAAGCCAGTGCAAACAATGGGACGTCGGTAGGCAAGCGGCAAACGTTCTCTGGTCTCGGTTGCGTACTCTCCGACGTTATTGTCGCCTTCGTGCGATAGTTGATACGGAGTTTTTATGATTAAGCCGATCCTTCTTGCTACCCTGGCCCTGGGATCTGCCGCCGCGAGTGCGGCGGGTATCCAATGGGTCACCGACTACCGCACGGCAACGCAGATCGCTACGAAAAGCGGCAAGCTGGTCATGGCGGTTTTCGTCCGCAAGCCCAATGTCTACGTGGCTATGCTGAACACCGACGCATTGGTGGACCCTGCAGTTATCAAGGCATCGTCCAAGTTCGTTTGCTTACGGGCCGATGTTGATAAGGGCGCGGGTTCTCTGGCCAACACGTATGGTATCGTCGCCTACCCGAACGTCTTGTTCTTAAAGCCCGATGGCAAGGTGGTCTGGACGATCCCGGGTTACGAGCCACCCAACATGTTCCTTGCCGAGATGAATCGAGCCCCCACGGTGGAGCGCGACTTCGCTCGATTCAAGGCCAAGGTCCAAAAAAACTCGAATGACGTGGATGCGTTACTCGGTTTGGTGCCCATCTATGCCTACAAGAGACAGAGTCTTCTCGCGGTGACATCCCTCTCGCGAGCCGAGAAGGTGATCAAGGGTTCGAAGGAACGGATCTACCCCGGTTGCAACTCAGTCGGCGACTACTACCAGACCCAAAACGACGTCAAGCGGGCGATTCCCTACTTCGAAAAGGGGTTGAACGCCAAGGATTCGCAGGTGGCGACTTACTCGGCGATCAGCATTAGCGCCTGCTACCAGGTGCTCAACACCCCACAGGCAGCGGTGCCTGCGCTCAAGTCCCTGCTCAAGAGGAAGGATCTGCGCCCAACCGATCGCCGCCAAGCGGAAGCTCTCTTGACCCTAAAGCCCAGAAAGAAGCCGCAGCTGCAATTGGCCCCTCATGGTGCGCCTCAACCGGCGATTCGTACGAGTCACTAACCTATCGTCGAAGGGGAATGCGCTGCACTGGCCGCGCATTCCTCAGGCTGTAAACCACGACCTCGTCGCGATCCTGCTGAATCCCGAATTCGCCCAACGGATTCACCGACGCGGGCGCATTGTGCCGGGCGAGATCAGGCAGATGAAGCGTGAAATAGGTGGTTCCACCGTTCGTATCGGTCGGTAAATCGAAGAGTAGATATGGACTATCGCCGATCCCCGCGGCCGGCAGATGAGGTACGAATACGTCCTGCTTCTGGGCGGGATTCTGAAGAATGAGCTTTGAATTGCCGCTCGCCAAATCGATCGTCTCGATCCGCTCGCCGCTCTTAAGGTCCGGCGTACTCGCCACCACAAGGTATCTCCGATCGGCCAGACCTAGGGGCACCGCTTCGGCAGGAACATTGGCGAAGAACTTGCCTTTCGAACCATCGTTCCGGAGCGTGTAGATACCGTCCGGTTCAAAGGTGAACATGAGGTTACCGAACACGAACAGCCTCGGCGGAACCGGACCGTACAGCGTCGCGGGAATGTCCCCTAAGCGCCGCACCCATTCCAGTTTTGCCTGTCCATTCGGAAGTCGGAGAAGCACTTGGGGCCCGGTCGGTTCGCCCGATGGGCCTGCGTATCGGAGGGTCATCACGGCGTAGGATCCTACGCCCTTGACGTCGAGGAGATTCGAGAGCTCGATGTTGATTCCGCCCGCGCTCTTTTGCATGTACCGAAGCTGATTCGCCCGTTCGTGGCCTCCCCAGCGCTCATCGTCCTCTAGCCATTTGAGGAACTCCTTGTAAGGGTCCACTTGGCCAACGATCTTTCCTTTGCTGAAAACTGCGAAGCTCTGGGCCCGAGCCTTCTCATCCGGCTGCCCGAGTAGGAGGGTCCTTCCGTCAATCTGAAGCGCGGGTCGACCTTTCAGGTTGACCAACTTGGCCACCGGTCCTGGCGCGGCCAACAGGGCAGTGAGGGCGAGCAGATACTTCATGGTCGATAGCTGTTTGACGACCGAAGGCGCCCGTGAGGGCTACTGGTTTTTGCGGATAAACGTATACACTTCCAACTCGTCGGTCGACTCCAGAAGTTCGAGTCCGGGCTCCTGGACGGTTCGCGAGGACGAACGGACACAGAGCCGCCCGCCGTTTCGCAGGTACGGAAGCGTTTGTCGCACGCACTCGGCGAGTTCCCCTTCGGTGGCTGCCTCGATGAACGCCAAATCTATCGACTCGGGCTCCGCCCAGGAAAGGGCCTGGCTCGGCGAGGCGATCGGCTTACAGATGGGGAGTAGGCCGACTTTGGAAGCGACCAAGTTCGTGTCGGCGGCCATGGTTGCCGCGGTCGCAGTGAGCTTCGCTTCCGTTTGCGCACACGCGAAGCCAAGGGCCAGCGAGGCGACCCCGAGGCCGGGGGTGCGGCAGAAGACGTTCTTGAAGTCATTCAGCGCGACTAGGTTGTAGAGGTGATCAAAACTGCTTTGGGTGATCGAAGTGCCGTTGATCCGACCGTTCTCAACAGTCAAAGAAACGGGTAGGCCGTCTTCGTCGCTCCACTTTCGAAGTTGCTCGAAGAAGCTGCTCGGGTTATGGGCAAACCATAGGGCGCGGATGCTGCGGTCGTAGTCGCCTGGGCGGTTAAAGTAGCCGCTCCGCTTGCGCTCCCAACTGTAGCAGTGGATCTCCGCGTCGAGGTAGGTCTCCTCGCACTTGGTCCAGCTGAAGCCAATCTCCTGCATGATACTTTCCAGGAGGGCTTCCGAAGGGCGCGAACCCACCCCATTGAGGGCCTGATCATAGTAGTTGGAAGGCTCGTCGACGAGGATGCACTCGCCTTCGCCCCCGTCGCAGACCATTGTCTCCAGAATCAGGTGCTCGCACGCTCCGCAAGCCTGCTCGAGGCTGAAACGCACATTTTCGAGGTGATACAGAACGCCGCTGTGAAGCACGATGTCGTACTTGCCGACGATTGGGTCGTGATCGAGATCGAGTAACTGGGTCTTAAGAAACGGATACTTCTTCTTCAGGGCATCCACATTGGCTTGGCGCCCTTCGGCGCAAGTGACGTCGGCGCCAAGGTAGTAGAAAACCGCCCCGATGTCGCCCTTGCCGGCACCGAGCTCGAGCATCGTCTTCCCACGAAAGAAGTCGGGGCCGTAGTGCTCGATGATGGCGCGGATTCGGGCGCGTCGCCAAGAGACGTAGTGCCCCTCAAAGTGCAAATCGTGCGACGCACTTCCGTCCAACCAACTCAAATTCTCCGCGAGCATCCTAGTAAAGTTGTTGGCTCGCGAAGCGATTTTTGTATGGCCGGACCTAGGCTTGCGACATCATCCGCACGATGTCCGCCCATGGCGTCTTGCGCAGGTACATCCCGAAGACGGTCTCGACTTCGAAACCCTCTCGCTTGGCCGCCGCCATGAGTTCGGACCCGTACTGCGGGAAGAACAGTTTTCGGTCTCGACCGATTGCCAAGAGGTCGGAGGAGTAGAGCAGCTTCTTTTCCGGGAAGTAGATGCACTGGACGCGCTCGCCGATCTGCCCGCGAATTGGGAAGAACACCATGCGATTCGGGCCCTTGCCCACGTCGCGGTTCTTAGTGGTGAGGACTAGATTCTCTTTCTGCGGGTTCTTTGCCAGTTCGTCTGGCTCGGTTTGGTATTTTGCCGCGATGTAGCGCCTAAGGATCGGCGCGTTTAGGTCGAGTGAGTAGATCGGGATTCCTCGTGCAGCGAAGGTGCGGGCTCCGGCAAAGTGGAACCAGGCGTCGTCGCCCACGAACACGCCGGAGACGGGCTTCTGCGGAGCGAGCTTCAGCAACTCGGAGGCGATCTGGGACGAGCCGACCGGCTCGATGATGAAGATTGAATCGCCGAGGTCGACGGAAGCGGTGTTGTACGGACCCGCGTATTGGACGATTCCATCCGCGATGGGCACGGAGCGATAGCTTGCTACCACTTGCTTGGGATCGATCACGGTGGTGGGGAACGGCATCACCGGCGTCGGTCGAGCTTTGTCATCCCGGGTCAGCTTCACGTCGAGGTAAGTCGTGTCGGTCAGGGGGAGGCCATTCATCTCTTTTGCCCATTGGAGGGGGAAACGGATGCCGCCAGGTTGGAGGCTCCAGGTCGTCCATCGGGTTCGGGTTTTGATGTCTCCCCACTGGGCGAAGGTGCCGTGGTGGGTGCCCTCGGTCTCTACGAGGTCGGGGATGTTGGTCGAATCATTGACCCAGACTCGAACGAGCATTCGACCCCAGTGGAACTCGATGCTCTGGTGTTTAACACCATCGAGCATCATCGAAGAACTGGTGCGAAGGTCCTTCGCCGATTCGGCGGTCCTGAGGATTCGCTCAGGGCCGAGCGCGAAGCGCTCGTGAGCATCCTCGCCTTCCAACGGGCTTCCTTTGTCGGGCGTGCCGATCGTGTAGGTGGAGGTGTACTTGATGCCGGCGGGTCCGTAGACAATCCCCGCGAGTTCACGCTTTTTGGTGATGCTAAGGCTTGCGAAATCGACGGTCGCCTCGTCCTGCTCGTACGAGACGAGGAATGGCGGAGCGGGACGCTCGGACTGCTCGACCATGAGGGTGTGGCCGATGGTCTTTGCTTGAGTCTGGGCAATGGATGCCAAGGCCGCTCTACCGCCGAGGGCGGCAAAGGCGCGATCAAGGATTTGGTGAGGATCGGTGGGGGCAAAGGCGAACGCAAGGAGGATCATGCCTCTGTCGTTTACCTGGCAATTCGGAATGGGAGTTCCGAGTTCGGACCTCTGACCCACGGCCCGCCCTTTTGGGCGGGCCATTGGTCTTAGGTCTAGGCGACCTTGCGGCGGCGGCGGGCCAGGAGGCCAACCAGACCGATTCCCATCGGGACGATGGTGGTGGGGTCGGGCACTGCTGCGCTCACGTTCGAGAGGCCGCTGGTGTAGAAGGCGAGGAGGTGGGATTCGCCTGGAGCGATGTCGAACGAATAGTTGTCGTTGTAGAGGTCCCCTCCCAACAGCCCGAAGCCGTTAAAGGTATCGGTTGTGATACCGGTGGAATCTCCGTGAAGGTGAACATAGGGGTTGGACGAGGCGAAAGTCGTGAGGTTGACCTCGTAAACGCCGCCATAGGTGTCCACCATTGCAAAGTTGTTTGCATCAACGGTGCCGACTACCGATGCATCACCCGTGATGTTTGCAAAGCAGAAGGTGTCGATCGTGATCGTTAGCGACCCATTGTTGGTCAGCTGCAGGTTCTGCTGAGCGCCTGACGACCCGATGGCTGAACCGTTCGGGCTGGCATCTGCGTGAGATCCCGCTCCCGCAACTCCGGTCCAACCGCCGGGATCAAAGCTCGTTCCCGCGTCGATGTACGCACTCACGTTGGCGTTGCCAACGAGGGATGCGTAAAGGCTATTGTTGTGGTCGTAGATGTTGTAGACCACAAGGCCAAGGTCGTCTACTTGCAGGTCCGCCGCTGTTCCACCTGAGTTGGCGTTGATTCCAAATCCGTAGCTTATGTTGCCATGGCTGTTTGCGACAGATTGCGCGTTTGCCGCGACGGCGAGGCACGCCAGCGCAGCAACGACGGCGGCCAGCCTTAAAACGTGTAATTCCTTTCGATACATAGCTGCATCATACTCGCGAATAATACGAACTCTAAAATATGTTCGATGGCAAATTTGCCGGTTAGCACATTTGCCGTCTTTGCCTGAACCAATAAGGTTCCTAGGGGGACGGTGGAAGGCGCTGGTAACCTCGCGATACCATGTCCCTCTTTGCATTGGTCGTGGCTGCCACCGCAACGAACACGTTTCCGGGAGCTTCTGATTTGGATCGAACCATCGCGACCGCGATCTCTGAGAAACGCATCCCAGGTGCCGTTCTCGTGGTGGGACACGACGGCAAGGTCGTCTATCGCAAAGCGTACGGCAATCGATCACTGGAGCCAAAAGTCGAGGCGATGACGCTCGACACGATCTTCGACTGCGCTTCACTCACCAAGGTGGTCGCGACCACAAGCTGCCTCATGAAGCTCTTTGGGGAAGGACGCTTTCGCCTTAACGACAAGCTCACCGACTACATCCCAGAGTTTCAGAACGGCAAGAGCGACATCACTCTGCGGAACCTGATGACCCACTTTTCGGGCCTTCGGCCCGACGTGCCGCTCACCCCCCATTGGACCGGCTACGACACGGGAATCCATCTGGCTTGCGTCGACCCGCCTCAGTCTCCCCCTGGCACGGGGCACGTCTACAGCGACATCAATTTCATCCTGCTTGGCGAGGTGGTGCACCGACTAAGCAGTAAAACGCTTGCCGCTTACGCCAAGAAGAACATCTTCGAACGGCTGGACATGAAAGATTCAATGTTCCAGCCCCCAAGTTCGCTGATTCCGCGCATCGCCCCGACCGAGATGCCCCTGCGAGGCATCGTGCACGATCCAACCGCTCGCAACATGGGAGGGATCGCGGGGCACGCGGGCTTATTCTCCACCGGCGACGATCTGGCCAAGTTCTGCCAAGCGATCTTGGATGGTGGGCATGGTGTACTTAACCCCAAAGTTATACAAAAGTTCACCGAGCCGCAAACTCCGGTCGATCAGCGCATCTTGCGCGGTCTCGGGTGGGATATCGACTCGCCGTACTCCAGCAACCGAGGCGAACTCTTCCCCATCGGATCCTTTGGCCACACCGGGTTCACGGGAACGTCGATCTGGATCGACCCCGATTCGAAGACGTACGTGATCCTGCTCACCAACAGTGTCCACCCCACCCAGCACAGCACGATCCTGCCCCTGCGATCCAAGATCGCGACCATTGTCGCCGCCAACGTCGGCATCAAATCGCAGAGAGTCACGCTCACCGGCTACAACGAACTTGGCAATCACCGCCCGATTCACCGAAATGGGCAGACCAAGACCGGATTGGACATGCTCGAAGACCAAGGTTTCAAGCCTCTGCTCGGCAAACGTGTCGGTCTAGTCACAAACCAAACCGGTATCGACCGACTGGGACGAAGAAACGTGGACCTTATGGTGAAGGCCGGCGTCAACCTCGTTTCCCTCTTCTCCCCTGAGCACGGATTTGCGGGAGTCGCTGACCATGAGGGCATCTCAGACGCCCTTGATGCCTCGGGTATCCCTATCCACAGCCTCTATGGCGAGAACACGCGACCGACTCCGGAACAGTTGTCCCATTTGGACGCCCTGGTGTTCGACATCCAAGATGTCGGTGCCCGGTTCTACACCTACGAGACGACAATGGCCTATGCGATGGAAGCAGCCGCGAAAGCCAAGGTGCCGTTTTACGTGCTCGACCGACCGAACCCGATCAGCGGCACGCGGGTTGAGGGACCCCAGCTCGACTCATCGAACACCTCCTTCGTCGGTTACTTCCCCGGTCTACCCGTGAGGCACGGAATGACCCTCGGCGAGTTGGCCGAAATGTACAATGGCGAGAAAAAGATAGGGGCCGATCTGCACGTTGTACAGATGGAGGATTGGCAACGCGGAGACTGGTTTGACTCCCTCAATCTGCCTTGGGTCAACCCCTCTCCGAATATGCGCAGCCTCAAGGCGGCAATCTTGTACCCGGGACTATGTTTGCTCGAGTTTTCGCCCAATTTTTCCGTGGGCCGCGGCACCGACGCACCGTTTGAACAAGTGGGTGCGGACTTCATAAACGGCCGCGAACTCGCGATGTACTTGAACAAACACGCCATGCCCGGAGTGCAGGTTTACCCAACGAGCTTCACCCCGACCGAGTCGACATTTAAAGGAAAACGCATAGAAGGTGTACGTTTCGAGATCACCCTACGCGATGAGATTGATTCGACGCTTATCGGCATTCAACTTGCGTGCGCGGTTCAGGCGCTCTATCCCGGCAAGATTGATTGGACCCAGGGCAGGCACCTCATCGGGAGCGATGACGTAGTTCGGCAACTCGCTCTGGGCAATGGTCCGTTTACTATTCAGGACAGTTTCGCCCACGAGCTCGACGATTTCATTAGGCTTCGGGCCAAGTACCTGATCTATCGATGACCTTTCTTCGCACTCTCACGATCTGCCTTGTCGCTTTCGCGGTAGCCAAGGCATCTGCCCTAAGCCAGTGGCATTTGGGCAAGCCCTCTCTCATCATTGACCTGCCAGCTGAGCCGGTCACGGGCGGCGTGCCATGGCACATCTCGGCTGACTTCGGCCTGTTTCCCACCTCGTGGCACTCCGAAGACGAGAATCTGAAAGTGGAGATTGCCCAGCACTTCGGAAAGGTTGACCCCCGCCTCTTGGCAAAGCAGCTCACCGACAGCTTGGGCGGCACCGTCGACGACGGGACCCTCCTGTTTCGATCCGGTCTAGGTGGATTCGCCTTCCATATACAGGAAAAAAATGTGCGTCGCTTTCGCCGGAGAATCGCACTCGTGGATCATCGTGATGACCCCGAAAACCGACGCTGGCAAAACCCAAGCCGGCACAGTGGCCGATTCGATCATGTTCGAGCATGGCGCGATGCCCCAGTGGACAAAGCGAAACCTCGGAGCGAGCCATCTCACCGCCGAGCTCCCCTTCGAACTCGACCCGCTGGCCAAAACCGACGACCTCGAACTGCGTTTCTCGGACTACGTCGTTCACCTAAGCGCCACATCTGGCACCGAGACGAAAGCGGCGGCCGATTTCGTCGAAGCAGAGCAGAAGCGAGCGGGCACTACCGATTACACGTCGAAGGACGACCCCATCGAATCGGACAGGTTTAAGGGCCGACTGCAAATGGCGGCGTACACGCGCGACGGCAAGAAGTACACATCGGTCAGCGCCTTCGTTCCCGACGGAGACAAGGTTCTCCGGCTGACAATGATCGGACTAACTGGGCGTCGGGACCACGAGGGCTTCACCCAGCGCATCCTTTCGTCGCTCAAGGTCTCGACCGTAGACTTCCGCGCTTTCCTACCCAGAGTGATCGGAACCGAGGGGCTCATCCTCGATTTGCCCAAGGAGCTAGAGGACTCGGTCGTGATCGGAACGGTGCGGGCTTACAACCTTGTAACCGACGATTTCAGGCTGGACGTCCGCTCTCAAAGCTTCCCGGACGGCGCGATCCCGGTCGTAGATAGCTACATCGCTCTCGAAGAGTCGGTGCTAACGCCGAGGACGAAAGTGACCGACCTCAAGTCGGAGACCACCCGACGCCTCATTGGGGCGATCGATGCCCGAATTCTCAAGCTCTCGTACCTAGAGCCCGATCAAAAGGCGAGGACCTATCGAGAGGCCCTAATTCTCTTCATTCCGGGTCGCACAGTGGTGGTGGAGACAAAGGCCGCGGAGGGAAAGCAGGATTACCTTGACCGGGTGACCGACACGGTTCAGATCCAACTGCCCGCGCCGGAGAATTGGGTTCGGTGGACAGTCGGCGATGCCGGCCTGTCGGTGATGACAATGAAGCGCCCAACGACCGCCAAGGTTGACGACAGCACCGAGACGGGGGCAGTGGCCTTGTTCAACACGACCCTCGAATTTCCTAAGACCGCAGTCGAGGTGTGGGAGTACAAGTTCCTCGCCCTCGCGCCGGAACCGCCCGTCTTTGCCCATCGCAGACTCTCGGAAATCGAGAAAGCGATCGGCGCCAACGCGACCGTCACCGACGAGCGGCCATTCGAGGTCGGCGACCGAACTGGCGTGTTGCTAAGCGTGGTCTACGAGTCAGATGCGGGCAAAGTGAATGGCTACGTAGTCGCCCTTCGTCGGCAAGAGCGAATGTGGCTGATCAACATCGCCTACGGCTCGGGTTTTCCCGGATCCGACTACGCGCTGACCTTCCTCAATTCCCTGCGTTAGCCTTCGCTTGACGAATCTCTTCGAGCGTTGCGGCGAGTGAAGCTCTCGAGGATTGAGGGGTGATTCGGGTGAGCGGCTCCCCGCTCTTGAGGTGCTCGTAGAAGTACTTCAGCTCGAAATAGTAGCCGCCTAGGTCGCCGATGTTGCCGCCCGTATTCACTGCCATCTTCGGCAGCTCCGGCACGACCGGGTCCTTGCCTTCCTCGAAGATGGTGAGGGGACCAGCATCCATGTTCACGAGTCCGCGCTCGAAGACGGCTCGGAAGGCCATTTTGAACGGAGCGTTCGACGGGAGATTCCACCCGCCCTCGATCTGGGCAACCACCTTCCCAAAGGTTGCGGTGGTGAACATGTGGCTGACGCCGCGTGGGTCCACCGATCCGTGGGAGGTCTGGGACGAGGGCTGGCCGAGGAGGTAGAGGGCGTAGTCGGTGTCGTGGATGTGCATGTCCAGCGCACCACCGCCGGATCGCTTTTCGTCGGCCAGCCAGTTGTCGGTGCTCCAACTCGGGAAAGCGCCATATCGGGTGAGGTTGAGAGAGAGAATCTGCCCAAGACTGCCGTCCTTGACGATCTTTTCGAGAACTTCATACTCTGGCCAGAAGCGGATGCAGTGGGCGATCATCAGGGTCTTGCCCGTCTGGGTCGATGCCGCAATCATGCGGTCGGCGTCGGCCACGCTCAGCGCCATCGGCTTCTCGCAGACGACATGCTTGCCCGCTTCTAGAGCCTTGACCGTGGTGTCGGCGTGGAGGTCGGTCGGCAGGCAGATGTCGATGACATCGAGCTCGCTGTCTTTGAGCATTTCGTCAATCGACTGGGAGGTTCGGGCGCCGTAACGCGCCGCGATCTTTTCGTGCTGAGTCGGCGTCTTGTCGCAAACGTGGACGAGGTCCACACCCTCAAGCACCCCATACACCTCCGCGTGCATCCGCCCCATGAACCCGCAACCGATCAGACCAACTTTGATATTTGCCATCTGTTCCGCCATTTTGGCGGAAATCTGCGCGCTCCCCGCGCGACGGGGGGTGGGCGCTTCGCGCCCTGTGCGCTCCGCTTGGCCATTCCCTCTTCGGGCGGTGCCTTCACTGCGTATTCGCTCACGGAAGCCCGAGGGACGCAAACTCACTTCGTTCAAACAGTGCGTCCCGCGATTCGGGCTTCTGTTCGCTCATGCGAAGGCAAGGCCCTCAGAGGGAATTGGTTGTGTTCTATTTCCGGAGTAGAGCG
>JBBQFM010000039.1:0-56651 GCA_038321975.1 Fimbriimonadales bacterium | reverse complement strand
ATGCCTCGTCTGCGGCTGAACCTGTACGCCGCGGTGCCTTCCGCCAACGGCTTGGAGGTCCGACAGTTCTCCGTGTTGCAAGGCAGCAAGGGCGCGGGAATGGGGCTCATATTGGTCCAACTTGCGATCGCCTCGATCTTCGTGTTGAACACGATGGTGGCGAGCGTCTTCGAGCGGACCAAAGAAATCGGAATCTTCTCAGCGATCGGGTTGGCACCGAACCACATCGCCATGCTCTTCTTCGCCGAGTCGCTGGTCTACGGCGTGCTCGGCGCAGTTATTGGCTACATGGCCGCGCAGGCGACCGCCAAGGTGATTGTGGCCACCGGTGCGTTGCCTGGCTTGACATTAAATTTCAGCTCGACCTCGGCCGTA
Source organism: Fimbriimonadales bacterium (assembly GCA_038321975.1). Taxonomy (GTDB): domain Bacteria; phylum Armatimonadota; class Fimbriimonadia; order Fimbriimonadales; family Fimbriimonadaceae; genus Fimbriimonas. The sequence continues at coordinate 56,276 of JBBQFM010000039.1, read as the reverse complement.
ATGTCAGCTGGCTTAGTGATGGGCGTGGTGCTGCTGAGCACAATCTATCCTGCACGCAAGGCCAGCCAGATTGCCGCACCCGCGATGAACGAGAAGGTGTTCGAGACGGAGCCAGAAGGCGACGACTGGAACCTCCCCCTCCCCTTCAGCATCGGCGCCGAAGAGGCCGCCCCCCTCATGGAGTTCCTCGGCGAGTGGCTGCGCGCTTATGAGGAGTACACGATCGGCAGTTTTGTTACCGCTGATACGGTGACGCGTCGCGAAGGCGAGGATTCCGTCGTCGAAGCTACTGCCTGGCTCGCGCCCTATGACTTGGGCGTCTCTCAGACCTTGGTGCTGACAGCTTCGCCTTCGACCGTTCCCGCCGTGTACAAGCTGGACCTGACCCTTCACCGGTTGTCGGGTGACCAGGACAACTGGCCGATCGTGAATCAGCGATTCCTTGGCGATTTAAGGCGGCAGTTTCTCACGTGGCGAACCCTTGAGAGCGCGGAGCGCGAGAAATACCGTAGTGCAGTCATCTCAGTCGGACAGACAAGCTCCTGATCCCGGAGGGATCGAGAGCGTGTCTGGCCTTCCTAACCGGCACTCGCGGCCGCCAAAAATATATACTCCGCGTCATGTTCTCCACTCGTACTGGTTCGTTCGCAGTTGGCTTTCGCAGAGGTTGGTCGGATTGGCAGCGGGATCTTCCCGGGCTCGTCGCTTGGGCGAAGGCGAACAATCTGGGAGTCGTTGACCTTGGGAACGACGGCGACACTCAGGGGCAGACGGTCGTAGATGCCGGTCTGAAGATTGGCTCGGTTGACCTTAAGGAGTGGGGCGGCCTCATCTCAGCCGACAAGGGCAAGCGCGACGCAACAGTGGCCCTGAATGCCGAGTACATCGCGGCCTGCGCAAAGTTCGGAGTGACGAACTACTTTGCCGTCATGCTTCCCGAAAAGCCCGAGCTTTCTCGATCGGAGAACTTCGGCTACATGGTCGAAGGCCTCGGTGGCCTCGCAAAGGCACTCGAAGCCAACCGCGGCAAGCTCGTCATCGAAGGCTGGCCCGGAAATGGCGCCCTCTGCTGCACTCCCGAGGGCTACCGAGCCGCGATCAAGGAAGTTGGCTCCAATGCGATTGGCATCAACTACGATCCTTCCCACCTCATCCGCATGGGAATTGACCCAATTCGGTTCGTCGAAGAGTTCGCGGATCACGTGTTCCACGTCCATGGCAAGGACACTGAGGTGTTCAGCGAGGCTCTCTACGAGTACGGCACCGAGCAGCCCGCGACTTTCGCCAAGGGCCACGGCTTCGGCAACCACATGTGGCGCTACACGATCCCGGGCCACGGTCAGATGCGCTGGACCAAGGCGTTTGAAGTCCTCAAGGCGCACGGTTATAGCGGCGCGGTCTGCATCGAGCTCGAAGACGAGAACTACAACGGCTCGGAAGCGGGCGAGAAGGACGGGCTGTTGGTTGGGGGCGCGTTCTTGGCGTCTTGTTAGAGGAGTGACTTGGAGAGCGATGAGCGATGAACGATGGAGGTTTCGGGGACGTATGACCGTTAGCGGCCATAATCTCTAAGTCCCCTGAAATTCATCATTCATCGCTCATCGTTCCCCCTCCCCCCATGCTCGAAGCCGAAAAAATCAAAATCGTAACCCTGGGTTGCGCGAAGAACGAGGTCGACAGCGAAGAAATCGCTGGCGTCCTCTTGGGCGCGGGCTTTTCGGTGGATGGCTCGGCTCGCCATACTGCGGTGACCGTGATCAACACTTGCGGTTTCCTTGAGGCCAGCAAGGCGGAATCGATTCAGGCGATTAAGGACGCGGTTCGCGAGAAGAAAGCGGGCCGAACCGGCAAAGTCATTGTCGCGGGTTGTCTCGCCCAAAGACTTGGGGCCGAGTTGATGAAGCTCGCGCCTGGCGCGGACGCCTATGTTGGCGTCGGTCAAATGGGCCGGTTTAACGAGATCGTGGCCGAAGTCCAAGCCAGCCGAGACCAGGTTCTGGATGTTGCACCTCCTCACCACCGATGGGCGGACGTTCCTACTCGCGCTCGATCAGGTCAGCCGTGGAGCGCATACCTCAAGATCAGCGAGGGCTGCGACCACCGGTGCACCTTCTGCACCATCCCGAGCTTCAGAGGCGGACATCAGAGTAAGCCGATGGAGCGCGTGCTCCAGGAAGCAAACCACCTCGCAAAGACGGGTGCGAAAGAGCTCAACCTCATCGCCCAGGACGTGACCCAGTACGGGTTCGACCTCTATAAGGAATTCACCCTCCCCAAGCTGCTCCGAGGACTCAACGACGTCGATGGTGTCGAGTGGATCCGGATGCTCTACTTCTATCCAAACCGCCTCACCGACGAAGTCATCGAGGCGATGGCCACCCTCAACAAGGTCGTCTCTTACATCGACATCCCGCTCCAACACGTTCACCCCGAGACCCTGCGCCGAATGAAGCGCCCGTGGGATGGCGAGCGGTATCTGAAGCTGTTTGAGAAAGTGCGAGCCGCGATGCCCGACGTCGCCATCCGAACCACCTTCATCGTCGGTTTCCCGGGCGAAACCGAGGCCGAATTCCAGTCGTTGCTCGACTTTACGAAGGAAGCCAAACTCGACCGAGTTGGCGCCTTCGTATTCTCCAAAGAGCCCGGCACACCGTCGTTCGACATGCCCGATCAGGTTCCGTTCCGAGTGAAGCGAGACCGGTATGACAAGCTCATGAGACTACAGCAAGGAATCTCGCTGGAGGTCAACCAAAGCTGGATCGGCCGCGAGATCGATGTCTTGGTCGACCGAGTTCAAGATGGCTGGCTAGTAGGCCGCTCCCACCGAGACGCGCCAGAAATCGACGGCATGGTCTTCGTTCAGGGCGACGCCGAGCCCGGGTCAATCATTCGAGCGAAGGTGACGGGTGCCGAGCACTACGATCTGTTCGCCGAACTGCAGCGGGTCCCGGTTTCCGCGAGTCGGAAGTTGGTTTCGCTTAGGCAAGCCGCTCCGGCTAAGCCGCTTTGAGGCTGAGGCAACAAAGGATGCCGCACCCGGTTCGTGCTTCGTCCTGTTCAAGGATGGAGGCATGAAGCACATCTTGGATTGTGGTCCTGAAGACCTTGACCGCCTGAAAGGCCAATGACAGACCGGGTGTTCGGGAGAGATACACTCTTCTCCATATGAGTTCGGTAACCCTTCCGCGAGACTCTAACCAAGCGCTCGGTATCGGCCAATTTGCCATCGACTTCCTCGCCGGCTCTCTCGGCCCCGGGCCGTCGGAAGCCGTCCTCGAGCGCATTAGCCTGTTCCATGCGGACGCCGTCCTCTGTGGTGTCTCCGCGCTGGCCCTCCACACGAATGCGCCGACCATCCTGCGCAACGAGGCGCTCGACTATGCCGACGAGCATGGCTCCGCCGTGTTTGGATCGAAGGCAAAGGTCAAGGCGGAAAAGGCAGTCGTCGCCAACTCAAGTGCGGTGCGCGAGTGGGATAGTAACGGGACCAACTTCGGCTTCAACCCATCGCTCGGCCATGTGGCGGGCGAGTTTGGCCACAACGATTTCTATCCGGTGGTCATCGCGGCGTGCCAGCAGAAGGGGCTTGACGGGGCGACCGCGTTAAAGGCGATGGTTCTCCTTGACGAGATTCGGGGTCGGCTAGCTGAGGTGTTCAGCCTCAAGACCTACAAGATCGACCATGTCGTGCACGGCGCGATCGCCTCGGCAGCCACCTACGGCGCGTTGATGGGTGGGACGGCGGAGCAGATTGAGAGCGCGATCGGCATGGTGGTCGCCCACTACGTGCCTTGGCGAGCGATCCGCGCGGGCAAGCAGCTCAGTGACTCCAAGGGCGCAAGCGCGGCTATCTCCACGGAAGCGGCGATCCTCTCGATGAAGCGCGCGCTGAGCGGATTTGTAGGGCCAAAGGACATCTTCCGAAATCCCGAGGCGCTGTTTCGGCAGTTCGAGAAGACGAACGGTGATTCGCCGTTCGACCTCGTTCTTAGCCACTCGGGCGACGACTTTGCGGTCATGGGGATGCACTTCAAATTGGGCCTGTACGAGCACCAGTCGGCAGGCGCCCTACAGGGGCTGATCGACTTAGTCCATGCAAACCCGTCGCTATTGGAAGCAGGCGCCATCCGGAAAATCCTGATCACCGCGTACGAACCCGCCTTTGGCATCATCGGCGACCCCGCCAAGCGCGACCCTCACACGCGCCAGACGGCCGACCATTCTATGGTTTACATTGTCTCGACGATGCTGCGAAAGGCGATCGAGAATCGCGATTCCATCAAGGGGGCGGTGAGCACCGACGATGTCTGGAAAACCCTCATGCTCTCCCCGTATGACTTTAGCGCCGATGCGATCTCGAACCCGCTCACTCGCGACCTCATGTCAAAGATCGAGTTCGCTCACGGTGGCCCCGACTACGACGCCAAGTACCCGGACGGCATCCCGACGTCCGTCGTGATCAACGGCACCGATGACAGTGGCCTCGTCATGTATCCGGCCGGCCATGCTCGGAACAAAACGGCCGACCTCAAGGGAATCCTCCGACACAAGTTCGCCCTCCTCGGCGGTCTCGGCGTTCCGGACGAGGCAAGCCTCACCGTCTTGCTATCGAGGCTGGAAAAGCTCGGCAAGCTGACGTCAGGTGAGGTGGGAACGCTCTACGACTTCGCAATCGCGTCCCGTCTGGGATACGAATAAAGTCTTCCGGCCAGCGGCATCTGTTGCCGCGACCTCCGTGGTCGCGCGGAACCATTCTGCGTCGGCTGCCTTTGGAATCATCCACCACGAGATACGCGACCACGGAGGGGGATACTCTACTGATGTGGAATCAAAAGTCGCGCGAGTCTCAGTCTCCCGAACGTCCTCAAAGGACATCAAGATTCGCGGCCTCGAGGTGCTGATCGACGGAAAGGCGGTCGCCGACCTCAAGTTCGGCGACACCTTCGAGCACGAGGTCAGCCCTGGCAAGCACACCCTGAAGGTGAACAACACCCTTTACAACAAGAGCATCGACTTCGATGTCCAGGCCGGACAAACCGCCAAGTTCAACGCGGGCAACTTCGTCTCCGGGCTCGGCGGAGTCGCGTTCCTAGTCGTAGGCATGGGGCCGTACAAGGTCTTTCTCGAGAAGGCCTAAGTCGACCCGATCGCGTGGCGCAGGTTGGCTCACGACTGCTGAACCGAAGTCTTTGTACTCACCGCATTCACCTGAGCGACGACCAGAGCGAACTGGGCATCGGTGAGTTCGATGAACGTGGTGATCCCCGCCCGGAAGTTTCGCTCACCAGAGGCTCCATTGGGAGGTGGCGCAAAACACGACGTAGACTATGGTTGGGATGAGTGGCGTCACGGTTATGGAGTCAAAGGGAGGCGTTGCCTTGGGCAACGCGATCCCGAAAGACACGGTCACCCTTCTGCGCGCGATTCTCCAGGCCACCGACCACGGAGTCCTACTCACTGACCTCGACCACCACAGTCTCGCGTGCAATCGCCGCTTCGGCGAGATATTCAAACTTGATCCGGAAGACGTGGTTGTGAGCGGGGTGAAGCAGCTCCGCAAGAAGGTGCTACCCCTGATCGCCGAGCCCAAATTGTGGCTCGCCTCGCTCGAAAGGGTCTATGCGGAACCCGAGACCGTATACGAGGACGACCTCGTTTTGAAAGGGCCGAGCCCAACTGTGTTGCGCCGATACTCAGGGCCGGTTCATGATCAGGACGGAGCCCTTATCGGCCGACTGTGGACCTTTCGGGACGTGACCGCCGAACGCCGAATGCAGCAAATGCATGAATTGCTGCATCAAGTAGGCGCAATGTACGACCCGGACCCAACCGTGGTGTGCCGAAAGATCCTGCGAATCATCAGCACCTTTTACGACCGGTCCACTGCGCTCCTCTCCATTCGCCACGACGACTATATGGAGTTCAAAGCGGTGGCAGGCCCCCTGAGCGGACTGACCTTGATGAAGGGGAACGGGATCGGCGACTCGTACTGCCAGTTCGCCCTTCGCTCCGTTCAGCCAGTTCTTATCCAGAACGCGAAGACGGTTCCCGAGTACATCGGCATTCGCGCGTGCCGAGCAGGCTACACCCGGTATCTGGGCGTTCCCGTGAAGGACGAGGCAGACCAAGCCATCGGCACCCTTTGCATTCTCGACAACAAGATCGACCAGGAATTGAACGAGGAGGACGTCCGCTTTCTATCCCTCATGGCTGGTCGAGTAAACGCGGAGCTAGCCCGAGAGCGAAGCATTCAAGAGAGGCTTGCGGCAAAAGACTCGATCCTCACTCGGCAGCAGGAAGACCTCGCAACCACCCATCAGGTGCTTAACGCGATGAACACCGCCTTCTCGATCATTGCGGAGGTCACCAGTCATGACGAATTGCTGAAGGAGCAGGCGCGCCTTTTGAGGGGACTGTTGAGCTATGGAGCGAGCGCCGTATTGACGGTGAGTGAAGACGGACAGAAACTGAGAGGATTTGCCACCAGCGCGCGATCTTCTCGTGCGACCGCGGTAAGCCTGCCGGTTTCGGAGGTTGGCGAAATTTGGGCGTCAAAGTCGGCGTCTCCAGTGATTGAGTCCTGCGAGCCTTGCGAAAGGATCCAGAAGCTGCTTGGCGCGCCCTTTGTCACCTTCGCGAGATTGCCGAAGGGGAACGAGGGCTGGGCGTTGGTGATGTTTGGCTCGGACACCCGGGGCGGTGACGAGGATGCCCGGCACAAGATGCATCTGGAAGCGCTTATCGACCAGGTCTATTTGGTGCTCGCCAGCCACTCGCTGCAAGAAGAGCTTCGCGGGGCGAACGAGGAACTCACCGCGACTCACACCCAGCTTGTCCAAAGCGAGAAGCTTTCGGCGATCGGCACCCTGGCGGCGAGTACCGCCCACGATATACGAAACATTCTCTCTTCTCTATCGATGCTAGTGTCCCCTGGCCAATACGAGCCCGAACTAGCGCTTGAGGCGGTGCGCGAACAGCTCGATCGATTCAGCGTCCTCGCCCACCGTCTACTTTCCTATGCCAAGCCACGCCTGCTGGCGAGGCATTCGGTGAATCTGGACGACATTCTCAAGAGGGTGCTCGCGCTTACCAGTGGGCAGTGCCGCATCATGAACGTCCGGACGGTCTACCGACCGGCGCCCGGGGCGATCGAATTGCAAGCCGATCCTCACCAGCTCGAACACCTTTTCGTGAACATCATTCTCAACGCGGTTCAGGCGATGGATGCGGCGGGAGGAACGCTGACGATTTCGGCCGCCGTCTTAGGCAGCGGCGCACGGATCAAGATTTCAGATACCGGTGCGGGAATCTCCAAGGACGTTGCCGCTCGGCTTTTTGAGCCGTTCGCCTCCACTCGGTCCGAAGGTTTTGGCCTTGGGCTGTATAGTTGTAAACGCATCGTAGAAGCACATGGGGGCACGATTAACGCGGACCGTAATGTGATGCGGGGAACTACCTTTACGATTGTCCTGCCGATGCAACAGAGAATCGATGAGTAGTCAAATCTTGGTCGTGGATGACGACCGGTTCTTGCTGGATAACATCCGTCAATTGCTTGTTTCAAACGGCTATGGAGTCGCCACCGCTTCCAGCGGAGAAGAAGCGCTTCGCGTGGCCGCCGAGCATTTGCCCGACCTCGTTCTGCTCGATATCAACCTTCCCGATATGGATGGGATCACCATTTGCCGCCGACTTCGCAGCAAATGGAAGTTCCCGGTTATCATGCTCACCGCCAAGAGTGACGCGATCGACAAGGTGATTGGCCTCGAGGTTGGGGCGGACGACTATCTTACGAAGCCGTTCGAGCCGTCGGAGTTGGTGGCGAGAGTGCGCGCTCAGTTGCGCCGCACCCAAGAATACGCCCCCGACATGCATGCGCCGAACCGGATCGAGATTGGCGGCCTCGTTATCGACCACGAACTGCACGACGCTTCGGTCGATGGAAAGCAGGTCGGTCTCACCCACAAGGAGTTCGAGCTCCTCGCTCACCTCGCTGCAAACGCGGGTCGGGTGCTTACGCGCGACTCCTTGTTCGAGCGCAATTGGGGATATGACATCGCCTTTAGCAGCAACAGTCTGGACGTGCACATCTATCGAATCCGAAAGAAGATCGAGCCCGATCCTGAGCATCCGCGCTACCTGCACACGCTAAAGGGCTACGGATATCGGCTGGAAGACCAGCGTTCATAGAGAATTCATTTTCAGATCATTGTCCGTTCATCCAATGGTCGGATCATGAACTCGTTACCTTCAACGTTGCGGGGAGCGGCCCAGGACACGGGTTGCTCTTCCGCTTCAGAAGCAAGGTGCAAAAGGTCGCATTTCGACGACCGCCCGACCGCCATCTAGTCCGCACGCTCCGCGCCAGTTCCCGCTGGCCCCCACAACGGGAGGCGGCGCGGACTTTTTTCGTGTACTTGGCCCTATGCAGAGTTCATTATGGGCGTTAATAACAAATTGCTCTTTTCCCGAGGAGAGTAGAAAATTGAGCATTGGCATGAATTGTGCGATATCATATGATGTGAAGATTTGGCGCGTGCCTTGACATTTTGGTCAAGTCCGCTCGCTCTGAGATAGCCCTGGCGAACCTCCGAGACTGGTCTATCATTTGTTTGTCATCACCCGAGGACCTCGGCCCTCACTGGAGGAATATCTTGCTTCGTAAAGCATTTACTCTTATTGAACTTCTAGTTGTCATTGCAATCATCGCAATTCTAGCTGCCATCCTTTTCCCGGTCTTCGCTCAGGCGAAGGAAGCCGCGAAGAAAACCGCGTTCATCAGCAATCTCAAGCAGGTTGCCACCGGATTCGCAATCTACCAGACCGACTCCGATGACCTCTACCCGATGGCCATGGGTCGACGACCTGACGGTGCCTTCACGTGGGGTTCGGGACTTCTGCACCCGTGTCCTGAGAACGTAATCAACTCCAACCCGATTTGGCAGACCCCTGCTCGAATCGCGATGGCGAAGACCATGTGGGCTAACTCTTGCCAGCCGTACATGAAGAACTACGATCTCATGATCCTGACCGGCGCTCCTAACAAGGTCAACGCGGCCGACGCATCTGGCTTCCAGCCCGGCGTTAAGCCCAACATGACCAGCATGACCATGAACGGTCTTATGCACTGCTACCCAGCCGGCAGCGTTACCTCGCCTTCCCTCGCAGTTCTTCTTTGGCCGGGCACCGGTAAGCAGAACATGGTGGGTCGCGTTTGGTCGAACCCGTCGCTCCTTTGCGGCGCCAGCAACGGCTGTCAGTTCAACCCCGGCGCACTTCCTGGCGAATTGGCTACCGACACCGCTGCGGACTACGTCCTTGGCGACGGCACCACCAGCTGGGTCTATGGTCAGAGAATGCCGATCGTTCGAACCGACACCTCGGTGAAGACGGTTCCGGTTGGTACTCACGTCGCAACTGCCGCCGCTTGGCCGAACGTTACCGACGATCCTTGGGCACAGGTCTCCGCGACCGGTACGCCGATCAGCTACTGGCCGTGCGGAACGGGTCACACTGCCGGAAATCCGAAGTGGGACACCTACAACTATCCGTGCTACTTCCGACCGGATCGCACCGAATAGGATGACTAGACTACTACTCATCGCGTTAATTGGTGCAACGGTTCTGGTTGGCTGTGGCGACAGTGGTGGAACTACCACTCAGTCCACGGATAAGGCTAGCGCCGCAAAGGACCTCACTCCTCCAGGAATGACGGGCAAGAGCGGCGGAGCACCTCCAAAGCCTAACACCGAATAGGTGAGATACAGGGCACGAGACTTGTCTCGTGCCCGTTTTGCCGCCAAGGGCATCGAAATATGTCAAAGAGCACTCTTATCCTCTTATCTGTACTGGGAATCCTCGCGGTTGTCGAGGGAGGCATCCTAGTCAAGAAGGCGATGACGCCGAAAACGGTCACCGAGTCTTTCCAGGATCGGATGGCGGTTTCGGGAGCCATCAATCATGCCGTCTATCGCATTCAACAATCCGACAAGCGCTGGGTGAAGAACCTGGACGAACTCAAGTCCGAGCCCGAGCTCAAGGAACTTCCTTCGGGCGCCCTTCAAGGTGTCTCATTCAACTTCACCGAAGTCAAAGGCGACAAGGCGTTCTACGAGATGACCGTGGACGGTAAGAAGAAGACCGTCAGCTACCCCAAGTGGACCGCAACCACGGGCACGCCAACTCTCGGCGGGCTCCTGAAGGGCGGCTAGCTAGAAGTCCCCTTGTGGCGCAATCGCCAGATCCCCGATCGAACCACCAAGGTTTTGATCGGGGATTTTTGTTTTCGCCTAGTGTCTCGCTTAAGCTTGGGGGTCCCTAGCCCTGGAGCACTGACCGCCCATCACGGCCGTGTTCTGTTTCAACATAGAGAAGTCGTGCCAACCCTCCAACGGTTCCACTTGCTCGATGCGAGTTCTTCGGGGCTAAGCATTGACGATTCGGTACGCATTCCTTTAGCGCAATTGCCGAATCGAACTTACGAACTGCCTCCTCCCCCTGAGGTTGTTCTAGTAGCTGATACGGGAGACGAGGCAGCGAAGGCCATCCATCTCCTGCAGTCCCTGGGCCGTACCGCAGAAGTCGTCCAAGACTTCCTACACGGTCAAAGCGGCAATGGCCGCCTTTGGGAGCCCAATGCGTTCTTGGCCGAGGTTCTCCCCCACCTATTCGCAGGAAGAGCTTTGGACGTCGCGTGCGGAACCGGACGCGACTCGGTATTCCTTGCATCGGCCGGGGGGCAGGTCACCGGGATCGATATCCTGCCCGACGCGATCGAACCGGCACAGCGGTTGGAGGAGCGGTATCTGCAAACGCAGGGCATCGACTGGCGGGCCGAGAACATTCGCTCAATTGACGGCACCTACGACCTGATCGTGCAGTTTTACTATCTCGACCGAGACTTGACTAAACGCCTAATCAATGCCCTCAACCCGGGCGGTAGCCTCCTGATCGAGACCTTTACCGAAACCCATCGGTCGGTCCACGGAAAGCCGTCGAACCCGGATCGGGTGCTGCGTCTCGGCGAGTTGGAGGAGCTCGCGGAAGGGCTCGAGGTCCGGCATTTCTCGGAAGATTGGCGAAGAGATCGCCACACGGCGCGACTTTGGGCGGTGAAGCGGTAGGCTTCGCCCAAATGTATGCCGCTCTTAGCCCCGGCGCCGTAGGCGTTTCGTTTCCCGACTTGTTCTCGAAGATCGAGGGTACCGCTCGCCACGGGTTTGGCGGGGTTGAGATCGATCCCAATGAGGTCATCGCGAATGGCAGCGACGCGGTAAATGCGGCCTTCGAAAGGGCGGGCATCAAGCCCGCGGCCTGGGGAATGCCCGTCGATTGGCGGTCCACCGAAGAAAACTGGAAAGCCGGACTCGAGAAGCTGCCCGCGCTTGCCGCAGCTGCGAAGTCGGTCGGCTGCTTCCGAACTTGCACCTGGATCATGCCCGCATCGAACGACCGCGAACTGGCCGAGAACCGGGCATTTCACATCGATCGGTTCAAGCCCATTGCCGAGATCCTTGGCGAGCACGGGCACCGACTCGGGCTTGAATTCATCGGCCCCAAAACGCTCCGGGATCAGTTCAAATATCCATTTCTGTACGAGATCCAGGACATGCTGACGATGGCGAAGGAGATCGGGTCCAACGTCGGACTCCTCGTCGACGCATATCATTGGTACACCCTCCACGCGAGGGTCACCGACCTCGAGAAGTTAGAAGAGAAGGATGTGGTGTACGTCCACGTAAACGACGCCCCGGTCGGTATTGCCGTCGATGAGCAGCAGGATGGAACCCGAGACCTGCCCGGTGCAACCGGGGTGATCGACATCGCGGGATTCCTTGGGGCGCTCAAAAGAGTGGGTTACACAGGCCCGGTGACCCCCGAGCCCTTCAAGAAGGACCTCGCAGATTTGCCGAACAACGATGCCCGACTCGAGGCGACGGCAGCGAGTATGCGAAAGATCTTGGCGACCGTTTAAACGGGTTATCCCGTAGTGTTACGGTTACCGTAGGTCAATTATTGTTGGAGAATGCTTCTTGCAACGACTTCGCCCAAGAGGGCGGTCGGAGCACGGTGCGGGCCTATCTATCGATAGCCTGCCCAAAGAAGCCGGTCGCGCCGTCCTTTCCGGCGTAGCCCCGGTCCGCAGGCCCCCGTCCTCCACATACTCCCGGAGCGGGGGTCTCTCAATCTGCGGGATGCGCTTGCCTATAGGAAAGCGTTTTTGCCTGGGAAGTTCCGGCTTCGGGCGAATCCCGGTGTTTCCACGGGGCTCCGGAGATGGTGCCCCTCCCGGGGGAACCGTGGGGGAGGGGGCGCGACAGCCATCCTACGAAGTCCAAGTCCCTTCCGGGTCGGCAAGAAGGGTTGGCGGACCTCCGACTGAAGGTCTATAGGCTGATGTTAGAGATCCTTCAGTCGCTAAAGCTCCTTCAGGATGACATTCGTTAGAAACAAGAATAGGATTCGCAGGAGCGAATCCTATTCTTGTTTTGGCTCTGCCTGAGCCACCGAACTCGGTGAGCGAGTTCGCATCGGTCGAGGACAACGGGCTGTCGGCCCGTGCTCCTCTGCAGGCCCGAAGGGTCGAGAATAACGTAGCCCTGGGCAACGCCCTGGGTGAGTCCGACTCACCTTCTGAGCCCTGAAGGGGCAGCCATATTTCGCCCTTACAGGGCTTGGAAATGGGGTGGATGCCTACCCAGGTCGTTGCCCTGGGCTACGTTATTCTCGACCCTTCGGGCCTACTTGACGGCCAAGAATGTCCTGCGGCTACGAGACAGATTTAGACCCAAACCGAGGTTATGTCATTCTGATGGAGCCCTAGCGACTGAAGAACCCCTACCCACACCGACAGCCTTTCAATTCAAAGTGACCGGGAGGGGCCACATCTCCAGAGGGACTACTCCCCCTTCTGAAACCACGTGAGCGCCCCTTGTTTCTCCGTCGGTTTAAACCCAACCGACTCATAGATCCTCGCCGCGTGATAGTGGGCATCCGCGACCATCACGAGCGTCTTAGCTCCCATCTGCTCCAGTCCAAGGGTCGCCGTTTCATAGACAAGCGCGCCACAAACGCCTCGGCGACGGAAGTCGGGGTGGGTGCCTACGCTTTGGAAGCGGGCCAAACCGTCGAAGACGAATAGCCCGAGATCGCCGGCGAGACGTCCGTCTATGAAGGCACCAAACCACTGGCCCAACCCCGCCGCGACCATCGCCCGCTGCCTCTCGCCTTGCCGAGTGGCGAAGACTCGATATCCTTCTTCGCTGTAGACGGGCTCCCGACCGGCGACATTGCTGTCGACCTTCGCTTGCCACTCCCAGTCTTGGGTGAGGGGCCGAATCTCGACCTCTTCACAATACTTCGCGGGCCGGTGGACACGGTCGGCCGACAAGACCACGGACTCGTCGAGGGAGAATCCGGCGTCCAGAAATTGCTGAGTTTCGCCCATCGCCCCATCCGGTGCATCCCAGCCAAGGGCGATGTGTTTGACCTCGGGAGAGTCCTTGAACTCATCCGCAAAGGTCGTACGCCACCGATCCAGATCACCCATCACCGGCGGCCCACCGAACACCAGGAAGTTCCCCCAGTGGAAGGTCGGGTTCGTCGGCGTCCGCGCCACGATGTAGTCGCCCCGATCCACCACTTCGCCGTCGAAGCGGGGGAAGAGCAGGTCAGTGCGGTAGCCGAGGGAGCGGAGAGTCATGCGGAAATGATGAATGAGGAGTGATGAATGATGAATGGCGGAGGGGCCTTTGCCCTCCCAAATTCATCACTCATCACTCCTCATTCATCATTTCCCTAGCTCCCTTTCCCTAACCCGTCGTTCTTGTGATAGTTCGGGAAGGCGGGGCGCTTGGTGGTCTTGGGTGGGTTCTTCGCCAGGGCGTCGAGTAGGGTCTTGACGGCCATCTCGAGTTGCGGGTCTCGGCCCTGCCGCCAGAGATAGGGGTCTTCTTCGACTTCGATGTCGGGACCGACGCCCTTGTTCTCCACGTCCCACTCGCCGCTAGTTCCGTAGATGCCAAGCTGCGGCGATGTTGCGAAACCGCCACCCATGAACGGCACACCTTGCGACGCGGCCACCAGGCCGCCCCAAGTTCGCATGCCGATGAGAGGACCGGTCTTGGACTCTCGGAAGAACAGCGGCATCGCGTCTCCGCCGGAGCCCGCCATCTCGTTGATGAGCATCGCCTTCGGACCTTCGTTCGAGAAGATCGGGATGTTGAAGTCTTCGCTGTCACGCTGGCCAGCATGACCGAGAACTTGGCGGTTGAGGACTTGGATCACGTAGTCGGCGAGCGCGCCGCCATTGTTGAATCGATCGTCGACCAACACGGCATCCTTCCCAAGCTGAGCGGTGAAGTAGCGGTTGAACGACGTGTAGCCGCCACCGCCGGTATCCGGCATGTGGATGTAGGAGATACGGCCCTTCGAGAGCTCATCGACCTTGCGCCGGTTGTCCTCCACCCAAGCTAGGTGGCGGAGGCCATGCTCGTTGGAGATCGGAGTGACGAGGAACGAGCGGCTATCCGTGCCGTCGGCCTTCGGCCCGACCTTGATCATCACCTGGCGGCCTGCGGTCGCTTCGAAGGCGGCGTAGATGTTGTCGCTCGACGTGAGGTCCTTGCCGTTGACGGCGAGCAGGTACTCGCCGACTTTGGCGGTCGCGCCGGGCTGAGTAAGAGGAGCGCGCATACCGGGATTCCAGTTCTCGCCGTTAAAGATTCGCGAGAACTTGTAGTGGCCGTTATCGATCGTGTAGTCGGCCCCCAAAAGTCCGCCGGGGACGGACTGCGAACGGGGAATCGGGCCCCCGCCCGAGAACGTGTGACCTACCGTGACCTCGTTGATCATGTCCTCGAGCAGATAGTTGAAGTCGGCTCGGCTGCCCAAGTTCTCAAGGAACGGCTCGTACTTCGCCATCACCTTGTCAATGTCCAAGCCGTGGGTGTTCGGGTCGTAGAAGAAGTCGCGGTCGTTGTGCCAGATCTCGCGGAACATCTGCCGAAACTCCGCGGCTGGCTCGATCTTCGCCTGTAGACCGCTCGTTCTCACCATTCCCGCGCCAGGAGGGACGGGGCTGGCGGTGCTTGCGATCTGGATGCCGCCGATGCCGCGGATAATCGCCTTGTCGCCCTTGGCGTTGACGGTGAGGCTGAGCACTCCGTTTGCATAGGGGGTGAGCTGTTTGGTGGCCAGCGTGAACTTGAGCGCCACGGGAAGGCTGTTGCCGTCGGCTCGACCGAGGAAGAAGCTGCCCGGAGTAGCGGCGACGAGATATCCGTAGCTGCCCGCGGGAACGGGAATCGAGAGGATGCGTTGCCCAATGCCGTCGAAGTCAATCTTCGTCTCGGGGCCTGACGGTGCCTCTTTTTCGGGGCTAGGGGGAGGCGTGACCGGCTTGGTCGTTGGTTGTCCGGTGGGCGGAGCGGTGCCTGCGGCACCGGCCGGGTTGCCCGGTAGCGGAAGGGATGTCTTGGGCGGAGCCGGCGGCTCTACCTTTTCGTCATCGTTCTGCTCGGCGAACGGAGAAGGCTCCGTCGCGGTGAGGACCATCACGTACGCGCTGAAGGTTGGCTGGGCGCCGAACGAGCTCATGCCTCCAGTGGAGATTCCTCCGGCTACGTCGGTGCTCGCCAGGAAGTAGAGGTACTTGCCACCGCGATCGAAGGACGCGCTCTGAGCATCACTCAGCCCATCGGTGATCTGGGTGGACTTGCCCGTTTCGAGGGAGTACACGAACACCGCGCAAAGCTTGTTCTGGAGGCGCTTCGTATAGGTGATCCACTTGTTGTCGGGCGACCAACTCGGATTGAGTGAATCGCCGAAGGTATAGAACGGCTCCTTGTCGACCTTGGTGACCTTCTTGGTGGCGAGGTCGAGGTAGTAGAGATTCAGCTCTTGATCGACGTAGACGATCTTCTTCGAGTCCGGCGAGAATCCCATGCTGTGGTACCAACTGGGCTTGTCGCTAAGGTCGTAGACGTCTGGCTTTCCGTCGCCCATCTGGTCGATCACGTGAAGTTTGTAGTTGACGCCGTTCTCATCGCTGAGGAACGCGATCTTCTTTGCATCCGGCGACCACATCGGGATCCGCTCGGCCACTCCCGGAGTGTTGGTGAGGTTGCGGGCGGTGCCTTTGTCAACAGGCACCGTGAAGATGTCGCCATGGGCCTCGAAAACGGCGCGGACACCGTTCGGCGACAGGTCCATGCCGGAAATCTCATCTCCGACCGATGCAAACCGATTGCGAACCTCGGGGAGGTCGTCGCTGATCTGAATCGCGACCGGCGTCACCTTCTTGGATGCGATGTTGTAAAGGGAGATCGAACCCATGCGCTCGACAACGATGTCGTCCGTTCCTGCAGAAGCCGACTTCACGTCGAAGAGGCCTGGCGGGATGAGCTGGGAGACCTTCTTGGAATTGGTGTCGTAGTCGTAGAGCGTCGATCGGCCGTCCCGATCCGAGACGAAATACACTTTCTTGCCGACCCACATTGGCATGCGGTCGTTGCTGTTCTGGCGAGGAACTTTCTCGACCTTCGAGTCGGAAAGCCGGGCGATCCAAATCGGGGTCGTCTGTCCGCCGTGGTACCGCTTCCATGCGGGCTGCCACAGATCGTGCGGGATATAGGCGATCTGCGAGCCGTCTTGCGAGTACGCGCCGGTCCATCCACGTGGAAGGGGAAGAGGGCTGGGAATTCCACCCGTAACGGGAATCGTGTAAAGCCGGTTCTGCCCCATCAGCTGATCCATGGCCGACGAGAAGAGAATGGATTTTCCGTCGGGCGACCAACCTTCGGCGGTGTCCGGATCCGGGTGGTAGGTGAGGCGCTTCGGCTGCCCGCCTTCGATCGGCACCACATACACGTCGACATTGCCGTCGTACTCGCCGGAGAACGCGACCCACTTGCCGTCGGGCGAAACATGAGCGTGAGACTCGACACCGGGACCATCGGTCAGACGGTGCGCCTGGCCACCCGTCTTGGGGACGGTCCAGAGGTCGGTTCCGAATTCGAAGACAATGCGGTCAGTGCCTAGAGATGGGTTCCGGGCGAGGATGGGCTTGGAAGGATCCATCGCCACCGACAGAGCCGAGTTCGAGAGGGCAAGGGCGAGAAGAAGGGTTCGTGAGGTCATTGGTGCTCCCGTTGTGGAACCCAGTATAGGACTCACCCTCTGTGCAAGGGGAAGTTGGGCCTAGCGGATTAGTCGATAGAGTTCAAGGAAGGGACTTCTGGGAAACGCTCCCGGCGAACTTCACGTAGGCCGCCCTTGCCACCAAACCAAGCCATTTCTGCTCGCGTCGGGTTTGAAGCGAGCCGTTGCCGGTGTAGGTAGGGGTTCTTCAGTCTCTAGGGCTCCATCAGAATGACATTCAAACTGCTAAACCCTTAGGTGGAATCGCTAGGGCGATTCCACCTAAGGGTTTCTAACACAAGGTCATCCTGAACGAGGCTCGCCGAGTGAAGGACCCCTACCCTGGCCGAAAAGCTTTCGACGGGAGCCCTCAAGGCCATCGGAGATTTTGGCGGGGTCTCAAAACTACGACGCCAACGGATGGAACAGGTCCACGACGTTCCCGTCCGGGTCTTCGACCTGCGCATACCGCTGACCCCAGAACGCGTCCCAAGGCTCTCGGTGGCCCTTGAAGCCCGCGGCGACCATTGACGCGTAGACCGAATCTACGGCCCCGAGGGGCTCACAAAGGAATGCCAGCCCGATGCGCTGGCCGATGGGCTCCTGCCAATCCGGCTCGATCTCCTTGATCATCTTCAGATCATTGAAAGACAGGCGAATGCCACCCTCCAAGATCGTCTCGTAATAGGGCCCACCGTCGGGGTCGGGGATGGCGAGGCCGAGGGCGCGATAGAAGCGGATCGACTCCGCTATGTCCTTCACCACCAAGCCGATCATGTCCATTCGAATACTCATTTGAATTCCTCCAAGAAACTTAAAGGAGATGGTAGCGAGGCATTGGTGACATCAGGGTGTCACCAAACAACGGCTATTCATAAACTTGGGACATTTCTTGCGAGAGGGCAAGGATGCGCTCGATCAACTCGGGCGGGGCGAGGACCTTGGCGTCCGAGGCCATGACCCCAAAATAGCGAGCGAACCAGTCCAACTCGCCCGGCGGGCACCGAAACTCCAGCAACCCCGCCTCGTAGACGTTCGGGCCGAGATGAGGATCGGTTTGAACGCGCCTCAGACCCTTTTGAGAGAGCATGACCCTAACCATTGGGTGCGACTCGTGGCCGTAAGGCAGTGGCTCTCGGATGTCGGGAGGCGCGGCGGACGCCTGGACAGACGCAACCCGGTCTGCTCGGTAAGTTCGCGATGCGCCATCCGAGACTCCCACGAAGTACCAGAAGCCGCGGTCGGCATAGATCCGCTCTAATCTAAGGACACGGTCTTCACCGTCATAGCGAATCGTCACCCATTGTCCAGCAAGCTCCAATAGGTGCTCTAGCAGCGGCGTTCGCTGGGGACGAGCGGGGACTTCTATGCCGACGCGGCTGAGGATCGGCTCAAGCCGAGCGCGCTGGCCCTCAGGCATGAGAGCCCGGAGCTTGGCCACTAAGGCCGCGCGGTCTGCCCTGAACGGAGTGTCCGTCATCTTCGCAAGGCCTTCGATCGCCAAAGTGAGCAGCAGAGCCTCCCGCCAAGTGAGATGCAAGGGAGAAAGGGTCGCCCCATCCGGAATTTGGTATCCGCCACCTTGGCCGCTTTGGGCGACGATCGGCACGCCGATCACGCAAAGTGACTGGACGTCCCGAATTACTGTCCGACGAGCGACTCGGAACTCATCGCTCAACTCGTCGGCCGTCCACTTCCTTTCGTGGAGCAAAAGAAGGATGGCAGTCAGTCTTTCTATGCGGGTCATGGCAAGCTTTCGCGCCCATGCAATGGTCGGCTACCCACCTCCGGCGGGACTACAAAGTTAGTTCGTCGATCCGCGTCAGTTCGGCGGCGGAGAATTCCAGTCGATCCAGGGCCGCCACGTTTTCCTGAATCTGCTGAAGGCTGCTGGCGCCGATGAGGGCGCTGGTTACCTGCGGCAGTCGGAGGATCCAAGCGAGCGACATCTGGGCGAGGGTTTGGCCCCGCTTCTTCGCGATCTCGTTGAGCTCCTTCACCTTCACCATCTTTTCGGGATTGAGGTTGGTTCGCACCCACTCCTCGCCCCACTTTTCGGCGGCTCGACTGTGGGCGGGGATGTTGCCGTCGAGGTATTTGTCGGTCAGCAGTCCGCTAGCGAGCGGGCAGAAGGGGATGATGCCGATGCCGGTCTCTTCGGCAACCGCGACAAGATCCTTCTCGATGCCTCGGCCGAGCATGTTGTAGTAAGGCTGGTGGATCGTGATGCGCTTGTAGCCCTTCTCCCGGCAGATGGCTACCGCATCGGCGGTTGCCTTTCCGCTGTAGCTGCTGATTCCTACGTAAAGGGCTTTACCCGCGCGAACAATGCCATCGAGGGCATCCAGAGTCTCTTCGAGAGGGGTGTCGGGATCGAAACGGTGGCTGTAGAAGATGTCGAAGTATTCGAGGCCCATGCGCTTCAGTGATTGATCGCAGCTTGAAACCAAATACTTCTTGGATCCCCATTCTCCGTAAGGTCCGGCCCACATGTAGTAGCCAGCTTTGCTTGAGATGATGAGCTCGTCTCGCGGCATGTCGCGAATGATCTTTCCGCACACGATTTCCGCGTTGCCTGGAGGAGTGCCGTAGTTGTTCGCGAGATCGAAATGGGTGATGCCGAGATCGAAGGCCCCGAAGAGGCACTCGCGCGCCTCGCTCTCGCCTCGGTAGCCGCCGAAGGTTTCCCAAGCACCGAGGGAGATGGCGGGCAGCTTCAGTCCGCTCGCCCCGCAACGGCGGTATTGCATCGAGTCGTAGCGGGCGGAATCGAACTGTTGTGACATCGACCTCTAAATTAGCAGGTTCGCGCGAACCTTAACAGTCCCTGCGTAAGGTTGCGCGAAACGGCCATAATCTGAGGCACATGGGGACCGTGTTGCTGGACGCGGGGGATATGCGCCGAACACTTGGACGTATGGCGCACGAGATCCTCGAAGCGAACCAGGGGGCTGAGGGTTTGGTAGTTGTCGGCGTGTTGCGCCGAGGATGGCCCATCGCGAAGCGTCTTGCTTTCTTAATGACTCAGATCGAGGGTACGACCGTGCCCTGCGGCAAGCTTGATATTCGGCCGTATCGGGACGATAAGCCGGCGGTTGCAGAAGACGAGACGGAGATCCCGTTTGAAGTCTCCGGCAAGCGCGTGATTCTTGTCGACGAAGTCATTTTCACCGCCCGCACCGCAAGGGCAGCCCTGGATGGACTCATGAAGTTTGGTAGGCCGCGACAGGTTCAATTGGCGGTTTTGGTGGACCGTGGACACCGAGAATTACCCATCGAGCCCAACTATACGGGTAAGACGGTGCATACGGACCACGACGACCACATCATCGTGAAAGTGAACGAGTACGACGGCGAAGATGCAGTCGTGTTGGAGAAAGCGGAGAAATAAGTTCTTATGGCGAGGCATCTTCTAGGTATCCGGCATTTAGAGAAATCCCAGATCGAGGATCTTCTTAGCCTCGCGGCGGAATTCAAGCTTCGCATTATCGAGGGCAAGTCAGTGCCTAAGATGGACAACATCGTTATCGGGATGCTGTTCTTCGAAAACTCGACCCGAACCCGAGTGAGCTTTGAGCAGGCCGCCCATTACCTGGGCATGAAGAGCGCCAATTTCGCCAGTGGCGGTTCTTCGATGAGCAAAGGCGAGACGCTTAAGGACACGATCCTCACTCTTCGCTACGAAAGACTGAACGGCCTCGTGATGCGCCACCGACTCTCCGGCGCGCCCGACCTTGCGGCACGGCACTTCGGCGGCCCCGTCTTGAACGCGGGCGACGGCCAGCACGAGCACCCGACTCAAGCCTTGGGCGACGCACTGACGATCATCGAGCGCAAGGGCGATTTGGAAGGGCTCACGGTTGCGATCGTGGGCGACGTCGAGCACTCGCGAGTGGCTCGCTCCAATGCGTGGCTACTAAGCAAGATGGGTGCGAACGTGAGATTCGTCGGCCCCCGGACCTTGATGCCTCCGCAGACTGGTCTGCTCCCCGGCAAGGTTTTTTATGATCTCACCACCGGCATTGACGATGCCGACGTCGTCATCTGCCTTCGCCTCCAAAAGGAGCGTATGGCGGAAGGGATGCTGAGCTCGGTGAACGAGTACGCCGCGATGTATCAGGTGAACAGAGAGAGCCTACGATACGCGAAGCCCGACTGCCTCGTCATGCACCCCGGCCCCCTAAACCGTGGAATCGAAGTCGACGACAGCGCGGCCGACGGCGAGTCCTCCGCCATCACCGCCCAGATCGAAAACGGCATCTTCGTCCGAATGGCTTCCCTCTACTGGGTGTTCGGCACCGAAGAGGTGAAGGCGGC
Organism: Fimbriimonadales bacterium; assembly: GCA_038321975.1. GTDB lineage: Bacteria > Armatimonadota > Fimbriimonadia > Fimbriimonadales > Fimbriimonadaceae > Fimbriimonas. The sequence continues at coordinate 34,820 of JBBQFM010000039.1, read as the reverse complement.
GAAGGGGAAGAAGAAGAAGTGACTTCGTCCCGGGTTCGGGGTTCTGGGTTCGGGGTTCTGGGTGGGAAATGCCGCCCCTTGTTCGCCCGCCACTCTGCCTCCTTCCGACCCCGAACCCAGAACCCCGCACCCGGGACCCCGAAAAGATGAGAACCCTACTACGAAATGGCCGCATTCTCGATCCTTCTCAGGATCTAGACGTGATAGGAAGCGTTCTGATCGAGGACGATCAGGTCATCGAGTTTGGAGAGATCTCCGACACTTCCGACATCGACGAGACTTACGATTGCACGGACATGTGGATATGTCCGGGGCTGGTCGATCCTCACGTCCACCTCCGCGAACCGGGGAGTGAGCATAAGGAAACGATCATCAGCGGCACGCAAGCCGCGGCGGCAGGTGGCTATACCACGATCTGCTGCATGCCGAACACTCAGCCCCCGCTCGATAGCCCCGCCCTGGTCGATTTCATTCTCGACCGAGCCGCCTCACCCGAGGCAGGCGGCGTATTTGTCGCGCCGGTCGGCGCACTAACCCGCGGAATGATGGGCCAAGAGCTGGCCGACCTCGCGGCGATGAAGCGGGCGGGAATTATCGCGGCGAGTGACGAAGAATTCCCAATCCAGAACGCGCTCGTCATGACCCAGGCGATGGAATTCTGCGTTCAGCTCGATCTGCCGATCATGGCCCACTGCGAAGACACCGCGCTGAGCAAGGGCGGCAGCATGAACGAAGGGGCGATGAGCGCGATGCTCGGTCTCAAGGGGATCCCTCGCTCGTCCGAAGAAATCGCAATCATGCGCAACTGTCTCTTGGCGCTGCACACTGGCTGCCAGCTCCACGTGATGCGAGTCAGCACTTGGGGTGCAGTCGAGATGATCCGTCAAGCCAAGTTCCTCGGCGCGCCGGTGACCTGTGAAATCTCCCCGATGCACTTTACGTTCACCGACGAAAACATCGGTGAGTTCGACACCCGATTTAAGATCCAGCCACCATTGCGTACCCAGGTCGATATAGACCTTCTACACCAAGCGCTCAACGACGGCACCATCGACTGCATCGCCAGCGACCACTCGCCCCACGCATCTCACGAAGTGGATGTGCCGTTCGAAGAGGCGCCTTTCGGCAGCGCACAGTTGGAGTCTACGGTCGGGGTGACTCTCACGATGCTCACCCACAAGGGGATTCTCTCGCCGCTCGAGACAATTCGAAAGCTGAGCACCAAGCCCGCCCAGATACTAAGGCTAGACGCGGGAACGCTGAAGCCGGGTGAGACTCCGGTGGCTCAAGTTTGTGTGATCGATCCGAACCGTGAATGGACTTTCGATCGGAACAAGACGTTTAGCAAGAGTAAGAACACGCCATTCCACGGCATGAAACTGAAAGGCAAGACGATGGTGACCTTCTGCGGCAGCGAGATCTATCGAGACGCCCTGTTCAGCGACGACCGATATTCGATCTTGGACTAAGCATGCGCCGCCTCTTCATCTTCGCTCTCATCCTTGTCTCAATCGGCTGTAAGACCGGAGTCGTGCCCGATCCGAACGATCCCAAGGATGGGCCGCTTTCCGCCGAGCGTTTGCGGACCAACTTGGCGGTAACCGCGCAAATGCTGAACGACCGCTGGATTAAGGGCGAGATCACGGATGCCCAAGTCCAGCAGTTCCTCACAAGGCGCGCCAACGACTTGTTGCGGGGCATTCAGGTAGATCGCCTCGACCCTTCGGTGGTATGGGAGTACGCCGACATATTGAGAACCGCGAAGCGGTGGCCAGAAGCGGTTACTTTCCTTCGGGTAGCGGTTCAGCATCCCCCCAACGAGGACCGACGGGTGAACGACACCCTGCGGCTCGCCCAGGCCCTTTGCTATACCGACAAGGTCGCTGAGGCGATTCCTCTTGCCCGAACGGTTTTCAACGCCAAGCCTGCCGAGAAGGCGCCGATCCTGCCGTCGGTTCTTCTGGAGATCGTCCCCGCCGCTGAGGGCAAGGGGCATGACGCGGAATTAGCCCAGCTGCTCGAGGACGCGATCTACCAGCACCAGATGGTCATCGTGGACCCGAAGTCCGAAGGCGGTCAGGCCTTCCTACAAGCGAGACCGCACCATACTCGCCGGGCTTGGGGCGAAGTCATTCGCCTTTTCGACCAGTCAGGACATCCTGACAAGGCTACGGAGGCGGGCAAGAAGTCCACCGAGATGTTGGCTGGACAGGCTTCGGTACGACGGAATCGACGGTCAATTGGCAAGTTAGCCTAGGAAAGGTCGTATTTTTTGGCCTTCTGCCTTCTTTTGTTTGCCTATTTTGTCCTACAATGGGAACTAGACAGGGCAAGGAAGCCTTTACGCTTTCTGGCATGTCGCCAACAGGAAGGATTGACACCATGAAGAAGCTATTAACTCTAATCACCGTAATCGTATTCGCGATTTCGAGCATTGCCGTCGCGCAGGCTCCTAAGAGGCCGATGATGGACAAGAAGCCCATGATGGGCAAGAAAATGGTCCACAAGGGTCACATGATGTCCAAGAAGGGACACATGATGATGAAGAAGGGCAAGATGGAGCACAAGCCCGCAATGATGAAGAAGGGACACATGATGGCTAAGAAGGGCCACATGATGTCGAAGAAAGGCCACATGATGTCGAAGAAAGGCCACATGATGACCAAGAAGGGCGGCATGATGAAGAAGAAGGGCGGCTAGTAAGCGCTAACCCATTTTCAAAAGCGGCCCTGCGTTAGCGTTGGGCCGCTTTCTATTTTTTCAAGTCAATCTGTTCCAATTCGGCCTGCAGCTTTTCTAGCGGCAGGCCGATCACGTTGGTTCTTGAGCCCTCTTCGCGGGTCACGAATCCAGCTGCCCCACCCTGAATCGCATATGCCCCCGCCTTGTCCATCGGTTCATCGGTGGCGACGTAGTCGGTGATTTCTTGGGGGCCGAGTTCGCGGAAGGTCACCGTGGTGGTGTCGCTGAACACTACTTGCCCCCCTGGCCAAACGAGCGCTACCCCAGAGATGACGCGATGGGTGCGGTTGGAGAGCTTTGCGAGCATCTTCTCTGCATCGGCAATATCGGTTGGCTTCGCCAACTGCTCGTTTCCGAGCGCTACGACGGTGTCTCCGCCGATGACCAGGGCATCGGGGTGGCCCTTTGATACGGCGATCGCCTTCGCCAGCGCCAGGCTCTCGGCCGTCGCAACCGGATCGGAGGTGGTCAGTGCATCCTCGTCGACATCCGAGACGACCACGGTAAAGGTGGGAATCAGTCGACCGAGAAGCTCCCGCCTCCTCGGCGATGCGCTGGCGAGGATGACCGGGAGCGAGAATTGCATCCGTCCAAGATACCGTCAACCAGCTAGGTTCAGGGCCACTGAGAAGACGCCGACCTTGCCGCCCTTTGGATTGTCTTTGATGTCCAGCATCAGGTGCGATCCGACCTTGGTGCCGTCGGCCTGACGTGCGGCAAAGATGCCGTCGCGATCATTCTTGACTGGTTCCGAGCCCGAGTTCGAGTAAGGGGTCTGGGCGAACACTTGCTCGCTGAGCTTGTCGTCGAAGAAGAACTGGGACGTGAACTCGTGAGTCTGATCTCCCGCTGCCGAGTAGGTTCGGATCTTGAAGTGGATGTGCGTGGTGCGACCTTGATAGAAGCCCGGATAGATCGTGTCGAAAGCCACGTTGCCCTTCTCATCGGTGACTTGGTATCCGCGGAGCCACTTCTGGCCAGTCGTGGTCTCGCCTTGCATTCCGCCACCTTCTTCGTCCGAGTAGACGCCTGCGGCATCACAATGCCAGACATCGACGTGAGCGCCTTTGAGCGGCTTGCGGGCACCGCTGACAACCTGAAAGACCGCCACCTTCAGGTGGAGTGGCAATCCCTTCGCAACCGCTTCCCGTTTGGATCCTCCTCGGATGTCCGAACGGTTCAACTTCTCGTCAACGAAGAACGGTCCTTCAGTGACCTCGGGAGTGGCGACAAGGTTAACCGACTTGGTGGGCTTCTGGGCAGCGCCGAGGGCGGTGGTCGTTAGAAGACCAACTCCAGCAAGGGCCAAGGCTTCGCGCCGCGTAAGAATCTGACCTACAAAGGCGTCGTCGTTAACCATGCCCGAATGGTACGCCATCGAAATGAAATCTCTATGAAGTGGCGCTTGCAATCGCCCTCTTCACGAGAAATCCGAAACGGCGAAAGAGCACGGCGAAACAAGAGTCAAGCGATAGGGATCGTCGGCGAGGATGAACGTATTTGGAGCCCTTCCCTTTTGAGACATCTACGAAAACGTGATGGGGCAGGATCTCGTCCAGCGAAGCGAAAAGTCTCGGCGAAGGTCTTGCCAGCATACAGAAAACGGAAAACGGTCAACGGATATGCGGCTTCGACGCCCATGTCATCCGATCGCGATCGATGAATCGCCACCGCGTCTCGTGTCCCTTCCCGACCGCAAGCCCGACCCGCGTACCCGCGGCAATGTCCAGCACGATGTCCCCCGGTTCAATGCGAAGATGGGACCCACCAGAAAGTAAGTCCACCCCGTTGTCCGCACCCGTGATCCCAAAAGCCGCGGCCAATTTACCCGGACCGGAGAGCAAATCAAGATCGCGCATCCCGCGCCGCCGAACGCGCATCTCCTCCAAACCAGACAGGGGCTCGGCCGCGCGAATCAAGATCCCCGAGCCCGCACCCTGTGGCTGAGCAACCACGTTGAGCATCCAGTGGACGCCGTAGTTGAAGTAAATGTATGCGTGTCCAGGCGGACCGAACATCACCATGTTCTTCATGGAGGTCTTCCCAAAAGAGTGGGCACCCGGATCATCGGACCCTCGATAAGCTTCGACTTCCACAATGCGCGCTTGCAGCCCGCCCCTCACCAATACGCAACCCAAAAGGGCTTGGGCACCATCGACGACGTCGTCGCTCAGGCGTTGGCGTAGCTCGTCGCGGTTCATCTTCTCAGATTGTGAGTAAAGTCAGGAGGTGAAAGTTGCTATCTCGTTCTCGATCTGCTTTGCCCTTTGCGGTTCCGCGCTTGCCGAGAAGACCAACTTTATCTCGGGCGCGGGCACCTACCTGTATCTTGCCGCTGGTCTTGGACTTCCCCTCCTTGAGAAGCAGAACGACCACGCCCTGCGGACCCTCGATTCGCTCGTGGTCAGCGCCGCATTTGCGGAGATCACCAGCCACCTCACCAACAAGCAGCGACCCGACGGTGGACGCTATAGCTTTCCAAGTGAGCACGCAACTGCTGCCTTTTCGGTGGCCACGATGGCGAGCTCATTCCATCCAGACCAGGCGATCTTTTGGTACGCGGGTGCGGCCGCAATCGGTCAGTCGCGAGTGCAGCTCAAACGGCACAACTGGGCCGACGTCATCGCCGGTGCGGGATTGGGCTACACCACCTCGCGTTGGGAACTCGGCACATCACGCGGATTCTTGATCTCGCCGTGGATTCAGCCGTCAAACAAAAGTTTTGGACTAAGCGTTCAGGGCAAATTCTGATTCGGTTAAGCGACCGTTGTCGCTTTGTTAAGGTTCGTCGGTTAAAGACAATCCCTTAATGTCCAGATTGTGACAATGAAGTCGCTTCCGGAGGGACCATGTCACGCAAAGCGTTTACCTTAATTGAACTTCTCGTAGTTATTGCCATTATTGCGATCCTCGCTGCGATTCTTTTCCCAGTGTTCGCTCAGGCAAAGGCCGCCGCAAAAAAGACGGCGTGTCTCAGCAACTCAAAGCAGGTTGGCCTCGCCTCCTTGATGTATGCGACGGATGCGGACGACCTCTTCCCCTCCATCTTCGATGGAGCGCCCAACGGCGGAGACCCCATCGCTACGATGTATCCGTATACCAAGAACGGTCAGTTGTGGACCGGCTACCGGCGCGATGGCGACAAGGTCACCACGAACCCGGACGGCAGCCTGAACTACGACAAGAACGACTTCGGTTACAACTGGGGCTGGGAAATCCGAGCTGCAGAAGGAATGCTGAACGAAGAGCAGTGCTCTGACGGCGGACTCGTTGTTGGTTGCGGTGGTCGCGGCGGCAAGCGCTATAACACGGGCAAGTCGCAGACTCAGCTCGCCAACCCTGCGAACCTGTTCGCTTTTGGTAACACCTATGACACTCCCCGACAGACGATCGGCGGCGTTTCTTGGATGTGGGACAGCCTCTCCGATTCGTTCACCAGCGCCGATCCCAAGACCTACAAGAGCAGCAACCTGTTCTACTTCGGCGACAAGAACGTGTTCGCCTTTGCTGATGGTCACTCCAAGACGGTTGCCATGCACGGTGGCTGCCTCGGAGACTGCACCAACTGGGACAACCGAGTTGCATCGCCGAAGTCCTTCGACATTCGAGTCGGCGGATACTGCGCGGATCCTGAAGGCGCTGTTAACCCGTTCCCGCGAAGTGGTTTCCCGCTCGGAAAGGGCTGGAAGTGCAAGGACTGGCTGGCCTATCCCGAAGCAGCTGGAGTTTCATGGTTCAGCGACTAGGAGTAATCCTGATCGTCCTCTTCGCTGCAGTCGCCATGAATGGCTGCAGCGGAGACAAGGCAGAGGTGGAGACTGCGAGCTCGCAGACCCACGCCCAAGAGGCGGCGTCAAACTGGACGCCTGCCCAGAAAGAAGCCATGAAAAAGGCGATGTCCGATCGCCGGTCAGACGGCGGCGGGAACGGCAAGAACAAGTAGTCCACTTGTCGTCAATGTAGCGAGCTCGATCTCCGATGGAGATCGAGCCCGCTTCTGTCTTACTTCGTTCGCTTGCGACGAATCACGGCAAGTACGCCGAGTCCGAGAGCGAGCATCGACGCGGGCTCTGGAACTGCCTGGATCGATCCATACAGACCGTTCGACTCGTGGTTAACTCCGGCGGTGAAGAACAGGGTGTTCGTGGGACCGGCATTACCACCATTACCAAAGCGAAGAGCCCAAAGGCCTTCCTCGACCAGGTCATTGCTTCCGACCTGAAGGGTGGCGACATACGCGCCAGTGAGAGGATTGAAGGCATTGATCTTGCCATCTCCGAAGTTGCCGACCAGTAGATCGCCCGACAGCGAACCGAAGTTGCCAGGCGCCATCGCCAGACCCCAAGGGGAATTGAGCGCACCCTGGCTCACCACACGCCGAAGCAGGTTTCCGCTGCCGTCGAACTCGTCGACGAACCCGTTGCCCGCACCCGCCACGTCATCTCCCGTTGCACCCTTTAGCGCGTACGTGACGAATAGGCTGGAGCCGATGGCCTGAATTCCAAACGCTGAGTAGCCGGCCGGCAGAGTGGGATCGGTGAACGATCTAACAAGCGTATTGGACGTGTTGTACTGATCAACATTTCCCGTGGTGAAGTTGGTCGCATACAGGTTGCTGCCAAGAATTCCGAGCCCTTTAAACCTTGCGGCTCCAAACGTGTCTACGAGAACCGCATCGGACGTGCCCCCGGACCAACCAGAGATCACTCCGCCTTCGGTGGAGAAGATAAAGTTGTTGTTTCCAAAGCCAGCCCCTCCGCTGAACACGATGCCAGTAGGCGCATCTTGGGTTGCGACTACTAAAGCTACCGGAGTGCCGTCGCCTTTGTAGATGGTTGAGGTCGACGTTCCGTTGTTAGCAACCCACATCGGGCTAGTGCCGCTAGCGGCGAGTCCCCACGGATTCACGAGATTCGCGTCGGTGTGGGCAGCCGGTACGGCTCCGTCAGAAACGAGGTTGGTCACACCGTAGTCGGCGGAAGCCGCACATGCGGCGGCGAGTGCGAGGATCGAAATTGAATAACGTAACATTAAGTGTCTCCTTCGACATATAGCTAACCTTCGAGGCCGAAGGGTCCGTTGGTAGCTTCCTTGGTGAGATTTATCGGGCGCGTCATTGGTGAGCGGGGCTCGAGGCGAGCGTCAACGCGAGGTCACAAACCCAAACGCCTCCCCAAACTGCCAGTCGTAAGGGCCAGTCTTTTCCGCTGGCTCCAATGGTTTAGTAGGAGGACTGGCCGAAAAAGTTTGTCCTTATTTGGGAGCGCGAAGAATTCTCAAACCCAACAGCCAGCCGATCGTAAGACAAGTGGCGCAGCCCACGAACGGAGAATAGCGGCCGAAGTCGGCACCAAGATTAAGCTGGATTCCAACCGGCTGCAGTTTCTCATAGAGCGCAGCGCCAATCGGAGCGCCGATGATTGCGCCCAAGCCCTGAGCGGTCATCACCGCACCCAGGTTCACCCCTCGTCGCGACGGATTGATGTCGCTCACGCTTGCCATCCAAGCCGGAATCGCAAGCAAGAACCCGATCCCCACCGGGATACCGCCGAGAGCGAGCATCCACGGCTGGCGCAGGAACTTTACGAACGCCCCTGACGCAATGAGCCACAACCCGATCGAACTGAGCATCATCCCCAAGTGCACCGCGCGCACGCGCCCAATACGCTCGCCAAGCCTTGACATCGGCACGCTCGCAATCGCGAGAACGATTGCCCCGAATCCAATGAGCGTCCCAATTTGAGTTTCGCTATAGTTGAATTGGTCAACCGGGAACAGCTTGAAGATCGTCATTGGGAAGCCGATCCCCGCAAACGTCACGACCGAAAGCAACAGGTACTCGGGAATCTGGTGCATCGAAGCGATGAACTCTTTGAAGCCCGACTCGCTGCCTTCCGCCCTTGTTTTCACCACCGACTTGGGAACCAGCCGCCATACCGCCAGACCGGCGAAGGCGAAGAGGATGGCGGCGAGGATAAGGCCCGCCCAGCGCACATGGAAGTAGTCGTTCGCCATTCCGCCCAGCGGAAATGCGAGGGCAATGCCCAGCATGTAGCAGAGATTGAGGAACGACATCGCCTGCTGTCGCTCGTCGTCCTGCACCGCACCACCTACCTCAGCAAACGCGGCTGGCCACAACATGGCCGCCCCCAAGCCGTCGAGCGATCGCAGGCAGATGAACAGGATGATCTCGAGCGGACTGCCTTTTTGGTGAGGAATCACGAGGCTCAGCACTGAAGTGCCGACGCTGATGCACGGCCCGACTAGCATCAACTTCTTGGCCCCAATCCGATCCGCCAAGTGCCCCATTGGGCTTTTGAAGATCGCTTCGCTAAACAAGTAGGCAACGAGGACGAACCCAACCCCCGTCTCGCCGAACCCTCGATCGTATCGAAGGTACACCGGCATCGTGCTGATGTTCATCACCGCGTAGCCGATCTCGGCAAGGAGGGCAATGATGAGCAGCTTGGATACGCGCTTGAAAACGGATTGAGAAGGCTGGGGGGGCGCCTCGGCAGTAACCATGAGCTTGCTCTTTACCTATCGTTCGCCACGCCCAAGGCGTTGCGTGTAAGTGTACACCTGAGCCGCGTCACACCCCGGGTCTCGGTTTGTTCGTCCCTCCACCCTGAGGCTGGAGACCTATTCGGCGATGTGGATGTTCCTGGAATCCGGAGATGGTGCCCCTTTCCAGGGGACACGTCGAGGACATAGCGGTTATCGAAAGCTCTCTACATAGGATTCCCGCCCCTGGGAGAGTGTCGGATTGTAAAAGAGGACGCCCCTAGATGTAGCGTTGGCGTCCCCGCCGACGATCCGGAAGGGCTTGTCACAGGTTCAAACCTTGCGGATTCACCGCTGCCGGCAGATCATCGGCGGGGGAGCCGACGCTACATTTAGGCGCCCCCTTTTATAAGACTAAGCGCTATGAGGGTTAGGGTAGGGTTGACAGCCTGACTCGGTCGAAGTCACACGTCGAAAAGCCAGCGGCTTGACCTCCGTCCACCAGAAGGGACACCATCTGTTCGATGGATCCCCTCACCGGTCGGTTAGTCACGAACGTCTACGAAAAGCCGGATCACAAATGGGGCCACATCGTGCTCATCGAGGCGAACGGTGACGAACACCTCGTACACGTTCTCGTCCGTAACACGGGAGAACTCGAACTGACCGGAGAGGGCGAGATTTTGGAGTATTTGAACCAGAGGTACGAGCCCCAGCTTGTTTGTCGGGTTGCCCGCAGGACGCTGCTTGCCACGACTTAGCCGTGTCAAACTTGCGGGATGGGGACGTGGGGAACCGCAATTTTCTCTGATGATACGGCGGCCGATGTGCGCGACGACTTCCGAGAGCGTCGTCATTTCCGCAGGAATCGCACAAAACTCCTACCCCGCATTTATAATGGGCCTTAGTGAAGCTGGCCGTTTGTATCGTCCACAACCGGGATAAGAACCGCGTGACCGAAGAATTGGTCAAGGCGGGGTTCAAGTTTACGGTCATTGGGTCCACCGGTGGATTCCTGCGGGAGGGCAACACGACGATCCTCATTGGTGTGGAGGAGGCCGAGATGGCAACTCTGCAGAAGGTCATCGCCCAGAACTGCCAGAGCCGAGAACAGCTTGTCAACGTCATGCCATTCGAGTCTGCGCCTCCCGGCGCATTTATCCCAAGTCCAGTCAAGGTTCCGGTGGGCGGTGCGGTAATGTTTGTAGTGAACGTTGACCAGTTCCACCGCTTCTAGACTCGAGGGCCTCACCGGCCTCGAAGCCGCCAAAAAAGTCATCCGCACGCTCGCCCAAGGCGATAAGGGCGTCCATGCGGTGCTGCTCTACGGCTCTGCCGGCTCGGGCAAGGGCGAGCTCGCGATGGCGCTGGCTGAGGCATGGCTTTGCCTCGCCCCTGGGCCTGATGGAGCAGACGGAACCTGCCGCGCCTGCGGCGCTTTTTCCCGCGGCAACAGCCCCGACGTCCTCCTCATCGAACCCACCGGCCCAAGCCGCATTATTAGACTCCATACGATCCAAGAAGGAGGCGACCCCGACACGCCCGTGCCACTCCTCACCTTCTTCCGGACGATGCCGCTCATGTCGAAGCACAAAGTGGTCGTCATTCACGACGTGGATCGGATGAACGCGACGACCTTCAACTCCCTTTTGAAGACCCTCGAAGAGCCTTCGGCCCACGCAAAACTGGTACTCACCACCGAATCGGTCGGCTCACTTCCCCCCACCATTCTTTCCCGCTGCCTCGCCGTGGCCTGCGAACTCCCAACCGACTCGGAGCTCAAAGCCATCTTTCCCGACGCAACTGAAGATGATCTGCGACTATCCGAAGGAGCCCCTGGCCGCCTGAAAGGCATCTTAGCGAACCCCGAACAGTACCGCAAAATTGCCAGTTTCGCAAGACGACTCCAGGGCCGTAAAGTCGGCGAAGCGCTGGTAGCGTCGGAGGAATTCAAGTGGATTTGCGACGGGATCGGAGCATCGGAAGGAGAAGGCGCCCGGGCTGCGAACGCGGAGGCACTGAACTTGCTAGCAACCTATATGGCGAGGGATTCTCGTGCAAATCCCGCATCCTCACAGTTGATTGTGGAGGCACATCGTCGTATCATCGGTAATGGCAGCGCGCCGATCGTTTTCGATGCGCTTTTCGCACGGATTCTCGCCTTGAAATAGCGCTTGGGTCGTATTACCCACGGACAGTATTTGGGAACTATGATAAAGGCGTCCGGCGTATACCGCTCAGATTTGTAGGTTGCATTCATGTTTTTTACTGCAGTTAGAGAGAGGGATACGTCGAGGCCAGATCGAGTGGCTCTTTTCGACGACCTCGTCCGGCGTTCACACAAGCAGGCTTACAGTCTTGCCTACCGCCTGACGGGCAACTTGTCGGAAGCGGAAGACCTGGTCCAGGAGTCTTTCGTCCGAGCGTATCGCTTCTTCCATCGCTACGACGACAACCTTCCGTTTACGAGCTGGCTCTACCGGATCATGACCAACGCGCACATCGACATGGTGCGTCGCCGCGGCCGCCTTAAAACCACCAGTATCGAAAACGCGGGGACCGATGGCACATCGACTTGGGAACTTCCGGATCCCGAAGCCTCTCCAGACAAGCTGATGCTTCAGGGAGCGTTGGATGAGCCCGTTCAGAAGGCGCTTTTGGCGATGACCGCAGAGTTCCGAACGGCAGTGTTGCTGGCGGACGTAGAAGGGCTGGCGTATGAAGAGGTCGCAGAGATCATGAAAACGTCGGTCGGAACCGTAAGATCGCGTATTCACCGCGGTCGAAAGCAGCTCCGAACCCATCTTTTGAAACATGCCCCCCAGACCTACGGGAGTTACTGCGATGAACTGTAAGACTGTTCAAACTCACCTGTCGGCCTACCTCGACCGCGAACTCGCGGGAGACCAGATGCTTGAGCTTCGCGCTCACCTCAACTCGTGCACCGATTGCCGAGAGGAAGAAGCATCGCTACGGTCCCTCAAGAGCCTCCTCGGTGGATTGCCCATTCCCGATCCTTCCCCGGATTTCGAGGAACGACTGACGCTCTCGCTGGCAAGTGCCCGAAGCGTGCAGACAAGCACTCGCAATTATCGAACTTCGGTTTTCTTGTTCGCAGGAGTAGCCGCCGGCGCAATGGCGATGACCCTTTCATTCCTGTCGAATTCCTCGGGACAGGCGGCTGCGGCCGTCGCTCGCGATAAGAGCATCACGTTCGAAGCTCAAAGATATCACGAGGTCTACAACCGTGGCGCTGACGCCTACGGTGGGCCGATTATCACGGCAAACTATGACGGTCGCTAAAGCAGCCATTCGGACAGCGGCATGCTCGCTAGCCATCCTTGCTAGCGCCTGCGTCTTCGCCACCCAGGGCGAGGGACGAAGCCAAGTCATTTACACCGCACCGAACAAAGCGCGAAACATGCTCTTCAAGAGCATGCAGCGAACCTTTAGCGTGAACGTAGTGGCGGTCACCGATCAGCGAGATCCCGGCGCAGATTCCGACTACCAGCGAGTGAAGGTCGAGCGCGCCGCAGATGGCCGCACTCGGTACACCACCCTCGCCCCGATACGGCTGATGGGCTATCAATCGATTGACGATGGCGTCCGTTGCAAGATCTTTTTGCCCGACCAGTCAATGGTGATCGACCAGGAATCGCCGCTCAAGCAGCCGGATGATATCGAGAAGCGCATCAAGCTGGCGAACGAGAACTACACCTTTAAGATGGACGGCATGTCCCTCATTGCTGGACGCCCGGCTTGGTGCGTCGTCGCCATGCCAAGGGATGGTGATATGGAAGTTCGGCGCTTCTATATCGATCAGGAAACCAACTATCCTCTGCGATTAGAGGGCGTCTCCGCAAACGGCGCTCGCCGGACGTTTCTTGACACCAAGGTCATCCAGTTTCCCAAGATGCTCGACGATGAAGTATTCCAGTTCAAGTCGCTGACAAATGTCCGAGTGATCAAATACGAGCGCCCGAAGAACGTCAAGATTAGCTCCGCGGCCAGCCAACTCGGGTTTAAACCGGCGGTCCCCACTGACCTCCCCCTTGGGTTCGTGGTTCAGGACGCCCAGATCAACGATGCCCCTGAGTGGCACGCGCTGGCCATGCGTCTTACCGATGGCTTAGTTCGGGTCACCGTCTATCAGTGGCGTATCGGCGACCGGCCCATTCGAGTAAAGGCTTTTGATGACTCTTCAATGATGGACCACGACGGAATTCGATTCATGGTGGTATCCGACATGGGCGCAAACCTACGATCGAAACTCCTTCAGAGCTTTGTCGACTTCAGCACCGAGACACTGAGCGAGTGGCTGGCCGTTTCACTGGTCCCACCGCTTGGGGACTTCGGGGAACTCCGAGACAGCGTGTGCATGTTTCGAAGATTGGAGGATACGCCAAGTCTTGGTCGAGACGATCACAACTTCGACCGATTGGACGTCCAAACAAGAAGAAGTACCCCTAAGCTGGTTTTTCCCGTCAAAACATTTCGGGACCCTCTTAACGCGGTACAGGAAGAAACGAAACAATGAATCCACAGGTTAAAACGCCGAAATCCGTCTATGTCACTCTGACTGCGGGCTTTGTGTTGGGAGCCGTAGCCATGGGCAGCTTCTACACGGGCGTCGCAGTCGACAAGGCCTTTGCCGCTACCGATGCTAAATCCAGAGCCGTCGGAGCCTTCAACGCAGAGAGTCTTGCCGAGCTTAGGAACCTTAACAGTTCTTTCGCTAATCTAGCCGAGTTCGTCGGTCCGGCCGTCGTCGACATCCGAGCGACCAAAGGTCGCACCGTAGGTCCCGATGGCGAGCGAATCGCCGCCGCTGGTGGCGAAGGCTCAGGCTTCATCTACCGCGCAGATGGCTACATCCTTACCAATGACCACGTGGTCGGCGGCTTCGACAAGGTGATGGTCACTCTCCGCGATGGACGAGAACTGGAAGGCAAGGTCCTTCGATCTGAAGACAGCGACATCGCAGTGGTTAAGGTCGACGCCAAGGACCTGCCAACCCTAGCATTCGCCGACAGCACGAAAGTTCGCCCAGGCGAGTTCAGCATGGCGGTCGGTGCTCCGTTCGGCTTCCAGAACAGCGTCACCGTCGGGCACGTCAGCGCCCTCGGCCGATCCAATCAGATCGCCAATCGAATCTACACCGACCTCATCCAGACCGACACGTCCATCAACATGGGCAACTCGGGCGGCCCGTTGGTCAACATCGACGGTCAGGTCGTGGGCATCAACACCGCGATCTACAGCCCCACCGGTGTCAGCGCGGGAATCGGCTTCGCCATCCCGGCCAACCGCTGCCGAATCATCGCCGACTCGCTCATCAAGAACGGTAAGGTCACTCGAGCCATGCTTGGACTCGTGCCGATGAACTTGAAGGAGTACGAGGCGAAAGAACTGAAGCTTGATGCCGGCGCCAAGGTAGAAAGCACCCAGCCCGGCGGCCCCGCCGACAAAGCAGGCATCTTGAAGAACGACGTTGTCATCAAGATCGGTACTAACCCGATCCACAGCGAAGTCGAGCTCCGAGACCTGATGTTCTCCTACGCACCGAACACCACCGTCCCCGTAGAAGTGGTTCGACACGGTCAGCACAAGACGCTAAACGTTCGACTCGACACCTACAAGAATCCGGTTGCCCAGCAGCAGCAGCGACCCCAGATGCTTCAGGACCCGTCCAAGGGCTTCGGCATCCCGAAGGGTTTCGGCCAGGACTCTCCCTACAAGGACTTCCCCGGCTTCCCGAAGGGCGACGATAACACGGTCCCCCCCGTGCGAGATGGCAAGGCTCGACTTGGAGTCCAAGTCAGCGATGCCAACGAGACCTATCGATCCCAGTTCAACATCCCGGCGAACGTAAAGGGTGCGGTTGTCCAGTCAGTCGAGCCCGGCTCGGTGGGCGAGAAGCTGAGCCTCAAAGTCGGCGACGTCATCCTCGCCATCGGCGGTAAGTCAGTAACCGACGCCAAGAGCCTCGTAGACGCCATGAGCGGCGTGAAATGGGGAGACACCAAGAGCGTGAAGTACTCGCGTTTCGGCGGTAGCGGCGAAACCACCATCACCACCGACGTCAAGTTCCGATAGGGAACAAGACTCCAAAGAGAGAAAGCCCCGAGCCATCGGCTCGGGGCTTTCTTTCTTTGGATTGTGCGGAGCGCGCGACAATGAACTTGAGTGTCATCCCGAGAGAGCCTTGGCGACCAAAGGATTCACATCCGGAAATGTTGCCCTTCGTGTAGGAGCGTGTCGGATTGTATTGAGGGGGCTCCCCTGTAGCGTCGGCGCCCCCGCCGATGAGTGATGTACAGCCGAGCATGTACCTGCCCATGCGCCTTCTTCCTGGGGAATGAGCCCTTCGTAGGTACGTGCTGGATCGTACGGCACTCATCGGCCGGGGCGCCGACGCTACGGTTTGGCCGTCACCAATACCAAAGACGAGTGGCGGACTCTTCGGCCTGCTACGTCCCATCCGAATTCGAACCTAACAAAGCCCATGTTCCTAGGATCGAGCCCCTAAAGCCCGTAGAACTGAAACCTTCTCGCGTCAAATAACGCTTCCCGTCCGCATAGCCACCCGATGCAGACAAACAAAAAAGAGCCCGAGGCCAGCAGTGCCTCGGGCTCTTCTTCGCTTCGCCAGGAATTTACTTGGCGCTGAGATTGCCGGTGATCTCAACTTTGATCGATGTCGCTAAGAAGCCCTGCAACTTGGCTTGCTCCTCGATTGCGTCAACGATCGTCTGAGGCATACGAAGCTCGGTGACTTCGCCGGAGTTCTCGTTCACGAGGACTTCCGATCGGCGGCCGCTGCAATTCTCCATTCGACATGGGAAATAGCCGTCAACGACACCGATGTGGTGGATAAGGCCAACATCCTGCAGCGTTGACAAAATCCTATACACGCTTACAACGTCGATCTTGCCGCCACCCGAGATGATCTTCTCGTGGATAGCGTAGGCGCTCAGGGCCTTGGTTGTGTCTGCGAGCGCTCGGATAACTTGCACCCTCGGCATGGTGATGCGGTATCCGGCGGCCCGAAGCTCTTTGAGTGAATGCTCTTCATACACTCGTGCCTCATCCATGGCTGCGGGTGTTGAATTCATCTGGGGGTCGCGGGAACGTCTTTCTCTCATGATTATTATTATTTAAGACGCCAACATTCGATGCTTAGTAGCAAGAACCGAACATTTGTCTCATTTGATGGTTTCCTGTATTTTGGACCTACTCTTCTCCTTATAGGTTTCACATTGCAACTGAATTATTATTCCTGATTGGACTCACCCATAGAGTGCTTCACTCTATGTACATCAATTGTTTGGGGGCCCCCTGGGAAGGGGTCATTTGTAAAAAAATGACCCCTTCGCGAACTTATTGCACTGTTAGTGGAAACTTTAGGTTCATTTGAACCTGCCTGTGTGATATATTGGTGACGCTAAAGACATGGGGCAGCGAGTTCAATTGCCCGATGCGGAGGGAAAACCTAATGCAGTTTTATAATTTGAAGACTCGATCGCACGTGGACATTCCGGAAGGCGATGTCCGAAAGATGAAGATGACGCGCAAGACCAAGTCGGGTGAACAGACCCGATACGCTCTGACCGCGGAGTACCAAGGCAGCAAGCTTTTCAAGTTCGTCAACGAAGCAACGTACACGGGTTCCAACGCAAAGGAAGCCTAGTCACCGTCTAGCTTAGGATTCAAAGGGCCGTCGTCCTCGTGTAGGGCGACGGCCCTTTTTGTTCCAAGGCAAGGAGTTCTCGGGGGGCTGGGTTCGGGGTTCAGGGTCGGAAACAGGACGCTAGCCCCTTAAGGCTGGTTTGCCTCTGCACCCGAACGCCGAACCCAGACCCCCGAACCCTTGCTCGGAACCCCGTACACTGAACCCCATCCCGCAGTGAACGCTGGGGAAACCGCATCGTCTTATCCGGCATGCCGCTCGTAACCGACCGCGAAAAATGTTCTCACCTGTTACGGCGCTTCGGATTGGGCGCCAGCGAAGCCGAGCTCGATTTCTACCTTCGAGACGGCCTCAGCGGAGCAATCGAGATGCTCCTCGACTACGACAAGACGATCGAGGGGTTTGATGTCGACATCGACGAGATGAAGGCGGGCAAGAACCAGACCGTGAACATGCCCGGCGTGGTCGGCTGGTGGGGAGCCCGTCTAATGGCGACCCGAAGGCCGCTCCAAGAGAAGATGACCCTGTTTTGGCATGATCACTTCGCCACCAGTGCGAGTAAGGTCCAGGGACCCTATCTCATGTTCGGCCAGAACGAGATCCTGCGCAAGAACGCCACCGGCAGCTTCCACACCCTCCTCAGCGAAGTCAGCAAGGACCCCGCGATGCTCTTATGGTTGGACAACCAGGAGAACGTTTCCGGCCATGCAAACGAGAATTTTGCCCGCGAGGTGATGGAGCTCTTCACCCTTGGAATTGGAAACTACTCGGAAAAGGACGTCCAAGAGGGCGCTAGAGCCTTCACGGGGTGGTCACTCAAGAGGACGGGCAGCGGCAAGCGAGCCCAAGCCGATTTCTTCTTTAGGCCGTTAAAACACGACACCGGAGCGAAAAACTACTTAGGGAATAGCGGAAATCTGAACGGCGACGACGTTCTGAATATCCTGTGCGGAATGCCGCGGACATCAGAGTACATCACATCAAAAATCCTCAATTGGTTTATGTATTCTGACGCGGATGAGGCCACCGTCCAGCGCTTCACTAAAGTCTTCACGGACTCGTCACTCGACATAAAAACACTCCTTCGAGCGATCATGAAATCTTCCGATTTCTATTCCACCAAGGCGGAACGCACGGTTGTAAAGAATCCGGTCGACTTTTGCATCAGCACCTTGCGTCAGTTGGGCGTCGGCGAAGTCGTCGGAGACGCGTTCCGAGACAAGAGCGGCAACGTGCCGCCCGGCGTTCGGCTCGGCCCGGTGCAGGCTGCGGTGGGATCGATGAAGTCGATGGGAATGTGGCTCATGTATCCGCCCGACGTGTCGGGCTGGGATGGCGGTCAGGCGTGGATTACGTCGGCCACGATGGTGGAGCGCATCGGCTGGGCAGAGCGGATTTTTGGTCAAGCCAAGAACGTGCGCTTCCAGATGCGATATCCCGCCTACGAACTGTTCGCGAAGGACCCAAGTCCGCGCGGAGTAGTCACTAAACTGGTCAGCATCTTCGACGCCCCGATCCACCCCGAGAAGCTGCCCATGCTCGTATCCGTTGCCGAAAAAGCCAGCGGCGGCGAGGTTACGAGGGTCAATGCCAACCTAACCGCCGCCGCCGTCTCACGCCTCATCTTTGCGACTCCCGAGTTTCAGTTCTGCTGAACGTTACCGCCTCCACCTTGCGGTCCGGTGGGCGGTGTGTTGCCTCCGTTGCCGCCGCAGCCAATAGCGCCAATCACAATGAGAAGAAGGGGTAGGAGTCTCAGAATTTTCATGGGTGTTGCCTCTCTTGGGTGATTGGATTGCGTTGGAGGCTCTGAGGTTCGCAAGTCCATGCCTGCCCGTTCCCAACCCCCGGGGGGCGATAAATCCATAGCCCGGGGGCGAAGTCAGGCGTTGCCCTGGGCTACGTTGTTCTCGACTTTTCGGGCCTGCAAAGGAGCGTAGGCTGTTTCTAACGAACGTCATCCTGAAGGAGCCCTAGCGACTGAAGGATCTCTAACATCAGCCTATAAACCTTCAGTCGGAGGTCCGCCAACCCTTCTCCGAAGCTAGTGACCTCCGGATAAACCTGGACTTCTTAGAAGGGCTGTCCATCCCCCCCACGGTTCCCCCCATAGAGGGTAAAATAAGGCGAATTGAGCCTCCCCTTGCCGAGGATGTTTGTGCCTTGGGAGGGGGAGGGCAGGGTGGGGGTTGGGGCCAAACTCGACCACAAAGCCCTGGTTCGAAGCTTATTTTTTGACGCCTATGACGGTTCCCCCGGGAGGGCAACCATCTCCGGAAGTCAATGAGAGCTCGCCACTCACCTACCAAGAAACAAAAAAGCCCGGTCGCAAAGCGACCGGGCCTCGGAGACGGAGCGGTTTAGAGTTCGCAGTCCGACTTGAAGGGATTCCAATAGCTGTCGCGACCCTTGTCCTTGAGGTTCTCGATCACGGATCGAGCGTTCAAGGCCTTGGCGCTGGAGTCAGCTCGAACGATATTCAAGATGCCGCCGTATCGTGCCTCGACCAACTTGGTGGCCGCTTCGTCAACCTGGTAGTCGCCGGGAGCGCTGAAGTTGTAAACGCCGTTGCCAAGCTGCTTCCAGTAACCCTGGTAGGTACCAGTCGGGTTGAAGCCGTTGAACTTACAAGGACCAGCGATCGGCTGCTTCGGCAGAACGTTGTAGTACGTAGCGTCGGTCAGAAGGAGCGTGTTCGAAACCTGCTCAATCGCGGTGAGGCTGAGACCGGAGACCGGGAATGCAGCGGTGCTGCCCTTGAACACGTAGCTGTTCACGCCGTAGCTGTTTTGGCCGCCATAGCTGCGGAAGCCTGGGTCGGCAGTGCCCTTGTCCTGAACGTTAACCCAAGCGTTGTTGGCGGTCGGCGCCTTCCAAATGTCGTCGTTCTTGATGTACGGATCGAGCACCTGATTGAAGAAGACGTTGACTCGCGACTGTGCCTCAATGAGGTTGGCGCGGGGGTCGCCTGCAGCAAGGAGCTTCAGGTAGGTCGGGTTGATCGCTTCGCCGGCCGACTTGAAACGGTATGCCGGGAGGACATCTTCGGTGTCGTTTGCGTAGAGGTTAAAGCCAAGTCCAATCTGCTTCGTTTGGTTAAGGCCAGCGGTTTTCTTCGCGGCGAGCTTCGCCTGAGCGAAAACGGGGAAGAGAATAGCGGCGAGGATTGCGATGATGGCGATGACCACCAACAATTCGATAAGGGTAAAGGCTTTCTTCATGGTTCTCCGGGCATTGGCGCTGCCATCCGGAGAGCCCGGCGCCAGCGTTAGGGGTGCTACGCCAGCGTCGGCGTCAGTCTTAACAACTCTAACTTCGAATTGTTAAGAACACGTTAAGTTTTAAATATTTGCGAGCCCCAAATCATTGGGGCTCGAAGTTATTGCGCTGCGATCCGCAGGATTCGATCTAACCAAGAATACGGGGCAATCTGGCACTTTCTGGGCGGTTGCGACGCCAACACCGCCTCTGTCTACTTCTTTTGAGACCATGTTGAACCAGGGCTGAGTCGAGCGGTAGAAGTGTTTCTATCAGCACCATTGACAGGCTATCTTTTGATGTTAAAGCAATTGCGCACATGAGACGACCACATGCAATGAATTGTTCACAAGCCTCCAAAGACCACCCGTGCGGAAAAGTGATCGTCGTGCTGCTCGAAGCCTAAGCACCACCCGTTGGCGGTGGCGACTGCCTGGCAGATTGCGAGGCCAAGCCCGTTCCCGCCGGTGTTCGAGGATCGCGAGGCGTCCTCTCTAAAGAAGGCTTCGCCCAGACGGGCGACATTGAGATGGTGATCTGCCGTTAAATCGTTCGTCACTCTCAACTCACCTTTGCTCGATTCCACCGCGAGTATTCCGCCTTCGCGACCGTGCCGGGCGGCGTTGTCGATGAGGTTTCGCACGAGGACTCCGAGGTGGGCAGGGATGGCGGATACTTCAACCGGTTCGACCGTCGAGGTGAGGTTCAAGTGCCTCGCCTCGATCAGAGGCAGAAGCGGTTGCAAGACCTGATCCACGGTTTTGCTGAGGCAAGCGGACTCTTGCATCACCGCTGATTTGCCGTCGAGCTGGTGGATGAGGAGGATGCCCTCGACTAGTGACGTCAGTCGCCGGGTTTGGGTGAGGGCTTCTCCAACGGCGGCTCGATACTCGTCAACGCTTCTTGGATGGTCGGCGGCAAGTTCAAGGTGGCCAGACAGGGCCTGGAGCGGGGTCCTCAACTCATGGGATGCGGCCGCATAGAAACGTGCCTTCTGGTCTGCGGAGTCCGCGATGCGCCCGATGAGGTCGTTGAGGGTGGAGACCAATTCACGCATTTCGGGATCGCGAGAGGGGGACTCGAGTTTGACGCGAAGGTCCACCTTCCCCGCTTCCCGGGCTTGTCGAGCCAGGGCACGGATGGGCGTGAGAGTCTGGGCGACGAGAATCCATGCTCCGAGCCCAAACGCAATCGTGGTGATCACATTGAGACTGTAGAGCATGCTCGTGCTGCCCTGAAAGCGCTGCGGATCAGGACGTTTGAGCGCGATTCTTCGGTCGCCGCTGGTGAACAAGCTCTGACCAGCAGCGGGATCTACTTGGCGCGGTGCGTTTGATTCGGATCGCCAGA
The DNA here is from genome assembly GCA_038321975.1 of Fimbriimonadales bacterium. Taxonomy (GTDB): domain Bacteria; phylum Armatimonadota; class Fimbriimonadia; order Fimbriimonadales; family Fimbriimonadaceae; genus Fimbriimonas. The sequence goes on along the minus strand of JBBQFM010000039.1, from coordinate 13,276 downwards.
GGATGTTGTCCCCTCGATCCACAACGATCGCGCCCAGTCCGGTTCCCTCAACCTCAGGATCATGGAAGATCTGATCTAGCTTCTGCATCCAGTCCTTATCGTCCAAGACCGCAAGGGCGCGGCTGCCGGTAACGTCCACGTCGGCCTGGACACGGATCGTGTGAGAGTGCATGGTCGACATCATCAGAAGATGGGTCGTGGCGAACAGGAAGGGAATGAGGATCAGAACGAATCCGACCGTCAATCGGGCCCGCATGGACTTAAGCCTCATGATTCGTGTGCCTCGAGCCGATATCCGACCCCGCGCATGGTGTGGATCAAGGATGGTCGGCCGTCGTCGATCTTCTTTCGCAAATAGCTGATGTACACGTCCAGAATCTTGTCGTTCCCGTCGAAATCGTATTGCCAAACGTGCTGCAGAATCACCGAGCGGGTGAGAGTCCGGCCGGTGTTCCGCATCAAGGATTCGAGCAGGGCATATTCGGTTGCGGAGAGCAAGATCGTCTTACCGCCTCTGCTCACCTGACGGGAAGCAGGATCCAGAAGGAGGTCCGCAACTTGCAACTGGGTTGGACCGCTCGTGCCGCGGCGAAGAAGGGCCCGGACGCGGGCCAGAAGTTCCGCGACTTGAAAAGGCTTCACCAAGTAGTCGTCGGCCCCGCTGTCCAATCCCCTAACCTTGTCCTCCAGCAGATCTTTGGCGGTGAGCATCAGCACCGGCGTTACCACTCCACCATCGCGGAGCCGTCTGCAAATTTCGAATCCGTCGATACCCTCCAGCATCACGTCGAGAAGGATGACTTCGAAGTCTCCATTCTGGGCACGCTGAAGCCCCGTCGATCCATCTTTTGCGACCAACGGGGCATAGCCAGCCTCTTGAAGAGCCTGCTTTAGAAAGCGTCCGACGCTTTCATCGTCTTCAACGATGAGTACATTCAAGCGATGTCAGTGTGCGACTATTTGTGCCCGAACATCTGCTGAAGCTTGGTGAATTGCTCGGGGCTAAGCACTTCCTGCATCTTCTTCATGGCACCCTCGTGGAGATTTGCCACCGCCGTCTTCTTCGCATCGGGTGAAAGAGTATTGTCGTTCATGAGATTCCCCATAGTGGCAAACGTCTCGTCGAAGATCTTGCTCACTTTCGACTCTTGATCGGGATTCAAACCCAACTGCCCGATCATCTCGTGGATGTGAGCGGTCATCGCCTGAGCGTGGTTTGCGCTGAACAGGTGGGCCATGCCCCCGTGCGACTGCAGCGATTTCACCTGGGCGGGGGTCAGGATCTTCTTTACGTCTCCCTCGGCCTTTACTTGCAGGTTGGCTACCTTGGCTCGCTTCTGCTCGGTGCTCAATGATGGGTTGGCGAGAGTCGTATCCTTGGCCTTGTTGAACTCCATGATTCGGCCGTGTAAAGCCATCCCCTGCTCCGGGGTGAGGTTCAGACTTAGGGCCATGTGGTGCATCGAGTCGTGAACCTTCTGCATGAGGGGTGCGGCTGCGGTCAGAGCGCCAGCGGCAAGAATTGCGGTGATCGCGATAAGCGTTTTCTTCATTCTCAAGTCTCCTAGACGCCATCTATGGACGGCGGTCTGACATCAAAGTATGAGGAGCTTACGTTGGAGCACCGTTCGAAGAGGGTGAGAGTTTTCTTACCTAGGCGGTGGTGGGATAGAGGAGGGAAGCATGCCGAACGCTCTCGAAAGGAGCACACTCGCGCAGCATTCGCTCCCGAATCTCGTTGAGCGGCTGCATCTTCTCGATTGCCGTTAGCAGCCAATCGTTGCCAGCAAGGATGTCAATCGGCATCTTCTCGGATTCGTACTCGTAGGGAGGTTGTCGCCATGCGAAACCTTGCAGCTTCGTTTCCGCGGATTCGGCCTTGAACGTCGCCTCCTTGGGCGAGCCGGTGGAGTCAACGAGACCCGAAAAGCGGATCGCCTCCTGCATGATCGCGATGTAGCTGAGCACCGGTTCAAAGGCCCGTCGCTCTGTCACGTGCACGAAAACCCCTCCACATAGAGTCCTCGCGTGCTTGTTGAAAGTCGGTTCGAACTGGATTGGCCGGAAAGTCACGCCGGGCAACTCAAGACCATTGAGCGCGTTTGCAAGCTTCCAAGCGTCGAGGAACGGCGCTCCGACAATTTCAAACGGCCGGGTGGTGCCGCGCCCTTCACTCAGGTTGGTTGCCTCGAGAAGGCAGCCTCCGGGATATACGATCGCGGTATCGAGGGTGGGCATGTTTGGCGAAGGCATTACCCACGGCACGTCGGTCTCATCCAAAAACTCGCTCCTTGCCCAATCCTCGACGGCGGTGACCGTCAGGGTCAGCTTCGGGAAGAAGCTAGATTTGAGGTAAGTCGCGATCTCGCCAACCGTCATTCCGTGACGAGTCGGCAGCGGATATTCCCCCACGAAGCTCGCAAACTCGGATTTCAGCAGAGTGCCTTCGACCCTCGTGCCCCCGATCGGATTCGGCCGATCCAACACATGCACGGGAATTCCCATCGATTCGCAAACCTTCATGCAGTTCGCCATGCTCCACACGAAGGTGTAGTAGCGAGAGCCGACGTCCGGAATGTCGACTAGAAACAGGTCGATACCTTCCAAAGACTTGGGATTGGGTTCTCGGGATTCACCGTAAAGGGAGTGGACGGTGAGGCCGGTACGAGGGTCCACGGCTCCCTCCCACTCGATCATGTTGTCTTGGGTGTGACCGAAAAGGCCATGCTGAGGGCCGAATACCGCCCCGATTTTCAACCGACCATCCTGGTGCTCGGGCAGCATGAGATCGATGATGTGGCGCAACTCGCGATCTACCGACGCTTGGTTGCACAGCAAAGCAATCGACTTCCCCCTGAGGGATGCGAAGCCGATTCGGCAAGCGATATCAAGTCCAGTTCTCGTACTCAATTAAGGGGAGGATATCCTGCGCCGATCAAGAGCCGCCGTACATCTTCGCCGCCATCTTGGTTTGCGGTGGTTACGTGCACTCGGTGGAGTTGGATGTCCACCTCGATTCTATCGATTCCGGGCGAGCCATCCAGAGTTTGGCCAATGATCATTTCATCCTCTTGGCTATCGATATCGGGACAGTCGAAGAGAAGGTCGAAAGTCTGCATGGACTTACGACTCGGCCGATGGGTTCTGGGTTTCGCGGCGCCTTTATTGTAAGTGCACTTACAATTTTTTGCCCGTTTTCATAAGTGCACTTATTATAAGCGCACTTATAATAATTGCCCTTTTTTTACCAGTTGAGATCTCGATGCAAGGCGTCTGCCAAAACCGCCGCCATCTTCCGGTGAGTAACGAGATTCGGGTGCCACGACGACCCAATGCCGTCACTCTCTAGCTGCTGGGCAAACTCGATGATCTTGACGTTCTTGTCACCCTGTGATTTGCGCAAATCGACTATTTCGGTGAGATACCGGTGCAGGGTGGAGAGGGCATTGTGGCCAGCGGGGTACCCGTCGCTCATCATCGAGCCCATCGCGCAGTAGACGAGCGCTTTCGGATAGTGGCTTCGGAGGTGGGCGATGAAGTTGGAGTAAGCCTGCACCCAGCCTTTCTCTTCCGGGTTGTCGCGGCCAAAGTCGTTGGTTGCAAGGTGAATCACGATCGCGTCCGGCTCCGGCGTCTTGAAGTCAAAGGTGCTCGCGGTATCCGTTGGCAGGCTCAAATCGTAGATCGATGGGATTGTGTTGTCGGGCCACATCTTTCGACCGGACCAGGCGATATCCACGAACTGGGCACCAAATTTGCGTGCGGCGATCGCGCCGTAGGTTTCGGACGCGTTCTCGGTCGCAAGTCTAAAGGGCTCTTCTTTCGTCTTGCCCTCATTTCCGAACCCGCAACTGATCGAATCGCCGATCACCTCGATTCGTCGTTTCATTTCTTTTCGGAGCAAGGGATGGGTGCCCTCATCGAGGGTGACGCCGAGAATCTGGGTGATGCCGCCGAACGCCTCAGTGCGCTTTACCAACTGAATTTGGTGGTCTTCGTTCGGCAGATCCTTGGCCACGACGTAGTCGTTGGCACCCTGCTTGAGTTCGAGGACCGAGGTCGGCTTGCCATCGACGAGCACTTGCCAGAAATCGCCTTGGCCCACATCGGCCAGCTTCACCGAAAGGCCAGTGCCGTGGATGCCGAGTTCCACCGTGCTCGCCGACCAAGAACACCTTGGCCCGGCGGTGTCTCGAATATCGAATCGGCCCACGTATTGGATCGCACGGTTCGAGGGCGAGAGTTGAACTGGCGCCAAGAGGCTGACAGCGAGAAGGGCGGCAATCATAAAGATATCTTGCCGCCCTTCTCGGTCCCGTGTCTACTACTCTTCTTCGCGAGCCTCTTTCTGAGCGGCCGCGTATTCGTCCGGGGTCAACGGCTCCAGCTCGGATTCGTTGCCCTTATCGGCAGCATCCGGGGTGTTCTTGGCGCCTTCGGGCGCGTCGGAAAAGCCGTCTACAACATCGTTTCTATCGGTAGGGATCTGGTCCATTGATTTCTCTCCTCGATCGCGCTTTGCGCGATTGCTTGCTATTGGACTACGTTAGATGCCCCGATGATCGTTGCTAGCAGACAATTGAGTTAAGGGTTTGTCTTCTTGACTGCAGGCGGGACCTTTTGGTCGGTTGTGGAGTGGGGCGGGGCGTCGCTCCCCTTTTGCACTTCAGACTCCACTCCCTGCCAAAAGCTGACCACCACATAGCCAAAAACAAGGGATATACCGACGAAAACGGCGAGTAATACACCGCCAGCGATCAGCCAGCGACGATTATTTTTTTCCACTCTTTGGGCATGGTCGCCGAAATTGCTCTGCCCACGCACGACGGCCAAGAGCCGCATTCCCTCTTCCTCGTCGATTTCGAGCGCCTCCGTTATGTCCGAAAGTTGGATGCTCGCCGCCGATTTGCCATTGAGTCGAGCGTGGAGGCGGACCATTTGCTGAGCTTCCTTCTCAGTAAGCTCGGTCGCGGATTGTGGTTCATGCTCGAACCGACTATGGCTCATTGTTGGCAGTATAGGCCGTTGCGCGAACAGCCTTATTGCTACGCTGGCAAAGATAGCTTCGCAATCTCGCGACCAACGGAGTTCGCGGCTACGGTTTGTCGCTTCGCTCCTGCGTGGACTTAAGGCCCCCGGCTACAGATTGCTTCGCAATCCTCGCGACCACGGAGGTCGCGGCCACAGCGTGCCGCTGGCCGGAGGGGTTAGACGTTGAATCGGAAGAGCATGACGTCGCCTTCGTTGACGACGTACTCCCTGCCTTCACTTCTCATCAAGCCCTTTTCCTTTGCCGCTTTCTCCGACCCGTTTTCGACGAGGTCTTTGTAGGCGATGGTCTCGGCTCGGATGAAGCCTCGCTCGAAGTCGCTGTGGATGACTCCGGCAGCCTGGGGGGCGGTCATGCCTTTGGTGATCGTCCAAGCTCTGGTTTCTTTGGGGCCGGTGGTGAAGTAGGTTTGGAGGCCGAGCAGACTGTACGTGGCTCGGATGAGCGACGTCAAGCCGCCCTCCTTGGCGCCGAGAGATTCGAGGAATTCGGCTCGATCTTCTTCGGGCAGTTCGATGAGTTCTGACTCTACTTGGGCTGAGATCACAACCACCTGAGCGCCGTCGCTGGCGGCGATGCCTCGCACCGTCTCGACGAATGCGTTGCCGGTGGCAAGGTCATCTTCCGAGACGTTGGCGGCGTAGATCACGGGCTTCAGAGTGAGCAGGCCCAGGGACTTGATAGAGAACGCTTCGTCTTCAGTGAGCGAGACGGTGCGGGCGGGAATGCCTTCGGCGAGAACCGGCACGATCTTCTCGAGGGCGTCAATTTCGGTTTGAACTTCCTTCTTCGTGCGAAGGTCTTTGCGCGCTCGGTCGAGTCTTCTCTCGGCCTGGCTAAGATCGGCCAGTGCAAGCTCGATATTGATGATCTCAATGTCTCGAGCGGGGTCTACCGAGCCCGAGACGTGGATGATGTCGTCGTTCACGAAGCATCGGACCACATGAATAATCGCATCCACTTCACGAATGTTCGCTAAGAATTGGTTGCCCAATCCCTCACCCTTGCTCGCGCCCTTTACGAGTCCGGCGATGTCAACAATCTCAAGCCGAGCGGGAAGGATCTGCTCCGAGCTCGAAATCTTTGCGAGTACGTCGAGCCGCGCGTCTGGGACGGAGACGAGGCCGACGTTGGGCTCGATCGTGCAGAACGGAAAGTTCGCAGCTTGTGCCTTGGAATTGGCGACGACCGCGTTGAATAGGGTCGACTTTCCGACGTTGGGCAGACCGACATTGCCAGCTCTTAGCATAAGGTTTGGGGTTCCGCGCGGGTGCGCCGGAGACAGCAGTTTACCTTTTGCGTGGGGGGAGGCCTATGAACTAGACTGGCAAGGTCCATGTTGGTAGCCTCGGATCCGGCACTTAGTCTCAGTCCCGCCCGTCACTCTGCACTACCGCGTGGGGGAACACGAGCACACGCTGAGAGCGGAAGCATTTCGCTCAGATCAGGGCACCGGGGTCCGGATCGTTGATCAAGAAGACATGTTTGCCAGGGCTCGAGAAGACTTGATTTCGGAACTCTATCCGCCCACTGTCAAGTTCATACTGGGAGCAAGACTCCCTGCTCCATTTCCCGCCGTCATCACCGCGATCAGTCGAAGCAACTGGCTTGACTACTCGATCTACATTCCCAAGGGTTCGGAGGTCCAGCGAGTCTTCTCCATCGCGTGTCGCGATGAGAACACGATCCGTTGGATGGCAAAGGGTGGTCGCCTCGTTGGGTTTGAGGTCGATGACAAATGGGAGCCCGTCCCCAAGCGACTGCAGCATCCGGAACCCCATCACGCTCGGTGGATGGAGGTCACTATTTATCGATGGGATTCGAAGAGGGGCACCTTCTGTATCGCCTCGACCAAGTGGACGAAGACGCCGATAGCCACTCCGTTCCCGAACCAGAGGGAGCAGCTTCCAAAGCGGTTTTCCTTTAAGTGGGGCTAGCAAACGCTCTTAGCGTTCGCTAGCCCTTGACTCGGACGGATCGAAACCACACGACCTTTACATCGTCCTTTGCGAACGCGGGTCGGTAATCCCTTGCATCGAGCCTGAAAGAGCAATCTTTGACGGTCACGCCCCGCACATGCCGCATGTATAGTCCCCAGGCGGGCAGCTCGCCAAACATCGTGAACTCGGGATACTCCTTCACGCGTTCGGGCACGCCTTTGGGTCCGACTTTTGCGATCGCCGGCGTGCCGCCTCCGGCGAACCGAATGTGGATCCGCTCCAGGCGAACATTCTCCACCGGCGCCTGGGGCAAGCCGACAACTGATGACGGGCAGAGGTTGTGCGGCTCCGAAAACTGGGGGCCTTTGAAGGGATAGCCCATGTCCGGTCGGCCAGCGGGAATCTGAACTTCGAAGTCGTGCAGGTAGATGTTTCGCACTCGACCCGCAGGCGCCGAGAGGGTGCGATGGCCGAGGCGGATGAAAAACGCGTTGCCGGTGTGGACGGCGTGGATGTGCGAGACCTCGATATCCTCGAGGGTGCCACCGTCTACCGACTCCAGCGCCACGGCCGACCGGAACGTGTCTTTGATCTCCACGTTGTCGATGCGCACATGCTTAAACCCGCCGTGACTGGATGTTCCGAACTTGATCGCACTGGCGCTGCTGCGTACGCGGCAGTTCTTGATGATCACGTTCTCGCAACGCGACTTGGGGTCGTCTGACTTGAGGCAGATCCCATCGTCTCCCACATCGAACTTTGAGTTCGAGATACCTACGTTGCGGCAATCCACCACATCGATGCCGTCGTTGTTCCAGTACGCCTTGCTATCGACCTTCACGTTCTTGAGCGAGAGCTCGGTGCAGTTTCGATAGGTTTGGATCCAGCAACAACCGTTCTTGATCGTCACGCCCTCTAGGCGGATGCGGTGGCAGTTGTTCATCTCGATGATTTCGGGCCGCTCGATCTCGGAGGGTCGCCAACCCTTTGCGGGAATCTTGATCTCGCCGCGCTTGACCATTTCTAAGACGTCCTGCGCAAGGGCCACGCCTTGGCCGTCGATCGTCCCATTACCCGTGATGGCAACATCGGTGAGCTTGTCGCCGATGAGAAGCGAATACCAAACGCTCTTCTCGTAGTCCTTTCGCGATGCACTGCCGAGAAGGACCGCCCCTTTGGCCAGCCGAAGCTCGACATGCGATCGCAGCTTAAGAGTCCCAGTCAGAAAGTGCCCAGCGGGAATCAGCACAACATGCGAACCAGCAGCCGCCGCATCGATCGACTTCTGGATCGCGACGGTACACATCGTCACCCCGTCGCCAACTGCTCCGTTCTGAACGATGTTGATGGGAGGAAGGCCGATCATCCCGCGAGCACCTGGCCGCTGGTCTTGAAATGCATCTTCGCCACATTCCCAAGGGAGGCCGCACCGTGCTTGGCGACAAACGACTTGCCGGTGCCGATCACGTTGGTCGCCCCCTTCGGCAGCACCATCCCGTACTCCTCGCCCAACCGCTCCAGGCGACGTAGGAACTCGGCGCGGGCGAGAATCGAGGCGGCAGCGACTGCGATATCCGCCTCAGCTCGGACCATCGAGCGAAACTCCACGCCCTTCCCTTTCTCGTAAAGAGCCTGCTTCACGGCGATGCCACCGGCGGCAAATTGGTCGGAGATGACCAAGTTCGCGGGCTGGATCTCGAGAACGTTTTCAATCGCCCGTGCGTGTCCCCATGCGAGAAGCTTGTTGAGGTTCCTGAACTTCTCGTACAACTCGTTGTACTTAGCCGGGCCGATACAGATGACCGAGTGGGGGCAGACGGCTTTGATTTTCCCGGCCAACCGGAGAGACATCGGGTCGGTCAACTTCTTCGAGTCTTTGACGCCATCGAGTTCGGCCAAATGCTCGGGACCCACGAAGCACGCGGCGATGACCAGGGGTCCGAAAAAATCGCCCTTCCCGCTTTCATCGACGCCGATATGCCCTTGATCCACGATCAGGCAGTGTACCGGTGGTTCTCAAGAGCAAGCGCTTAGGTTTATATTGATGCACATGAACGGTCTCCGGGTGTGTGCAGCAGTTCTCTCGTCCCTGACTCTTTGCATGGCGATGGCTCAGCAGTACGACAAGACCAAACCGCCCTCAAACAAACCTTTGCCCATCGTCACGGCAAAGGCGCTTGCAGTGGAAGGCAATGTGACGATCGAGGTCAAATACACGTGGGAAGACGAGGGCTTTTACTGGGCAGCCACTTCCGAGTGCAAAAACAGCTGCAGAGGGAGCACGAGCCACCTGCTCCACGCCGCGTGTGATGATTCCTGCGACGAGCCTTGCAAGGTTATCCATCAGTTCACGAGGCTTGCCCAGGTAGGAAAGAACTACACCGCCTACGCGGACCTCACCGCCGCATTCAAAAAAATGGGAGTCCCTAGTGGAGGTGAAATTACTATCACCCGCGAGCTGACGGATGGGGCTATGGACCACCTGGGAACGCTTTCCAGCTACCAATTGAAGTACTCGGAGCGCCACTTTTGCAAGGAGCACTGTTCAACAATGGTTCACCAACTAGGGGGGAGACAGTGGCAACTCTTCGCCAACTGGCAACTCATTCGAACGGAGGAAAAGCCGGACGGAACAAAAGCCCGGGTCTTGGGCCCCACTGGAAAGGATCTCGTGGGAGGGGTCATGCTTCCCACCGAAGACATTCAAGTTGGATACCAAAAGACACTTTGCCGTTGCAGCGCAAACTCGGAAGAGAATCCCTCGGTCAAAGAGCACGCCGGGCTGACTATCACCGAAGAGGGCAAGTTCTCTGTCTGTGATATTAAGAAGGAAAAGGACCTGAAGATCGAGTTCTATGTGGACAGCATGGGCGAGTGCACGATGTCCGCCGAGAACCCGTACGATCATGAAGTGACGCTTTGTACTTGGCCAGGCTCTGAGCTTGACCTGGACGACGAAGCCGACCAAGATGTGGTGGTCTGCACCCCCCTGAAACTTATTCTCCCGGCCTATATGCCTCCACTTCGAGCTGGACCCATCGGGGCTTTGGAGCCAAAGCGCATGACTGTCAAGGGCCTGTGTGCGTGCATGAATATGTCGAAGAAGGCACCGCACGGACAAAGGGCCAAGTTCCGCATGCCCTCAAGCGACGCGTTGACCAAACTCGCAAACTACTACAATAACGAATCGTTCAAGGGGCCTGCAAACCAGGTGCGGATGTGGATCATCACCGACCGCTCGCCGCTCGACGAGATGCGAAAGCACCTGATCCCCGCACCCAACGAAAGCACCTATCTTCGGTCATGCTACATCGATGCCACGACCGGTGGCATCGACTTCCTTTCGCCCGAATACAAGGAGTTGCTCGAGCCCCGACTCATCGCCGGAGGACCCGCGCCTGAGGCGGCGATCCGGTGGTTTGTCGAGACCTATGGGTCTTTCGATGGGAAGGGCCTGGCGAGCTGGATCAATGAAAACCCAGATGCCTTCGCTCCGATGTTCGGCGACGTTGCCGACCGGTACGGCATCGAATACATGGCGAATGTCGTTAATGTCCTCTGCTCCAGCCAAGATGCCGGCCTTCAAAAAGCGGGCCTGCAGCTAGCCAGCAAATCAGTGCCCGAGGATATGCGGGCAAAGTTCGCCAAGGCGGGCGGCCTCTTCGGCTGCGGTTCCCTCCTCGTTTCTGGCGATGCTGAAACTGCAGGGTTGGCACTGCAGGCACTCGCCGTATACAAGGCACCGAACACAAAGTTCTATCTTCTCAACGCGTCCTCTGCACTCAGCGAGGAAGGAAAGGTGAAAGCAGCGGCACTGCTAAAGGAGCTGAGCGGTTAGTACACACCGACCGGTCCTTCCCGAACCTTGTAAGCTGTTCCGGTTGTTCATAGCTCTCTGCCAGGCTGTCCAGTTTCGAATTGGTGTTGGCGGAACCACTTACAGGGTTCTTGGGTTGGTCGGCATTGTTACCAGGGTTCCGCCGGAGCGTAACCCTTCGCTGGCATCCGCAACCCCCTTGGGGTTGGTATAACGAGAGCCCATTTCAACCTTCCGGCCCGTGTACGAGACAGTCGAAAGATGTGGCCTTCGCTCCCCCGGGCTGTCGACGTATTGAAAATTGGCGCTGGCGCTTGGAGGTGAAACTTCGTAGGCAAGTGCAGGATCGCGCGGCGCTCATCGGCGTGGGCGCCGACGCTACATACGATCACACGGCTTCCGCGGGAAGGGGCATCTCGACGTTCCGAAACTTGGGATCAGCGAAGCCGATCAGACACGCACCCATCATCCCCAATCCCATTACGAGGAACGCGGCGACCAGCCCGAATTCGGCTACCAAGACTCCAGACATCGTCAATCCGATCGGCATCACGCCGGTCGCGATCATGTTGATCGCGGAGCCAACTCGGCCGCGAAAAGCGTCCGGGACGCTTATCTGTAGATAGGTGTTGATGGGGATATCGGCAGCGGGAACCGCCAGGCCACAAATCGTATTCCACACAATGAACACCGCAGGCACCGGGCTGAAGGCCATGGCCGCCACCCCGGCCCCAACCGTAAGCAACCCGTAGCAGAACCAAAGCATCGGTCGTTTGGGTTTGGTTTTGCCAACCGCATAGCTCCCCACAATCATTCCCGCAAAGAAGGAAAACTCTAGCCAAGCCAAGGTCTGAGGCTTTCCACCAAACCAGCTTTCGTTGGCGGCAATGAAGACCACGAAGAAGGGCGACACCATTAGCCGAAACACGGTGAGCAGGATGATGAGCACGACCAAGTCATGCCGGCTTTTGACGTACCGAATTCCGTCCTTGAAGTCGGTCAAAGGGTGCGTCTCGTGCGCGTCTTTTCGGTCTGGCATGATCGCGGGAAGCAAAGCAATGAAGTACGCCGACACAAAGAACGAAAAGGCGTTCACCACCACCGCGGCGAAGAAGAAGCCGTTCGGGGCAAGGGCGTACATGATGGCCATCAGGCTGCCCGTCATTGCCAAACCGATGAGCGGCATGAAGTTCGCGGTCGTCGCACTCAGGGCGTTCGCCTTGAGCATCATGTCTGCAGGTACCAGGGATGGGATCGACGCGCTTTTCGCGGGCATAAAGAAGCAGCGTACGCAAGACAGCGCTCCCGGAACCAAGAGGAAGAGCCAGTTGGCTGGATGCGCGTTCTGCAGCAGGCAAAGCGAAAACAGGATCAAAAACGCCCCGCTTAGAATGTCCGACCCGAGCATGATCTTCTTTCGATCGATTCGGTCGGCAAGCACTCCCGCGTAGGGGCTCAGGACCAGGAACGGAATCGTCTCCAACGCACCTACATAGCCAACCATCGCGATCGATCCGGTGAGCTTCTTCACCATGAACATAAAGACCACGAAGTAGAAGGAGTCGCCGAACTGAGACACCGCCTGGCCAAGCCAGAGGTTTCGAAATGGACGGATAGCAAGCAGGGGGGACTTAAACATGAACGATCTTCGGTGGCAAATTGCCACGCGTGAATTAGTGCAGCGGTGGCGGCTGCTAACGAAGATCGATGTGCTTCATTCGGGTGGATTATGGCAGAGGGGGATCGGTCGGTGGGTACTTCGATTCGTCGCCATTGAGATGTCACGCTGGGAGACCGAATAGTCGGGCACCCTTCGGGGGTCGTCTTTCCATGGGGCGCTGCGCGACCCATGGCTATGGTTCGGCATCCATTCGGGATGGAGATTCTTTGCTCTGGGAGAGGCGTCACCTACAGAATTTCTGGTCGCGGGAGGTTTGTGGTGAGACGCTCTCGGTGTGGATAGGGGTTCTTCAGTCGCTAGGGCTCCATCCTAAGAACATAGACGTGGTCCAGGTCCAAATGAGGATGGGACGAAGCGACCAGAGAGGTCTTCGACCCACTTCGGGACCACTTCGGGGTCGGGGGTTTTCTGGCGGTACCTCCGGGGCGTCCGGAGACGACCCGGGGCTAAGATTCTTTGACCCCCTCCGCGGTCGGTTTGGCGGCTGCCACCCTGTTCTCCGCTGCAGGGCCGAAGGGTCGAGAACAAGGTAGCCCAGGGCAACCACCCTGGGTGGGCACCCAAACCCATCTTCAAGCCCTGAAGGGGCGAAATATATGGCCGCCCTTTCAGGGCTCAGTAGGTAAGTCGGATTCACCCAGGGCGTTGCCCTTGTCCTTACCCACATCTTTTTTGGGATTGGTATCGTCCTTAGCTCATCTTAGTCACGCCACGGAGGGTGTGGATATGGATGGTTGCGTTTTGCCCATGGATTGGGCTCATCGTCAATTCGGTTCTTGTGTTCTGGG
>JBBQFM010000038.1:0-57693 GCA_038321975.1 Fimbriimonadales bacterium | reverse complement strand
TTTGGGCTGGACCCAAGCCGCCCGACGAGTGGCCATCTCCTCGTCTGACACCGCCACGCTCAACTCGTTGTGCTCGGCATCAAGGGTGACGATGTCCCCATCCCGAATCAACGCGATCGGCCCGCCATCGAAAGCCTCCGGCCCAACGTGGCCAACCATCAGCCCACGTGTCGCGCCGCTAAATCGCCCATCGGTGAGCAAAGCCACCGAGTATCCGAGCCCTTGGCCCACGATCGCCGAGGTGACTCCGAGCATCTCACGCATCCCGGGCCCGCCCTTCGGGCCTTCGTAGCGGATGACGACCACGTCGCCTTCCACAATCTGCCGAGCCTGAACTGCCGCCATTGCCGCCTCCTCGGTCTCGAAGATCCGTGCCGGTCCGACGTGCCGAAGCTGCTTTACGCCGGTGGTCTTCACGACCCCGCCATCGGGGGCGAGGTTGCCTCGGACGATCTTGAGGCCACCGGTCGGGTGGACCGCGTTCGACTTGTGGCGAACGACTTCCTGACCATCCGGAATCACGACATGGGCGAGGGCTTCCGCCATCGTCTGTCCGCTGATCGTCATACAGTCGCCATGCAGGCAACCCGCGTCGAGTAGCGCCTTCAGCACGACGGGAACGCCGCCAACTTTGTGCAGGTCGAGCATCACGAATCGCCCGCCTGGCCGCAGGTCGGCGAGGGTCGGAGTTCGGTGGCTGACTCGCTCAACGTCGTCCAGCGTTATCTCGATGCCCAACTCGTGGGCGATCGCCGGGATGTGGAGGGCCACGTTCGTGCTTCCGCCAGTAGCCGCCCCAATTGCGATCGCGTTCTCAAACGCCTCTCGTGTGAGGATCTCGCTCGGCAAGCGACCGTTCGAGAGTGCTGCCATCACCGCCTCGCCCGCTGCCTCGAGCCAAACCGCTCGATCTTCCGACTCCGCGGGTGGAGAAGTGGAACCGATGAGCGCCATTCCCAGCGCCTCCGCCACGCAGGCCATCGTGTTTGCCGTGTACTGTCCGCCGCAAGCGCCCGCACCAGGGCAAACCGCACATTCAACCGCGTGAAGCTCGGCGTCATCGATCGTTCCCGCCGCATGAGCTCCCGCCGCCTCAAATGCGTCCTGGATCGTCACATCGCGACCCTTGAACCGGCCCGGCATGATGGTGCCGCCGTAGACGAACACGCTCGGCACATCTAGCCGCGCCATTGCCATGAGCATTCCCGGAAGGCTCTTGTCGCAGCCCGCCATGCCGACGAGGCCATCGTAGCAGTGGGCCTTCATCATCAGCTCGACCGAGTCTGCGATGACCTCGCGCGAGACCAGGGAAGCCTTCATCCCCTGGTGCCCCATCGCAATGCCGTCACTCACCGAAATCGTGTTGAACCGGCGCGGCGTCCCGCCGAATTTGCTCACCGACTCCGCCACCACCACGCTCTGGACGTCGAGGTTCACGTTGCAAGGCGTCGCCTCGCTCCAAACCGTCGCAACCCCCACCCAAGGCTGGTTCTTAATCTCCTGGTCCCCCAGCCCCATCGCGCGGAGCATGGCGCGGTTAGCCGTCTTATCGACCCCTTCGCTGATGGTTCGAGACTTATGTTTCGGATCGAATGATTCGCTCATGATTCTAGGTCCAAGGATAGCATTTTGGGTTCAAATTCGGTCCGGAGATGGTTCCCCTTTCCGAAGGGGGAACCGTGGGGGAGGGGGTTCGGCCCACCGACAACCCCTCCCAGATCATCGGCGAGACGCCGACGCTACTTTCGGATTGTTTCACTTCAGAAACCAATCCAGCACGTGCTCCAACACCCTCTGAAATCCCTCGTACGGCTTAGCCGCTCCCGGCTTTGAGAAGCCGTGGTCCGCTCCTTCAATCTTTTCGTAGGTCACATTGCGGCCCGATGCAACCATATTGGTGTGGAAAATGTCCGCCGACAACGGATAGGAGTTCTTGTCGGCCGTCCCCTGCGCGATGTAAATCTTCGCGCTGGACCGAAGCGCCTGCTCCATCGTCGAGGTTTTCAGGAAGCTTGACCATCGGCGAAAAGGATGTCCGTAGGCAAACTTGGTGATGCTATCCGGATCCTTCAGGATTTCCTTCCACTGGCTGTCCACTTCCTCACCGATCATCTTTTGAAGGTCGAATAGCTGGCTCGGTCCACCTCCCGCGAGGCTCGCAAGGTGGGTCACCGTTGGCTCATCGGCAGCGACCTTGGCCGCTACGATGCCGCCCTCTGAGTGTCCGATAACGAGTGCCTTCGACGCGTCAACCCCACTCTGTTTCCAAGCGTCGCGAAGCGCCGCCTCATTTGCCTCGGCCCAACGATCCAGGGTGTGCTCCTTCAAAAACTCTTCAGGGCAACCCTCGGCGGTTCCGGGCTGGGGGGGTTGGAAGGCAAAGGGTACGCCTGGTTTCTCAACAATCAGAACTCGAACCCGATTCTTCGCGCTTGCCCGAAGCAGGTTCTGCAACCCGCCATAGACATGCCCGTCCTTCAAGGTCCAGATCGACTGCCCACCCGAGCCGGGAATCATCAGCGCGATCGGCGCCTTCTCGGTGGATTTGGACAGGTAATAAGTGATCGTCCGGTCGAACTTATCCTTGCAAGTGTGCTGATCGAACGGTAAGCCGTACGACGCGAACGGCTGAGCCTGGGCGCCGAGGATCAGAGCGGGAAGAAGGGCTAGCATGGCAAATACATACTCCCAGATCACCTCAAAAAGAGTCGAAGGGAAGGATTGTCGGTTTCCTCTGTCCAGTCGACGTTGACCGTATCGAGAAGCGCCCTGAGTTCGTCGGCCGACTCGGGCGGGGCTTGAATCCCCACCAAAGCGCGCCCGCGATCGGAGCCGTGATTGCGATAGTGAAAGAGACTGATGTTCCACGATCCGGCAAGCCGGTCGAGGAAAGCCGAGAGCGCACCTGCACGCTCAGGGAAATCGAAGTGAAAGAGCCGCTCGTCGGTGGCATAGGCACTGCGCCCACCGACCATGTGGCGCACATGCGCCTTCGCCATCTCGTCGTCGGTGAGGTCCTGCGTCTCGTAGCCGTTCGCCTTGAGATTCTCAATAACCGAGTGCAACTCGTCCGCATCCTTGATCTGGACCCCGGCGAAGACAATCGCCCGAGACGGATCGCCCATCCGATAGTTGAACTCAGTGACGTTGCGCTCGCCCAGCACCGAGCAAAGCTGCCGGAAGCTCCCCGGCCTTTCCGGAATGTCTATGGCGAGAATCCCTTCGCGTCGTTCGCCGACTTGGGCTCGCTCCGCGATGTACCGGAGGCGGTCGAAGTTCAGGTTCGCCCCCGAGAGAATGGCAACCAAATCCAGGCCCCTTTTGCCTTCAGACCACTTCTTCAGCCCCGCATAGGAGAGTGCACCCGCAGGCTCGAGCACCGCGCGACGGTCTTCAAAAACTTCCTTAACTGCGCCGCAGATCTCGTCGTTGCTCACCGTAATGACCTCGTCGACCAGCTCTTGGCATATACGGAAAGTCTCTTCGCCAACCGTTCGCACTGCGACGCCGTCGGCAAGCGCACCCACTCGCGCCATCGTGATCCGCTTCCCGGCTTCCAGAGAGCGACGCATCGCATCACAGTCCTCCGGCTCCACGCCGATGATCTTCACGTTCGGCCGCAGACTCTTGATCGCCAACGCGATGCCTGAAATGAGGCCGCCGCCACCAACCGGAACAAACACCGCGTCAAGCCCCCCAACCGCCTGCTCATGCAACTCCAACCCAACCGTCCCTTGACCCGCGATCACGTCGGGATGGTCGTAAGGATGGACGAACGTGAGGCCGCGCTCCTCTTCAAGCTGGCGAGCGTGGAGATAGGCGTCGTCGTAAGCGTCGCCAAACAGAACCAACTCCGCGCCAAGCGCCTTGATCGCGTTCTGCTTAATCTCGGGGGTCGTGCGAGGCACCACGATGACCGCGGGAGCGTCCAGCATCTTGGCAGCAAGTCCCACGCCTTGAGCGTGGTTGCCCGCGCTGGCCGCGATCACCCCTTTGGCCAGCTGGTCGCCCGTAAGCCGGGACATCATGTTGTAAGCGCCGCGTAGCTTGAACGAGAACACGGGTTGCTGGTCCTCGCGCTTGAGCCAGACCCGATTCCCAGTGAGATTCGATAGAAGCGGAGCGTATTCGAGCGAGGTCTTGATCGCGACGTTGTACACGCTCGAAGAGCGAATCCGCCGGAGGTAATCCTCTCGGTTCACCGTGACGATCATCGCACCACCGCCTTGTAGGGGCCCGCGCCCATGAGTTCGACATCCAGGCCGAACAGGTCGGAGATGTTGGACGAGGTCATCACTTCCTCGCGCGGACCGTCATGGATTACTCGACCGTTTCGGAGCATGATGACGCGACTTATCTCGGGGACGATCTCCTCAAGATGATGAGTGACGAGCAAGAGAGTTTTGCCGCTCCGTGCCAGACGACGAAGGGTCTCCGTGAGGGCGTGTGCGCTCGGTAAGTCGAGGCTGGTTGTCGGCTCATCGAGCAGCAGGGCCCTGGGGTCGTTGGCAAGTGACCGGGCAACCATCACGCGTCGGGCCTCGCCCGACGACAGGGTGGAGAAAACGCGGTCCCGCAGATGCCCCGCTTCCGCTTGACTAAGTGCCTGATCAGCCGCTTTGAGCCGCTCGTCGGTGAGATCTTCCGAATAGTAGATGCCGTATTGCCCGGTGAATGCCGCGACAACCACATCGAGTGCCGTCGCCTCTGGATTCATGGCCGCCTGAAGGTCGTTGGAAACGATTCCCAGTGACGAGCGAAGCTCGGCCACGTTCCAACGCTCCTGACCCAAAATCTGCATCGTCCCCGCGCCCGCCGCGGGATAAAGGTCGCGGGTGATGAGCTTCACCAACGTCGACTTGCCCGAACCGTTCGGCCCGAGAATCGCGACATTCTCACCCTGAGCGATAGACAAACTAACGTGATCCAAGGCGGGTCGACCGCCGCGCAACACGGTCACTGAGGACAGCTCGAGGAGAGGTTTCAAAGCCACCGCTAGGCTCATGGATGCCTCACCAGAGCCAGGATGCTCAGCACAAGAGCCACTAGCGAAATCGCCCCAATCATGGTGAGCGCCAGGTTCTGGCGAAGCAAGGCATGGTTAGTCGCCAATGCCCCCTGCAAGGCCTTCACCTGCTCGGCTTGGCCCGTCCGAAGTGCTTCAAGCTCTTCCTCCAAACGGGCGACCCTCGCTCGCTGTGCTGAGAGGTTTCGCTCAGGTTCGACGAGGGCCATCATTAGAATCCGGCGCTGTTGGTCGGTGATCTGGATGGCATCCTCCGGAGGGATGCCATTGGTGACAAGGTCGCCCTTGAACCGATCCAACAAAGGATCAAGGAAGCGGTCGTCGTCTCCGACGAGTCCACTTCGCACGAAGGAGGCCGCATCCGCGGTGAGGGTGCGGATGTGGCCTTCAACGTAGCTCGCCTTCTTTTCGTCCTTGGCCCAAGGGCGAGTGCGAAGGAAGTCCCGAACGGTTCGCACCGCGAAATCGCCCGCCAAACCGATCAAGACTTCCAGTCCACTCATTTGGCTTTAAGAAACGGCATCATTGCACGAAGTTCCTTGCCGACCTTCTCAACCGGGTGCTCACGCTCTTCGGCTCGGATGCGATCCATGTTCGGACGGCCCGCTTCGACTTCGGCAACCCACTCGCGAGCGAACTTGCCGCTCTGGATGTCGCCGAGAAGCTCCTTCATCGCCGCCTTACTTTGTTCGTTGATCACCTTTGGTCCGGCCACATAGTCGCCCCACTCGGCGGTGTCACTAATCGAGTAGCGCATGTAGTTGAGGCCGCCTTCGTAGAGCAAGTCCACGATCAGCTTCGTCTCGTGCAAGCACTCGAAGTAAGCCGCTTCCGGCTGGTAACCAGCCTCGACCAAAGTCTCGAACCCGGCTTTAATCAGGGCCGACAGTCCGCCGCAGAGAACCGCCTGCTCGCCGAAGAGGTCAGTTTCCGTCTCTTCCTTGAACGTCGTTTCCAGCACTCCAGCACGGGCGCAACCGATGCCCCAAGCGTAGGAGAGAGCCTTGTCGTGAGCCTGCCCCGATGCATCCTGATGCACCGCGACAAGGGCGGGCATTCCCGCGCCCGTGAGGTACTCGGCGCGCAGTCGGTGGCCAGGTCCCTTCGGAGCGACCATTCCAACATCGACATTCGCAGGCGGCTTGATGAGGTTGAAGTGGATGTTGAATCCGTGAGCGAAGAGCAGCAGCTGGCCGTCTCGAAGGTAAGGGGCCACGCCCTCTTCGTAGATGTGTCGCATGGGCACGTCCGGCGTGCAGAACATCATCACGTCCGCCCATTGGGCGGCTTCGGGGACGGTGGAAACGGTCAGACCATCTTCCTGCGCCTTCGCGATGCTCTTGGATTCCGGGTGCAGCGCCACGCGCACATCAATGCCCGAGTCGCGCAGGTTCTGGGCATGCGCATGCCCCTGGCTACCGTAGCCAATCACTGCGACCTTGAGGCTCTTGATGAGTCCCGGGTTAACGTCCTTGTCGTAAAAAATTGTTGCCATATGTTTTGGGGGAGGTGTTCGGTATTGGGTGTTCGGTGTTCGGTCGAAATGAACGAATTGGAAGGTTCCCCTTCCGATCCGAACACCCAATACCGAACACCGAACACCTCTAGATCAGGCTTCTACTCTCATCGCGACCGTTCCGGTCCGTACGATTTCGCTGACGCCATAGGGCTCCAGCATCTTCAAGAGGCGCTCGACTTTCACGGGCTCCTCGGCGTACTCGATCGTCATTCGCTCCGGCGCTAGGTGAGCCACCCTGGCGTTCATGATCTGCACGATCTCGAGGACCTCGCTTCTTTGGCCGGCTTTCGCCTCGACCTGGATGAGCGCGAGCTCTCGGCGGACCGAATTGTCTTGATGAAGGTCGTCTACTTCTACGACGTCGATCAGCTTTTCGAGCTGTCGCACGCATTGGGTCATCGTGGCGTCGTCACCGTTGACTACGAGAGTCAACCGAGACAGGCCTACCTGCTCGCAGTCACCCGCGTTCAGCGACGCCAAGGAGAATCCTCGGCGGCGGAACAGACTGACCAAGCGATTGAGAGTCCCCGCCTCGTTCTGCACGAGGGCGGTGATCGTGTGCTGGTTCTTCACCACTCGCGGATGAAGGACGTAGGCGTCGGAGGTGTCTCCTCGGGGCGGCGCCATCATCTTGCACCCTCCATGCCAAGCTGATTCTGAGCCCAGACTTCGAAGGGCGGCATCTCTTCGAATGCCGCGGTGATCATATCCAACACGGATTTATCTTCCGGTTCGCTTGTGTTCTCGTTCATTTGGCTACCGCCTCTTTCTGGCGGGACGCCAAGGCAGGGTCCATCACCAGGTTGTCGTTGGTCGCGCCGGCGGCAACCATCGGGAATACGTTCTCCTCCATCTCGACCACAAACTCACAGAGCGTGGGGCCGTCGTGGGCTCGGGCTTCAGCGAACGTCGCTTCGAGATCTTCCTTGCGAGAGCAGCGGAAGAACTTCACGCCATAGGCGTCGGCGAGCTTGCCGTAGTCGGGGCTGCCCATCGCCACGTGACTATGGCGGTTGTCGTAAAACATTTCCTGCCACTGCCGGACCATGCCGAGGAAGCCGTTGTTGAGGAGGCAGACATTGACGTTGAGTTTGTTCTCGACCGCGGTTTGCAGCTCTTGGAGCGTCATCTGGAAACCGCCATCGCCAACGACCGCCCAAACCTCGTCCTGCGGGCAAGCGAACTTTGCGCCCATGGCGGCGGGGAAGCCGTAACCCATGGTGCCGAGGCCGCCGCTGGAGAGCCACTGATAGGGCCGCGTGAACTTGTAGAGCTGAGCCGTCCACATCTGGTGCTGACCCACGTCGGTGCTGACGATCGCTTTGCCTTCGGTTGCTCTGCTCAACTCTTGGAGCACGTGTCGAGAGAGGAACCGCCCGTCGTCGGGCACAAAGATCGGATACTCGCGCTGCCAGCTACGAAGCTTGCTCCACCATTCGGTGTGCTTCTTCTCCGGCACTGCATCGACAAATGCTTCGAGCGACATCTTCAGGTCGCCGGTCACCGTACAAACCGTGTCAACCGCCTTGCGGAACTCGGTGGGGTCGATGTCGAAGTGGATGATCTTCGCCTTTCCAGCAAAGCCATCCGTCTTGCCCGTCAGTCGGTCGTCGAATCGAATACCGATACCGATAACCAAGTCGGCGTTCTGGACGGCCATCGTGGCCGAAGCCTCGCCATGCATTCCCATCATGCCAAGCGACCGCTCGTCGCCGCGCGGGAAGCTGCCCAGGCCGAGGAGCGAGTTGATGATCGGCAAGTCCGTCTTTTCGGCGAGCTTGCGAAGCATCTCGGAAGTCTCGGACCAGATTACACCGGCACCCGCGATCGCGACCGGTCGCTCGGCTGCGGCCAGCAAGTCAGCGGCGCGCTGAATCTCGATGTCGAGGGGTGCGCCCGGGATGTGATAGCCACGTCGCTCGATCACCGTCGGGAATTCCGACTCGGTGAGCGCGATGAAGACGTCCTTGGGGATGTCGACAAGAACGGGTCCCTTGCGTCCGGTTCGGGCGAGATAGAACGCCTCGGCGAGAACGTAGGGGAGCTCATCGACATCGGTCACGAGGTAGTTGTGCTTCGTGATCGGGATCGTGATTCCCTGGATGTCGGTCTCTTGGAACGCATCCTTACCGATCGCCCAGGAGTTCACCTGACCGGTGATCGCGACCATTGGCACGCTGTCCATCATCGCGGTGGCGATGCCGGTTACCAGGTTGGTGGCGCCGGGGCCACTGGTGGCAAGGCACACGCCGACTCGGCCAGTCGCTCGGGCATAGCCGTCCGCCATATGCGCCGCGCACTGCTCGTGGCGGACAAGCACATGGTGAACCTGCGGCCAGTTCAACATCTCGTCATACAGGGGAAGCACTACTCCGCCTGGGTAGCCGAATATCGTATCGACTCCCTCGCGGACTAGCGATTCCATTACTACTTTCGCTCCAGATCGTCCCATCGTTTTTTTGCTCCATGACCCAACGGCGGGCCTTGAGCCGACGGCGGTGTCGGCGCGAATCCATGTCGTTCCTTGCTCCACTTCGAGGGCTAACGTTGCCCTAAAAGCAGCGAAGGCCTTCCCGGTTTCCCGGAAAGGCCTTCTCGCAAGTCTTTACTTCCCGGGTGTTAGGTTGGCAGTCCAATAATAAGGAGGAGGCCAGTAAGCCCAAGAAGAAGCGAACTGAAAACGACCGACTGCGTAGCAACGCTTCGGGTCTCCAATCCATTCTTCAGGGCCGGGTAGTTCACGACAGCTAATACCTTACACCATATTTCGGCATTTCCGCCCGATACCTGTAGGATTTACCAGGTGAACCGTTTCCGGGAAAGCCGACCACCGCACACGGATAGAATCGAAAAAGCAATGGGTATCTCTTCGACACTTGCTCTTCCCCTGCTCCTAGCCGGTACCGAAGTCCAGACTCGCGGCACCAGACCGTCCTGACGAGACCCTTTCTTCTCCGGCTCTCGCACGTGTCCATTGGCAAATGGCGAGACCTCAGGATCGAGCTGACTCCAGTCAAAAGGGATACGGTTCGGCATTCCCCAGCTGGAGAGGTGTCCGGATCAATATGTCGATGAAAAGCCCGAGTCCTTCCGCCGGAAGAATCCGAACGTAAGCGAGCGCATTGAAAGGGTTTGGCACTATGACCCTAAGTCACGAGCCTTCGTGCCGGGTATGTACACGGGCCCTAAATATTTAACGATAAAGTGTTTTCTTGAAAGGAAATATCGTACAAACGAATGAGGTGGACTCATGGCCGTAACTCAACGAGACGTAGCTGCCAAGGCGGGCGTCAGCAAGATGGTCGTCTCCAAAGTGCTGCATAGCCGCGCGACCACCGTCCGGGTGAGTGAGGCGACTGCCGAGCGCGTGCGCCAAGTCGCCGAGGAACTCGGTTACCGAGTCAACGTCGTCGCTCGTAACCTCCGCACCCAGCGTTCTAACGCGATCGGGGTGCTCCACGGCCTCGGTCTCAATCGACCTCGTATCTACCACGGCTCCAGCTATTTTGCCGCCCTTGTGGACGGAATGATCGAGGGAGCTTTCGATCACGAATACGCAGTCACGATCTGCCCGAAACTCTACGGGAGCAGCCCCATCGACGCGATGTCGGACGGCCGTTTTGACGGCCTCGTTTGGTACAGCGCGGTCTTCTCTCCCGCCTCGATGGGCATTCTCTCCCGTTCAAACGTGCCCATTGTCCTCGTTCACTCGAGGGCCTCGGACATCGATAGCCGCTATCCGACGATTTTGTGCGATAACGATCAGGGTATTGGCCTAGCTTTGGACCACCTTGTGGAACTTGGCCATACCAAGATTGCCTTCGCCCGCGAAGACGGCACTCGTAACCCAGAAACGAACGCCCGCATCGCGGCTTTTCACGAGCACATGAAGGGACATCGTCTGCCGACAACGGAACGCGACATCCTCGACTTTTCTTGGGACGTCGACGTTAGTCCCGAGGAGCGCGAGAAACGCATCCGAATCACCGAGGACCAACACATGCGCCGCGGATTTGCCCTTGGAACGCCCGATGCGATGAACAGTGGTTGGGAGCGGTGGAAATCGCACTGCTACATAACTGAAGGTCCGCGACACACCGCAGTCATCTGCAACGACGATCAGCTCGCCGCTCGCTTGCTCTATTTGGCCGATCTCTACAACATCAGGGTACCGGACGAGTTGTCGGTGATTGGGTTCGACTCAACGCGATACTGCGACGAACTTCGCCCACGCTTAACATCCGTAAGCCAGCCCTTGGTCGAGATCGGCAAACGCGCCATCGATCTCCTCGTCATGAGAATCAACGGGGAGGAAACCCCGCCCGAGACGGTTATTCCGTGCGGCTTCGATGTCCGCGAGACGACGGCTCCGGCATTGTAGCGTTGGCGTCCCCGCCGACGTTTCCGGACCGTCGGCGGGGACGCCAACGCTACGACTTAGGCAACCCGTCAAGATCAATCGAAGGCGGCTTGCCGCCTCCATCGATACTCACCCGAGTTCCGAACCTCGGACTCGCGCCCTCAAAGCCCCCGTTTTGCAACAGGAACCGTCCGCGAGAAGCCCGCAAGTCGTAGTCGAACCGGTCCTTGCCGCCCGTGCCATCGTGCGAGAACTGGGCGATCTTCATCTGCTTCCACTCGCCTTCGGCGGTGCGAATCCAGACCGGACCGAACTCGGCCGCACGCTTCAGCTGCCCATTGTCACCCCAAAAGTCTTCGATAAACGAGTGCAGTCCGTGGAGCAAGCCGCCATCTTTCGGGGCACGGAACGAGCTGACTAGATTCCACTTCTTCGCCTCCGACGAGAAGAAGTAGCTCGTGTAGATCGTCCCCGTCCCATCCTTCACCGAGTGAACAAGGAACTTCTGGCGGACCGGAGTTTGCCACGGATAAACCAAATGGCTGTGCCCGCCAGTGCCCTCGTTCCCAAAGTCGCTAGCCACCACCCCATCGCCCTTGCCGAGTAGCTTGACCTTGTCGCCGTCCTTCACCTTCGAGCGGTCCGTCGGCTCTTTGCCGCTGTCCCAGATCGAGAAGATGATGTGGCGAGTTCGAGGTCCATTGACCTGCATGCCGAAATAGCCACGGCTAAATCCGCACGCCATGTAGAACGTGTTGACCGGGTCGGTCTCGCCCTTCACCTCGTTGTAGAACCACTCCACGTTTTGGCCATCCGCTTCGGGATAGCGGATGTGCACCGAGGCCGCGTTCTTGCGTTCCTTCAGGTTGAACTTGGCGCCGAACACGGGCGGGCCATCGAGAGTGAGGGACTGGATCGCATCCGTCTTCAGGTCTTTGCCCTGGACGGTGAACGTGTACCAACCCTTCTCCGGGACGTCGACGGGGGCTCCAGGTTTGTATGTGCGCGATCTGCGAGGGCCTTTGACCACGAGTCGATAGTCGCTTGGGGCCGTCGTCTCTAGCGAAACGGAGAGCTTGCCCGCCTCTTCAAACCGCCCACCCCAAAGCATCTCCCTCTTCCGCTCCTCCACCGTGTATCCGGTGTTCGCGGGGAGCTTGAGGGTGGGGTCGAGATGGAGAATCAGGAGGTTGAGCATATGTAGCGTCGGCGTCTCGCCGATGAACCCGGAAGGGCATCCGGACATCGGCGAGACGCCGACGCTACGGGTGCTACTTCTTGTCTTTGAAATACTTGACCAACTCGTCGAGTTCGAGTTGATTGTTCTTGTCGAAGAACGCGCGCATCTGATTCGACTCGGGGGTGCCGTCGTAGCCTACCATTCGACACACGACCTCCGTCTTTCCGGCGTCTACCGGGCGGAAGTAGAGCACCGTCCACACGCCCTCCATCGCCTTCTTGAACGGAAATTTCTCCGGCGTCTTGGTACATTTCATCGACATCATCCGCCCTGGATCGAAGCTGAGAATGGTGCTCTCAATGACCTCGGGGCCGTCGAGTTTGCTCTTCGGATCGTAGCTGGTGCGATACTTGCCGCCGACCTTGAGGTCTACCGTGCCTCGGGCGACCATCCAGGCGCTGATGCCTTCGGTGGAGGTGTACGCTTTCCAAGTCTCGCTGACCGAGGCGGGAATGACGGCGGAGCAAGTGATGGACAGATCAGGAGCCGGCGAAAGAGCCGCAAGAGCGGCAGAAATAAAGAGAAGTGTCATTGGATTCCTTGGGTGATTTGTTTGGGAGTCGACCAGTCAGATCCGTCCTGAACAAGTCGCTCGAAGTGATCTCGAAGGCTGGCCATCGCGGCGTCGAAGGGTCCAAAGTCGTGGTAGGCGCGTGCAAGCATCACCGCTCCTTCCATGGTGATCAGGACGAAGTGGGAGAGCTGATCCAGGTCCACCTCGCTCGGCAAGCGGCCTTGCGCCTGTTCGAGCAGGTGACGGATCGCCAAGCGCCAGCCCTCGAAGTTCTCGACCACAAGGGCGCGAACTTGGGGGTGGCTGTTAGACATCTCCAGGGCAAGATTGCCGATAGGGCAACCAAGGGCGAAATCGGTCGCGGTGAGAAGCTGGCGGTAACCGTCGAGGACGGCGAATAGGCGCTCGATCGGGTCGACCGCTCTTGCATAGGCCGGACCGATCACCGCCGGCTCAAGAAGGATCTTGTACTTCTCCAGCACCGCGATAAGGAGGTCTTCCTTGGTGGGGAAGAAGTGATAGAGACTGCCACTGTTCGCACCAGAGCTGTTTAGGATCTGGGCGATTCCCGTGGCCGTATAGCCCTGCGCAAAGAAGAGTTCTCGCGCCGTCTCCACGATTTTCTCGCGAGTTTCCCCGCGCTTAGAACTTGATTGATCGTTCAACTAAGACATCGTACCACAGGTTTTCGAGATGGGTCTGCCAAAATGCGACATGTCATCTGATTCCCCGCGACCCTACTCGCCCGACCCCCAGCGTTACGGCAGCATCGGAGAAGGCGGCGAGTGGAAGGAAGCAATTGACGCCTACTACTGGGACCACATGTCGGAGTCGTATGCAATGGCACAGGCGCTTGGCGCGGGATTCGGGGGAGCGACTCTCGCCTGGTATCGAATGATCGAAGGTGAGGCCCTCACCCGTGAGACGGCTGAGATCTTGCAGGCCACCGAATGGTTGACGATCGAGTTCAACGGCACCCTCGATGACGATCACCAAGCCGCCATCCGCGAGTCCTGTGAAATGGTGGCTGCTCGCCTCGGCTGGAATTTCGAGATGCCGGTCCGGGCAACCATCTTGGTCCCGGAGGCGGATGCGCCTTGGCACGGTGGGCGCTTCGGCTACTGTATCGACAAATTCCCCTTCGATAAGATCTGCCTTCCCCAACGCGCGTCGGTCCATCCCCGCGACCTTCGGGAGCTGGTCAGCCACGAGTTCACCCACGTCATCACTCTCAACCTCACCGCCGGCCGCATCCCTCACTGGCTAGACGAGGGCCTTGCCGTGCTGATGGAAGGCCGCGACCTCCCGATGTCCGCCAACTGGATGAACCCCCACGATCTTGAATTGGCGTTCGGAGTTGATCGACGCGACGAGCACAACCTGCAGCATGCCCAGGAAGCCTACGCCCAGGCGGTCTTTTTGGTGCGCTATCTGCATTCGCTGGGCGGCGACGAGAAGTTCGCCCAACTCCTACGCGCCTTCACGAACAACAACCTTTGGACCGAGGTAAAAATCAACCTCCTCGGCGAGCAGAGCGTGGACGAGGCGCTGAATGAGGTGTACGGCATGGAGTCGGAAGAAATCTTCGAACAAGCGAACAACTTGCATTGAGTCGAGACTTCCCTTACAATTACCCGTGACTTGGGACAGCCCGGGTGAGACACCAATGCGATCATTAGGCCTACTATCTTGCGTTTTGCTTTCTGCCCTTGGGCAGGCCTCACCATTCGCGGCCGGGGATCTGCTCATCACCAACCAACCTTTCCGAGACGTGGCTAAATTCACGCGCGAGGGCACTTTTGTTCAGAACATCCATGTGCCAAAGCCAGTTTGGCAAAGCGATCCCTTCTGGACAGAGGTTATACGGGACGTCCACGTGACCCCCTCAGGCAATCTAGTCGTTTACAACGGCACCTTCGATGCAGGTCTCTCATATTTGAACATGAACTCTGGAGCCTGGACCCACTATCAAATTCCTGGCATGAGCGTCGTTAATGGCGGCACCAGCGGGAAGCTAGCTGTCTACGGCGACTACGTGTTTGCAACCGACGAATTCACCTACAATGGCGGCGAAGCCGCCGGCGCCATTCGCTTAGACCTTCGCGATGGTTCCTGGACAAGATTTGCTCCGAAATCGGCGGGTGGTGAAGCCATCGACGTTACCCTTGGCGCGGATGGATTGCTCTGGACTCTGAATGGAAATGGAAGCCCCAGTGGCAGGTACATCGAAGCGTTCGATCCAATCAGTCTTGAGCTTAAGAAACAACTGATTCTTCCGATGGATTTTGTCTATGGTGAAGGACAGGCTTCGCGATCGATTGCGGTGGACAAGGACGGATTCATCTATCTCAATCAACTGTATGGACCTATATACAAGCTGTCCCCGAACGGCCAAGTGTTGGATTCCTTTACCTATCCTCACGAGTGGTACGTCGACGATATGGATGTGGACGCGAACGGCAACGTGTTAGTTACCGAATGGGATGGTCGGGTCGTCCTGCTGGACTCAAACTTCCAGATCACCAAGACGTTTAAGACTTTCGATTATATGTGGCCCGAGTCTTTCGGCGGTATCGTTCCCGTCCCCGAGCCAACCCCGGCGCTCGCCTTTTCGGGCCTCGTTATTTGCCTCGTTTGGCGACGGAAATTGTCCGCACGCGTTCGATAGATGTGCTTGCTCTGCTTTTTTGTTCGCTTCCATTGCTGAATTCACCCCTCGAAGTCGGCAAGTTCAAACCGATCTACGATCCCGCGATCGGAGCCGACGCGCCGTGGTGCTTGAACGACCACACGTTCATCAAAGGCCCCGATGGGCTTTGGCACCTGTTCGGCATCACTCACGTTAAGCCTTTCAACTTCGCCCAAGACCCGGGGCGCAACCTCGCCCATGCCACCGCGAAAACCCTCACCCAAAACCCCTGGAAGAAGGAACCGTTCGCGCTGACGATCGACCCCGAGAAGTACGACGAGCACCTTCTTTGGGCGCCCCATGTGATCCTGGTGAAGGGCACCCATCACATGTTCGTCTGCGTCGGCGCGAAGGAAGGGCATCGGTATTCGATCCATCAGCTGACGTCCAAAGACCTTTGGCACTGGGATCGCGTCCCAACATCGGTCCTCACCGACGGCTTCGATGCCCGGGACCCGATGGTCATCCGAGACAAGGGTCAGTGGATCCTCTACCACACCGCCAACTTGACTCCCGAGGGTGGCCATCACACCGTAGCCGCAGTGACCAGCAAGGACTTGATTCATTGGGCCGATAAGCGCACCGTATTCGCTCATCCGAGCGAGGGCACCTTCGCAGGCCCCACCGAGTCACCCTTCGTGGTGCGTCGCGGCGGTCGGTACTACCTATTCATCACGGACGGTGGCACCGTCAACGTCTATGCGTCAAATGACCGGTTTGCGTGGACTCCGTCACAGCAAGCCTACGAATTCCAGGCTCACGCCTGCGAGGTCGTGAGGGATGAGAGAGGGAACTGGTTCATCAGCCACGTCGGCTGGGAACAAGGCGGTTTGAGCCTCGCTCCGTTGATTTGGAAGGACGGGTTGGACGGAGAGGGGAGCAGCCTTTGAACGATGAGCGATGAACGATGAGCGATGAACGATGAACGATGAACATTCATCATTATGGGTACGACCTGATTTCCAGTTAGAGCCCAAACGACATTTGTGCGCAGCCCAGAATCTTGTCAGCCGCTTCAGTAAGATCCTTAGATTTGAGGCTGGCACCGAGCTTGCAAGGCGACCCAAGTTCGAGAGGACCAATCCCATGCGGAGAGTTGCACAACTTGGAAAATTAGGTTCTAGCTCGAAACCACGACATAACCCATAATGGCTAATTGTGGAGATCCTTCTCGCCTCTATTTCGGGCTTCGGTGCGCTCGTAGTCTTGGGCTTATTGATACGCAATCTCATCAAGCGCCCTCTTGCGATCGCCACCGCCGAGTTTCCTTCGTACATGAAGATGTCTTACAACATGAGCCACGCCGTGTGCCTCTGCCTTATTGTGCCCTGGGGAGTTGCCGCGTTCAACGCCGCTAACTTCGAAATCTGGCTGGATGTTATGGCAAGCCCGCTCCTATGTGGGCTCATCCTCGTCTTCTATTCGAAGCGGATGATGGAACGCCAGAGCCCCGAGATCAAAGAATACGCTCAAAAGCTTGGACAGAATTCGAGGTTTCTGCGCGTGATGACAGAGCGGATTGAGAAAGGTAAGTAAGGCTCCATCGGCGCGAAGTCAAAACACCCGAGTCGCTCGCGGTAACCGACACGTACGGTCCTGACACGGTCAAATACTCCTAACCATTCTCAGGATGGGCTATTAACTCCTCTGGATTCTAACTGGAAACGAGGACACACCCATATTCATCATTCATCACTCATCATTTATCCTTTCCCAACTACGGGTTCAGATGCATCACGTAGTAGCCGACTGATCCGCCCGAGACCCCGGTGCCGATGACGTAACCGTTGTCCGTCATGTGCATGACGCTGTCGAGCACCCAGCCGCTGTTGGCCGGGATGAGGGTGTTAAGGTCGACGAACGGCGTCGTCTTGCTCGTCCAAGCGACCGGGGTGTTCGTTGAACCGATCGCGTAGCCCAGATACAAATGAGTCTTGCCAACCGCGACCAGCGACGTGTTTCCGCCAAAGCCCGCTGCAGAAGGCAGGTTGGTGACGCCGAAGCCAGGTTGATTCCACATGAACGCATTGTAAGCACTGCCCAAGTGAGCGGCACCTCCAACCTCACCCGTTCCCGGGTTCAACGCGTAGCCGAGATTGGTGGCAAACGAGTAGTCGGTTCCGGGGGGAACGGCTAGGGCCTGAGAGTTTGCCGTGGCACTGCTCCACATCAAATTGGCAGATCCATTGAACCCGTAGATGTGCCCATCGTCCGAGATGCGTGCGACGTCCTGACCGAGTGGCGAACCTCCTGACGGTCCAGCCAATACGGTCGGCGCGTCCGCCATCGTGTCCCAAACCAGCCCGCGGATGTTGGCGTTCGCGTTGGTATCGCCCGCGATCTGGCCGCTGGCGTTGATCGAAAAGGCGATGCCGTCGGTTTCGCCAGCCGGAAGGGCCAAGACAGTAGGTGCCGATGTGGAATTAGCCCAGGCAACCGGAACGTGATGCCCGTTTTGGGTCGCCGATCCAACGACGATGCCCGCGTCGTTTACGCCGTAAGTAACAAATCCAGTCAAGCCCCCCTGGTTAAGCATCACCGGCGTCGAAGTCGGGGTGTCCCAATAGAGAAGGCTCGATCCGCCAAAAGCGCTGCCCACCATGTGACCGTTCGGAGAGATACCGTAGACCACCGAATTGGCTGGCATGCTCACCGGAGTTGGCGCCGAGAACGAGACGGTGACGTGGGCCGGTGGTACGAGCGGGCCGGAGCCGCCGCAACCCGTCAAAGCGGCGGTCAAGGTGGCGAGAGCAACAGCATATGTGAGTCCTCGCAGTGAAGTGTTTGTCGATGCGGCGAGCGAGAGGTTTGCCTCCGAGAGTCCGTGCGTCCGATGCTGTGCTTGTTTCATATATCTCCTTGACTGCCACTCCTTGAGCGGGTAAGTGAGATGCTAAATGCCTTCCGTGACAATGCCGCTACAGCCTCGTTATTAATTTGTTACAAAAACCCCGGTCTTAAAGAGAGGGAACCGCAAGATCTGGATCTCTTCGGGATTTTCGACTCAACCTTAACTTCAAACTGGATGGAAGTCCCAATGCAAGTGTGCCGCCCGGTAACTATACTTACGGGCATGAGCAATCAATGGAGATTCACCGTTGCCACCCTTTTGGCCGCCTTCGGCAGCGCTGCTAGCGCGAGCGGCAACCTGTTTGTCGGGGACGCCAGCGATGGGAGCATCGCTCGGTTCGACGCCACGACCGGCACCTACCAGGATCGCCAATTCCTCACCGGCACTTTCGGCGGAAATCCGGTCGGAATGACCTTTGGGCTGGACCACAACCTCTATGTCGTGGACAGTAGCAACGGCACCGTCGAGCGGTTCGACGGAAACACGGGGGTCTATATGAACCAATTCGTCGCCCCCGGCGGCCTATCCAACCCCTCGGGTATCGCTTTCGGGCCGGATGGAAACATGTACGTCTCCGACTATGGTTCCAACGGTGCGTTCATCAATCGATACGATGGGACCACCGGAGCTTTCATCAACCAGCTAGTGGCGCCCGGCGCTGGCCCCGGCTTTGGTGGCCTCGGGCAGCCTCCCGCGATGACCTTTGGCACCGGAGGAAATCTGTACGTTTCGGACGGCGTGAACGGCATCATGCGCTACAACGTCTTCACCAACGCAGGCGACATTTTTATCCCCGTCGGCAATCCCCCCAGCCCGCTGAGCGGTCCTGAGGCTCTGGCGTTTGGAGCAGATGGCGATCTCTACGTGGCCGACGTGACCCAGAGCGCGGTGCTCCGATTCGACGCATCGGGCGCCTATCTCGGAGAATTCGTGCCAAGCGCAGGCGGCCCCTTGGTTCAGCCCATCGGCCTCGCTTTCGGCCCGAACGGCGACCTGTTCGTAGCTGATGGCCAGGGCCGAGTTGCCGAGTTCGACTCGATCACCGGTGCCTACCTGTCCGACTTCGTCCCCATCGGTGGCAGCGCTGGCCCGCTTGTGAATCCTCAATTCATGGCCTTTCAGTCGGTGCCCGAGCCGGCGACGATGGTCGCCCTTGGAGCCGGTCTCTTGGGATTTGTACGCTCGCGAAAGCGAAGGGCGTAAACATGTTCCGTCGCGCCCTCGCTCATCGACGAGGGCGACGACGCTACATCACCTAAGCGAACATCAGTCGCCCAAACAGGGCGACCGATAGAATGCCGAGCAAGATGAAGCGGTGCGGCATGCGGCGAACCAAAACGCCGGTCACCACGAGGAGTGCCACCGAGACCGGCATCCGCCAAGTCTCGTAGCTGGCAACATCGATGCCGAGCGCGGTAAAGACCCAAGCCCAGGCAGCCACGCAGAGAGGGCACTTGGGCAAGAGAAGGGCAATCACCGCCGGACCGAGCCCGAAGGCTCGACCCGCAGTGGCTGCGACAGGGGTGGTGGAACAGCAGTTTTGGCTCATGGAAGTCTCACCTAGGCGACGGCGTATTCGTCCTTAACTCGAACCCATTCCATGGGACCAGCATCGTTCTGCTCGTCTCGACCCTTCGGCACCAGGTCCAGGTACTGGTAGGTCAGATTCATCATGTCGATCCCTCGGGTGAAGGTCGAATAGGTGTGGTAGATCGCGTCCCCTTCCTTTGCGAACACGCTGATGCCCGGCAGGTCCGAGCTGTTCATGGTGCGCGGGACATAGTTGTAGGTACCGCCGCCCGACTCCAATTCCTCCTCCGTGAACGAGACGTCGAAGTCGTAGTTGAAGCTGTTCTCCCCAGAAGAGACCCAGTTGAAGTTCCAAGCCTGTCGCTTCTTGAAAACATCGATCATGTCCATCGGCGCCCGAGAAATCGCCGCGAAGGAGACGTCCCGTGCGTTGAGGTGGGGAAGCATGCCGTCGAAGTGATCGGCCCAGAAGGAGCAGCTCTTGCAAGCTCTCTCCCAATCGGGCGCGAACATGAGGTGGTAGATGACGAGCTGGTTGTTGCTGCCGAAGAGTTCGGCCAAAGGAACCTTCCCGTTCGGGCCGTCGAAGACGTAAGACTTCTCGAGTCTCACCCAGGGCAGATCTCGACGCTTAGCGGCAAGATGCTCGCGGACTCGAGTGAAGTCCTTCTCATCCTGAAGTAGCGCCTTTCGCTTGGCAACCCACTCATCTCTCGTGACTACTGTGTGTGACATTGATTCTCCTCACGGTAATATTCAACCGTTTGGTTGAGTATAGATGAGAAGACGTGGATTGTCAACCGTTTAGATGAATATTGTTAGTGACCCTCGATTTCGCCGCACAGATCGAGAATCATCGTCCAGCCTTCTTCGTGGTTTGCTGCCTCTTCCTTGTTCGGTAGCTTCTCGTGGGTTAGCACGACCTCGGTCATGGCTTCATCAACCATCAAGAACTCCACGGTGACCAGCGTCTCGAGGTGGTGGGTGTGATTGGAGATCCAGGTGAAGGCAATCATCTTCGGTGGATCGAGAGCTTTAATCTCGCCTCGATGCTCTTCCGAACCCTCCGAGTGGTGCATCACCACAACGAGCGTGCCGCCAACTCGCGGTTCAAGGGTCACGTCGGCTGAATCCATGTACCCCGGGCACATCCACTTGCTCATTCGCTCCGGATTGGTCCAAGCGTTGTAAAGCTCCTCGCGTGTCGCGCCGATGCGCTTTCGAACCATTACCGTTTCAGCCATTGTTTCGTCCCTCCAAAATGTGTCTCTCCAACTCATCAAGGCGGATCGACCAGAACTTGGTCATCTCGGTGATCCAGCCCGAAGCTTCGGTAAGTGGGTCCAAATTCAGCTTGCACGTGTGCTCTCGTCCCTTCACTTCACGCGTGACAAGGCCCGCTTTCTCAAGCACGATGAGGTGCTTTGATACCGCATTGAGCGAGACCGGGAAGCGCTTGGCGATATCCGTCACCCGCGAGGGGTGTTGCCCGAGCTCCTGCAAGATCGCGCGTCGGGTCGGATCGGAGATCGCGCCGAACACACTGTCTAGTCGTTCAGAAGAATATTGAACCACATGGTTGATAATACTCGAATATCTCCTATAGATACATCGATAGTCGATGTATAATAGAAATCGATGCAAGCGGGAGCAAACGTGTCTGGACTGGTGCTGGCGGTGGTCGAAGTCGCCCCCCTGCATGGCTACGGCATTGCGCGCGAGATCGAAAAACGAAGCGCCGATGCGCTCTCGTTCGGCGAAGGAACCCTCTACCCCGTGCTCAAGACGCTCGAAAAGAGCGGCCTGATCGAAGGGAAGTGGGATACCGCGGTCGAGCGAGGTCCCGCGCGAAAAGTTTACGAAATCACTCACGAGGGCAAGATGGAGTTGGGGCGCATCCGTGACGCTTGGAGCGAATACTCCCGCTCCGTGGACCTCGTACTAGGTCAAAAGGAAACCCATGTCAAACCACGAACAGCGACGAGCAGTTGAGCTACGCGAGACCTATCTCGCCGAGGTCGAACAGAGCCTGCGTCGTAGGCTGGCGCCTTTGGAGACCTACGAAACGATTGAGGAGTTGCGCGTGCACCTTAGTGCGATGACCGCTGCTCATGAGGAGTTGGGGATGACTTCCGAGGCGGCAATGGCGGCTTCCCTAGGCAAATTTGGTCCGGCCAAGGAAATTGGCGGTTCTCTTTCTCTCGCGGCGTTGGAAGGGGAAGCGACCCAGGTCGTAAACGAATCTGCCCGTGCTTTTGCTTCCGCCGTGCTTCTCGGAGTGGCCATCGCCTTTGTCGTTGGTTGGAAAGCGGAGGTCGTGGATCAGCAGCTTGTGAGCCATGGCCTTTGGACATTGCCTTCTCTCTTGTTAGCCCTTTCCCTTGCCATCTTGGTCGCCCTTTTTGCGAGCATCTTCCCGCGCTGGGGGCCGATCAAAGTTGGCCTTGCTTCCGCTTTCGTCCTGAACTTCCTGCTCTCCCCAGCCCTGATTCATCACATGCCCTTCGCGCTAACTTTCGCGACTATTCTGTCAGCAAGTAGCGTGGCCTTGGCGGCCGCATCTTGCGCGCCATTTCGGCGCCTTGGCTCACTTCGAGAGAATGCCAAGCGATGATCCTCGGTCTGGGTCCCCACGCTTCATTCTCCAATAAGATTTGGAGCATCGACATCGATCCCGGCACGCTTCGAGCGGTCGACTCGAATGGGTTGGTGATTTCCGACGGCCCGAACCGGATGCGGTTTTCGGACTTTCACTACGGTGACCAGAGCGCAGATTGGCTAATGATGGATCTCGGTGTACGCGTCTTCGCGCGTCTGGAGTCCAACACGCTCGTCGTCGACTTCAAGTCGGACCGGGTCGGCGAATTCAACTGGCCCATCCTGCCCGCTCAGGCAAACAACCGAGCCTACATCTTCCCGTTCGGAGAGGGCAGCTACGTTCCTGCCCATGATCCCTCGTGGAGCAAGTACCCCGCGCAGAAGGAGTCGATCGACACGACCGAGGGACTGTCGATGCCGTTTTGGGGGGTGGATTTCGGCAAGGGCAGCCTCACCTACGTGCTCACCAATCCGTTCAACAACGAACTCGCCTTCACGAATGCGAACGGAAGTCTCGCGACCAGCTTCACCCACCGATTCACCAACCTGCACAAGGTCAAGGCCTACGGTGTCCGAATCACCCTCGGCCCCTCAGGTCCCATCGAACCGGCAAAGGTCTACCGCCGCTGGCTCCAGCAGACCGGCCAATTCGTCCCGATGCGAGAAAAGATTCGGAAGACCCCCGAAGCCGCCAAACTCCTCGGCGCCGCCCACATCTATCTCTGGGGAGACGGCGCTTCGCCGAAGATGCTTGACCTCCTTCACCGGAACGGGTTCGACCGCCTCTGGCTCGGCGCTCCAAATTGGAAGGAGCTGCGAAACAGCCCCCAAACCGTCGCGAAAGCCAAGAAGCTCGGCTACCTCATCGGCCCCTACGACTCCTACGACAGCGTCCACTCGCTCGACGCCAAGCCTGACGACACGTGGGAGACCGCCCAGTTTGACCAGAAGCTGTACAACACGGGCGGCATCCTCCTGGCGAGCGGCAAGATGAAGACTGGTTTTCTGGGCAAGGGTTTCTACATAAACGAGAAGTCCGCCGAGCCCTACATGAAGGCGCGAGTCAACAATCTAGCCAAGGAATTCAACTGCAACTCGTGGTTCATCGATTGCGACGCCGCGGGCGAGTTCTACGAAGACCACTCGCCTCTGCATTCCGCGAGCCAGGAAGAAGAAATGCAAGAGCGCCTAAAGCGCATTGCCTGGATCCGCGACACCCACCATCTGGTCATTGGCTCCGAAGGCGGAGCGGCCTATGCCGCTTCGACCATCCATTTCGCCCACGGCATCGAGACTCCTGTCTTCGGCTGGGACGACCCCGCCCTCAAATCGAAGGACTCCCTCTACTATCTTGGCGCCTACTATCCAGAGGGCGCACCCACCCTATTCTTCAAGCAAGTCCCGTTGAAGCCCGACTACTACCGCTTCCTCTTCGATCCCCGATTCCGATTGCCCCTGTATCAGACAGTGTTTCACGACTCAATCGTCGCCACCCATCACTGGCAAAACCCAACTCTCAAATTCTCAGACCAGGTAGTCGAGCGAAGCCTCACCGAGCAACTCTACAACGTCCCCCCGATGCTTCACCTGAACTTGGCCGAGTTCAAAAAGCATGGTGATTGGATAGGGAAGGAATATGCCTTCTTCTCACCCCTCCACAAGAAACTCGGCCTCCTCCCCCTCACCAGTTTTGATTGGCTAACCCCGGATCATTCGGTGCAGCGCACCGTGTTCGGCGATTCAACTGAGATGGTCGCGAACTTTGGATCGGCTACATTTGACTACAAGGGCTGGAAGATCTTGGCGAAAGCGGTCATCGCGCTGGACAGTGGTAAAGCCAAAACATTCAAGCCTTAAGGGGACTCCGGAGATGGTTCCCCTTGAAAAGGGGGAAACGTGGGGGAGGGGTTCCCGCCCACCGAAAGCCCTCCCAAAGCCTCCCGCTACCGCGCCGACCGATACAAACTCTCGAACCGCTCCAACTCCGCCCGATCCGTGTCCGACACCGCCACGTACTCAAGGTCGTCGGTCGCCCAAGAAAGCATCTGATACCCGTCCCTCGACGTAGGTCCAACCTCGCGCCCCTTCGCGAAAACAAAAACAT
Source organism: Fimbriimonadales bacterium (assembly GCA_038321975.1). GTDB lineage: Bacteria > Armatimonadota > Fimbriimonadia > Fimbriimonadales > Fimbriimonadaceae > Fimbriimonas. The sequence continues at coordinate 33,262 of JBBQFM010000038.1, read as the reverse complement.
TGATCACATGCGGCCCATGCCCAAAGACAAGCGCCGGCGTCGGCCGCCCGTCAAGCAAATCAAGCCGGCCCCCAATCAAGGGGAACCCATCCGCTTTCAAGTCGAACACCTTCGGCGCAATCGACACCTTGCCATCAAACCAAGGCTTCACTGTGTGACGATCCGTGGAAACGACGTCAAGCGTGTGCCCAGGCATCAGAGAGCGCAGATGACTCCCCAATAGCTGATCAATCCGAGGATCTTCGTTGCGAATAGAGATCGCAAAAACAAACCACACCGCCGCCATCGTCGCGAGTCCCAACCCAAACCCGCCGAACCATCCGCGGTTCGCCTTCGGCTTTTGGGGGAGCGGCGAGAGCATCCGTTGCCGCTGGGCCCCCGAAAGAGAGAAAGCTGGCTGGCGTGAAATCTGGCTCCGAAGGGCGAGGAGAGACTCGTGTTGGGCCGCACACTTGGCGCATACGGCCAGGTGCGCCTCAACCGATGCTGAGTTCATTGCATCCAGTTCGTTGTCAACGAACGCGTCCAATATGGGTCGAACCGTTTCGCAACTCATGCATCCACCAACGTCTTCGACAGAATCGCCCGCGCCCGCGAAAGGCGGGACATCACCGTCCCGATCGGGACGCCCACAACTTCACTGATCGACGAATAAGACATCTGCTCCATCTCCCGGAGAACAAGGACCTCTCGATAAGTTTCAGGCAAGCAGCGAATCGCCGCGTGCACCTGCTCGGCATCGAACGCCAACAGCACTTCCGCCTCCGGATGGTCAGCCGCTACCAACTCCTCTACCAAGGGAACTGGCGCCACTCGTGCTTTCTCCAGATGCTTAAGGCATCCGTTCCGCACGATCTTGAAGAACCACGCCTTGCCATCTTCGCCCCGAAACCCGCCAAACGCGTTCCAAGCTTTCAACAGAGAGTCTTGAACGACATCCTCCGCATCATGCGTATTGCGCAGCATCCAGCACGCAAGGTTGTACGCGCTGTCCAGGTGCCTCACCACGCACCGCTCGAACTCAGCATGATCCGGGCGCCTCATCCGTTAGTTCATATAACCTGCACCTTGCCCGTCATGTGCGAGTGGAGCGAGCAGAAGTAGCTAACCGTGCCGGCTTCCGTGAACTCATGCTCGAACGAATCATTTGTATCGAGGACGGGCGACTTGAACTTCTTATTGTTCTCCACCACTGTGTGCGGAATGTCGTCCCGGTTCGTCCACTTCACGCGCTGCCCTTTCTTCACCGAGATCATAACTGGTGAGAAGGTGAAGTTATCGATGCTGACTTCTTGGACCTCGCTCGCCGCCAAGGTGGAATCCACGATCGCAAGGTGGCTCGGATGCTCGATATATTGCACGCTCGTTAGCCCAAGCAGACCGCGCAGTTCAGTCGCGGGAACCACCATCGGACCCGGACCCTTCGCTTTGCCCGGAGCGGGCTGGGGGAACGCGGTGGACATCGCGGTGTGAAATGTCATGTTGCCTTCGATCTTCTGTAGCGATTGGTGAATGTGACCGTTCAATACGGTCACCGATCCGAAGCGTTTCAGCAAGTTCAATGCACGCGCCCCGTCATCTGTTCCCCAGCCCCACTCCGGATAAACCTCCCAAAGCGGGACGTGGGCGAACACGACGATTGGGGTGCTGGAGGACAGCCGTTTCACATCCTCCTCAAGCCAAGCGATCTGGGCCTCTCCCAGCTGCCCGAGACCGCCTGGTTTCAGGAGCATCACATTCACCAACCCGATAAAGTGAACGCCCTTGTGGTCAAAGCTGTACCACCCATCCCCCTTCGATCCCTTTCCGTACCGAGCCCGATAATTCTTCCCATCTTCCTCGAGCACGTCATGCTCTCCCGGCACAAAGAACCGCTGGTCCGTCTTCAAACTCAGCAAAAGCTGGTCGAGCGCATCGAACTCCGCATCCTTGCTTAAGTGGCTAAGGTCGCCCGTATGAAGGAGCAAGTCGGGCCGAACATCCGCCGAATTGATCTTGTCGATCGCCACCTTCAACGTGCCCAGCACATCCTGATTGGCCGCCTTGCTGAAGCCGATGTGACTATCGCTGATCTGCACGAATGAGAAAGAGGCCGCCGCAGCCGCGCGCCGAGCCTCCTCGGCAATAAAGTCGTCATTGAGCTGAGAAAGGTTGAACGACCGAGGCACCCCACCCGCAATCGTGAAGAGCAACCCACTCCCCGCCCAGGCCATACACTTCAGGAACCCACGTCGATCGATCCCATCCAGGACCAAGTTTTCTTTAATCTCGTTTTTCAAAACTGCACCTATGAAGGCTGATCCCGCAGGGTGCAGTTTTATTCCCGATCTCGTTGAAATGAGAATCAAACAACGGAACCCCAAAGTGGACTCGCTCTCGCGAGTCCACTTTGGGGTTCCAACAGAATGTCATCCTCATCGAGCCTAGGCGAGAGAAGGACCCCTATCCAAGCCAAAAAGCCTTCGAAAGGAAGGGATTACTTCGCCATCCTCCGACGCCGAACGAGACCACAGACCCCGAGCCCCAAGACAATCATCGAACCCGGCTCCGGAACCGCCTGAGCGAACGCACCCGAACTTGAACCAATGGATACGTTCGTTGGCATATCGAACGCGAGGCTCGCGGTGGACGCCATGTCCATCCCGTCATAGTCCCAAGAATTCATCTGCATCGAGAAGGGAATCGTGACCGACGAACCCGTTAGTGTAAGCGTCTCGTGAATGACGATCAGTTCCGGGGTCAGCGAGGTGGTCGTGTACGGCGTGCCATAGGGATAGCTGTCCGCATAGTTGATGCCTGCCACGTATCCCGTATCGTTGCCCAACTTGATGTCAGTCCGAAACACTGCACCCGTCGAGTGCTGCGGAATCCCCCCGAAGAACATGTCCACCGTCGTCTCGCCATGCCCCTCGACAAAGGTGCCCGACTGCTTCATGTGACCTTTCTGGGTAAAGGTGATGCCAATATTGGTAATCGTTCCCGAGTTCCCGCCAAGCACATTAAATGTAAGCGTATCGAAGATTGCGCCGTGCGAAGTGCCGCCGTCGGCGCCTGTGTAAATACCGTTCACGCCCGTGTCGTAGTCGGTTGTGCCGACCGAAACGGTGGGCAAGTCTCCGAAGCCGTAAAGAGCGTCACTGGTCGAAAAGACGTGCGCAGGCGAGCTCGAACTCCCCGAGGTCTCGGAGTAGGCGGAGGTTGCCAAACCAGTAGCGTCCATGGTGCCGCTGGCCGTCGAACCCGGATTGACGTGCATCGACGACCCCACCGCTCCATAGTTGTAGTGGTGGTAAGACCACCCGTCGGCAGTCGACTCCACATGGTACTGAGCTTGAGCGATGACCGGCGAAAGACAAACCGCAAGTGCGGCCGCGTAATTTGATGCTCTCATTTAAACTTCCTCGCATCGGCCCCTGGGCCGGATGTCTAGGAACAGAGTGCCGGTAACCGCCGTTAGCTGGGCATTATGAGAGTGCGGAGCCCCACCAACCCGGTAATTGCCGACCGCGGCCAGGTTCTTGCTTATAATGAACCTGATGCAACTCAAAATCCGCCTCTCCGGCGACCTAACTGTTTTGCATCACGGCCCCCCACCGGACCGTGCCGTCGCGATGCTCCTCGTGGGCCTCCTGAGTCTCGGCGAGGAGTGGACCCCAAGAACAAAGGTCGCCCAACTCCTCTATCCCGAATCGACTTCGATCGATGCGGGCAACGCCCTCCGCCAAGCGATCTTTCGACTGAAGGGATGGCTGGGCGAAGACATCGTTCAGAGCCAACTGGGGACGATCCGTAACGACCCAACCAAGGTCGAAGCTGATTGGGGCGATGGAACTAACCTTGTCCCCTGGCTCGAGCACCCTTGGGCAGACCACCTCCGCGGTCGCCCCGCGCCCACTCCAGCAGAGGCCAGTCACTTTAGAGATTACGTCCAAGCTGTCGAATCAACTGCCCTTGTCGATCGAGAGTCCGCCAGGGGCATCCTTCTTGGAAGCAAAGCCCTCGGCGCCAACCTCCCCTCCGAAGACGCCACTCGCCTCCTCAGCATCACCCGACCAGCTAACCAAGACGAGCCACTCGCGTTCGAGCACGTGGTGATGCGTGCCGACCTCCAATACCGCCTCAACGATCTGTCCCGGGCAAGCGACTCCTACCAGCGAGCCCACCGAATCGCCAAACACCTCAAGAGCCCCGCCAAGCTCGCCCAAACCGCAGCGATGTGCGCCTTCGTCTCCATGGAACGCGGTGAAATGGGCAAGGCAAAAGACTGGATGGATCAGTGCTCTCGATCCGAGAGGTTCGTGTCCGTGAAGTCCCTCCTCATCAATGTCCAAGGCGCCTATCTCTGGAACATGGAACGCCCCGACGAAGCCATTGCGCTCATGTACCGGACCAGACCAAGTGCCTCGACCGACCGCCTGCAGCAGCTTCACTTCTGGTCGAATTTCTCCGCGCTTTGCGCGGAATCGGGCGACTTCAATCTTCTCGCCCAAGCTGAAGACGAGGTGCAGCGACTGATCATTCCGAGTGTCGATCTCCGCTACCACTCCACTCTCAACTTCGCCAAAGCCATGCGCTTGATGCGGCAGGGAAGTCTCGATGAAGCGCAGGGTCTGCTCGAAGCGATCTGCGCCGACTCAATCGCCCACGGCCAGCAAATGACCCTCGCTTACGCGCTCGAAGCGCTCGCCGAAGTTCACGCGAAGGCGGGAGAATCCAGATATGCCAAGGGCGTATGGACGAAAGCGGAGACGATAAGAAAGGAATCCTGCCCCCGGCTCACCCCCCGCGTCGCCGCTCGAAAGGTCCGCGTTCATTACGCGTAGATACCTAGAGCATGCGCGACTACGTTCATCAATCCGAAACCCTCATCGATGCTCCGATCGACGAAGTTTTCGACTTCTTCAGCAATGCCCAGAACCTCGAGCGGCTCACCCCGCCGAGTCTGAAGTTCAAAATCCTGAGCCCGATGCCCATCGAGATGAAGCCAGGCGCGGTCATCGAGTACGAGATCCGCATGTCGGGGGTACCGTTCCGCTGGCTCACCGAGATCATGGTTTGGGATGAGGGTAAGCGCTTTGTCGATATCCAACGCAAGGGCCCTTACGCGAAATGGGAGCACGAACACAGCTTCACCGCCGAGGGGGACTCAACGAGGATGCGGGACGTTGTCATCTACCAGCCACCCGGATTCTTCCTCGCCCCAATCATCGACGCGCTCTTCGTGGGGAAGAAGATCAATGAGATCTTCCGCTTTCGAGACCAAGAGATCCACCGGATATTCAAGAAGGCTTAGGCGCGAACGTCGGGTGAGCGATCGCCCCAATCGAGACCATGCGGGCGGTGTCGTCGTTCGGTTGGCATGCGGCCGCAACGAATTCATTGCAGAGCTGGTCAAGCTGCTTCAAGAATTTCGCCTCATTCTCCGCCGTTTGGTAGTACATCACGTGATAGCCAATCTGGGTGAAGTCCTTCCCATCCGCCTCCCGCCAAGTCGCCTCGTAAAGGCGCAACGCGTTGATTAAGAAGTGAAGCAAGGGCGGAGCTGACCCGTCCGAAAGGATGGGAATGTGGAAACCGTCGGACACAACGCGATAAGGCTTCTCGGTAAGCGGACCTTTTTGCCGAGTGGGCGCCGCCTCGATCAAACCCGCGTCGAGAAGCTTCTTGGTATGGAAGTAAAGCTTGCCCGACGCGACCCCGAGCTCAGTCGCCAACTCTTCGTTCGTCATCTCGCCACCCGCCAGCAGCCGAAGAATGCTGAGCCGCAACGGGTGCGACACTGCCTTCCAACGGGTGGGGTTATCGAGAACGACTTGGGGTTCAGCCATTTTGAAATGACTATGGCGCCATAGTTTTATTTGCCGCCATAGAAAACTATGGTATAAATTATGCACGATATTGCATTCCCTGCGATGGAGCAAATTCTCATGAAAATAGATAGAGCACTCGTCCTGTCCGCCGTCCTTCTCGCCTTTGCCGGAGCCGCCCCCTCCGCCATCGCCCAAAAGAAGCCGGTCAAGAAGCCCGTTGTGAAGAAGCCGGCGAAGAACGAGACCAAGGGCCAGGGACAGCTCACCGGCGGGTTCGTCAAGTTCGGCGAGATCTATAGCCTCAAGAGTGGGATCAACTTCCAGATCATCAGCGCTCGCTACACGATGGAACCCATCCAGTGTTACAACAAGACCTATGCGAGGGCAGATGAGAAGCTAGTCGTCGTGCAGTTCGCGGTAAAGAACGCGTCCAAGAATGAGGTCGCTCTTGGGGATCAAGAGAACATCATCACCCTGTTCGACGACACCGGTGCCAAGTACGAAGTTGGCGCGGGATGCATCGGGCTCATGAGCAACGGCAGCAAGGAGCTCTACCGAACCCTCAAGTCGGGCCAAGGCATCGGCCAGAAGGAGCTGAACGACAATCTTCAGGTCTGTTACCGAGTGCCCCTCAGCGCGAAGATCCTCAAGTTCATGATCAATGAGCCTCGGCTGAACAAGAACGAAGAAGTCCTGCGCTATATGATGGCGGGCACCGACAAGGACGCCGACCCCGCAAACGTGATCGCCCCGCTTCAAACCGAGATCGCCGATCCCGCCGACAAGACCGGCGCAGTCGCCCTCAAGGTGGGCAACGGAAAGGCAGGCACGTTCTACAGCGCGGGAGCTTTTCAGTACCGCTTAGACAAGATCGAGACGACCGATAAGGCCCTGATCGAAGGTAAAGACCCCGAGGAAGGCAAGAAGTTCGTAGTCGCAACCGTAACCGTAAAGAGTCTCTATGGAGGATCGAACTCGCTGTACGAAGCTCAATGCGCTTCTTCCGAGATCGCCGATATGGATGGCGACAAGTCCAAGCTTCTCTACATCCTCAAACCCTCGAGCGGTAAGGAGATTGAAACCAGCCAAGAGATACTTTACGGCGAAACCTACACCTTCCGGCTGGTATTCGAAATCGACGCCAAGGCCAAGCCGAAGACTCTGAAAATCAGCAACGACACCTACCCCTGGTCCTTCGACATCTCGAACTGAGCCCTGATGCCGAAGAGGGGTTGCCGGCCCCCTTTCAACGCACGTGCTCGAGGCCGTGCTGATCAATGAGATAGAGCAGTCGCCGCGCGGGGCCATCCGGCTTTCGGGCCCCGCGCTCCCACTGGGAGACGGTAACCGTCTCGACTCCCAGAAATAGAGCCATGACGGACTGGCTAGCGCCGGCATGCTCCCGGATGCTCTTAATCTGCTCGGGAGCGAAGACTGGTACCTGGGAGATCTTACTCGCATCGAATTTGTTGAGCACCAGCTTGAGCGGCTTGGCGCCGACCTTCAATCTGACCTGTTGTGATGCTGCCGCGTTCGCATCGCTCAGGTGACCATCTTGGTAGAGGGACTCGGTGAGATCCCTGACGCTATCGAGCATCTCGATTTCAATCTGTTTCTCAGTTCTCATGGTTTTCTCGTTTTCAGTGTTTTGATTTGGGGCTCGTGGCACTTTTACGGAGACCGCACGATCTCTCGGAGTAAGCCACCCGCGACACGCGTCGCCAAAGCTTCGTCATCGACTTCTAGAAGCGCTAGAGCAAGTCTTCTGAAGTCCTGCAATGCCGTCGCCGTAATGTTGTCCGCCTCGTTCTGCAAAGCCGAACACAAAGATTGCTCGGTCGTTCGATTCGAAGACGATGATCGTTTCGGAATCCCTTTAAATGCGCCTCGTTCGGGCGAGCAACCGATTGCTTCACGACGCCTTCGCCAAGATCCGCGTAGATGAGGCGTTTGTCCAGCCGATTGACCGCACCAAGGAGGCTAGCAACGGAGATGCCGTTCTTCTTTGCGAACTTGTCAAAGCTCGGAACTGTGAACACCCGCGAAGGCATAAAGAGAGCATACCATTCATTGAACTATAATTCAATGAACGATTACGGGATTTGGAAGGTTCCGAATTCGTACCCAACCGAGTTGCCTCTGACTAGATCCATGTGGGTTGTTTCGCAGGTTCGACGTACGCCCTGCCCCACTTCATCTGAACATTCGAAGACCCTGGCTAGATTCTTCCGGGCTAACATGACCCGATGAGCGCCCCATCGCGTCGCCGCAACCCGTTCTCGAAGGTCACCGGCACCTACCTCGAATGGTACGTCCCGGACCCACTGGTCGAGCAAAACGTCTTCCTCGACCGCGTGGCGGAAGTCGCCGAACTCCCAACATTCGAAGCCTCAAGACCCAAACTGCCACAACCCCATTGGCCCAAGAACCAGATCGCGATTGACGGCTATTGGAAGGCCTGGGAACTCGCGTGGAAGAACCTGAAGAAAGCGACGCCTGAGAACGGTTTCGTTTCCAATTTCATCGACACCGCATTCAACGACTGCTTCTTCATGTGGGATTCGTCCTTCATCGTGATGTTCGGTCGGTATGGCGATCACGCCTTCTCGTTCCAGAAGACGCTCGACAACCTCTACTGCTCCCAGCACCCCGACGGCTACATCTGCCGCGAGATTCGCACCACCGACGGCACCGACCAGTGGAATCGTTCCTGCTACTTCTCAACCGGCCCGAACGTGCTGGCGTGGACCGAGTGGGAGCACTTCCAAAACAACGGCGACATGAAGCGGCTCGCCGAAGTCTTCGCACCCCTGCTCGCCTACCATCGCTGGACCCGAAAGAACCGATCCTGGCCGGACGGAACTTACTGGACGACCGGACTAGGCTGTGGCATGGACAACATGCCTCGAGTTCCTTCCGGCTGGGATCACTCCCAAGACCACGCTCACATGGGCTGGATCGACGCGACGTTTCAAGCCATTCTCAGCGCCCGTCTACTCGTGAAGATGGGTGAGATTCTGGGCGAGGCCGGACTCGAGTCCGAAATCGAAGAGGTCAAGCACCTCAGCAAATTTGTGAACGACCACATGTGGGACAAAGCGACCGGCTTCTACTACGACCGCCGTGGAGACGGCGGATTGATGAAGTCAAAGTCAGTCGCCGGATTTTGGGGACTGCTCGCCGACGCCGTCCCCCACAACCGAATCGAGCCGCTAACCAGCCACCTCGGCGATCCCAAGTCATTCAACCGACACCACCGCGTCCCGAGCCTTGCGGCCGATGCGGAGGGGTACGTCGGAGACACCGGTGAGTACTGGTGCGGCGCGATTTGGCCACCCACCAACTACATGGTCTTGCGTGGACTCACCACCGTCGGCAAAGACGACCTCGCCTTCGAGATCGCCGAGAATCACCACCAGCGTGTGATGGAGGTATTCGCCAAGACGGGCACCTTCTGGGAGAATTACGCACCCGAATCGAGCAAGCCAGGTACCCCCGCCAAAGCCGACTTCCTCGGCTGGTCCGGCCTCGCCCCCATCGCCGTCCTGCTCGAGTATCGATTCGGCCTACGCCCGATCGACGCGCGCGCCGGAAAGCTGCTTTGGGACGTGCGTCTCATCGATGAGATCGGAGTGGACAACTATCCCCTCGGGCCCAATACGATGCTGAGCCTCCATTGCGCCGCTCGCCAATCCGAGTCGGACGAGCCGGTTATCAATATCCAGTCGACCCACCCGGTAGAAGTCGAGATTCGTTGGAAGGGTGGTCGGAAGATCGTGAAGGCTTGAGACGAGGGGAGCCGCGATAGATCGTGTATTTCGAAAACGAATAAGAACGCGCCCCCTCTTTCGACAACGCGACGTGCAAAATGCCGGTCTGCTTCTCGGCCGCAGTGCCCGCGTCGAACACAAAGTTGCCCAGCGAATACGCCACAAGACATCGCCTCTCGCGTCCCGGAAGCCATTCGATCGCTTGAAGGACATGAGGATGGTGCCCCAAGATTACATCGGCGCCCGCACGAGCCGCGAGCCGTGCCAGGTGGCGCTGACGCTTGCTCACCGTCGTAGACAGCTCATTCCCCCAATGCCAAGAAACGATCACCACGTCCGCCACTTTTCGCGCCGAAGCGATGTCCTCAGGCAAGCGCCCCTCGTCGGTGTAGGCGATTCCAGACGCACCCGGAAAATCACAGTAAGCAAGAAACGCGATTCGGACACCGCCTCGCTCGACAATCGGCCCCTCCGGGAACCCAAGAGGGGCAGATGTCAGGAGTCCGCTCCCGTCGGGAGATGGTTCCCCTTTCCGAAAGGGGAACAGTGGGGGAGGGGGTCCCGCCCACCGAAAGCCCTCCTGTGCCTCGGCAACGGGAGGATAGGGTGGGTATGAGACGCCTGGCGCGATCCCAGGCTCACCACCTATCGGAACAGAACCCGCCCCCACGCCAAGAATCCCAACTTTCCCCAAGACCCCCAAAGTGTCGTCCAACCCCGCACTCCCTGCGTCGAGCGAATGGTTGTTCGCTACGGAAAGGACGTCGAACCCCGCCCGAGCCAGCCCCGCCGCACTAGAAGGATCTGCCCTCAAAAGAATCCGCTTGGAAACGACAAAGGGCCGCTTCGAAAGAACGCATTCCAGATTGCCGAAAGCGATGTCCGCCTTCGACAATTCCGCAGCCGAATCGGCGAAGATCGATCCAATCCCCTTGCGAACGATCCGCCGCCCAACGTACCGACCCAACATTAAGTCCCCGACGGCGGCTAAATCCACCGTCGAGGACCGAGTTGCGAAGAAGCAGAGGACCGAGATCAATCCGACTTTATCTTTGGCTTTGCAGCGACATGGAAGGACTTGACCCAACTGGGCCTGGGCGGGAACTTCCCGTGATTGAGCCGCTTCTTCCAAGCCTCGTCCGTCAAACGAGCCGATGAGGGAACCAGAAACTCGTAGTACGAGAGCGCGGTGCCTCGCGTGATCGTCAACTTGCCTTCGATCGGAACAACCGCAAACAAGTGGTCGGCTCGTCCAACTCCCACCGTCAACGCTTGCCCATAAGCGGTGTGAACATCTGCCACCAACGCCATGTCGAGATCGTCTTCGGAGAGCGCGTTGTGGCCGGTTACCGTCTCTTGAATATTTACCACGGCCTCCTCAAGAACACCTTCGATAAACCGAATCCGGTCGTACTCTTCCCTCGTCAGCTTCTTGCCCGCAAGCTCCTTTTGGCTCACGCCGAGCAGGAACCTGATGAGCTCGTCTGCATGCAGGAAATCTTGAGCAACCTCTTCCGACAGGAAGCCTCGCTTGCGCAACCCGCCAGAGGTTTGGTTCATCAGCGCGAGCATCCGCTTGTAGAAGTCAACGTTAGGCTCGACATAACCCTTCAAGACCGGAGGCTCTTCGCCATCGCCCATCTCGACCGCCGACTGCATCCCATAAAGGATCGTGTCGTGCCGCAACTCTGCCCAAGAGCCCAGCGCCGAATACAGCGACTTCTTAGCCCAAGCCGCACTTTGCATAAACTTTGGATACTTCGGCGATGGGGGCGCGGTGAGCTTCCGGAGTCCATCCATCCAAGACCAATAGAGATCCTGGTTCCAATCAGCAGCTGGCCTATTGGCAAACTCCGCCTCCAACTTCGTTCGCTCAGGTAAGTATCCTGACCATCCTTTCGGATTGTAAACGCTGGGGTTAGAGTCGAGAATCGACTTGGCCTGCGAGTTACCCAACACGGCGAAAACATCCAGGGGGCTCGGGAAGGGACGCTTATCCGGATCGGCAAGCCGCTGGAGAATCATGCTGTCCGGAATGGCCCTCTGACCCATGAATCGAAGCTGCACGTCCGTCGCGTTTGTCCCGTCCTTGAGCTTGAGCGAAATCGCTGGAGGCCGTAGCGCGGAAACCGAAGCGACGAATTTGCGCTGAAGCGCGGGGTTGGAATAGTCCGACGGACCCTTGAAGACCTTTGCCGCAACCCCTCGCCACTCAATCGGCGTGAGATTGTTCGACTTGCCCGCAAAAAGCGCGGTCGCATCGTATATTCGCCTCCAGCGGGATTCCGCCCCCGATGCCTTGAGGTCGTCCACCAAAAGCAGCGTCTGCTCAATCTGTTCCGGCACCGCCGTAACCGTCTTCCCGGTCCGCTTCGACACCGAGAAAGGCGCAAGACCAAACCACATCATCGATTTGAAATATCGACCCAAAGCGGACGTGCGCGTGTAGTGGCCACGAACAATGAACTGAGAGTAATCCAGGTCATAAGGGAAAATCGCCGACCTGCCTCGCCCTCCGGCCGCACCAATCTTCGCGATCTCCTTCTTCACCAGCCCGCCTGCCGCTTCCGGAAGCGATTCCGGCTTGCCCAGAAGCTGGTCGGCCACTCCGAAATAGGCGACGTTCTTAAGTGCCGCCGCTTCCAACGGCTTTCCGCGTTGCGCTTTGTAGGTTCGGATTGCTTGGTCAAGCATCTCTCGCGTCATCGCTTGCAGCTCCGGAAGAAGCGCTTTCTCCTCTGCGCTTCGCAGGGTGGACTCGAAAAAGGTGTGATAGATCTGGAGGATGTTATCGGCGGTTACGATGCTTGGAAGCTGAAAGTAGTCGTTTTTGCCGTAAGCCCAGTACAGCGCCTTGTCGTCCGAAGGGGAAGTGAAAAAGAGGTTCTTGCGGAGCGCATCCACGTGTACCGGCTTAAGCGTCACCCATTTCTTGAACGACTTGATGTTCGAGATCTCGTGAAGATTGCGAGAAAGGGAAGGGGACGATTGAGCCAGCGCCATGGTGCCGGTCGACAAGCAAACGATGAGCGAGAGAGGGCTATTTAACTTATTCATTGCACTACGCCAAAGTCCAAAGGAACAATTTGTCCATCCACCACAACGGCGATCTTGCCCTTAGAACGAACAATCCGATCCGCCGTTTCAAAAACCTTTTCGGGTCCTTCCTTCACAAATCCAAAACCACTCCACTTCCCGTAACTTGCCGCCACCTTTCCGCCCGAAGTCCGCTCCAAAGTCCAAAGTGATCTCCCCTTTTTGGTTGGTGGTCCGAGGCAGAAATCGATCAGTGGACGGCCGAGGCTAGAGGCGAGCCATTTCTTGGTCAAGTGTTTTCCGTCGAACGTGTAGAAGAAGACGGTTGAGTGGGGCTTTTTGATGAAGCGAGTAGGTTTCACTATCCCAATTGCGAAGTCAGGCGACCCGTCCCCATCCACATCGCCTACATCGAGCTTCCAAGGGCTCCAACGCTTGCGCGCGATGCTAGACACCAGATGCTTGCCCCGGTAGATGCGCAGCGGTTCCGACTTAGAAGGATCCAGTACGGCGCGAAAGACAACGCCCTTCAGCTTGAAGTCCTGTTGCCAAATGTGAGGCGGCAGGGTCGCTTGCATTCGAGCCTTAACCGGCCGATCTGCCCGTGCCCTGATACACCCGAACGTAGTCGATCTTGTATTGCGAAGGATAGATCGCGTCGTCGATCCCCTTCTGCGCGCCCCACTCGCCCCCGATTGCGAGGTTGAGAAGGATGTAGTGCGGCTTGTTGTACGGCCATTCACCCTCTGCGAATGTTGACTTCTTCACCGAGTGCACCAGGGTCTTGTCGTAATAGAAGTCCAGTCGATCTTCGAACCACTCGACCGCGTAGACGTGAAAGCCTTTCCACGGCTCGCCGGCATCCACCGAGCCACCACTCGACTTGTGGTCATTAGTCTTTGGGTCGAACCAGTGAGCGGTGCAGTAGATCTTGCTCGGATCGTGCCCAACCGATTCCATCACATCGATCTCGCCACACTTCGGCCAGCCCACCTTCGCAATATCGTCACCCATCATCCAGAACGCCGGCCACACTCCGCGACCCGTCGGAATCTGCGCCTCGATCTCGAATCGCCCGTATTTCCACGATGCCTTGCCCAGCGTGTTGATGCTGCCCGAGGAAACCAGATGCTTCAGGAAGTCGTCCTTCCGCGCCTCGATGATGAGGCTGCCACCCTCGCGCCGGACATTCTCTTTCCGCTCGCGAGTGTAGTACTGGGTCTCCTTGTTGCGGATAAAACCCTCTTCGTAGTCCCACTTCTTGTTATCCACCGGGCCGCGACCGTTGAATTCGTCCTGCCACACGAGCTTCCACTGAGGCTGGTTCGCCTGGGCGGTAAGGACAAAGGCGAGCATCGTTGCGAGCATGTTTGAACGCTACCAGATACCGCCTCTGTAGATTCTCAATGCCTGAGGCGCGAAGGCACGGGCGAATCGGAGGCGAAGCTGTTGCCGAATAATAGACAATCAGCTCGGAGTGTAAAGAGGATTGTCCAATTTAGTGGTGATTGGCGAGCAATGATTCACTAATTGTATCTAACTGTTATACAGTGTCGACATGGTGTCTCTTTCCGTAAGACAACAGAGCATCCGGCGAAGGAGGTTTAGTCATTTCAAAGCGGCTTAGACCGATCGCTGCCGCCGCAGCAGAGACGATTCGCGAGAGTATTCGCGAAGGCCGCTATCAAGCCGGTTCCTTCCTGGACTCGGAAACAAGTCTCGCCGAGTCGCTGAGCATCAGCCGTGGCACCGTGCGGCAAGTGATTGACCATCTTGTGACCGCCGGGGATTTGACCCGACGGCCGCATGCTAGGCCCATCGTGGGGCTCCCTCAAGTTCGTACGGAAGCCCGCAAGGGGCTCGACATTTATGTGTGGGTTAGCCATCCGATTTCGGACAGCGCTTCGCTGATGTTCATGAAAGGGGTGTCTCTAGGGTTGAAAGGGACGCCGTACCGCATGATCGTACGAGAACCGACGCGATTCTTTGGCGAGTACGTCCATGCCGACGAGCGTCAGTTTTTACGCGACCTCATCGACAACGACCAAGCGGCTGGCGCGATTGTACAGCGAGATCCCTTCGCGACAAATGGCGATGTCGTCGACGAACTGATTCGAAGGGGAACGAACCTGGTCTTCGTTGACTCCCCTCCTCCCGATGGAATCTTGGCGGACCACGTTGGCACCATCAATTCTTCGGCGGCGCGACTATGCGTCGAGCATCTCATCGAATTGGGTCACCGAAGAATTGTGTGCCTTATCGAGAACGACGTCTCAGAAGTGACACGGCAAAGGGTCATGGGCTACACCCGAGCGATGTCGCAGGCCGGCTTGGATGGGTTCACGTGCTGCCTGACGGCTACCAGACTCGAGGAGCCGCCCGACAGTCTGCACCCCGCGGGCAGGTTCGCTAGACGGTTGCCGCAAGACAGCATCTTCTTTCAATCGGCTCGGCGGCTCGTGGCCAATGTGCTCGAAATGAAGGACCGCCCTACCGCTCTTTTCGTCGGTTGCGACGTCCTCGCCACCTGCGTCGGCGCACTTTTAGAAGGTGCTGGGCTAATGGTGCCGGACGACATTTCCTTGACCGGGTTCGATTGGCTCGCCCGGTGGGAAAACGCGAATGACGACGACCTTACCACCGCGAGTCAAGACTTTCAGGGCTTCGGAGTCTACGCGGCAGAACTCCTCTTAGACCGACTTGACGGCTCCGCACCGCCCTCCCCGCGCCACGTCTTACTCCCCGCTCCCCTCGTCATACGGTCTTCGACCGCTCGACGATCATTCGTGCCGGCGAACCCGCCGACCCCGACCGCCCAGGCAAACGTTGCCCGGGAGACATCATGAAAATAATCCACAAACCTCGTGCATTCACGCTCATTGAGCTACTTGTCGTGATCGCAATCATCGCGATCCTCGCCGCGATTCTCTTCCCCGTCTTCGCACAGGCTAAGGCCGCCGCGAAGAAGACTGCGTGCCTTTCCAACCTCAAGCAAACTGGCCTCGCCGAGGTCATGTATGCCGGTGATGCCGACGATACCTTCGGCGGAAACTGGAGGAACGATTACACGGTCTGGACCTACTACTACAACAATGGCTATAACGCCCCCGAAATGATTCAGCAGGGTTACATGAACTGGCAATACCAGATCGGCCCGTATATGAAGAATGACGGCAAGGGATCGGCCCGCACCTGCCCAGTCGCCGTCGACACCGATGGCGCAAATGGTTGGGGATGTATCAACGCGTACGGTGCCCTAAAGGGAACGCCCAGCAGCGCATGTACGGCTCAGGTGATGAACGGAATCGCCGCCTGGAAGTCGTCAACCGTTATGCCGGAGCCTGCCGAGACGATCCTGTTCCGGGAAATGGCCAACTTGCAGAGCGTCGCATGGGAGAGCCCTTGGGACTATAAGGGCATCTTCGGAGGTCCCGGCTGGGCTCGATTCGACGATCCTTCCCTTGACTTCAACCACAGCGAAGGCGGCAACTTTGCTTGGGGCGATGGCCACGCGAAGTTCAAGAAGAAGACGGGCGTTCACTTCTCTGAGTACGGAGCAACCGGCGCTTGTGTGAAAGGCAATGCGGACTATAACGGGCCGCTCATTGCCGAGCAGATCCCCGAAGATCCAAAGGACAAGAACTCGCGGAATATCTTCTGCCCGACGACCAAGTTCTAAGAACGGGCACATCCACCTTCCCTCGCCAGGAGGGCGAGGGGGGCGGATAGGCTCCACGAAGGAATCACACTTTGAGCACTCAAAAAACAAGAACCAAGACTTTTGCCGCGGCCCTTTTGGCTTTGTCATTCACGTGGATCCTGTGCGGTTGTAGCGGAACGGACGCTCCCCAGGTCCAACCAGCGATCAACCAGGCCGATCCAGCAGGCACCGGTCTCACACCTCAGGTGCAAATAGAGAGAATCAGAAGCAACCCCAACTTCTCTCAGGAGCAGAAGGACAAAATGATCCTACGGCTGCAGAATAGGATCAATAAAATGAAGGGAGGCTCGGGGACGCCTTAGGACTGCTCCACCCAACACGAGATGGTTTCAAAGAGATGGGTCAAGTGAACGTCGAAGTCGCGCGCCGTATTGATGTGGCGCGGGCATTCTACGCCAAAGGCATGTTCGGACCCGCCGATAGTGAACTTTGCCGAGTACTCGAGCAAGATCCGGCCAACCATGAGGCCCATCTCCTTTTCGGAGTTATTCACGCCAAGACGAAACGTTATGCCGGCGCGGAAACTCATCTACGAGCGGTCTTGGCGAACGAGCCGGCATGCTATGACGCGCTCATCTGGCTCGCCATATCGCTCAAAGGTCAGGCGAATTTCGAAGAGGCGATCGCCCTGTGCGAACGCGCAATTGAAGCAAAACCCGATGACGTGACTGGCCTGAACACTTTGGGACTCTGTTGGCTCTCGATGCGGGAGCCAGCACGAGCGGTGCAGACATTCCAGCGAGCAGTCGCGCTCGATCCCATGTCCGGGCCAAGCTACCAC
Organism: Fimbriimonadales bacterium; assembly: GCA_038321975.1. Lineage (GTDB taxonomy): Bacteria > Armatimonadota > Fimbriimonadia > Fimbriimonadales > Fimbriimonadaceae > Fimbriimonas. Next base: position 16,144 of record JBBQFM010000038.1, on the reverse strand, counting down.
AACCTGGGCCTGGCTCTCAGGCTGCACGAGAAGACGTACGACTCGTGCGAGGCATTCAAGAAGGCAGTTGAACTTGCGCCTGACGTGATCTCCAACTACATAGAGTTGTACCGACAGCTACAACTGTTGTCCAGTTGGAACGACGCCATCAAGTATTTGGAATCGGGCCTGGAAAGGCACCGCTCATCTGTGCCCCTGATGCTGGCACTGGCAACCGCGTACGGTAGAGTCCGGAACGCCGAAAAGGCGGAGGCTTACTTCAAGAAGTCCTTGAAGTTCGATCCCGCCAGCAGCCAGGCTTACGGGCTTTGGTTGCAAGAGGAAGGGCGATTCGAGGAATCGGTACGATACTTCACCGATTCCATTCGTCTTGCGCCGGTACAAGGTTTGGCCTACTTCGGCCTCGCGGAAGCAAAAGCTTTTGATTCCGACGGCGTGTCGCTGATCGATCAGATCAAGGAGATCATCGAGCATCCTGCCCTCACCACAAAGAGTCGCATGTACCTGTGTTATGCGTTGGGCAAGGCCTATGACCAACTGAAAGACTTTGAGTCGGCGATGCGCGCGTACGATGAGGCAAACGCAATCGCGTTCCGAACGTTCATCGAAGGTCGGCCGTTCGATTCCGAAGTCGGGCAGGCGTATACCGACGACATCAAAGAGATGTATAGCCGGGACATCCTCCAGGACCTCCGGCGTCATGGTTCGGAGAGTGAAAAGCCGATCCTCATAGTGGGAATGATTCGATCCGGTACTACCCTCCTTGATCAGATCATCTCTAGTCATCCCGCGGTGAGATCGGCGGGCGAACAACAATTTTGGAAGCTCGAGGGAGACCGCATCAATGCTAAGTGGCACTACGAGGGCCAAGATCCAACCGACCTGGACTCTATCTCAAAGGACTACCTGATGGTGCTCGACGCGGTGGCCGGCAAAAGCCCCCGAGTGACCGACAAAATGCCCCTGAACTTTGAGCATCTTGGCCTGATTTACGCGGCTTTCCCCGATGCACGGATTCTGCATATCCGGAGAAACCCCCTCGATACGTGCCTTTCCATTTACACAACTCACTTCAGTGGTGGCCCGAACTTCGCCTACAAACAGGAGAACATCGTGGGCTACTACCTCCAATATCTTAGGTTCATGGAGCACTGGCGGAGCGTTCTGCCCGCCGACCGCTTCTTTGAAGTCGACTACGAAGATCTGGTAGCGGATCGAGAGCCGATTCTTCGCGAGGTCTTCAGCTTCCTGGGCCTGCCCTGGGACGAGGCGTGCCTCCACCACGAAGATAATCCCAGTGCGGTGAACACGCCAAGCCGGTGGCAGGCCCGTCAGCCCGTTTACAGCAGCTCCATCGAGCGATGGCGGCGGTACGAGCCGTGGCTTGGCGGCCTCCTGGAACTTCGCGACGTTACCCACCCTACCCCCATGCCGCAGACACGGCAAGCTCGAAACAAATGATCCCTGCAATCGCCCTCTTCGTAGCCGGTCATGCCGGCAGTCCTACCCTGAAGATTTCTGAAATAGCCTTTGCTCCTGCCGTCAAGATTGAGCGAATTCTCGGTCCGAAGACCGAGTACAAGAAGGTAGCTGGCGTCTTCTTCTATCCGACCGGGTTCAGCAAAATCCGGGCAAACGCCATCGGTGACAAAATGCGAGACATTGAGTTTTCCTTCGACTCGCTTCTGTCCTGGCGGACCGCGCTCGCGAAGTTTGGAGTGAGCGTAAAGGGTGCCAACATAAAGAGTCTCCCCGAGGCGTCCTCCGCCACACCGTTGCTCCGAAATAGCATCGAGGTCTCGGGAGCAACCGGTCTGCCCAAGGGGAGACCTTGGAGGGTTACGTATAACGACTACGCGGTGGTGAACAAGGACCGAACCCGCAAACTCCGCCCCCAGATTCTCGCCGCTTCCGGTGAAGCACGCTTGAGGCTCATCCGGTCTTGTTACGATTGGAAGTCCAACGTACACTTCATCGCGCCGTAGATGTTCCTATCCACCACCTGCCCGCGGAGCGGGTTCCGGAGCATCGGCGAGACGCCGACGCTACAATAAGACGTGCTGACCGCCGACAAGCCAGCCTTGGTGCTCGCACCAATGGACGGAATCACCGACGCCACCATGCGAGCCTTGCAAGGCGCGACGGGGGCGTTCAGCTACGCGGTTTCCGAATTTCTGCGAGTCAGCATCGAGCCAATCCCCGGCAAAGTCTTCCGACGCGACGTTCCCGAACTCGCGAATCACGGCTTAACCCCCACCGGCATGCCCGTCCAAGTCCAACTCCTGGGTGGCGACCCCGAGCGGATGGCAAAGTCCGCCGCCACCGCCTGCAGAGTGGGTGCGAGAGGCATCGACATCAACTTCGGTTGCCCCGCCCCTGTAGTTAACCGACATGACGGCGGTGCCTCCCTTCTCCGCGAACCCTGCCGAATCCGAGACATCGTGAAAGCCGTCCGCGGGGCCGTCCCGCCCGAAATCCCCGTCTCCGCCAAACTCCGCCTCGGCTGGGACTGCATCGACGCAATCTACGAGAACGCCGCGATGGCCGCCGAAGGCGGCGCATCCTGGCTCACCATCCACGCTCGAACCAAGGTCCAAGGCTACACGCCGCCCGTCTATTGGCAACCCATCGGCCGCGTCCGAGAAACCCTCGGCCTGCCTGTCGTCGCCAACGGCGACATTTGGAACATCGAAGATTTCCGCCAATGCCGCGAGGAAACCGGTTGCCACCACTTCATGATCGGCCGCAGCGCCCTCGCCAACCCTCTGCTGCCTTACCAAATCGCGCAAGAACTCGGCATCGGCAACCCATCGGCCCCGATGAGCATCGATTGGCCGGAAACATTCCGTGGCTTCGTAAAGTGGACCCAGCACTTCCAAATCGAAAACCAAAACCACCTCCTCATGCGCCTCAAACAGTGGGGAAGTCTCGCATCCAAATTCGGCGAGTTTGAGCACTTCGATGTCGTCAAACGAACGACTTCCGTGGATGAGTTCTTCCATGCCCTGGAAGAAGCCACGGGCAAACTCACGGCCGCTTGAACCAAGGCGCTCCGGAGATGGTTCCCCTTTCCCAAGGCCCTGAGGACGAAGGCGTGGGGGAGGGGGTTGCGCTCACCGACAGTCCCTCCCGTCCCCTTAATTTGAACATAAGCCGAGATTGTGCCCTCGAGAACCCTAGCCTTCAAGCTCATCGGCGGTGGGAGGTTGGAAAACCTCCCACCATCCATCGACCTCTTCCTTACTCGCGACAAAGTTGTCGGGAAACACGTTCTTGTTTCGCTCGACCAATCTGGCCCACTGCTCCTCGCGTGTCACTTCGCAGTACAACACCTTCGTGTGAGCGCCGACTTCCTTCGCGCGAGCGCGAAACGAATCCCGTTCCTCCCGAGCCCAGACTCCGAAGTCAACCACGACGTCGACCCCAAGCTGTAGCGCCCGCTCCGCCAAACCCCACATCACCGTCTCAACCGGGTCACGAGCGCCATCCAAAAGCTCGCCCGCTACATCGAAACCATAAAGCGTGCGCATCCAGTCGTCTGGCGTCAAACGCAGCGCCGGCAACTCGGCCTCGAGCTTCTTGGCCAAGGTCGTCTTTCCCGACCCCGGGAGGCCGCAAAGCAAATAGAGGGTCGCCATCGCAGATGGATTATGGATACTGTCGGCATGGGTGTGGATATCGACCGGCTCCTCGCCGTCGATCCGTGGCTTGAGCCATTCGCGGATCGACTGCGCCAGCGCGCTGCCCACGTCGACGCCGTACGTCGAAAGACGGGCGAGCTGCTCGGCCCGATCAGCCAAGGCCACCACTACTACGGCCTCAACCGAGGAGCCCGCGACGGAGTCGAGGGCCTTTGGTACCGAGAGTGGGCCCCCGAGGCACACTCGCTCTCGCTCATCGGCGAATTCAACAACTGGGACCCAACCACCCATCGGCTCGCCCGAGACGAGTGGGGCACCTGGTTTATCTTCATTCCCGGCAACCAGATCGAGCACGGCAGCCTCCTCAAAGTGAGGGTCGCGAGCCGCCTCGGCGAAATGGACCGCATCCCCGCCTACATCCGCCGCGTCGTTCAAGACTCCGAGACCGCCAACTTCTCCGGCCAATTCTGGTCGCCTCCAAACCCCTATCAGTGGAAGCACGAAGCCCCTGACCTCAAAGGCGGCCTGAGGATTTATGAAGCCCACGTCGGGATGGCCCTCGAAGACGGCCGAGTAGGCACCTTCACCGAATTCACCGAGAACATCCTCCCCCGAATCGCCAAACTCGGCTACGACGCCGTCCAGCTAATGGCGATCATGGAGCACCCGTACTACGGCTCGTTCGGCTACCACGTCTCCAGCTTCTTTGCCGTCAGCTCGCGCTTCGGCATGCCCGAGCATCTCAAGGCCCTCGTCGATCGAGCCCACGAGCTCGGCCTCCTCGTGGTTATGGACATTGTCCACTCACACGCCGTGAAGAACGTCTTGGAAGGCCTTAACCAGTTCGACGGCTCCGACCACCAATACTTCCACGCCGCCGGCCGCGGAGAGCACCCCGCATGGGATTCGATGCTCTTCGACTACGGCAAGTACGAAGTCCTGCGCTTCTTGCTCTCCAACATCCGTTTCTGGCTCGAGGAGTACCGGATGGATGGTTTCCGTTTCGACGGAGTTACGAGCATGCTGTACCACGACCACGGCCTCGGCCGCGAATTCGGCAGCTACGACGACTACTTCGGCGGAAATGTTGACGAAGACGCAACTGCCTATCTTTCCCTCGCCAACGAACTCGCTCACCAGATCAACCCGAAGGTAATCAACGTTGCCGAGGACGTCTCCGGAATGCCCGGCCTCGCCCGACCGGTTGATGAAGGTGGCATCGGGTTCGACTATCGCCTTGCAATGGGAATCCCCGACATGTGGATCATGCTCCTCAAAGAGGAGCCCGACGAGCAATGGAATCTCGGCGCCATCTTCCACGCACTTATGAATCGCCGCCCCCAAGAGAAGGCGATCGCCTACGTCGAATCGCATGACCAAGCCTTGGTCGGCGACAAGACGCTTGCCTTCTTACTCATGGACCAGCAGATGTATTGGAACATGAGCAAGTTCGCTCAAGACCCGATCATCGATCGAGGCATCGCCCTCCACAAGATGATCCGATTGCTCACCTTCTCACTGGGTGGCGAGGGTTACCTCACCTTCATGGGCAACGAGTTCGGCCACCCTGAGTGGATCGATTTTCCCCGCGCCGAAAACGGTTTCAGCCATCACTTCGCGCGAAGGCAGTGGTCGTTGGCCGACCAAGACCACTTGCGCTACGGCTCACTGCAAGCGTTCGAGAAGGCAATGCTCGCCCTCGATCCCCAGTTCCGCTTGCTCGACGATCCCTTTGTGCAGGAACTCGCCGTCCACGAGGACACCCGCCAACTCATCTACCGCCACGGCCCCTTGGTGTTCGCCTTCAACTTCCACGCCACCGAGTCGTACGCCAACCTCCGAATTCCGGTCCCCGACCGCACCGACTATCGGATCGTTCTTGACACCGACCACAAGAGATTCGGCGGCGTGGGTTTAGTCGACGAAACCGCCGTCTACCCCTCGCAAGATGTGCCCATGTACGGCCAAGACCAGTCGATCCAAATCTACCTCCCCGCAAGAAGCGCCCAGGTGCTAGCTCCCCTGTAGCGACAAAACCATTTGGGACTGCGCGGGCCTGACCGCGCTTTTCACGACCGCGGAGCGGTCTCCGGAAACGGTCAATGGAAAGAATCAATCGTCGAGCGTGGCCACGTCAAGCTCAAAAGTGAACTTCGATCCCTGCGGCTCCCGGGCCCGAAAGCGAATCGTGCCGCACCGGTTCTCCAAGATTCGCCGACACAAAGCAAGGCCGATCCCATGCCCGCCGCTGTCGCGAGCCGCCGCCGCCGAACGCTCAAACAGATGCACCGCCCTGTCCGGCGAAACCCCCGGGCCCTCATCCTCAATCGAAACGCACGCGCGCTCGCCGCAAAGGAACACCGAAATCAAGCAGGTCTGCTCCGAAGTGCTGAACCGTAGCGCATTAGCCAAGAGGTTGTCGACGACCACCGCGAACTCGGTCGGCGCAATGAGCGCGCTGAGCTCCTCCGCCTCGAGCATCAGCCCGACGCCATGCTCCGAGAAGCGATCCACCCAGCGCGCGTGCGCTTCTTCCGCGGCCCGGGCCAGGTCGGTGGCCGAGTCTGGATTTGCCGGAGCCGCCGACCGAAGGAGGAGCTCGACGAGTCCAGAAAGGCGCGCCGATTCATCCCCAAGAACCTTCAAGGTTTGCTTGTACTCGTTGGGTGTTCGCCCTCGCAAAAGGGTCGACTCGATTTCCGCCCGAAACACCGTCAACGGTGTTCGCAACTCGTGAGCAGTGTCAGAGAGGAATCTCTCTTCCCGACGAACCGCTTCCTCTAGTCGATCTAAGAACCGGTTGAGCCGGAGACCAAACTGCCGGTATTCGCCGTATTCCTCTACGGTTAGGCGCGCGCTCAAGTCTTCGGTGCTGAGTTCCTCGGCTTGCTTTGAGAGGCCCTCCAGCGGCAAGAAAGTCGCTCTCGCGGAAAGCCACGTAACGAAGGACGTCGCAATGACTAGCAGGAACCAAAGTAACACGCAGTTGCTTTCAAACTGTTCGCAGATGGTCTCGTAGGGTTCCCAGTCTCTTCCCACCACAATTATTCCGTGACCGGTGATCTCCTTACGAAGCACCACGTCGTCAATGAGCGCGTTGTCCCCTTGTATCAACCTGAGCGGAAGGGACCCTCGTTTCCATTTGGGCTCCCCATTCACGTATATGGCGAGACTGACTCCTGGCTGAAGCTGGGCGACCTTCTCAAGGTGGGGAATATGCTTTTTCGAGGCAAGATCGCCTCGTGCCAATTTGAGCGCTGGCCCCACCGTCTTCAGCGCATTGTTGAATTGGGTGTTTCGAAATGCGATCGCAAAGATGACGAAAACAACGGCGAAGGCAAGGCCAGTGGTGCCCGCCGAGACGAGAGTTATTCGGGCGCGATGACTAAGGCGCATTCAGTTCGTCGCCGAGCACGTACCCTTTTCCTCGTATCGTGTGAATGAGGCGTGGCTCGCCACCCCATTCCAACTTCCCACGCAAGTAGTTCACATACACTTCGACGACGTTGTCGTCTCGGTCGGGATCGTCCCACACGGCCTGGAGCAGCTCCTTCTTGGAAACCGCCTTGCCCGCGTTGTGGGCGAGGTGCTCGAAGAGGCGGTATTCGGTTTCGGAAAGGAACACGATTCGACCCGATCGAGTGACCTTGCGAGTCGCAAAGTCGATCTTGATGTTCCCCGCCTCCCACTTCTCAGGCGGGCCCGTCCGACGTCGGAGCATAACTCGGATGCGAGCCAAAAGCTCTTCGACCCCAAACGGTTTGCCCAGGTAATCGTCCGCGCCAGAATCAAGGCCGGTTACCCGGTCTGACATCGAAGACCTCGCACTCAGAACGAGGACCGGCGTGTTCAAACCGCTTTCTCTGATGTCCGCAAGCAGGTCCAAACCGTCACGATCTGGCAGACCGAGGTCGAGAATCACCACGTCTGGTTTCCCCTCCTTCCAAAGGGTTTCTGCCGCCGCTGCCGTCTCCGCAACGCTGAGCTCGTATCCCGCCTCCTGAATCGCACGTGCAACCGCCGCCGCGACGCGCGGCTCATCTTCGATCAAAAGCACGTGTTGGGGGTTAGCCGACATTCACCTAGGTTATACATTCCGTGAGCACCAATCCGGTTTTCTTGCAAAACCTTAAGTTCCGGGCGCCGTTCTCGGTTCTCAGTGCCAATTGGCCCTCAATGACGAAGCATCTCTTTCAAACGGCAAACGCGATTCACCCGGGGGTGTGAAAAACCGACTATTACGGTTAAGTAAGGAACGCTTTTGGCAATTCGGTAGTCCCAGCATGTTAACGACCATGGATATGGAAACCTGCATCCGCAACTGTGAAGAGTGTGCGACGGCCTGTCGCGAGTGTGCGGAAAAGTGCCGCTCCATGCAAGGCATGGATGAGTGCGCCGACATCTGTGAAGAGTGCGCGGTGAGCTGCGAGAGCTGTGTCGATGAGATGCAACAGGGCTCGAATCGGAGGTGCCGGGACTGCGCCGCCACCTGCGGACAGTGTGCCCTCGAATGCGAGAAGTACGATCAGGACCCATGGCGACGATGCGCCACGGCGTGCCGCCGATGCGAAGCGTCCTGCCGCGAAATGGCCGCGTCCTAAGATTTGGCTCGGAGATGGTGCCCCTTTCTCAAGGGGGAACCGTGGGGCATTCCGTGTCGCCGACTCTACGCGGGAGGCTCGCTGTCCAAAATCGTCCGCGCCCGCGCGATCGCGGCGGTCAGGGACGGCTGTAAATTGTCTTCGCCGATGTGCCGGTGGAACTCCGCCTGCTCCATCAGCTGCGCAGGTTGATCCCGAGCCCCACACAGAACAAGCTGCCTGCCGGAGGCATGAAGCCGGTCCGCAAGATTCTCCAGCGCGTGAAGGCCGGTCGCATCGATCGCATTCATGTTTCGCACCCGAAGCATCACCACCTTGGGAAGAGATTCGAGGTCTTCGTCGATGACTTCGAGCTTGTCCATAGATCCGAATAGAAACGGTCCGTGAATCCGATAGACCGCCACTCCTTCCGGCAATTTGTTGGTTTGCAGACTGTGATCGACACCGGCCGAGATGTATTCGGGGGTGACCCTCGAAACGCTCGTCGTCGCCGTGACTTTGCGGATGTAGAGCAGTGCAGCGAGAATCATTCCTGCCTCAACCGCCACCGTCAAATCCGCCAGAACGGTAAGGGCAAAGGTGATGAGCCAAACCGAAATATCTGCCTTGGTGAGCTTGATAATCTCGGGAATCTCCTTCCACTCACCCATGTTGTAAGACACTACAAAAAGGATCGCGGCGAGCACGCAGAGGGGGATGTGCTTGGCCAACGGCGCGGCCACGAGGAGAATGGTCAACAACGTGATCGCGTGAATCATTCCTGCCACCGGTGTCTTGGCTCCGCTGCGAATGTTGGTCGCAGTGCGCGCAATCGCACCGGTCGCGGGGATGCCGCCGAACAAGGGCGTGAAGAAGTTCGCGACGCCCTGCGCGAAGAGCTCAACGTTCGGATTGTGGCGATCGCCCGACATTCGGTCCGCGACCACCGCGGACAAAAGCGACTCGATCGCGCCGAGCATCGTGACCGTTAGAACCGGGGAGAGCAGGGGCAAGATCAGGTCGGGTCGAAAAGTCGGAAAGTGAAAAGGCGGAGCGCCGCTCGGAATTCCGCCGAAACGCGACTCAATGGTCTCCAAGGGCATCTTCAACGACCAGGCGAGACCGGTGCCGAGGAGGAGCGCGACAATCGAGCCAGGCACCCGCTTCACGAATCGCATCATCACTACGATGAGGGCGAGCGCACCGAAGCCCATCATCGTCGCCTGCGGCGAAAGGGTGCCCCAGCTGTGAGCTACGGCGCCGATCCTACCAAGAAACTCGCTCGGCACTTTGTCGATCTTCAGGCCGAAGAAGTCCTTGATCTGGGTACTCGCGATGAGCACCGCGATGCCGTTTGTGAATCCGATCACAACCGGCCGAGGAATGAACTTGACCGCCGTCCCAAGCCCCGTGAGGCCCAAGACCATAAGCAAAACGCCCGCCATGAGCGTGCACATGTAGAGGCCGTCAATGCCGTATTTCTGGACGATGCCCGCCACCACCACAACGAACGCCCCGGTCGGCCCCCCGATCTGAGTCATCGATCCACCGAGGGCCGAGACCAGAAAACCCGCGACCACCGCCGTGTAGATGCCGGCTTCCGGCTTGACTCCCGAAGAGATCGCGAACGCCATCGCGAGAGGTAGCGCGACCAGCCCTACCGTAATTCCCGCGATGAGATCGGCGAAGAACTTGGCTACGTTGTAGTTCTTCAGCGCAAGAAACGACTTCGGGACAAATCGATCCGCGTTACTCATCGGTCATGTCCTTGAGCATCGCTAGCGACTCTTCGAGATGCTTCTTGAAGTACTTGCGCATCGACTCGAGCACCTCGATAAGGAGAGGATCTCGGAGCGCATAGAAGACCTGGTTGCCGTCCTTTCGGTTGGTCACCAAACCTTTCGACCGAAGCACCGAAAGGTGCTGAGAAGCGTTCGCCGGTTCGACCCCAATTCGGTCCAGAAGTGCGCTCACCGGCATTTCACCGTCACGGAGGCACTCGATAATGTGGATGCGCGTCGGGTGGGCAAGAACCTGAAACACGTCCGCCTTGAACCTACGAAGAGACTCCGCGAGACTGTCATCCACCAGCACTTTGCGACCCATGTTTCGAGTATTGCGCAATTTCGATATTTCGAAAATGATTAAACGTTCCTCGATCCTTCCGTGGAAGAGGGGCGAGAGCCGACACGCCTGACCGCGCTTTCACGACCGCGGAGCGGTCTCCGTTGAGCAGGACCAAAATTCTTGGGAGAGTAAAGAGGCCCCTAAACGTAGCGTTGGCGTCCTCGCCGACGATCCGGACGGGATTTGCTACAGGTTCAAACTTCGTGGATTAACCCCATCGGCGAGGGCGTCGAGGCTACGTTTAGGGAGATGGGTCAGCGGGTAGCCTTGCTGCATCAATGGCCCATGACAGCATCGTCTTCGACCTCGACGGCACCCTCTGGGACACAACTCCCGCGTGCGCAGTCGCCTGGAACGAGGTGCTCGCCGCGCATTCCGTGCCGTATCGCACGATCACCGCCGAAGATGTTCAGCGGGTCACCGGCAAACCGCACGACGAGTGCATCCGCACAACCTTCACCGACGTCCCCGAGGAGACGGTCGAGTCAATGATCGAGGCCACCGCAGTCGCCGACAATGAGGCGATCGAGCGCATGGGCGGTGTGCTTTATGAGGGTGTAGGGGCGGGCTTGAAAGAGCTCTCAAAGTCCTACCGGCTGTACATCGTCAGCAACTGCCAATCCGGATATATCGAGACCTTTCTGGCCCAGACCGGATTTGCCGACCTGTTCGAAGACTTCGAATGCTACGGCAATACGGGCCAGCCGAAAGGCAAAAACCTGGCTGCCGTCATCGCGCGCAACAACCTGAAGTCCCCCATCATGATCGGAGACGCCGAAGGCGATGAAACCGCCGCCCGCCAATGCCGTATCCCGTTTGTCCTCGTCACCTACGGCTTCGGCCGAGCCATTGCCCCCGACGAAGAGTTCAACTCATTCGCCGAACTAATGGCCTATCTCACGCCAGATTCCACGCGTAGCGTGTAGCCGACGATTGCATCGGCGCGAAGCCGACAAACCTCAATCGAAGGAAACGCGTAGCGCGTAACCGTCGCCTACGCGCGATGCCCGGGGGCCCACGCCAGCCCAAAAACGAAAAGATAGCTCAATCCCAACGCACAAACCAACAGCACCGCGCCCCCGGCACCCGATCCCCTTCGCCTTCGGAGCCTGTCCGCTCGCCTCCATGCTCGCCACCCAACCGACCATCGCGCCCGTGGGAGCCGCAAACGTCTTGCCGAGCCGAATGAGCTCCCGCGCATCTTGGTCCCCGCCTACCGTCTCCACTTCCTGCGCCAATCGATAGAAGTGGGCGGCACAGAAGCTCGCTGCACGACCGTCGTCGTCCGTCGGCACATGGGGACGAATTCGCTCCGCATCCGCCTCGAGCTTGCCCGGCTCACGAGCCAGGATGTGAAGCACCAGATACTCGAAAAGCGGGTCGATCGCCTGCCAGCCCATCAGCTCACCCGCTTTCACGGCAATATCAATTAGCCCCTCTGCTTCGCTGAACTGCTTCCGAGAACGCCGGTGACGTCCAAGATTCAGGAAGTAGGAGGGCTCTTTGGGGCCGCACGCAGCTGCCTTCTTAAGGGCGTCCTCCGCTTGCTCAACCTCGCCCGCCTTCTCGAGAACCCCTGCGAAATGCGACCAATAGACCGCCGAGTTCGGCTTGCTGGCAACTAACGAGTCGTACGTCGTTCTCGCCCCATCTAGGTCGCCATCGTTCGCTTGACCCATCCCTACCCGGTCGAGCAATTCGCCGTTATCCGGCAAAGAACTAAGTAACTCCGAATAGGCGGCACTTGCTTGCCCCCAATCCTTGGCCGATTCGGCAGCCTGTGCGGCAATCAAGGCACCCTCGAGTTCGGTGTGCCGAAGAAGCTGATCCAATTCGTGCTTGGCGACCCGGTCAACGAGCACGAGCATCGGTTCATCCAAGAACCCCTTGCCATCCAACCCCAGCATGATCGTCATCGTCCAAAGATGCTGCGCATAGGCGTGCCGGATCTCCTCTTCAGTCGACTCAATCGGAATCTCAAGGATCTTGTAAGGCGTCTTCAACTCGGCCATTAAAATCGATATTCGACGCTGCAGAACGAAACCCTTCTTAACCAATGTAATATGAATATGAATTCATGTTCATAAAACAGAAGCGCAGTTCAGCAACCCGAGAGGCGTTCCTCGACGCGATGGAGCGGGCCATGGAGACGAAGCCGATCGAACTCATCGGAATCGCCGACCTCGCCGCCCTCGCGGGCAAATCAGTGGGCGCGTTCTACACGAAGTTCAAAGACAAGGATGAGCTGCTCGACGCCGTCCTCGACCGTTACGAAGAAGAGCGAGCAAGCGAGGAAGACTCTTCGTTCCTGCCCGGAAAGTGGAAGGGAATCGGCCTCCGTGAGAGAGTTGACGCGGTCGCGAAGATCTCGGTGGGCGAGTTCCGAAAGAGGAGAGGCCTCTTCCTCGCCTACGAGCACCGAGCCAACTCCCGTCCCATTCCCCCGCCGCTCGAAGAGCGAATGAAGATCCGTCCGCTGTACGACCTGGTCGCCGACCTCCTTTCCGAATCCCGGAGCGAGATCAGGCACGCCGACCCGGAGCGGGCGGCTCGATTCGCTTTCTTCATGCTCACGTCGCTCTGCAGCAGGTCCATCCTCCACGGCACCGACAGTCATGCAACAACCCTCGCCATGAGCGACGACGAACTCGCTCACCGGGCGAGCGCCGCGATGTTCGCCTACCTTACGACGCCATGATCCTCCTCACGGCCCTCCTACTTGCCGTCACCACAAGGCCAATCGACAAACCCCTCGACACCGGCGAGACCTGGTTCTATCGAGTCAATGTCGTCCCGATGGATTCGGAACGGATCATTCCTTACTCCACTGTGGAAGTGCGAAATGGCGTTATCGAGAAAATCGGTGCCGCGGATGAGCTCATCCCGCCGAAGGGAAGTCGGCAAATCGATGGCAAGAACGACATGTATCTGGTTCCCGGGCTATCGGACATGCACTTCCACCTCTACTTCAAAGGGGATCTTCTCAGCCTCCTTGCAAACGGAGTCACCACGATCCGCAACATGCGGGGACGCGAGTCCGATCTGAAATTCCGGGGCCAGGTGCAGCGAGGAGAGATCCCTGGTCCGACGATCTTTACCGCGGGGCCGATACTCGGCGGTCCAAGAACCGGATTTCTAAACGTCAAGACCCCCGAAGAAGGGGTTCAAATTGTCCGCACCCAGCACGCGCAGGGATACGACTTCGTGAAGGTCTACGACGATCTTCCCGGGCCCGCTCTCCTCGGCGTGATCAAGGAGGCGCACCGACTCGGCGTCCAAGTCGCGGGACACATCAACTCAGACCTGCGCGCAGAAGGAGTCATGGCAGCGCACCAAGACACCCTCGAACACGCGGAGCAGTTCGTCTACCACCACTTCGACCGCTCGATGGATGAGACGCAGCTCAAGGACTTTGCCCGGCGGGTGAAGAAATCGGGCTGCTACGTCTGCCCCACCCTCGAGCTCATTCACAACTACATCGAAGTCGTTGACGACCGCGCAAAGCTTATGTCTCGCCCCGAGATTCGTTTTGCGAATCCCCAAACCCTTGAATTTTGGAAAACGATCGAACGCACCAGTGCTGGCGAGAACCGCCTCATCGCCTACTTCCAGGCCAAGTTGGTCACCGAGTTCGCCAAAGCTGGCGTCCCTCTCCTAAGCGGCACCGACACCCACCTCATCGGCTTCGTCCCCGGATTCTCGCTCCACCGCGAACTTCAGCGGATGGTCACCGACGGACTCACCCCCTACCAAGCCCTCCAAAGCTCCACCGCAACCCCGGGCCGATGCCTGAACCGAAAGACCGGCCAAATCAAACTCGGCCACCAAGCCGACCTCGTCCTGACCCACGCCAATCCATTGGAAGACATTGCCGCCCTAAGGGAGCGGGAAGGAGTCATGATCCGAGGCAAGTGGTACCCACAGCCCGAGTTGGATCGGTTGATGGAAGAGCTAGCCAAAGCGCCCTAGCACCGGAACAGGGAACAGGGAACAGGGAACAGGGAACAGGGAACAGGGAACAGGGAACAGGGAACAGGGAACCGTCCGGACTGACAAAACTTAACTTCAGCGGAACTCCAAAACCCGCCCAGTCGAAATACCCCGGCTCCCGACTCCCCAGAACCCAGAACCCAGAACCCAGCCCACGGCTCCCGGAAAAGGCCCCGTGAATGCAACGCACCACCCCGCCCCAGACGTCTTGCTTTCGGACGTGGCAAAGATCACAACCGCAAAAGCAAGAAATCCGCTAGGATTGCAGCATAACGGCGCTCTTCGCCGATGTCCTAGTCGTGAACAGGGTCGAACGGCCGGAGATGCCGTTCAAAACAGGAGAAAACCACAATGCCCGCTTGGGCAAATACCGCTCTCGTAACGCTCGGCGTACTACTCGTCGCCGCACCTCTCATTCTCAAATTTCTTATTGGTCCCCGATTCATCGGTAACACCGAAGTCGGCATCGTCGAAAAGACGTGGGGTGGAGGACACCTCAGCGGCCAAATTCTTGCCCTCAACAACGAAGCCGGCTTTCAGCCCGACGTACTTCGTGGAGGACTCCACTTCAAACCCGGCTACCGGTTCCGCATCCACCGCGTCCCCCTCGTCACCATCCACCGTGGACAGGTCGGCTACGTCTTCGCCCGTGACGGACAGCCGCTCGGCCGATATTCGCAAGACGGAAAGGACATGGTCGAGGCAGGTCAAACGCTTGGCCAAGTCGTCAACAACGGTGACATCACCAATGTCCGCGCTTGGCTTAAGGCGGGCGGTCAGCAGGGCCCCCAGCGTTCGATCCTTCGAGAAGGAACCTACGCGATCAACCTCGCCCAGTTCGTCGTCATCTGCGGCGTCAACGACATCTACTACCACCCGGTCGGTGGAAAGGAAGAGTTCGTTGCGATCAAGCGGATCGCTGACAACATCGCCGCCAATGACGGCTTTGCCCCAGTTCTCATCGATGGTTCGAACGACCAGATCGGTATCGTCACCGTGCACGACGGTCCGTCCCTTCGTCAAGGCGATATCATCGCTCCGACCGTTGGCGACAGCAAGACCGACGCCCACTATCACAACAACTTCCAGGATCCCCAGGCGTTCCTTAGCGCGGGCGGATTCCGAGGCCGCCAGTATCAGGTTCTCAGCGAAGGAACCTACTGGATCAACCGCCTCTTCGCCACCGTCGAATTCAAGCCGAAGACCCACGTTCACGTGGGTGAAGTCGCCGTCGTCGTCTCCTACTATGGAGAGCGCGGCGTAGACGTCTCGGGTGAGGCGTTCAATCACGGCGAGATGTGCAAGAAGGGCGGCCGAGGTATCTGGGACGAAGCTCTCCTCCCCGGCAAGTACGCTTTCAACCCGTACGCTGGTGAAGTCATCGTGGTCCCCACGATCAACATCATCCTCAAGTGGATCGCCACCGATACGGGCGTCCACAAGTTGGATGCCAGCCTCCGCGAGATCGGTTTGATCACCAAAGATGCGTTCGAGCCGGAGCTTCCGTTGTCGGTTGTCATCAACATCGACTACAAGAAGGCACCCAATGTCATTCAGCGCTTTGGAAGTGTTCGAAACTTGATCGAGCAGAGCCTTGACCCACTCGTCTCGAGCTACTTCAAGAACCAGGGTCAGCAGCGAACGTTGATCGAGCTGATCCAAGAGCGCAGTGAGATCCAAAAGATCGCGACGACCGATATGAAGGCGCGATTCTTGGATTATGATCTTTGCCTCCAAGAGGTGCTCATCGGCACTCCGCACTCGCAGCATGGCGACACCCAGATCGAGACAATCCTGAACCAGCTC